>NZ_CP170445.1:3606366-4207427 GCF_042473625.1 Kineococcus sp. DHX-1 | reverse complement strand
CCGCAGAGACGGGCGTCGAGCGCCTGCGCCTCGGCGCCGGTGACATCGTCGCCCAGGCCTACGACGAGATGGGGGAGCAGCCGCCCGTGCCGCCCACCCCGCAGGCCGGTCACGACCACCAGCACTGATCCGGTGACGACGACCGCGACCGTCGAGCTGAGCCCGCTGACCGTCCTCGCGGACGTCCCCGGGCGGGCTCGTCTCCAGGCGGACTGGCTGCGCCGCAGCCCCGCGCGCGCGGTCGCCGCGGAGGAAGCCCTCGACCGCCTCGCGGGGACGCGGCTGGCCCGCGCCTACCCCGTGACGGGCAACGTCGTCGTCCACTACGACCCCGAGTCGCTCACGCTCGAGGACCTGCTGGCCGCCGTGGCCGGCGTGGCGCTCCTGCCCGCCGACGCCGAACCGTCGCGCACGCCCCGGTCGGCCGACGTCGGCAACGGCGAGGTCGCCCGCATCGCGGTCGGCGGGGCCGCGCTGGCCCTGCTCGGGTTGCGGCGCTTCGCGTTCGGGCGCCCGCCCCTGCTCGGCCCGACGTCGCGTCTCGTGGCCACCGGCGTGACGATCTTCTCCGGGTACCCCTTCCTCAAGGGGGCCGTCGGGGCGCTCGTCGGCCGCCGCAGCGCCGGCACCGACGCGCTCGTCTCCGCGGCCACCGTCGCGAGCCTCCTCCTGCGCGAGAACGTCGTCGCGCTGACCGTCCTGTGGCTGCTCAACATCGGCGAGTACCTCCAGGACCTCACCCTGCGCCGCACCCGCCGCGCCATCGCGGACCTGTTGCAGGGCAGCGAGACCACCGCGTGGGTCCAGCGCACGGCCGCCGACGGCCAGGTCGTCGAGCAGCGCGTGGACCTCGCCGAGCTCGAGGTGGGGGACCTCGTCGTGGTCCACGACCAGTCGACGATCCCCGTCGACGGCGAGGTCGTCGAGGGCGAGGCCGTCGTCGACCAGGCCGCGCTGACGGGGGAGAACCTGCCCGTGCAGCGGACCGTCGGGCACTCGGTCCTCGCCGGCAGCGTCGCCCTGCGCGGGCGGCTCGTCGTGCGCGCCACCGCCACCGGGCAGGACACGGCCGTCGGGCGCATCGTCGCCCGCGTCGAGGACGCCCAGGCCGACCGCGCCCCCGTGCAGACCGTCGGGGACCGGTTCAGCCGCAAGTTCGTCCCCGCCTCGTTCGGTCTGGCCCTGGCCACCCTCGTCCTGACCCGCGACGTCCGCCGCGCCATGACGATGCTGCTCATCGCCTGCCCCTGCGCGGTCGGGCTGGCGACCCCGACGGCGATCAGCGCGGCCATCGGCAACGGGGCCCGGCGCGGGATCCTCGTCAAGGGCGGTTCGCACCTCGAGGCCGCCGGCCGCGTCGACGCGTTCGTGTTCGACAAGACGGGAACCCTGACCGTGGGACGCCCGGTCGTCACCAACGTGCTGAGCTTCCGCGACGACTGGACCCCCGAACAGGTGCTGTCCGAGGCGGCGAACTCCGAGGTGCACTCCAAGCACCCGCTGGCGCAGGCCGTCATCCGGTCCACCGAGGAACGCCACCTCGTCATCCCGACGCACGAGGAGTGCGAGGTCATCCTGGGCCTCGGGATGCGGGTCCAGGCGAACGGCCGCGTCCTCCTCGTCGGGTCCCCCGGCCTCATGCGCCGCGAGGGGGTCGCCGTCGACGCGACGGCGCAGGACTGGGTGGACCGGTTGCAGTCGGCCGCCGAGACCCCGCTGCTGCTGGCCGTCGACGGCGTCCTCACCGGCCTCGTCAGCCTGCGCGACGAGGTGCGCCCGGAGTCGCGCGGTGTCCTGGAGGAACTGCGCCGCACCGGCGTCGAGCGCATCGTCATGCTGACGGGCGACAACGAGCGGACCGCGGCCGCCGTCGCCGCGGAACTCGGGGTCACGGAGTGGCGGGCCGAGGTGATGCCGGAGGACAAGCAGGACGTCGTCCGGCAGTTGCAGTCCGAGGGTTTCACCGTCGCGGTCGTGGGGGACGGCACGAACGACGCCCCCGCGCTCGCCCTGGCCGACCTCGGGATCGCGATGGGGTTGTCCGGCACCGACGTCGCGGTGGAGACCGCCGACGTCGCCCTCGTCGGCGACGACCTGCGCCGGCTGCTGCAGCTGCGCGACCTCGGCGACCGGACGCTCGGGTTGATCCGGCAGAACTACGGTGCCTCGATCGCCGTCAACGGTTTCGGCCTGGCCCTCGGCGCCGCGGGAGCGTTGTCGCCGGTCCTGGCCGCGATCGCGCACAACGCGTCCTCGGTGTTCGTCGCGGTGAACTCCGCCCGGCTCATCAGGTACCGGATCCCGGTGCAGCAGCGGCAGGACGGGACCGCAGGACGAGCGCCGCGGCGAGCGCCGTCGTCAGCGGGACGGTGAGCGCCAGGGCGATCCCGCCCACGGCTGACCGCACGAGCTCCTCGGCGATCGCGGCCGAACTCACGACCTGCCCCAGCGGCTGCTCGTACAACCGGATGAGCAGCAGCGAGGGCATGGCCGCGCCCGCGTAGGCGAACGTCACCGTGTAGACGGTGGAGGCGAGGTGGTCCCGGCCCACCCGCATCCCCGCGGCGAACAGTTCGCGGAAACCCCCGCCGCGGGCCGCCCGCACCTCCCACACGGCCGCGGCCTGGGTGATGGTGACGTCGTTGAGCAGCCCCAGGGCCGCGACCAGGGTTCCCGCCAGGACCACCCCGCGCAGGTCGACCGCCCCCGTCAGGACGGTGACGGTGTAGGCGGACTCCTCGCTCAGTCCCGTCAGGTGGTTCGCGTCGACCGCGAGGACCGCCGCGCCCGCGGTGACGAGCAGACCCGCCACGGTCCCCAGGTACGCCACCGTCGTGCGCGTCGAGAACCCGTGCGTCAGGTAGAGCACCACCCCCATGACGGCGACCGCGGAACTGAGCCCGACGACGACCGCGTCCTCCTGCGCCAGCAGGGCCGGGACGACGTGGAACGCGATCGCCGCCCCACCGACGGCCAGCCCCGCGAGCGCGGCCAGCCCCCGCCGCCGGCCCACGGCGACGGTCAGGACGACGAACACCGCGACGACGACCAGGAGCGGGACCCGCCGGTCGAGGTCCTCCCAGGCGTAGGTCGCGGCGCCGCCCGCCTCGCCGGGGTACCGCGTCAGCACGACCCGGTCGCCCGCGGACAGGCCGCCGTGGAACACCGCGGCCGGAACCGTGACCGTGACGTCCTGCGTGGCGTCCTGCTCGGTGCCGTCCACGCGCACCGTCGCCTGCGGGCACTCCACCGTCTCGGGCAGCGTCCCGTCCGGCAGGCGCTCCTCGGCCAGTTCCCCGCGGCAGGTCAGCATCCGGGTCGCCGTGACGTCCCCGCGCACGGTCTGCGCGCCGACGTAGGTGGTGGAGGCCGACGGGACGTCGTGCGGCCACGTCGCCAGGACCCCGGCGACCGCGGCCGCGAGCACCACGAGCACGACCGCCGTCAGGACCCGCCGGGTCCGCCGCGGCAGCGGTTCCAGGGTGTCGTCGAGGGTCTCGCCGTGTCCGTGCCCGTGTCCGTGCCCGTGTTCGCCCACCCGGTCATCCTGGCGGACGGGACGCGTGGGGTCAGCGCAACCCGTGCTCGCGCAACCGCTCCCACTCGTCCCGGAACAGGGGCAGGACGGTCCCGTGCTTGGTCGAGGGCGGGATCGAGACCTCCCCGGCGGGCACCGGCTCCCACCGGCCGGAGTCCAGGTCGTCGCACTGCAGGGCGAAGTACCCCTGGGGCCACTCCGCGTACTGGTCCAGGAACAGGTACCAGCGGTCCCGGTCGCGGGCCTTCACCACGAGCGGGGCCTCGACCCCGCCGGGGTACCGGTCCCCGGCGATGTTCGTCGTCACGACCTCGAAGTCGTCGGCGAACAACGCCGAGCCGCGTTCGAGGAAGATGCCGTAGCCGCCGTCGCGGTCCTCGTCCTTGGAGAACCGGTAGACGCGGCCGTGCTCCTGCAGGACGGCGGTGTCGATGACGTCCCGGCCCCCGGTGTCGACCATGACCTCCGTCGGGCCGAAGGTGAGGAAGTCGCGCGTGCGGGAGGCCAGGATCCGGCTGTAGCTCTCGCTGGCGTGCTCGACGTCGTCCTCGGGGAACAGCCGGGAGGACCAGAACACCACGTGCTCGCCCGTCGTGGGGTCCTTCGTGACCTCCGGCGCCCACGCCATGCCCGCCGTCGGCGGTGCCACCTCGACCAGCCGCGGCCCCTCCCACGTCAGCAGGTCCTCGGAGTCCCACAGGACGAGCGAGCGGCTGCCGTGCCGGCGCCACTCGTCCCACCGCAGACCCCCGCCGTCCCAGACGCGCAGGTCGGTCGCGAGGAGGTGGAAGCGACCCTCGTCGTCACGGACGATCGCCGGGTCGCGCACGCCCGTGGTGCCGAGGTGGGACTCCAGGACGGGACCGCCGCCCCACAGCGGGTCCCAGCGCAACGGGGAGTCGTCCTGGCTGAGGGAGAAGTGGATCTTCTCGGCGTGCCCGTCCGGGTCCTCCCGGAAGTGCGCCAGCAGCCAGCCGAACTCCTCGCGGTCGTCCCCGCGGCCCGTCCCGGTGTCACCCACGGGTCCACCCTGTCAGCCCCTGGTCGTGTCGCGAGCCCAGTCCGGCACCGCCGTCAGCGCGGCGAGCTGCTCCCGCCGGCGCAGCAGCCCCGCCGTCGCGGGAGCGGCCAGCGCGGCGGCGGCCAGGACCAGCCCGAGGCGCACCGGCAGCGGCCACGGCCCCCGGTCCACGGACGTCGACGTCGTCGCCACCGCCCGGGTCAGCAGCGCACCGGCCAGGGTGAGGTCCCCGGCCGGGTGGTGGCCGCGGGCCGTCGGGACCCGCAGGTAGGGCGACGTGGCCCCCGTGCGCAGGTCGGTGCGGACGACGGTGAGATCGCCCCCGTCCCCGCCGCCGGACGGGGCCGGTTGGTGGACGAGTTCGCCGGGCCCGGTCCAGCCCAGGACGTCTCGGCCCGGGACCGCGGTGGGCACGCCCCGTCCCGGCTGCGCGGCGACGAACTCGATGCGCGCCGACGGCGTGCCGCTCCCCGCTTCCACGGCCAGCAGCGTGCCGTCCGGGGACCAGGCCGGCCCGTCCGCCAGGACAGCCCCCTGCGGGACCACCAGCTCGGTGCCCGGCTCCGTGCTGTCCCCGGCGAACGGGTCGACGACGTGCACGACGGCCGCGCCCGGCTCCTGGTACGCGAGGCGGGCACCGTCGGGGCTGAAGGCCGCGGCCACGACCCGCTCGGCCCCGGGGACCGCGACGGCCCGGTCCGAGCGGGTGTCCAGGACGAACAGCTGGCCGGACGCGTGACCGGTGGAGGGGGCGCCGGCCTCCGAGGCGGCGGGGAGGTCGGTCCCGAGGTAGGCGAGGCGGGCACCGTCCGCGCTCCACGACACGGGGACGACCACCGGGACACGGGGGACGACGTGCACGCGGGTGTCGCCGGAGGACAGGTCGACGAGCGCGAGGGTCGAGCTGGCGCCGACGGGGCGGGTGACGACCGCACCGCCGTTCACGGCCGGCGGCGAGGGGGTCACCACGACCCGTCCGGGCGGCAGGGTCGGCGAGGCGGGGTCGGGTGCGGTGGCGCGGGCGGGGTCGGTCCCGGCCGGGCCGTCGCCGAGGGCCACCGTGCGGCCGTCGGGGGACACGACCGCGGCCGCCGGGGCCTGCGAACTCCCGCGGTCGGTCGCCTGGATCAGCCGCCGCGCGCTGGCGCCGTCCGCGCCGAGGACGAGGGTCTGCGTCGTGCCCGTGACGCCGCCGGCCGCGTCCTGCCGGTAGACCGCGAGCGCGGCACCGACCGGGTTCGTCGCCACCGGAGCCGTCAACGCGCTGTAGCCGGGGAACTGGGCGGGGACCACCGACCGGGACGGGGGACGTCGCTGCCCGGGCAGCGCCGCGACGGCCAGGACGGCCAGCGTGCCCAGGACGAGCACGCAGAGCGCGACGAGGAGGGGCAGACGGCGCGAGCTCATGCCCCAGCTTCACCCGGCCGGACGCCGGGAGCCACTCCTCCGGGGTGGCCGTGCGGGGAACCCTCCACCGCGCGGCGGGGACCGGCCTCGGGCACGGTGGGCGGGTGCCCGAGGGCGACACCGTGTTCCTGCTCGCCCGCCGCCTCCACGCCCGGCTGGCGGGCCGTCCCGTGCACCGCAGCGACCTGCGGGTGCCGCGCTTCGCGACGGCGGACCTGTCGGGGACGCGCCTGGTGGAGGTCGTCTCGCGCGGCAAGCACCTGCTGACCCGTCTGGTGCCGGGGGAGGGTGCCGCGCTCACCGAGCCGACGACCCTGCACACCCACCTGCGCATGGACGGGGAGTGGACGGTCCTGGGCCCGGGCAAGCGGCTGCCGGCTCGTCTGCAGCCCGACGTCCGCGTCGTCCTCGAGACGGACGGGCCGACGGCGCTCGCGCTGCGGATGCCCGTCGTCGAGCTCGTCCCCACGGCCCTCGAGCACACCGTCGTGGGGCACCTCGGTCCGGACCTCCTCGGGGCGGACCTGTCCGTCGACGAGCGTGTCGAGCGGTCGGTCGCGAACCTCGCGCGGCGGCCCGAGCGCGGGATCAAGGCGGCCCTGCTCGACCAGCGCAACCTCGCCGGCATCGGCAACCTCTGGGCCGACGAGCTCTGCTTCCTGCGCGGGCGGTCGCCGTGGGCGCCGGTCGGGGACGTCGACCTGCCACCGCTGGTGCGCCTGGCCGTGAAGATGCTGACGTTCTCCGTGGGGCCCTCGCGGGCCCCGCAGGTCACGACGGGGGACACCCGCCCCGGCCGGCAGCACTGGGTCTCCGGGCGCGCCGGGAAACCCTGCCTGCGGTGCGGGACGACGGTGCTCGTGGAGGCCGAGGTGCCGGGCGACCCCGAACGCCGTCGCACCTGGTGGTGCCCGCACTGCCAGCCCGGGTGACGAACGTGAACGGACGGTGTCCCGCGCGTCGTGCCCGACCGGTGCAGGTGAACACTCGATGACCGTTGACCGCCCCGGGGCGCGAGTGGCCGGAGGGCCCGCGGACGCGAACTACTGTTCCTGACGTCCAGCCCGCTCCCGACCTGGGAGGAGGTCGCGTTGACGACCCTCCACCAGGTTCCCGCACCGCGCACCCGGAGACTTCCGTGGCGGTCGTGGGGAACCTTCCTGCTGCTCGCCGGGCCCAACGTCGCGCTCCTCGTCGTGTTCGTCTACAAGCCCCTCGTGCAGAACGTCCAGTACTCGCTGCTGCACTGGAACCTCGGTTCCGACACCGCGACGTACGTCGGGCTGCAGAACTACGTGAACTACTTCACGAACCCCAAGACGCCGACGGTCCTGCTGACCACGCTCGTCTTCGCGGTCGTCACCGTCGGCGGCTGCATGGCGCTCGGCCTCGCGCTGGCGCGCCTGCTCGACCGGAACCTGCGCGGCCGGACCTTCGTCCGCGCCGCGGTCTTCGCGCCCTTCGTGCTGTCCGGCGTCGCGGTCGGCATGTGCTGGCTGTTCGTCTTCGACCCCCAGTACGGCCTGGTCTCGGGCCTGCTGCGCGCCGTCGGGATCGGTTCGCCGAACTGGTACAACGACCCCGACTGGGCCCTGGCGATGGTCTGCGTCGTCTACCTGTGGAAGTACGTCGGGTACGTCGCGATCATCTACCTGGCCGCGCTCCAGTCGGTGCCGCACGACATCCTCGAGGCCGCGCAGATCGACGGCGCCTCGCCCCTGCGCACGTTCTGGTCCATCGTCTTCCCGCTGCTGTCGCCGACGACGTTCTTCCTCGGCGTCACGGTGTTCATCGAGTCCAACGCCGGCGGGTCCTTCGACATCATCCGCGCCATGACCAAGGGCGGGCCGCTGGAGGGCACGACGACGATGGTCTACCAGGTCTACCAGGAGGCCTTCGTCGACGGTTCCGCCGGCTACGCCTCGGCGATCGCGACCCTGCTCTTCCTCGCCCTGCTCGTCGTGACCGTCCTCCAGATGGTCGTCGTGGAACGGAAGGTGCACTACCGGTGAGCGTCCAGGAGAGGACCACCTCGGGGTCCGGCCGGGTCCCGGCCCCGCGGTCCGGCGGTGCGGAACCCGCGCGCCCCCGTCGCCGCGTCGACGTCCTGGGGTACGCCGGCCTCGTCGTGGCCGGCCTCGTCATGGTCGTGCCGATGCTCTGGATGCTGCTCGCGTCCTTCAAGCAGCGCAACGAGATCTACACGATCCCGTCGCAGTGGTTGCCGCACGCGCTGCAGTGGCAGAACTACGCGGACGTGTTCGCGACCGTCCCGTTCGCGCACTTCCTGCTCAACAGCGTCATCACGACCGTGGCGGGCGCGGGCCTGAAGGTCGTCCTGGGGCTCATGTGCGCCTACGCGCTGGTGTTCGTCGAGTTCCCGGCCAAGCGCCTGGTGTTCCTCGTCGTCCTCGCGGCCCTCATGGTGCCGCCGCAGGTCACGCTCATCCCGAACTACACGCTCATCGCGCAGATCGGCTGGCTGAACTCCTACCAGGGGATCGTGGTCCCCGGGCTGGCCAGCTCGCTCGGCACGTTCCTGTTCCGCCAGCACTTCCAGACGCTGCCCGCCTCCGTCCTGGAGGCCGCGACGCTCGACGGCGCCGGGCACTGGCGGCGGTTGTGGCAGTTCGTCGTGCCGCTGTCGGCGCCGACCGTCTCGGCCGTCGCCCTCGTCTCGGTCGTGGGGGAGTGGAACCAGTACCTGTGGCCGCTGCTCGTCACCGACCGGTCCGAGATGATGACCCTGCCGGTGGGCCTGACCCTGCTGCAGAACAACGACGGCATCACCAACTGGGGCGTCCTCATGGCCGGCACCGTGCTGGTCATGCTGCCGATCCTGCTCGTCTTCCTCTTCTTCCAGCGCCGGCTCGTGGCGGGTCTCGCCGCGGGTGCGGTCGCCAACTGACCCACCCCCTCCCTCCGACACAGCTCCAGGAGAACCCGTGAACACCTCGTCCTTCGTGCTGCCCCGGCGCGGCGTCCTCGGCCTCGCCGGCCTCGGTGCGGCCGGTCTCGGCCTCGCGGCCTGCTCCGGCCCGTCCACCGCGTCCTCCTCCGGCGGGACCGCCAGCGCGTCCTCGACCGACTGGTCCAAGGTCACCCCGGCCGACTCCGTGACCGTCTGGACCAACCACCCCGGTTCCTCCCAGGCCGTCGAGGCCGAGTTCCTCAACCGCTGGAACAAGGACAACTCCGACATCAAGGTCGAGTTCGTCACGGCCGGGTCGAACTACGACGAGATCTCCCAGAAGTTCCAGGCCGCCCTCACCGGGTCCGACCTGCCCGACCTCGTCCTGCTGAGCGACGTCTGGTGGTTCCGCTACGCCCTCAACGGCCAGCTCGCCCCCCTGCAGGACCTGCTGCCGGCCGCCGGGGTGACGACGTCGAACTACCAGAAGGGCCTGTACGCCGACTACCAGTACGAGGGTTCGCAGTGGGCGGTGCCGTACTGCCGCTCGACGCCGGTCTTCTACTACAACAAGGCCCACTGGGCCAAGGCCGGCCTGCCGGACCGCGGGCCGCAGACCTGGTCGGAGTTCGAGGAGTGGCTGCCGAAGCTGCAGGCCGCCGGCACGGGGGCCCAGGCCCCCTACGGTCTCGGGAAGGGCACGGGCAACGCCTCCTGGATCTTCCAGAACATGGTCTGGGGCATGGGCGGTGCGCTGTCCGACGAGTGGACCATGACGGTGGACAGCGACAGGGTGCTCGCGGCGAGCGACTACCTGCGCTCCTACATCACCAAGGGGTACGCGGCCGTCTCCTCCTCCGACCAGGCCTCGGACTTCGGGGCGGGCCTGTACTCCTCCGTCATCGGGTCCACCGGCTCGCTGTCCGGGATCCTCAAGGCGGCGAACTTCGAGGTCGGCAACGCGTTCCTGCCGGGCGGCTCCGCCGGTCAGTTCACCCCCACGGGTGGCGCCGGGTTCGCGATCCCGGTCAAGCGCACGCCCGAGCAGCAGCTCGCTGCGGCGAAGTTCCTGGCCTTCCTCGCTGAGGACGACAACACGGCCTACTTCTCCCAGAACACCGGGTACATGCCGGTCACGACCGGGGCCGTGAACTCCTCGACCATGCAGCAGGTGTACGCGCAGACGCCGCTGTTCAAGACGGCCGTCGACCAGCTGTCGAAGACCCGCACGCAGGACTACGCGCGCGTCTTCGTCCCGGGCGGCGACCAGTCCACCGTGACGGCGTGGGAGAAGGTCATGCTGCAGGGCACCGCCTCGAAGGACGCGTGGGGCACCGCGCAGGGCGAGATCGAGCAGTCCTACACCTCCGACGTGAAGCCGCTGCTGAAGTCCTGATCCTCCGCCACCCGCCGACCCGTCCCAGGGAGATGCTGGTCCAGTGAACCGTCCGTCCGCCCGTCCCCCCGTCCGGCCCCTGGTCATCGCGCACCGGGGGAGCTCGGCGCACGCGCCCGAGAACACCCTCGCCGCGTTCGAGGTGGCGCTGCGCTCCGGCGCCGACCTCCTCGAGCTCGACGTGCGGCTCGACGGGGACGGGGTCCCCGTCGTCCTGCACGACGAGACCCTCGACCGGACCACCGACTCCAGCGGTGCCGTGGCGGAGCTGCCCAGCTCCGTCGTCCGGTCGGCGGACGCCGGGTCCTGGTTCTCGCCGGCCTTCGCGGGTCAGCGGGTCCCGACGCTGCGCGAGGTGGTCGACCTCGTGGCGCTGCACGGGGCCGGCGGGCTCCTCGTGGAGTTCAAGGGGGAGTGGGCCCCGGCGGCGGTCGCGGGAGCGGTCGCGACGCTGCGGACGGCCGGGGTGGCCGACCGCAGCGTCGTGCAGAGCTTCGAGGTGGAGACCGTCCGGGCCCTGCGGGACGTCGCCCCGGACGTGCGCCGGGCGCTGCTCGTCCTGCACCCCGGCCCGCCCGCGGCGGCGGACGGGCTGGAGCAGTCGTTGCGGGACCTGGCGCACGACCCGTTCACCGCGCTGTCGACCCCGGCGGGGCAGGCGCGCGTGCAGGCCGAGCGGGCCGTCGCCGACCTCGCGGTCATGGCGGTCAACCCCTACGTCGCGACGCTGGTCGCCAGCCCGCACGTCGTCGCCGAGCACCACGCCGCCGGGGTGGCGACGTACCCGTGGACGGTCGACGAACCCCGCCTCTGGGCGGATCTGCTGCGGCACCGCGTCGACGGGATCATCACCGACGACCCGGGCCGGCTCCGCGGTTTCCTCGACGCGCGCGAGGTCCGCGCATCGCAGGACGAGGCCCTCGAGGACCGTCAGGAGCTGACCCTGGCCGCCACGCGGCAGGGGGCACCCGCCACCCGGCTCACCCCCGCGTGAGTCCTCCGGTCCCCCCGTGGAGCGCTTCGCGGGGGACCGGTGGTGGAACCGTGCAGGTCGGTGCGGCCCGGTCCGCCCACGGTCGCAGGACGGGACGATCGGGCGCGTGAGGTTCCGTGCATTCCCCGCGCTCCCGGCCGTGCTCGCCGCCACCGTCCTAATCGCCGGCTGCTCCGGGTCGAGCCCCGACCACCGCACCATGCCGCCCAGCACGGGCGGGTCGTCCGCGACGTCCGGCGGCGGTTCGGCGTCCCCGTCGTCGCAGACCCCCACCGCGACCCGCACGCACACCGCCGACGGGCAGGAGTTCGTCACCAAGAACTTCGGCGCCGAGAACGTGCTCGAGACGACGTTGAAGGGCGCGGCCTCGGGCGTGTCCATGAAGGTCTGGGTCTGGACCCCGCCCCAGTACGACGACCCGGCGTACGCGCACGAGGACTTCCCGGTGCTGTTCCTGTACCCCGGGGGCGACGGCGCCACGTACAACAACTGGACCGACCGGTCCTACTCGGCGCAGGAGGTCGTGGACTCCGGCTCCCGCGACGGGTCGGTCCTGCCCTTCGTGTTCGTCATGCCCGAGATGCAGGTCTCGAAGAACGTCGACACGGAGTGCACCGACATCCCGGGGCAGCCGAAGGTCGGCACGTTCCTCGACACCGACGTCCCGGCGATGGTGCAGCACGACTTCCGGGTCCTGCCGCCGGGCAAGGGCTGGGGCACCGCCGGCGCGTCGTCCGGGGCCTACTGCGCGGCCGCCATCGCGCTGCGCAAACCCGGGGAGTACGGGGCCGTCGTCAGCATCGCCGGGTACTTCGACATGGAGACCAAGCTCCCGCACAAGGACGCGGCGACGCTCGCGCAGTACCCCACCGCGCTGGCGCCGACGTTCCCCGGCACCCTGGCCTGGCTCCTCGTCGCCGGCACCGACAGCGCCGAGGACGTCACGCAGGCGCAGCGGTTCGCGGGCCTCGTGAAGTCCCCGTCGACGGCCCAGGTCTCCCTGCAGGACGGGGGGAAGCACCTGACGACGTCGTTCAAGGCGGCGATGCCGGAGGTGTTCGCCTTCTTCAGCAAGCACCTCAGCGGGCCCCGGCCGCAGTGACGGCGGGGCCCGCGGAGGAGTTCGTCAGCTCGCCTCGAGGGGGGACGGCTCGGAGAACGTGAGTCGGCCGTCCTCGACGCGGGCCCGCACGACCTGCGAGTAGCCCTCGGCGACGAGCGCGTCGAACAACGGCTGCAGGCGCTTGGCCTGCTTGACGAGGGCGACCCGGGCGCCACCGGCCTGCAGTTCGCGCTGCTTGCGCAGCAGCTCGCCCGCGTCGACGCCCGCCGGGTGCACCAGGGCCACGGCCGGCGCCGCGTCCGCCGGCAGCGAGACCTCGTCGATGATGCGCTCGAACCCGATCGAGAAACCCGCCGCCGGGACGTCGCGGCCGGTGAACCGGCCGACCATGCCGTCGTACCGGCCGCCGCCGGCGATGGAGGAACCCCCACCGGGCAGGGACATCTCGAAGATCGGTCCGGTGTAGTAGCCCATGCCGCGCACGAGCGTGACGTCGAACTGCACGTCGAGGTCCGGGGCCGCCACGGCCACCGCCGCGGCGATCTCCTGCAGCCGTGCGACGGAGGCGGCGGGGACCGTCTCGGGCAGGGCGCCGTCACCGAGACGGGCGACGTCGCGCAGCGGCAGGAGGTCCGTCAGCGCCTTCTCCAGCGCCACGACGGGCTCGTCGCCGAAACCCTTCGAGCGCAGTTCCGCCACGACCCCGTCGAGGCCGACCTTGTCGTTCTTGTCGACGGTGATGAGGACGCTGCCGTGGTCGGCCTCGTCGAACCCGCACCCCGTGAGCAACCCCGTGAGCACCCCGCGGTCGTTGAGCCGCAACGTCGTGCCCGTCAGACCCAGCCGGGTGAGGGCGGTGTGCGTGGCCGTGACGAGTTCGACCTCGGCCAGGCTGCCCGCCTCGCCGAGGATGTCGATGTCGCACTGGACGAACTGGCGGTAACGGCCCTTCTGCGGCCGTTCGGCCCGCCACACCGGTCCGATCTGCAGCGCCTTGAACGGCATCCGCAGCGCGGCTGCGTTCGAGGCGACGTACCGGGTCAGGGGGACCGTCAGGTCGAAGCGGAGGCCGAGGTCGGCCGCGTCCGCGGGCAGCAGGGGTTCGTCGCCCGCCAGGCCGCGGCGCAGGACCTTGAAGAGCATCTTCTCGTTCTCGCCGCCCTGCCCCGACTCCAGCCGGGACAACTCCTCCAGCGCCGGCGTCTCGACCTCGTCGAAGCCGAACGAGCGGTAGACCTCGCGGATGACGTGCAGCGCGTGCTCCCGGCGAGCCTTCTCGACCGGCAGGACGTCGCGCATGCCCCGTGCGGGGACCACCTTGGAAGCCATGGGGCCATCGTAGGGCGGCCCCCGTCCTGCGTGGAGGACACTCCTTCCGCCCTCCGGAGGCGCTGTGGAGGGCGGAAGTCGTGCTCTGCGCCGTCGTGACGGGCGGTCGGCCTCCCCGCGGCGGCGGCCTCCCGCCGGCCCGGGTCAGCGTCCCCGCCTCACCGCCCTGGTCCCTTCCCAGGGCGGAGGTGGTGCATCGCGCCCCTCCTGGGGCCTGGGACGGGCGGAGGGAGGGTCATCCACGCGGGCCGGGCCCCGGAGGGAGGGGCAGGGTCAGCCGCGGGCGACGACGTCCTCCAGCGTGGCGCGGGCACCCTTGGCGTGCAGGGACGCGAGCGTGGCGGTGTACTCCGCGACGAACGCCTCGTCGTCGGCGAGGTCGCCGAAGAGCGAGCGGTCGGCGATGAAGGCCGTCGGTTCCTCGCGGTTGCGCTGCGCCGTCGCGACGAGCCGCTCCGCGATGCGGTCGGACACCTCGATGCGCTCGCCCCGCTCGTCGACGCCCTCGGCGTAGCGGGCCCAGCTGGCCACGACGGCCGTGGCGCGGTGGAACTCCCCGCCGGCGGCGATCTGCTCGCGGATGACGGGCAGCACCCACTTCGGGATGCGGTCCGAGCTCTCGTTGCACAGGCGGGCGACGGTGTCGCGCACCTCGCCGTTGGAGAACCGGTGCACGAGCTCGTGCCGGTAGGCGTCGAGGTCGATCCCCGGCACCGGCGGCAGCGTGGGGGAACCCTCCCGCTCCATGTAGCCCAGGAGGAAGTCGGCGAACAGCGGGTCCTGCGCGACCTCGTGCACGAGCCGGTACCCGGCGAGGTACCCGAAGTAGCACAGCGCCTGGTGGCTGGCGTTGAGCAGCCGCAGCTTCATCAGCTCGTACGGTTCGACGTCGTCGACGACCTGGACGCCGGCGTCCTCGTAGGGCGGGCGGCCGAGGCCGAAGTCGTCCTCCAGGACCCACTGCACGAAGGGCTCGCAGACCACGGGCCAGGCGTCCTCGATGCCGAACCGGTCGCGGACCTCGGCGCGGTCGTCGTCGGTGGTGCCGGGGGTGATGCGGTCGACCATGCAGTTCGGGAACCGGACGTTCGCGTCGATCCAGGCGCCCAGCTCGGCGTCCTTGGCCGTGGCGAAGGCGACGAACACCTGGTGCGCGACGTGCCCGTTGCCCTGGACGTTGTCGCAGGACATGACGGTGAACGGCGGCACGCCCCGGTCGCGGCGGCGGCGCAGGGCCTCGGTGACGAGACCGAACGTCGTGCGCGGGACCGCCCCCTCGGCGAGGTCGGCGGCCACCGCGGGCTCGTCGAGGACGAACTCCCCGGTGACGGCGTCGATGTTGTAGCCGCCCTCGGTGACGGTGAGCGAGACGATGCGGATGCGGGGGTCGGCCATCGCCTCCACCGCCGCGTCCGGGTCGGCCGGGGCGTGCAGGAAGTCCAGGATCGAGCCGATGACACGCGGTTCGCGCGAGCCGTCGGGGTCCTTCAGGACGAGGGTGTAGAGCCCGTCCTGGGCGTCCATGACCTCCTTCATCCGCGCGTCGTGCGGCAGCACGCCGATCCCGCGGATGCCCCAGTCCAGCGCCTTGCCGTCGTTCATCAGCCGGTCCAGGTACATGGCCTGGTGGGCGCGGTGGAACCCCCCGACACCGAGGTGCACGATCCCCGGCGTCACCTGCGAGCGGTCGTAGGCGGGGACCGGGACGTCGCGGCCGATCTCGGCGAGGTTCTCGGTCGTGAGGGCAACGGGCGGGGTCACGGTCGTCTCCCGGGGCTCGGATCGTCCTGCGTGGTCGGCGGTGCGGGTCACTTGACCGCGCCCATGGACAGACCCTGGACGAGCTTGTCCTGAGCGGCGAAACCGGCCACGAGCACGGGCAGGGAGATCACGGTAGCCGCCGCGCAGAGCTGGGCGAGGAAGAGCCCCTGGCTCGTGACGAAGCCGGTCAGGAAGACGGGCGCGGTCCCGGCGACCGTCGCCGTCAGGGTGCGGGCCAGCAGCAGCTCGTTCCAGCTGAAGATGAAGCAGATCAGCGCCGTGGCCGCGACACCCGGCATCGCGACCGGGCGGACGATGGACCACAGCATGCGGATCAGCCCGGCCCCGTCGATCGAGGCGGCCTCGAGCATCTCCCCGGGCACCTCCGCCAGGAAGGACTGCATCATCCACACCGCGATCGGCAGGTTCATCGACGTGTAGAGCACGATGAGCAGCCAGATGTTGTCCAGCGTCCCCGTCTTCGTCGCGAACAGGTAGAGGGGCAGGAGACCGGCCACCAGCGGCATGAACTTCGTCGACAGGAAGAAGAACATGACGTCGGTCCACTTCTGGACCGGCCGGATGGACAGGGCGAACGCGGCGGGGATCGCCAGGCAGAGCACGAGGACCGTCGAGACGACGGACGCCATCGCCGAGTTCAACAGCGGTGCGACCGGCTGGGCGGACAGGAACGACCGGTACCCGTCGAGGGTGAGCGCGGCCGCGATGGAGGGCGGGTTCGTCGCGGCGTCCGTCTCGGAGTGCAGGGACGTCAGGACCATCCACAGGACGGGCAGGACGAACAGGACGCCGACGACCCAGGCCAGGACGCTCCACAGCGGCTTGCTGCGGTTCAGCGAACGGGCCCGCTGCTCGCGGCGCGAGGTCGGGACGTTGGTCCCGGGGATGGTGGCGATGGTGCTGGCGGTGCTCACCGGCCGACCTCCTGCTTGAACATGCTCGAGACCACGCGCAGGGCGAAGGTCGCGATGATGATGGTGGCGATGACGACGACGACACCCATGGCCGAGGCGAGGCCGTAGTCGTGGGCGGAGAACACGGTCTGGTAGATCGTGTACGGCAGGTTCGCCGTGCCCAGGCCGCCGGCGGTGATGGTGAAGACGGCGTCGAAGTTCTGGACGATGTAGATGGCGCCCAGCAGCCCGCCGAGCTCGAGGTACTGCCGCAGGTGCGGGAACGTGAGGTACCGGAAGATCTGGAAGCTGGTCGCGCCGTCCATGCGGGCGGCCTCCTCGGCGTCGGCGGGCTTGGACTGCAGCCCGGCCAGCAGGATCAGCATCATGAACGGGGTCCACTGCCAGATGAGCGAGACCTCGATGGCGATCTTCGGGGCGGTCGAGAGCCAGTCGACCTGCGGGGCGGAGTCGGAACCGAAGAGCTTCCAGACCGCGTTGATCGTCCCGTTGAAGAGGCCGTAGTTCGGGTTGAACAGCGCGTGCTTCCACAGCAGGGCCGCGGCGATCGGGACGACGAGGAACGGGGCGATCATCATGGTGCGGACCGCGCCGCGGCCCGCGAACTTGCGGTCCAGCAGCAGGGCGATGAGCATGCCGAGCACCAGGCTGACCAGGACGACGGTCACGGTGAGGACGACGGTGTTGACGACGGCCTGGCGCAGCTGGGCGTTGGTGAAGACGGAGACGTAGTTGTCGACGCCGCCGAACCCGCGGTCCTGGGGGTAGTAGGAGTTCCAGTTCATGAACGAGATGACGATGGTCGCCACGAAGGGCAGCTGCGTCACGACGATCGTGAAGAGGAGGGCGGGCAGGAGCGGGGCCCGACGGGCCCAGTCCGCGGCCCGGCGCGCCGATCCGGCGGAGCCCTGGGGCCGGTCCGGGCCCACCCTGGGGTGACTGGGGGCGGTGCTGGCACTCATGGAAGGACGTCCTCCACGCTCGAGGGAACCGACGGGTCGCCGGGCGGTGACGGGGGGAGTGGCGTGCGGTCACCGCGGCCCCCGGTGGTGCCGGGGGCCGCGGGCCGGGTCACTTCTTGTACTTGTCGCTGACGAGCTTGGTGGCGAGTTCCTGGCCCTGGTTCAGCGCGTCCTCCACGCTCGTCTGGCCCGCGATGGCCGAGGAGACGAACTGGGAGACCTGGGTGCCGAGGTCGGCGAACTCGGGGATCGCGACGAACTGGATGCCGGGGGCCGGACGGGGCTGCACGCCCGGGTTCTCCGGGTTCGCCGCGTTGATCGCGGTCTGCGTCTCCTTGTAGAAGGGGGCCGCGGCCTTCTGGTAGTCGGCGTTCTCGTAGGTCGAGTTGCGCTTCCCGGCGGGGACGCTGGCCCAGCCGACCTGCGCGCCGACCAGCTCCTCGTACTTCTGGCTCGAGGCCCAGGAGATGAACTTCCAGGCGTTCTCCTGGCGCTTGGAGGCCTTCTGCACGCCCCAGGCCCACGTGTACAGCCACCCCGACGACTCGGTCTGGTCGACAGGGGCGGCGACGTAGCCGACCTTCCCAGCGACCGGGGACCCCTGGGCGTCCAGGGAACCCGCGGCGGAGGTCGCGTCGTACCACATGGCGACCTGCGACTGGGTCATCCCGTTGAGGCACTCGGTGAACCCGGCCTGGGGTGCGCCGTTCTCGCCGTGGGCCCGGACGAGGTCCACGTAGAACTTCGTGGCCTCGACGAACTCGGGGGCGTTCACCTTGGCGGTCCAGTCCTCGTCGAACCAGGTCCCGCCGAAGGTGTTGACGACGGTGGTGAGGGGGGCGAACACCTGACCCCACCCGGGCAGGCCGCGCAGGGCGATGCCCTTCATGTCCGGCATCGCACCGTCGAGCTGGGCGGCGAAGGCGGCGACCTCGGCCCACGTCGGCTTGTCGGGCATCGTCAGGCCCTTGGACTCGAACACGTCCTTGCGGTACATGAGGAAGGAGGACTCGCCGTAGAAGGGTTCGGCGTAGACCTTGCCGTCCTCACCCGTCAGGGCCGTGGCGAGCGGCTTGATGATGTCGGACTGGTTGAAGCCGGAGTCCCCGGAGATGAAGTCGTCCAGGGGGGCCAGCCACCCGTTCTTGGAGTAGAACGGCACCTCGTAGTTCGAGATGGACGCCACGTCGTACTGACCGGCCTGGCTCGAGAACTCCTGGCTGATCTTGTCGCGGACGTCGTTCTCCGGCAGGACCGTGTAGTTCACGGTGATGCCGGTGTCCTTGGTGAAGTTGTCCTTCGTCAGCTTCTGCAGGTCCACCATCTGCGGGTTGTTCACCATGATGACGTTGACGGTCTTGTCGTCGCCGCCACCGCCACCCCCGCCGCCTGCTCCGCCCCCTCCGCCGGCGCCCGAGCAGCTGCTGAGGAACGCGGCACCGCCGAGGCCGGCCGCACCCCCCAGGGCGGCGCGGCGGCTGACGCGTGAGGTCGACCCGGGAAGGGTGGTGGGCAGGTGGATGCCGTGACGTCCAGCCATCGTGATCTCTCCAGTGTCTCCGTCGACAGGTGCAGTCGAAGCCCCGCGCTCGGGCCGTTCGCCGGCGGGGTCCGCCGTCGTTGCGTCCGCTCATCTGAGCGGGCTACTCTCAGCTGTGATGATGGTGCCCGGGTCGACCGGGGCTGTCAACCGCGGCCGTGCCCGTCCGCCCCGTTCGGCAGGTGCCTCCCTGGCCGCCGCCGGGACCGGGGCGGCAGGCTGTGGTCCCGCCCCACCCGCGAGCGCGGTGTCCGTCGCCGGACCCGCCGAGGAGCAGACATGCCGAAGACGTCAGTCCGCACCGGGACCGCCGGCCGCCCGTCGCTGGGTGCGCAGGCGCTGGCCGCCGTCGTGGCGCGGCGCTTCTTCGTCGAGGGGCTGACGAAGGTCGAGATCGCCCGGCAGCTCGGCATCAGCCGGTTCAAGGTCGCCCGGCTGCTGACGGAGGCGCAGGAGTCGGGGCTCGTGCAGATCCAGGTCGTCACCCCCAGCTCCCTCGACGGGGACCTCGCCGAGGCGGTCCGCGCCGAGTTCGGCCTCCGGGCGGCCTACGTGGTGAGGACGGGGGAGGAGACGCTGGTCGGACAGCGCCGGGTCGTCGCGGAGTTCACGGCCGGGCTGCTGGAGGAGAGCGTCACGGCCGACGACGTCGTGGGCCTGGCCTGGGGCCGGACGATCTCGCTGCTGACGGACGCCCTGGGAGCCGACCTCGGGTGCCGCTTCGTCCAGCTGGCCGGCGCCCTGCCACGCCCCGACGTCGAGGGCAGCGCCGTCGACCTCGTCCGGCGGGCGGCGGAGGCGACCCGCTCGTCGGCCACGACGTTCTACGCCCCGCTCGCGGTCCCCGACGCCGCGACGGCCGACGGGCTGCGCTCGCAGTCCGGGATCAGCGAGGCGCTGGCCGAGCTCGACCGCCTGACCAAGGCCGTCGTCTCGGTCGGGGCCTGGCGCCCGGGGGAGTCGACCGCCCTGGACTCGCTCGGGACGGCCGACCAGGAGGCGCTCACGGCCGCCGGGGTCGTGGCCGAGGTGACGGGTGTCCTCGTCGGCCGCGACGGGCGCGAGGTGGACGCGCTGGCGGACCGGGTGATCGGGGTGACGGGCGCCCAGCTGACGGCCACTCCCGACGTGACGGCCATGGCGTGCGGGGACCTGCCCGCCCGCGCCGACGCGACGGCGAGCGTGCTGCGCAGCGGGATGGTCTCGACCCTCGTGACGCACGCCTCGCACGCGCGGGCCGTGCTCGAGTCCGCCCGGTGAGCCGTGATCACGGTGAGGGGCCGGTCGTCGTGCTGCTGTGCGGCATGGTCGGCGCCGGCAAGACGACCTTCGCCACGCAGCTCGAACGCGAGGGGTACGTGCGGTTGTCGATCGACGAGGAGTTGTGGTCGCGGTTCGGGCGCTACGGCCTGGACTACCCGACGGAGGTCTACGACGAGTACAGCCACGTGGCCGAGCACGTCCTCCTCGACCGGCTGCGCAGCCTCGTCGCGCAGGGCCGGGACGTCGTCGTCGACTTCGGGTTCTGGAGCCGGGCCAGCCGCGACCGGTACAAGCGCGTCGTCGAGCAGGCGGGGGCGCGCTGGCGGCTCGTGCACCTCGACGTGCCGCGGGAGGTGCTGCTGCGCCGGCTGGCGGGTCGCAGTTCCCGCTTCGACGCGAACGCCGCGTTCCCCATCGACGCGGAGGTCCTCGACGGGTTCCTCGCCCGGTTCGAACCACCGTCGGGGGAGGGGGAGGAGGTCCTGCGCGTGGAGGACGAGGGTTGAGCTGACGGGGCCGCTCACCCGTTCGCCGGTCGTCGGCTCGCGGGGTGCACGGCTCGGGTCCACAGTCGAAGCATGCGTCTGGGAACGAGCATCTTCCTGCTGGCGGTCGGGGCGATCCTGACCTTCGCCGTCACCGTCTCGGTGGCCGGTGTCGACCTGCAGACCGTGGGGGTCATCCTCATGGTCATCGGGGTCCTCGGCATCATCCTCGAGTTCGCCATGTTCCGGCCGCGCACGCAGCGGACGACGAGCGTCACGTCGGCCGACCCGGTGTCCGGGACGACGCGGCGCGAGACCACGCGCCGCGACGTCTGACCCGGACCGACCGACCGCCGGTCAGAACCCCGCGACCTCGTGGGGTTCGTACGGCGCCTCGAGCTCGGCGACCTCCTCGTCGGTGAGGACGAGGTCGAGCGCCGCGAGGGCGTCGTCGAGGTGGTGCGGCTTCGTCGCGCCCACGATCGGTGCCGTGACGACGGGGTTGCGGGCGACCCACGCCAGCGCGACCTGCGCGCGGGAGACACCTCGGCGCTCGGCGACGCGGGCGACCGCCTCGACGACCTGCGCGTCGCTGTCGCGGTAGAGCGTCTTGCCGAACTCGTCCGTCTCGGACCGGTTCGTCACGGAGTCCCAGTCGCGGGTCAGCTTGCCGCGGGCCAGCGGGCTCCAGGGGATGACGCCGATCCCCTGGTCGGCGCACAGCGGCAGCATCTCCCGCTCCTCCTCCCGGTAGAGGAGGTTGTAGTGGTCCTGCATGGAGACGAAGCGCGCCCACCCGTGGCGCTCCTGCAGGTGCAGGGCCTTGGCGAACTGCCACGCCCACATGGAACTCGCGCCGAGGTAGCGGACCTTGCCCGCTTGGACGACGTCGTGCAGCGCCTGCAGCGTCTCCTCCAGCGGGACCGAGGCGTCGAAGCGGTGGATCTGGTAGAGGTCGACGTGGTCGGTCCCGAGCCGGCGCAGGGAGTTGTCGACCTCGGTGAGGATCGCCTGGCGCGACAACCCGGCACCGTTCGGTCCCGGCCGCATGCGGCCGTGCACCTTGGTCGCGATGACGACCTGGTCGCGCGGCACGGCCGACAGGAGGGTCTTGCCGACGATCTCCTCGCTGGAGCCGTCGGAGTAGACGTTGGCCGTGTCGAAGAACGTCACGCCCGCGTCGAGCGCACGGTGCAGGAAGGGGACGCTGTCCTCCTCGGGCAGTGTCCAGGCGTGGTTGCCGCGCTGGGGGTCGCCGTAGCTCATGCAGCCGAGCACGAGGCGGGACACCTCGAGCCCGGAGGATCCGAGTTTCACGTAGTCCATGCGGGCGATGCTGCCGGACGGGACGGCGGGGTGCGCGGTCGAGCATCATGGCGGCGTGATCGAGAAGCGGTCTGCCGGCGATGCCGTTCCCACCCCACCCCTGCCGCGCAAGCGCCTCCCCCGTGCGTGGAGCGCTGGCGAGGTGCTCGACGGTGCGTTCTTCGTCCTCGCCACGGGCCTCGTGTTCTGGCTGGGGTGGGTGCTGCTGCGCGACCACCGCACCCTGTCCCTGGGTGAGCTGGGGCGGCTGGTCCTCTTCTGGGGCCTCATGGCCTACGTCGGTCTGCCCCGGCTGCAGCAGGTCCTGACGAAGCTCTACGTCCCGGACTACTTCATCGGCCGGACGACGACGTCCACCGGGGTGCTGGGGGACCCCGTGAACCTGGCGCTGGAGGGCAGCGCCGAGCAGGTCCACGCGGCCATGACCGGCGCCGGCTGGACCCGGGCCGACGACCTCACGCTGCGCAGCGCCCGCGGCATCGTCGCCTCGGCCGTGCTGCGCCGCTCCTACCCGGCCGCCCCGGTGTCCGCCCTCCTGCTCTTCGGGCGCCTGCAGGCGTTCGCCTACGAGATGGAGGTGGGCGGCGACGCCTCCCGCCGTCACCACGTCCGCTTCTGGCCGACCCCGCCGGGGTGGGTGCTGCCCGGTGGGCACCACGTCGACTGGCTGGCGGCGGGCACGTACGACCGGGCCGTCGGGTTGTCCCTGTTCACCCTGCAGGTGACGCACAAGATCGACGCGGACATCGACGTCGAACGGGACCACGTCGTCGCGACGGTGCAGCGCCGGACGCCACGGGCGCGCACACGCGTGCTGCCCCACTTCGTGACGGCGTTCCACTCCCGCAACGGAGGTGGGGACGTCGTCCGCACCGACGGCAGCCTCGTCGTCCTGGACCTCACCGATGTCCCGGTTCCCTATCCGGCACCCGGCCCGTCCGCACCGGGTTCCGCCCACACCCCCGTCGCCGACCGGCGCACGCCACCGGTCGAACTCGTCGTCGCCGGCGCGGTCGCCCTGGCCAAGGTGGTGCTGGCCCTGGCGGGCACGGCCGTCCTGCCGGTGCCGGCCGTCGTCTCCCTGCTGCTGTGGGTCGCCGTGCTGGCCCGGTGGGCCTGGGCCCGTCTGCTGCTGATGGCGGTGAGTGCGGTGGAGGCCGTGGTGCTGGTGCACGCCGCGAGCGGCGACCCCGGCGCGAACGGCCTCGCCCGGTTGCTGCACGCCGGGGCGTCCGTCCTCGTGCTCGTGACCGTGAGTTCCGACGGCGTCCGGCGGTGGGTCTCGCTGCGGCGGCGGTAGCGCCCGCGCAGCCGGTGGACCGGTCCGGCCCGCTGTCGATCGATCGATCGGCCCTGATCGATCGATCTTGACCGGCTCCGGAAACCCCGGGCACGGTGTGGGCTCTCAGGGCGCCACGACGACGCGGGGCCCGTGACCGGCCGGGAGGAACCGTGACGCGGAGGATCGCTGCGAACCCCATCCCCTGGTGGTCGCAGGCCGGCAAGACCCGCGAGGTGTTCGAGGACGCCTTCACGGCGTTGCGGGACATCGGGTTCACCGCCGTCAAGGCCGACGTCCCCGACGGCATGGGCACCGCCGAGTACCGGTCCTGGCTCGACGGGTTCGGTCTCGAACCCTCGACCGGCCTGTTCAGCAGCCCGCTGGACCACACGGTGCGGCCGGCGGAACTCCTGGAGCAGGCCCGCCGGTTCGCCGCCCAGCAGGCCGCTCTCGGACTGGACCGGACGATGCTCTCGTCGATGTCGGTCCCCGAGCGGATGCAGCGGCCGGCCGTCGGGGCCGCCTTCGACCAGGGGCGGTTCGACCACGCCGTCGACCTCGCCGGACGGGTGTGCGAGGTGTTCCGGGCCGAAGGCGTCCGGGCGCTGCACCACTCCCACGTCGGTGGGGTGTTCGAGACCGAGGCCGAGGTCACCGGCCTGCTGGACGCCCTGGGCCCGGACCTGCTGGGGTTCGGCCCGGACACCGGGCACCTGGCCTGGGCGGGGGCCGACCCCGTCGCCCTGCTGCGACGCTACGCCGACCGGACCGGCGCCATCCACCTCAAGGACCTGCACCCCGACCACCTGCCGGCGCAGGACGCGACCGGTGACTACCGCACGCTGTCCCGCAGCGGGCGGTTGTGGGCCGAACCCGGCCGGGGCGTGCTCGACCTCGGGGCCGTCCTCGCGGCCCTGCCCGACGACTACGACGGCGACTGGATGGTCGAGGTGGACTTCCCCAGCGTCGGCGACGTCGTGGAGTCGCACCGCCTGTCCTTCGCGTGGGCGCAGGAGGTGCTCGGGGCGCACACCGCCCCCTGAGCGCCACCTCGTCCGCACCGACCGGACGGGCGCCCACTCCCCGGACCGCGCTCGCGTGGGAGCGCACGCCCGACTGCACCCGTCCCCTCACCCATCCCCTTCGTGGCAGGAGCCCGACAGTGAGAACGCAGCCGACCCGCGAGGGGACCAGGTCCGCGGCCACCGGCCCGCGGGGCCGCACCGACACCGGTCTGGAGGTCCGCCGCCGACGGCCCCGGCTGACCCGGGACCAGGCGCTGCTCGTCTGCCTCGGGGTCCCGGGCGGGCTGGCCCTCCTGCTGTTCCACTACGTCCCCCTGCTGGGCAACGTCATCGCCTTCCAGGACTACCAGCCCTACCTCGGCCTCACCGAGTCCGACTGGGTGGGCTGGCAGAACTTCTCGTTCCTGTGGGACGGGAACCCCGAGTTCCGCAACGCGCTGTGGAACACGGTCGTGCTGACGGTCATCCAGACGGTCCTCGTGTTCCCCGTGCCGCTCGCCCTCGCGCTGACGCTCAACAGCCTGGCGGGGGAACGTCTCAAGCGGACTCTGCAGTCGGTGCTGTACCTGCCGCACTTCCTGTCCTGGGTCATCGTCGTGGCGCTGTTCCAGCAGATGCTCGGCAACGCGGGGATGCTCAACACGTTCCTCGTCCAGCACGACCTGCCGGTCCTGCAGATCATCGGTTCCCCAGAACTGTTCAAGGCGCTCATCACGAGCCAGGTGATCTGGAAGGACGCCGGCTGGGGCACGATCCTGTTCCTCGCCGCGATCTCCCGCATCGACCAGGAGCAGTACGAGGCCGCCGCCGTCGACGGTGCGGGAGCCCGGCAGCGGCTCTGGTACGTGACGTTGCCGGCGCTCAAGGGGCTCATCATCCTGCTGCTCATCCTCCGCCTGGGCAGCAGCCTGTCGGTGGGTTTCGAGCAGATCATCCTCCAGCAGGGACCGGTGGGCCTGCAGGCCAGCGAGGTGCTCGACACCTGGGTCTACAACAACGGCATCCTCGGCGGGAACTGGGGGACCTCGGCGGCGGCCGGCCTCGTCAAGGGCCTCGTCGGCGTCCTGCTCGTGATCGGGGCGAACAAGCTGGCCCACGTCTTCGGCGAGAGAGGGGTGTACGAGAAGTGACCACGCTCGAGAACGCGACCATCGGGGACGACACCGTCCGGACGTTCACGAAGGACGGCCGCCGGCCGCCGTGGATGGAGAAGCCGCACCCGCTCACCCAGGCGCTGAAGTTCGTCGTGCTGGCCTTCGCGGTCGCGGTCGTCCTCGTGCCGTTCTGGTCGGTCATCGCCACCAGCCTGGCCGACCAGGAGACGATCAACGCTGCCGGTGGCGGGATGGTGATGTGGCCGGGCGGCATCAGCCTCGACGCCTACCAGGCCGTGCTCTCCGGGGGCGTGGTCACGCGCGCCGTCGTCATCTCCGTCACGATCACCGTCGTCGGCACCCTGCTCTCCCTCGCCGCGACGGCGGGCCTGGCGTACTGGCTGTCCCGGCCCCGGGCGTGGGGAGCCAAGCCCGTGCTCATGCTCGTGCTGGGCGCCGTCCTGTTCTCCCCCGGCCTCATCCCCAGCTACCTCGTCGTCAAGGAGTTCCACCTCCTCGACTCGTACTGGTCGCTCGTCCTGCCCGTGCTCGTCAACGCGTTCAACGTCATCGTCATGCGGGCCTTCTTCCAGGAGCTGCCCAAGGAGCTGTTCGAGTCGGCCGCCATCGACGGGGTCGGCGCCGGGACCGTGCTCCTGCGCATCGTCCTGCCGCTGTCGAAGGCCGTGCTCGCGGTGATCGGCCTGTTCTACGCCGTCGCCTACTGGAACGCGTTCTTCAACGCCCTGCTCTACATCCAGTCGAGCGAGAAGTGGCCGATGGCGCTCGTCCTGCGGACGTACGTCGTCAACCAGACGACCATCGGCGGTGACCAGGTCTCCTCCGGGGAGGCGCTGCCGCCCCAGCTGCCCCTGCAGATGGCGATCCTCGTCATCGCCATCGTCCCCATCCTGCTGGTCTACCCGTTCCTGCAGCGGCACTTCGCCAAGGGCGTGATGATCGGCGCCGTCAAGGGCTGAGCGGCTCGTCCCGCGGCCCACCCACCCGTTCCAGGATCGAGGAGGATCCATGTCCCACCGTCCCGTCAGCCGTCGCTCGCTCATCGCGGGCACCTCCGGGCTCGCGGCCTTCGCCGCCGCCGGCGGACTCACCGCGTGCTCCAGCGGCGACAGCCAGGGACCGGGGAGCGGGGAGAACACCGCCACCCTGCCGACCTACGTCCCCTACACCGGCGTCACCCCCGACCTGCCCGGGACCGACCAGGGCGTCGACCCCGCGTACCGGCGGTTCCCGGCGGAGAACCCGCGCTCGGTGGAGGAGATCCCGGGGCACGGCGAGACCATCACGGGGATGGCGAACATCTACTTCGCCGTCCCACCGGGGCCGGACCGCAACAGCTACTGGGCCGGTCTCAACGAGCGTCTGGGCGTCGACCTGCAGCTGCAGATGGTCAGCAACGCCGACTACCTGCAGAAGTTCCCGACCGTCATCGCCGGCAACGAGCTGCCCGACATGCTGCAGGTGCCGAACGGTGCGCCGCCACCCGTGCCGAACATGCCGCAGCTGCTCGACAAGCGCTTCGCGGACCTGTCCGAGCACCTGTCCGGGGACGCCGTCAAGGAGTACCCGAACCTCGCGAACATCCCGACGCGGCACTGGCTGTCGACGGTCTACAACTCCGGCATCTACGGCATCCCCATCCCGCGCGGGGCGATCGCGAACTACCACTTCGTCCGCGCCGACCTGTTCGAGAAGGCCGGGGTGTCGACCGAGCCGAAGAGCTACGACGAACTGGTCGACGCGACGAAGGCGCTCACCGACCCCAAGCAGCGGCGCTGGGCCTTCGGGCTCGTCAACCAGCCGCGGCAGCTGCTGGGGCGGATGAACGACGAACCGAACATCTGGGCCGAGGAGGGCGGCAAGCTGACCCACGTCTACGAGACGGAGCAGTACGCCCAGACCGTCACCGACCTCATCGCCATGTGGAAGTCGGGGGTCATGCACCCCGACTCCTTCAACCCCGCGCAGCCGTTCAAGCAGCTCTTCAACGCGGGGACGGTCGCGATCAACGCGGCCGACGGCTACCCCGGCTGGGTGCAGTACCAGCTCGACAACGCCGGGAACCCCGACTTCGAGCTGGGCCTGATGCCCGCGTACGCGCGCACCGGCGGGCAGCTGGCGAAGTGGAACCTCGGCAGCGGGTTCTTCTCGATCACGCTGCTGAAGAAGCAGGACGACCCCGAGAAGACCAAGACGGCGCTGCGCGTCCTGAACTGGCTGGCCGCCCCGTTCGGCACCGAGGAGTACAAGTACCGGCTGTTCGGGCAGGAGGGCGTGGACCACGAGAGGGACGCCGACGGCAACCCCGTCCTGACCCCCACGGGGACGGCGAACACGGTCCTGCCCATTCGGTACCTGGCCGACAGCCCGTACAACATCTACGTCCCGGGGCGGCCGCAGGACGCGGACACCCAGCACGCCTACCAGTCGCTGGAGGTGCCGACCGGCATCTCCAACCCGACGACCGGTCTGTACTCGAACACCGCCTCGAGCAAGAACGCGACGGCGGACAAGACCTTCCAGGACGGCGTCAACGACGTCATCCAGGAGCGGCGGCCGTTCTCCGAGCTCAAGACGCTCGTCACCACCTGGCGGAACTCCGTCGGCGACGCGATGCGCACGGAGTACCAGGACGCCCTGCAGAAGGCGGGCACGACCGCCTCCTGAGACCCCGCGCCCGCTCCAGGCCGGTCCCCGGGAGCGGGCGCGGACCCCCCCACCCCGTGTGGAAAACACTCTTTCCGCCCTCGGACAGCGATTGCCGAGGGCGGAAAGTGTGTTTTCCACGCGGGAACAGGGCCCGGAACGGGGGCCGGGTGGGGTCAGCGGGCGAGGCGGACCGACGTCGACAGCAGGGCGGCGTGGACGAACGCCTGGGGGAGGTTCCCGCGCAGCTGCCGCTGCCGCACGTCCCACTCCTCGCTCAGCAGCGCCGCGGGTCCGCAGGCCGCGCGGTTGCGCTCGAAGAACCGGAACGCCTCGACCTCCTGGCCGTCGGCGTGCAGGGCCTGGGCCACCACGAAACCGCACAGCAGGAACGCCCCCTCCGTCGTGCCGAGCGGCATCGAGTCGGGGGAGTAGCGGTAGACGTGGTGGTCCTCCACCAGGTCGCGGCGCACCGCGGCCAGGGTGGCCCGCGTCCGCGGGTCGTCGACGGGGACCGCCCCGTAGAGCGCCGGCCGCAGCAGGGCCGCGTCGACCCCGGGCTGGCGCGGGCTGCGCTGCCAGCGTCCCTCGGTGGGGTGCAGGCAGTCCCGCGAGGTCCGCGCGAGGATCGTGTCGGCCAGGGCGGCGTAGCGGGCGGCCTCCCCGGGTGCGGAGTACCGGGCGATGTCCTTCAGGCCCGCGACGCACTCCAGGCGCGAGTGCGCCCACCAGTCGTCCTCGATCTCCCAGATCCCGGCGTCCGGTTCCTCCCAGCGCTTCTCGATGGCCGCGACCGCGACCGCGACGGCGCGCCGGCCGTCCGTGTCGAGGGCGTCGACCCGTGCGGCCGCGGCGAGCAGCTGCAGCACCTCGCCAAACGCGTCGAGCTGGAACTGCCCGCGGACGTGGTTGCCGGCGATGTCCCAGCCGCCGGGGTACCCCGGCAGACCCGTCGACCGCTCGTCGGGGACGGGGTCGCCGAGGACGGTGTAGGCCGGCACCAGCTCCGGGCCGTCCTCCAGCACGCGCCGCGTCACGAACCCGACGAGGGTCCGGAACAGCGGGTCGGCCCCGCCGGCCTCGGCGAGGGCGATCCCGGCGTAGCACTGGTCGCGGATCCACGCGTAGCGGTAGTCGTAGCTGCGGCCCTTGTCGGCGTGCTCGGGCAGCGACATCGTCGCGGCCGCCACCATCCCGCCGTCGTCCGAGGTGAGCCCGCGGATCACCGCGATCGAGTGCGCCGCCTCGGTGGGGGCCACGCTCCCGCGCACCTCCGGGACCGCGGAGCGCCAGGTGTGGACCGTCGAGGTCCACGTGTGCTCGGGGTCCGGGGGCGTGTCGCGCAGCCGGGTGCCGACCTCCAGGACGAGGTGGTGCCGTTCGCCGGCCGGCACCCGCAGGTGCGTGCGCAGGACCCCGTCGTCGACGTCGGCCTCGCCCAGCCCGGACAGCCGCACGTGCAGGTCGCCCGTGCGGCCCGTCCAGCGACCCGCGTCGTCCCGCTTCAGCGAGCGCAGCGCCCGCTGGCCGAACTGCGCGCGCAGGTCGAAGACGACGTCCACGTGGGCGTCGCCCTCGACCGCCGTGACCTCGCGCAGCAGGACGGCGCAGTCGGGGTCGCTGGGCATGGCCATCGCGTCGCGGCAGTCGATCGTGCCGTCGCCGCGGGAGGTCCAGTGGTGCCGGAACACGAGCGTGCCGGGTTCGTAGCAGCCGCCCCAGGTGAAGGGGTGCGACGGCGTCACCGAGAACCCGCCGCGGCCGCCGAGCAGCGCGGCGAAGACCGCGTCGTCGTGCCAGTGCGGCGCGCACATCCACGCGATGTCCCCGGCCGGGCCGACGACCGCGCCCCGCGCGCCGTCGGCGACGAGGGCGTAGTCGCGCAGGACGTGCGGGGGGAACTGCCGGCAGAACTCCTCGGCCGAGCTCACGCGGGGGCCTGCGCCCCGGTCGTCAGGAGCAGCTTGCCGACGTGGGAGGACCCCTCGAGGACCTCGTGCGCCCGGGCCGCCTCGGCCAGCGGGAGGCGGTCGAAGACGACGGGCCGGACGCCGCCGTCCACCACGAGCGGCCACACGTGGTCCCGGACGCTCGCGACGACGGCCGCCTTCTCCTCCGCGGGCCGGGCGCGCAACGTGGTGCCGTGCAGCGAGATCCGTTGGCGCATCAGGAGGCCGAGGTCCAGCTCGGCCCGGGTCCCGCCCTGCGTCGCGATCACGACGAGTCGGCCGCCGGTCGCGAGCACGTCCAGGTTGCGGGCCAGGTACGGGGCGCCGACGACGTCGAGGACGACGTCCGCCCCCGCGGGTTCGACCTCCCGCACCCGCTCGACGAAGTCCTCGGTGCGGTAGTTCACGAGCACGTCCGCGCCGAGCTCGGCGCACCGGGCGAGCTTGTCGTCCGAGCCGGCCGTCACCGCCACCCGCGCACCGACCTGGTGGGCCAGCTGGACGGCCATCGTGCCGATGCCGCTGGACCCGCCGTGCACGAGCAGCAGCTCCCCGGGCCGCAGGCCGGCGAGGGTGAAGACGTTGCTCCACACCGTGCACGTCACCTCGGGCAGCGCCGCGGCGTCCACGACGTCCACGCCCTGCGGGACCGGCAGCACCTGCCCCACCGGCACCGCGACCTTCTCGCCGTAGCCGCCGCCGGCGAGCAGCGCGCAGACCGGCTCGCCGACCTGCCAGCCGCTCACGTCGGGGCCGAGCTCCTCGATCCAGCCCGAGACCTCCAGGCCCGGGTGCTCGGGGGCGCCGGGTGGGGAGGGGTACTTGCCCTGCCGCTGCATGACGTCGGCCCGGTTGACCCCGGCCGCCGCGACCCGCACGACGACCTCGCCGGGACCGGCGACGGGGTCGGGCAGCTCGGCGAGGCGGAGGGAACCGGGGGGATCGACGATCACGACGCGCACCCTGCGGACACTACGTCGGGGCCTGCGCCCCCGCCTCCGCTCAGCCCTCCAGCACCCCGGCCGCCCGCACGAGGTCGTCGGGGTCGTCGACGTCCAGGCTCTCGCGCGCCGAGACCGCGACCTCGGCGAGGCGGCCGCGGAACATCTCGCGCAGCGGCCGGTCGTGGACGGCGGGCAGCCCGTCGAGGACGCGGCGGGCGGCGGTGAGGCGGTGCGCGGACAGCAGCGGCTGCCGGCGGCCGCCCGGGTCGACGCCCACGACCGCGTCCAGCGACCGGTCACCGGCCAGGGCCGCCAGCAGCCGGGGGACGGCGGGCGCGGCGAAGGGCTGGTCGGCGCCCAGCAGCACCACGAACTCGAGGCCGGGGCCTTCCTGCAGCGCGGCGAGGCCGGCGGCGAACCCGGCGAGCGGACCACCGCCGGGCGGGTCCTCGCGCACCCCACCGGGTCCGACCACCACGACCGGGACGTCGCGCCCGGCGGACCACTCGTCCAGCCCCTCCAGGAGGGTGCCCAGGACGGTCGACCCTCCCAGGGGAGCCGTCAGCTTCGCCGCGAGGACCCCGTCCGCGGGTCCGCCGGAGGGGTCGAAGCGGCTGCCGGAACCGCCCGCGACCACCACGACCGCCACCCCCGCCGACGTCTCACGCACCCCGCAGGAGTTGCACGTTTCACCGGAATGGTCAAGCGGCGCGCCGGACTGCCGATGGGCCGAACGAGGGGTCTCGCCCCCGCGGGTTACACCTCGCGGGTCCGCGTCCCGATCACTCACGAGTCTGCTCGACCCACGGTGAGCAGTTTCGACCGCTCACCACGTGTACGGAAGGTTGACATGCTGCGGAACCTGAGCATCCGAGCCAAGCTCGCGGTCCTCCTGGTGGTGCCCCTCGTGCTGCTGCTCGTCGCCGTCGTCGCCACGACCGCGCGGGCGGCGGTGGGCACGGCCGAGCGTCGTCACCTGGCCGCGTACGCGGGGTCGACGGCGACGATCAACGAGTTCTTCACGGCGCTGCAGACCGAGCGCAAGGACACCGTCGAGTACCTGGCGTCCCCCAGCGACGCGGGCAAGGCCAAGGTCGCCACCGACCGCGCCGCGACCGACGCCGCCACCGCGAAGGTGACGAAGGCCGTCGCCGACAGCGGTCTGGACCTGACGCAGGGCACCTCGCGCAGCGTCTACGGCAGCGTGCAGGTGGCCCTCGGCCAGACCCTGCCGCAGGTCCGCACCGCCGTCGACAACGGGTCCCTGACCCCGATCACCGCGCTGTCCACCTACAGCGGGATCTCCAGCGCGGCCACCGACCTCACGGTCGCCGTCGCCGAGGACGCCTCCGACCGCGACATGGCGCAGGAGATCGGGTCCTTCGGGTACCTGCTCAAGCGCGTCGACGCCCTCTCGGTCGAGCAGACCGCCGGCGTCCTGGTCCTGCAGGGCCGTTCCTCCACCGCCCTCGACGACCTGCGCAGCACCTCGATCGAGCGCGGCGCCTACTTCGAGCAGCAGGCCCGCTACCGCCTCGGCACGCAGGGCGGCGCGATCCTCGACGCCAAGCTCGACACGGGGGCGACCACCTCCGCGCTGGCCTTCCTCAACCAGGACCGCAACCTCTTCGCGGCCAGCAGCACCCCCTCGCTCGCCCAGGCCGACTGGGAGCGCACGGCCGACGAGGTCATCGCCGCCTACCAGGGCGCCACCACCGCCATCGGCGACGACGTCTCCACCCGCGCCGCCGCGGCCGCCCGCTCCGACCTCACCGGCACGATCGCCCTGCTCGTCGGCACGCTGCTCGTCTTCGCGGCCGTGACCCTCCTCGGTGTCCGCGTCGCCCGCAGCATCGGCCGCCGTCTGCGCGGTCTGGCCGTCGCCGCGACCGAGGTCCGCGACGAGCTGCCCCGCATGGTCGAGCGCATGCAGACCCCGGGCGAGGGCCCGGGCGTGGAGTTCACCCCGCTCCAGATCAGCAGCCAGGACGAGATCGGCGAGGTCACGAAGGTCATCAACGACCTCAACGAGACCACCTTCCGCATCGCCGGTGAGCAGGCCGCCCTGCGCGCCTCCATCGCGGAGATGTTCGTCAACGTCGCCCGGCGCGACCAGACGCTGCTGGCCCGCCAGCTCGCCTTCCTCGACCAGCTCGAGCGGACCGAGGAGAACCCCGACACGCTCGAGGACCTCTTCACCCTCGACCACCTCGCGACCCGGATGCGGCGCAACGCCGAGTCCCTGCTCGTGCTCGCCGGCATCAACACCGGCCGTCGCCTGCGCCGGCCGCTGCCGCTGTCGGACGTCGTCCGCACGGCCGCCGGTGAGATCGAGCACTACGACCGCGTCGACCTCGCCCTCCAGGTGGACCCGCCGGTCGTCGGCCACCTCGCGCTCTCGGCCTCGCACATGATCGCCGAGCTGCTCGAGAACGCGACGAACTTCTCCGACCCGGGCACCCGCGTCGTCGTCGGCACCGCCGAGACCGACCGCGGCGTCGAGGTCACCATCAAGGACACCGGCCTCGGCATGAACGGCGAGGAGGTCGAGACCGCCCACCAGCGCATCTCCGGTGGCCGCGCCTCCGAGTTCGTCGGTGCGCAGCGCCTCGGGTTCTACGTCGTCGGCCGCCTCGCCGGCCGCCTGGACGTCGAGGTCGAGTTCGAGACGGCCGAGGGCCAGGGCACGACCGTGACCCTCGTCCTGCCCGCCGCCCTCTTCACCCCCGGCAGCGTCAAGGGCGGCCAGCCCGAGCTCGCCGCGCTGGACTCCGGTCTCCCGCAGCTGGGTCAGGCGGGCCAGACGGGCCCCGCCGACGGTGCGTCCGCGCTGCCCCAGGCCTCGGCCCTGCCCCAGGCGCCCTCGGCGCTGCCGGGTGGTGCCCCCGCCGGCGGTCTGCCGACCCGCACCCCCGCCCCGACCGGGCCGAACAGCATCGTCAGCAACCCGCTGGCGGCCACCGGCCTCGGGGACGCGCTCTCGGAGACGCTGTCGAAGTCGGCGGCCGAGGCGGCCGCGAGCTCCGACGTCGGCGTCACCTCGCCGAAGGCGAAGGTCGAGGGACGGCAGCTGCCGACCCGCAAGCGGTCCGCCCAGGCGCAGGCCAAGGTCGACGCCGCCCCGGCTCCCGACCCGGTCCTGCCCGTCGCCCCGGTGCTCCCGCCGGTCCCCGAGACGGACTGGAAGCCCGCCGCGGCCCCCGCGACCGGTGCGGGCGTGATGCCCAAGCGCGAGCGCAAGGAGCCCGCGCCCACGGCTCTGGCTGCGGCGCAGGACATCCTGCCCAAGGCCGGCAAGAAGCCGCGCCAGGTCCGCGAGTCGGCCACGCCGCCGAAGACCGCGGCCGAGGCCTTCTGGACCTCCCGCAAGCGCGCCGACGGCGAGCTCAAGGGCTCGGCGCTGGACGCCCTCGACGCCACCCGCGGCGAGGCCCCGGCCGCCGAGACCCCGGCGCCGGTCGTCGAGGCCCCGGTCGCCCCGGTCGTCGAGGCCCCGGCTCCCGTGGTCGAGGCCCCGGTCGCCCCGGTCGTCGAGGCCCCGGCCCCCGTGGTCGAGACCCCGGTCGCCCCGGTCGTCGAGGCCCCGGCCCCCGTGGTCGAGGCCCCGGTCGCGCCGGTCGCCCCCGCCGAGGGGTCGACGGCGGGTCGCACGGTCGGCGAGGCCCTGCGCCAGCGCAACGCCCTCGCGGCCGAAGCGCTGAACGCCCTCACCGAGGGGCAGAACTTCACCCCCTCGCGGGGCACCGGCTCCGCCCCGCTGGTCCGCCGCCAGGCGGGCGCCACGCCGGCCGCGGCCAAGCCCGCCCCGGCCCGTGCGGCGGCCAACCGCCAGCGCCGCGCTCCCGCCGACGTCCGCTCGATGCTGTCCGGCTTCCAGGCCGGCGTGTCCCGCGGTCGCGCCGGGGACTCCCAGGCCGACGCCCCGGCCGGCGACGCTCCCGAGAGCGGAGCCGCCGGTGAGGCCTGACCCGAACTCCCGGAGGACCCTCCGGGCCAGCACGACCTCCCGCACCACCCAACACCGCACGGACAACCAGCAGATCGCCCCGAGAAGAGGAACCCCACTGTGACCGCGCTTAGCTCCGAGGCCGCCGACTTCAGCTGGCTCCTCGACAACTTCGTCAAGAGCGTCCCCGGCGTCACCCACACCGTCGTCGTCTCCGCCGACGGTCTGCTGATGGCCATGTCCGACAAGCTGCACCGCGAGGCGGGCGACCAGCTCGCCGCCATCGTCTCGGGCGTCTCCAGCCTGGCCCGTGGCGCGGCGAACCAGCTGCAGTCCGGCGAGGTGCGCCAGGCCATCATCGAGATGGACGACGCGTTCTTCTTCCTCGTCAACATCTCCGACGGGTCCGTCCTGGCCGTCGCCGCCGAGGCCGGCTGCGACGTCGGGCTCATCGGCTACGAGATGGCGATGCTGGTCCAGCGCGCCGAGACCGTCCTCACCCCGCAGCTGGTGTCGGAGATGCGGGCGGCCCTGCCCACGTCGACGCCGGTCGCAGCGCGGTGGTGACATCCAGTGACAGCACCTGGTAGCGCGGACCTCTGGTCCGACGACGACGACCAGGACGTCGAGGAGTTCACCGTCCGTCCGTACACCGTGACCGGTGGCCGGACCCGCCCGAGCAACGCCGACCTCCCGGTCGAGGCGCTCGTGGAGGCCGTGGCCGTCCCGGAGATCGGGATGACCCCGGAACGGCGCAAGATCCTCGAACTCACGAAGACGTCCTACCTGTCGATCGCGGAACTGTCCGCCCACGTCCACCTGCCGGTCGGAGTCGTGCGGGTCGTGGTGAGCGACCTCGCCCAGTCGGGCAAGGTCCGCATCCACGGCCTGACCATGACCTCCGCCCCCCAACCCGCGACCACCATCAGCGTCCTGGAGAGTGTTCTCAATGGCATTTCCTCGCTCTGACGTGAGCCCCGCCGGAGCCGGAGCGCCCGCGGGAACCGACGTCCAAGCGCCGCCCACCGTCGTCAAGATCGTCGTCGCCGGCGGGTTCGCCGTCGGCAAGACGACCTTCATCGGCTCGATCTCGGACATCGAGCCCCTGCGCACCGAAGCCGCCATGACGGAGCACTCCGTCGGCGTCGACGACGCGGGCCAGAACTCCGACCGCAAGACGTCGACCACGGTCGCCATGGACTTCGGCCGCATCGCGCTGCCGGGCAACCTGTGGCTGTACCTGTTCGGCACCCCCGGCCAGGACCGGTTCCTCTTCATGTGGGACGACCTGGTCAAGGGCGCGATCGGCGCGGTCGTCCTCGTGGACACCGACCGCCTCGACCAGTGCTTCCCGGCCGTGGACTACTTCGAGTCCCGCGGCATCCCGTTCGTCGTCGCGGTGAACTGCTTCGACGGCGTGGCCCAGCACGACCTGGACTCCGTCCGCGAGGCCCTCGCGGTGCCGGACCACGTGCCGCTCGTCTACACCGACGCGCGCTCCAAGGCCGCCACCAAGCACAGCCTCATCACGCTCGTGCAGACCGCTCTGGCCCGGCTCAACGCCTCCTGAGCCCTGCACACCCAGGACGCCGGCTCCCCGGACGGGGGGCCGGCGTTCGTCGTTCCCCGCCCGCCCGGCCGGTGGGCGCGTCCGGGGGGGCGAGGGGCCTACCACCTCGACCGCGCCGGGACCAAGCCCCCGGGCGGGCGCGTTTCAGCTTTCCGCGGCCACTGCCGATGAGTCTTCAGAGCACGAGAACAAGCGGTCCCACAGCCGGGGCCGTCCGACGACAGAAGTGGGAGCGCCACGTGGACGACATGGACGAGATCGTCCAAGAGTTCCTCGTCGAGAGCTACGAGAACCTGGACCAGCTGGACTCCGACCTCGTGGCGCTGGAGCAGCAGCCCGGTTCGCGGGAGCTGCTCGCCAGCGTCTTCCGCACCATCCACACGATCAAGGGCACCTCCGGGTTCCTGGCGTTCTCCAAGCTGGAGTCCGTCGCCCACGTCGGCGAGAACCTGCTCGCCCGCCTGCGCGACGGCCAGCTGGTCATGACGCCGACCACCACCGACGTCCTCCTGCGCATGGTCGACACCATCCGCGCGCTGCTCGCCTCCATCGAGTCCTCGCACTCCGAGGGGCCCGTCGAGGTCGCCGAGGTCGTCGCCGCCATCCGCGCCGTGCTCGACGGCGAGGAGCCCGTGCTGCCGCCGTCGGCCGGTGCCGGCGCCGAGGTCGAGGCCCCCACCGCCGCCCCGGCCCCCGCGCCCGTGGCCGCCCCCGTCGAGGTGCCCGTCGCCGAGCCGGTCGCCGAGCCGGTCGCCGAGGTGGCCCCCGAGCCGGAGCCCGAGCCCGAGCCGGCCCCCGCGCCCGAACCCATCGTCGAGGCCGCTCCGGCCCCCGTCGCGGCCCCTGCCCCGGCCCCCGCTGCCGCGCCTGCGCCCGCCGCCGCGCCCACCGCGGGTGCGCCGTCGGAGAAGGCCTCGGCCGCCGACGCCACCATCCGCGTCGACGTGGAACTCCTGGAGTCCCTCGTCCGCCAGGCGGGGGAGCTCGTCCTGGCCCGCAACCAGATCCTCCAGCGCGCCGGAACGCTGCGCGACGAGGACCTGACCCGCGCCTGCCACCGCCTGAACCTCGTCGCGAGCGAGATGCAGGAGACGGTCATGCGGACCCGCATGCAGGCCATCGACCACCTGTGGTCGAAGCTGCCCCGCGTCGTGCGCGACCTCGGGAACATGCTGGGCCGCAAGATCAAGCTCGAGATGGAGGGTGGCGAGACCGAACTCGACCGCACCCTGCTCGAGGCGGTCAAGGACCCGCTGACCCACATCGTCCGCAACGCGGTCGACCACGGCATCGAGCCGCCGGAGGTCCGTCGCGCGGCCGGCAAGAACGAGGTCGGCACCCTGAAGCTGCGCGCCGCGCACGAGGGTGGCCAGGTCGTCGTCGAGATCCGCGACGACGGCAAGGGCATCGACCCGGCGGTCATCGGCGCGAAGGCCGTCGAGAAGGGCCTGGTCTCGGCCGGGAAGCTCGAGTCGCTCACGCCGAACGACATCCTGCAGTTCCTGTTCCTGCCCGGTTTCTCGACCGCGGCCAAGGTCACGAACGTCTCCGGCCGCGGCGTCGGGATGGACGTCGTCAAGACGAACATCGAACGCATCGGCGGGTCCGTCGACGTCGAGTCCGTCAACGGGCAGGGCACCGTCTGGCGCCTGCGCATCCCGCTGACCCTCGCGATCGTCCCGGCCCTGACCGTCGAGTGCGCGGGTCAGCGCTACGCGATGCCGCAGGTGAACCTGCTCGAACTCGTGAGCCTGGACACCGAGCGCATGAGCAAGGCGATCGAGGACGTCGGTGGCGCCAAGGTGTACCGCCTGCGCGGCGCCCTGCTGCCCCTCATCCGCCTCGAGGAGGCGCTGGAACTCCAGCGCCCCGCCGACGTGGAACTTCCGACGAACCTCGTCATCGCCGTCCTGGAGTGCGACGGCCGCCGGTTCGGCCTGCTCGTCGACCGCGTCCTGGACACCGAGGAGATCGTCGTCAAGCCGCTCTCGGGCGCGCTCAAGGCGATCGGCGCCTACGCCGGCGCGACGATCCTCGGTGACGGTCGCGTCTCGCTCATCCTCGACGTGCAGTCCCTCGCCCGCCGCACCATGCGCTCGGACGGCATCGAGCACGTGAACGACGAGGCCGCCACGCAGCAGACCGCGACCGGCGACGGGCAGCGCCTGCTGGTCGTCGGGCTCGGCGACAACCGCCGGGTCGCGATCCCCCTCGACGTGGTCACCCGCCTGGAGGAGTTCAAGACCGACTCCATCGAGCGGGTCGGCCGGCGCGAGGTCGTCCGCTACCGCGGCGAGATCCTGCCGCTGGTCCGCCTGTCGAACCACCTCGGTGGCGGCAGCCGCGGCTCCTACGGCGGCCAGGAGGCCGCGTCGGTGCCGGGTGTCGTGTACTCCGCGCGCGGCCGGTCCGTCGCGATCGTCGTCGACGAGATCGTCGACATCGTCTCCGGGCAGGACGCGCACAGCGACATCGACGACGCCGGTCTGGTCGGGTCCGCGGTCATCCGCGACCGCGTGACCGAACTCCTCGACGTCCGGTCCGCGATCCTCGCGGCGGACCCGAACTTCTTCACCGAGCAGGCTCAGCACGAGCTCGCCGAAGCTTCCAAGCGACTGGGGGTCTGACGTGTCCACGCAGTACGCCACGTTCCACCTCGCCGGGCACCTGTTCGGTGTCGAGGTGCGGCGCGTGCAGGAGGTGCTCACCGAGCAGCCCCGCACGCCCGCCCCGCTGGCGCCGTACGCCGTCGCGGGTCTGATCAACCTGCGCGGTCAGGTCGTCACGGCGCTGGACCTGCGCCGCCGGCTGAACATGCCCGACCGCGAGGAGGGCAAGGTCGCGATGAACGTCGTCGTCCGTGCCGCCGAGGAGGTCTGGAGCCTGCTCGTCGACTCCATCGGGGGCGTCATCGAGGTCACCGACTCGACCTTCGAGCCGCCGCCGGACACGCTGTCCGGGCCGATCCGCGAACTGATCCGCGGGGCCTACAAGCTGGACGGCGCGCTGCTGCTCGTCCTCGACGTCGACAAGGCGCTCGAGATCGAGGGTGCGGAGACCGCGGCCTGATCGACGGCCTGGTCGACGGCCTGGTCGTCGGTCTGGGACGCGACGCGTGAACGGGGTGGGGCCTGCGGGCTCCACCCCGTTCTGCGTCTGCGGGGCGCTCACCCCGGGCGGCGGTACAACGCGCGCTCGGCGTCGGAGACCGTCGGGGGACCGGCGGGCGGGCGGGGTTCCGGAGCCTCCTGCGGTGCGTGGGGTTCCTGCGCCGCCTGGGGTTCCCGCAGTCCGCGAGTTCCCTCGGGCCCTCGCGCTTCCCGCGGTCCTCGCGCGTCCGGGAGTTCCTCCTGTTCTCCGGCGGGGGCGCGCCAGAGCACGGCCCCGGTGACGGCCGGGAGGAGGAGGGCGGGGACGAGGACCGCGAGGGTCCCGGCGACGCCCGGCAGGTCGTCGGGCAGCCCGGTGCGCAGGAAGAACCGCAGCGCCCCGGGGCCCGCGTCGTCGGCCGGTGCGCTGGCGTGCGCGACGACCCCCACGAGGCACCCCAGCGCCAGCGCCGCCGACAGCCACGACCCGAGGGCGGCGACGCGGCGGCCCCACCGGTCCGGCACCAGCCACGACGGCCGGCCCACGAGCACGACGACGAGGGCCAGCAGGGCGGCGACGACGCCGCCCCACAGCGGGGCCGGCGCACCCACGAGCGCCCACAGGATGCCGAACCGCCGTCCGGTGGAGATCTCGGGAGCCGCGCCGTCGAACGCCCCGGCGCCGGAGGGGTAGCCGCCGTAGAACTCCTCGTCGTAGGCGCCGGTCAGCACGCGGCGCGCGGCCTCGGCCAGGACCAGCGGCGGGACGACGCACGCCGCGACGAGGACCCAGGACGGCCAGCTCGCGCGCGGCTCCTCGTGGGCCCCCTCGTGCGACTGCTCGCGGTCGTGCTCGTGGACCTCGTCGTCCGCGGCCACCGCTCCGGCGACCTGCCCGTCGTCCCTCACGACTCGACGTTACGACCGGACCCGGCTCCCGTCGCCCGGACGGCCCAGCGCCGTCGCCGTGGGTGGGCCGAGCGGAGGGTCCGACACGCCGGGGCAGGGCCGGACGGTGGACGTTGCCTGGTCCGAGGCGTCACGCAGTGTCAGGGTGGTTCCACTCCGCCGGACCGGCGGTGGTGGTTCCGGGCCTGGAGGCGACGACCGTGCACTACTCCCTGGTGAGTTCCCCCGTCCTGGGGTTCGACCTGGTCCGCCTGCCCCACGGCGACTCGGCCGCCGAGGTCCTGCTGCGCGCCCTGGACTGCGGCCCCCGCGAGATCGACGTCCTGGCCGCGCGCCACGACGCGGCCACCCGCACCCGCGCGTGGGAGTCGGTCCGCGCGGCCGCCGGCAACGTCCCGCAGATCACCGACGTCCTGCACCAGGTCGCCAACGGCCTGGCCCACGGCGACTTCACGGGCGAGGCCACCGACGAGCAGACCGGCGCGCGCGTCGAGTCCGGCGTCGTCCGCGTCCTGCAGACGAGCACGATCGCCGACGCCGACGCCCTCGTCCGGCTCGTCCACCACGACGTCTTCGACTGGACCTGGTCCTCGTCCCTGGACGGCGGCCCGCGCCTGCGCACCGAGGACGCCGGCCGTGCCGCCGACGTGCTCGCCGACGCCGCCGTCTCGGCCTACCTCGGCGACCGGCTGCCCGACCACGTGCGCCGCGTGCTGGCCCACCCCTACCTCCAGGCCTCCCGCGACCTCGCGCCGCTGGCGGAGCACCCGACCGGCCTCGGTCCGGAGCAGGCGGGTGTCGCGCGGGTCCTCGACACGCTGCGCCGCCTCGACGGGACCGACCGCGCGTGCCTGCGCGCCGTCGCCGCCACCAGCCGCCCGTCGGCGGGGGAGTGGGCGAGCGCCGTCCACGACGCGTCCTGGGCCGTGCACCTGTCCGACCGCGTCCGCACGGCCGCCGTCGCCCAGCTCCTCGCCGTCCGCGCCTTCCGCGCCGGCGGCCTGGAGGCCGCCGACGGCGCCGAGGGGCTGTGGAACGTCGTCAGCGGTGTCGTGCACGCCGAGGTCGTCGCCGACCTGCTGAGCTCGGACGCCCGCGCCGTCCTGCTGCGCCCGTGGGAAGCCGCCTTCGGCGCTGCCTGAGCGCTCTCGGAGGTCGTGGGACCGCCGGGTACCGTGATCCGGTGCCCAGCCCGCTGCCAGGACTCCCGGACGGGACCGGCCCCGCCGGTCCGGCCCGCGGGACGTGGCGCGGGGTGCGGGCCGGGGCCGTCACGGCCACCGTCCTCGGCCTCGCGGCCGGGGCGCACCTGAGCGCCGGGGGAGACCTGCCCGGCCTCTTCCTCCTCGCCGCCGTCGCGCTGGTCCTCGGCGCGGTCAGCCTGCTGCTCGCGGGCCGGCGGTTCTCCTGGCCCGTCCTCGCCGCGCTGCTCGGCGGCGGGCAGGTCGTGCTGCACGCGGTCTTCGACGCGTGCGCCGGACCCGCCGCCACGGTCGTCGGGACGGGGCACCACCAGACGCTCGCGTTCTCCGGCGCCCCCGCGGTGACGACCGACCCCGGGACGGCGATGACCGTCGCCCACGTCGCGGCGACGGCCCTCGCGCTGGGGGCGCTGCTCCACGGCGAGTCGCTGCTGTGGTCGGTGTGGGCGTGGTTGCGGCCGGTGGTGCGGCTGCTCGTGCGGCTGGTCCGCACGGTCGCGCCGCGGCCGGTCGCGCCGGCCGCCGAGCCCGCGCGGCCGCGGTCGGTCGTCGCGCGCCGGGTGCGCCGGCGAGGTCCACCGAGGGTCCCCGCCCTCGCGACCTCGTCCTGACGACACCCCAGGAGAAACCTCCGTGAAGCGCTCCACCCTGCCCACCCGCGTCCTCGCCGTGTCCGCAACCGCCTGCGCCGCAGTGCTCCTCGCCGCGGGGCCGGCCTCCGCCCACGTCCACGCCGACCCCTCCTCGACCGCCGCCGGCGGCTACAGCGTCGTGACGTTCCGCGTCCCGAACGAGTCCGACTCCTCGGCCACGACCTCCGTGCGGGTCTCGCTGCCGACCGACCACCCGCTCACGTACGTCGCGACGAAACCCGTCCCCGGCTGGGTCGCGACCGTGACGAAGGGCGCCCTGCCGAAGCCGGTCACGGCCGACGGCGTGACCGTCACCCAGGCCCCCCTGTCGATCACCTGGACCGCCCAGCCCGGCGCCGCGGGGATCGGCGTCGGGCAGTTCGAGGAGTTCGAGGTGAACGTCGGCCCGCTGCCGGACGCGGGCACGCGCGTCCTGCTGCCCGCCGTCCAGACGTACGCCGACGGCGAGGTGGCGAACTGGACCGACGTCGCCGCCGCGGGGGCCGCCGAACCCGAGCACCCCGCGCCGGAGTTCACGACGACGGCGAAGGCCGACGGGGACGGTGACGACCACGCCGCCCACGGCTCGACCGAGGCGGTGTCGGCCACCTCCTCGGGCACCTCCCAGGCGTCCGGGTCCGACCCGGTCGCGCGCGGGCTCGCCGGCGGCGGTCTCGTCCTCGGCCTCGCCGCGCTCGTCCTCGTCCTGCTGCGCCGCCGCCGCGCCTGACGCGCCCCGCGGGAGAGGCATCGCCGGCCCCTTGCTCCCGATCAACGGAAGCGAGGGGCCCACGATCCGGACCCCGGCCGCCCGGAACCGGCTCCCGGAAAAGGGTAGGCTAGCCTCACTGACGCCCTGGAACTCGTCGAGGGACACACCCTCGCCTGCCCTGGAGTCGTCGATGCGTCCCCTCTCCCGCCGCGCGCTCGGTCCGCTGACCGGCGCCGCCCTCCTCGCCCTCGCCGGGTGCGGAGCCTCCGAAGCCGTCCCGCCGAGCAGCACCGCGAGCGCCGGGGAGGGCGGGACGACGTACCCGCTCGTCCTGCGCAACGGCGACCGCGAGGTCCGGTTCGAGCGGGCCCCGCAGCGCGTCGTCTCCCTCGACCAGGGCTCCACGGAGATCCTGCTGTCGCTCGGCCTGGCCGACCGGATCGTCGGCACGGCGTCGTGGACGGACCCCGTCCTGGACTCCCTGGCCGCCGCGAACGAGGGCGTGCCGCGGCTGGCGGACAACGCGCCGACGTACGAGGTGCTGCTCGGCGCGGACCCGGACCTCGTGACCGCCTCCTTCGGCCGGCACTTCGCCGAGCAGGGCGGGGTCGTCACCCGCGACCGGCTGGCCGAGACGGGGATCGCGAGCTACCTCTCGCCCACCGACCTCGACGACGGGCAGAGCGTCAACGGCGGGAAGAAGTCGCGGACCAGCCCGGTGACGGTGGACAGCCTGTTCCAGGAGATCCGCGAACTGGCGCAGGTCTTCGACGTCGCCCAGCGCGGCGAGGACCTCGTCGCGGACCTGCAGCGGCGGGCCCGGGAGGCCACCGAGGGCGTCGACTTCGGCGGCCGCACCGTGGCGTTCTGGTTCGCCAACCTCGACACCCCGTTCGTCGCGGGCGGCAGGGGCGCGGCCTCCCTGCTGGCGACCTCGACGGGGCTGCGCAACGTGTTCGCCGACCAGGCCGAGGACTGGCCGTCGGTGTCCTGGGAGTCCGTCGTGGCGGCCGACCCGGACGTCCTCGTCCTCGGGGACCTGCGGCGCGACCGCTTCCCGGGGGACCGGCTGCCCGCCAAGGAGGAGTTCCTGCGCACCGACCCGGTGGCGAGCGTGCTGTCCGCCGCGCGGGCGCAGCGGTACGTCGCCCTGCACGGCGCCGAGCTGAACCCGTCCATCCGGTACGTCGACGGGCTGGCGAAGCTCGGCGCCTGGTGGCGCGAGCACGGTCAGGACCTGTGAGCGTCCAGGCCCCCGTCCGTCCCCTGGTCCTCGAGCGCCGGCGGCTCCACCCGGCCGTCCTCGTCGTGGGCGGTCTCGTGGCGCTAGTCCTGTCCGTCGGCGTCGCCGCGACCCTCGGGGCGGCCGACGTCTCCCTCGTCAACGTCCGCGACGTCCTGCTCAACCACCTCGGGCTGGCCCAGGTGCCCGTCCGGGTCTCCGAGGACGCGATCGTCTGGCAGGACCGGGTGCCCCGTGCGCTCGTCGCCGCGGCCTGCGGGGCGGGCCTGGGCCTGTGCGGCCTGGTGCTGCAGTCGTTGCTGCGCAACCCGTTGGCCGATCCGTTCGTCCTCGGCGTCTCCTCCGGTGCCTCGACGGGCGCGGTGGCCGTGGCGGTCCTCGGGATCGGCGGGCTCGGGTTGTCGGGCGGCGCCTTCGTCGGCGCCTGCCTCGCCTTCGCCCTGACGCTGGCCCTGGCCCGGGCCACGCGCGGCGGCACGGCCGGGATCCTGCTCGCCGGGCTGGCGGGCACCCACCTGTTCTCCGCGCTGACCTCCCTCGTCGTCTTCGCCGTCGCCGACTCCGACGAGACGCGGGGAGTGATGTTCTGGCTGCTCGGGTCGCTGGAAGGCGTGCGCTGGAACGACGTCGTCCTGTGCTGGGCGGTCGTGGCCGTCGGCGCCGCGGTGTGCCTGGGCTACGCGGGCCGGCTCGACGCCTTCGCGTTCGGGGAGGAGATCGCCTCCTCCCTCGGCATCCCCGTGGCGCGGACCCGCGCGGTCCTGCTCCTGCTGACGGCCCTGGTCACCGCGACCCTCGTCAGCGTCACCGGCGCCGTCGGGTTCGTCGGGCTCGTCCTGCCGCACGTCGCGCGCCTGCTCGTCGGTCACGCGCACACCCGCACGGTGCCGGCGACGATCGTCGTCGGGGCCGTCGCGATGGTGTGGGTGGACGCCGGTTCCCGCGTCGCCTTCGCCCCCACCCCGCTGCCCGTCGGCGTCGGGACGGCCCTCGTCGGCGTCCCCGTCTTCGCGCTGCTCCTCGTCCGCCGCGGGCGGGCGTCGTGACCCTGCACGCCGACGCCGTCACCTGGCGGCGCGGGACGCGGATCGTCGTCGACGGCGTCACGCTGCGCCCCGACCCCGGCTCGACCGTGGGTCTGCTGGGGCCCAACGGGTCCGGCAAGAGCTCGCTGCTGCGGCTGCTGCACGGCGCCGCCCGCCCCGACGCCGGGACGGTCCTGCTGGACGGCCGTGAGCTGCACCGCACCCCGCGCCGGGAGGTCGCCCGCCGCGTCGCCACCGTCACCCAGCACGCCGACACCGACGTCGACCTCACCGTGCGGGACGTCGTCCGCCTCGGCCGCACCCCGCACCGGCGGCTCCTGGGCGGGCCCGGCCCACGGGACGAGGCCGTCGTCGACCAGGCCCTGGAGCAGGTCGACCTGACCGCCAAGGCGTCCCACTCCTGGCACACGCTGTCCGGCGGGGAGCGCCAGCGCGCCCACATCGCCCGGGCGCTGGCCCAGGAGCCGGCCGAGCTGCTGCTCGACGAGCCGACCAACCACCTCGACGTCCGGCACCAGCTCGAGCTGCTCGCGCTCGTCGCGGCGCTGCCGGTCACGAGCGTCGTCGCGCTGCACGACCTCAACCTGGCGGCGACGTTCTGCGACGTCGTCGTCGTCCTGCGCGCCGGGTCCGTCGTGGCCGCCGGGACGCCGGAGCAGGTGCTGACGCGCGCGCTCATCCAGGACGTCTACGGCGTCGACGCCCACGTCGCGACGGGCCCGCACGGCGGGCTGACCGTCACGTTCCTCCCGCCGGCTCAGGCCCGCCCGGCGGCCGGTCCCAGCCGGCGCGACAGCGCCGCCAGGCCGACGCCGGAGACCGCGACGACGGCCGCGAGCAGCACCCACGGGGTCGCCGCCCCCGGCTCCAGCACCGCCCCGACGACGGCCGAGCCGGCGAGCACCGCCACCCCACCGAGGGAGGCCAGCACGCCGTAGTGGGCGCCGACGTGGCGCTCACCGGCCAGGGGCGGGACGAGGTCGCGGGCCACCGGGCGGGCGAGGGCCGACCCGAGGTGCAGCACGACGACGAACCCGACGGCCGGGGCCAGCGCGGGCACGAGGTCCGGGCTCGGCAGGACGGTGGCCGCGGCGACGAGGGCGAAGGCGAGCGCCGTCACCGCGAACCCCGCCGGCAGCGCCCGCGCGGCCCCGCGCCGCCGGGCCCAGCGCGCGACGGGCACCTGCACGAGCACGGTGACGACCGCCGCCACGACGAACATCGCCCCGAGCGCGCGCTGGGACCCGGTGGCCCGCACCAGTTCCACGGGCAGCGCGAGGTACATCTGGTTGTAGGCCAGCAGCAGCGTCGAGTACAGCGCGGCGAAGACGAGGAACCGGCGGTTGCGCAGCACCGACCCCCAGCCGGCCGTGACCGACGTGCTGCGCGGCACCCCGTCCGCGCGCGGGGCCCAGCGCGCGTTGGCCGCCAGGACGACGGCGAACACCCCGGCCGCGACGAAGCAGGTCGTGGAGAACGGGACCCCGAGCAGGGCGGCGCCCAGGACCGGCCCGGCGAGGGACCCCACCTTGCTGACGACGTCGTCGAGGGCGAACAGCTCGGCGCGCGTCACGGCGCCCGCCTCCTCCAGCCGGGCTCCGGCGTGGGCGAAGCCGGTCTCGACGGCGGGGGAGAACAGGGCGGCGGCGAACCCGGTGAGCACCGTGCCGGCGAGCACGCCCGGCAGGGACTGCCCCACGGCCAGCGTGCAGAACCCGGCGATCCGCACGAGGCAGCCCGTGAGCAGGACGGGCCGGACGCCGTACCGGTCGGTGAGGGCGCCGCCGACGAAGAAGAACCCCTGCTGGCTGAAGGTGCGCAGCCCCAGCACGAGGCCGACGACCCAGCCCGCCATCCCGAGGCCGGAGGACAGGTGGACGGCCAGGAACGGCACGACGAGGTAGAAGCCGGTGTTGAAGGCGAACTGGCTGAACAGCAGCAGGCGGACCGGTCCCGGCACGGCCCGCCAGGTGGAGCGAGCCGTCACGCGCTCAACCCCTCGACGGCGTGGACGACGGCCTCGTGCAGCCGCGGGTCGCCCAGCAGCCGGAAGTGGCCGTCCAGCGGCACCTCCACCTCCACGGCCCCGGCCAGGGCGGGGGCGCTCGCAGCCCGCGGGACGTGCGGGTCGTAGCGGGGCCGGATCGCGACGATCCGCGGGTGCGCGGTGAGGTCGGCGGCCAGCCGCCGGAGGGCCGGGTCGCGGGGGGACAACCGGCGCACCGACCGGGCGGGGAACCACGTCGCGTACCGGGACCCCTCGAACGGGGTCGCCACGGCGACGAGGCCGGCGACCCGCTCGCTCACCCCGGGCAGGGCGAGCGCGGTCTTGGCGATGAGACCGCCCTTGGAGTGGGCGACGACGACGGCGCCGTGCAGGTCGAGCCGCTCGACGGTGCGCCGCAGCACCTCCGCGCCGACGGCGAGCTCGGCGGAGTTGGTGCCGAGGCCGGGCAGGACGTGCACGGGGTGGCCGGCGCGGTGCAGGGCGTCGCCGAGGTCGCGCAGGACGTGCCACGTCTCCCAGATGCCCGGGACGAGGACGACGGGGCACCCCTCGCCGCCGGTCCAGTCGGGGCGGCCGGGGCGCAGTTGGGCCCGGGCGAGCCAGGCGTAGTCGGCGAGGCGGGCGGTCAGGTCCACGCGGTCACCTCCACGGGGTCACCTCCACGGGTCACCGACCGACGAGGTCGGCGAGCTGGGCGGCGACCTCCTCGGCGTGGTCGAAGACGACCGAGTGGGCGCCCGGGACCTCGACCCAGCGGCCCTGCGGGGCGCGGTCGGCGAGCATCCGGACCCACGGGGCGGGGGCGACGGCGTCGTGCCGGCCCCGCAGGACGAGGACGGGCACCTCGAGCTCCCGGATCCGTTCCTCGATGGGGTAGGTCATCATCGACGGCAGGGTGTGGGCGAACCAGCGCCACCCGCAGCTGGCGTAGCCCTCGAGCGACATCCGGCGCACCGCAGCGGGTTCGAAGACGGCCGACTGCAGCAGCCGCAGGCCCTGGCGGGGCACCGAGCGTTCCTGCAGGTTCACCGGCGGGCCGATGAGCGCGACGTGGGCGACGGCGCCCGGGTCGTCCAGGGCCGCCTCCGTCACGACCTGCGCCCCCATCGAGTGCCCGACGAGCAGCACGGCGGTCAGGTGCTGGTCGCGGATCCACGCCGCCACCAGTGCGCCCATCTCCTGCGTCGACATCCGCCGGTCGGGGTGGGGGATGCCGGCGAAGCCGGGGAGCTCGACGAGGTGGACCGTCCCGAACCGGGCGAGCACGACGGCGAGGCGCTGGAAGTACGCCGAGGAGACCCCGAGGCCGTGGACGAGGACGACGTCGTGCCGGTGCTCGGGCGGGACGTCCTCGGTCTCGGCGATCCACATCGTCCACGTGCGCAGCCAGACGCCGCCCCGCCGGACCCGGTCGATGCGGACGGTCAGTCCGCTGGGCATGTCCTCGGGGGTCAGGCGGCGCACGGGCGTCATCATCCCGGTCCCGGCTGGACGGGTCCTGGAGGGGCTGCGCGAGGTGGCGGCGACGCGGGCCCGCTCGACGCTCCCGGGGGCCCGCGCCAGAGTGGTCCTGTACTGACAGTCACGAATCGGAGGCCGACGGTCACATCGCGCGGGGACACGGGCCGGGTCGAGGTTCAGGGATGAGGACCCGGCGCCGATGAACAGGGAGCCACCCGCTCCCGGGTGGTGTTCCACGGCGCGCAGCGCCGGCGGCAGGAAGGTCAGGTGCGACGTGGGCCCACGCATCCGGGTGCTCACGGTGGACGACTCCGTCGTCGTCCGCCGGATCGTCACCGACGTGCTCGCGTCCGACCCGGCGATCGAGGTCGTCGGCACGGCCCCCAACGGCAAGATCGCGCTCGACAAGATCGTCCAGCTCAAGCCCGACGTGGTGACCCTGGACATCGAGATGCCCGTCATGGACGGCCTCGAGGCGATCAAGGAGATCCGCAAGATCGACCGGAAGCTCCCGGTCATCATGTTCTCCACGCTCACCGAGCGCGGCGCCACCGCGACCCTGGAGGCCCTGTCCTCCGGGGCCTCGGACTACGTGACCAAGCCCGCGAACGTCGGGTCGGTCCAGGAGTCCATGGACTCCGTCCGCGAGCAGCTCATCCCCAAGATCAAGGCGCTCGTGCCGGGGATCGCGGCCGCCGCCGCGCCCGTCGCCGCGGCCCCCGCCCCGGCGCGGCCGGCGACCCCCGTCACGACCCGCACGCGTACTTCGGCCGCCAAGGCCCCGCGCGCCCTCGTCATCGGCTCCTCCACCGGTGGGCCCGAGGCCCTCTCGGCGGTGCTGGCCAAGCTCCCCGCCGGTCTCGGGGTCCCCGTCCTCGTCACCCAGCACATGCCGCCGGTGTTCACCCGGCTCTACGCTCAGCGGCTCGACAAGTCGTCCGCGTTGCGGGTCGTGGAGGCCACCGACGGCGAGCCCGTCGTGGCGGGCACGGTCTACGTCGCGCCCGGTGACTTCCACATGGAGGTCGTCCGCCGCGGTCCGCAGATGGTGATCAAGTTGAACCAGGGACCTGCCGAGAACTTCTGCAGGCCCGCCGTCGACGTGATGGTGCGTTCGGCGGTCGCCGCCTACGGCGGCGAACTCCTGGCCGTGATCCTCACGGGCATGGGGTCGGACGGGAAGCTCGGCTGCAAGGCCCTGGCCGCCGCAGGGGGGCAGGTCCTGGCCCAGGACGAGGCCACCTCGGTGGTCTGGGGGATGCCGGGAGCCGTGGCCCGCGAGGGCGTCGCGGACGAGGTCCTGCCCCTGGGGTCCATCGCCGACGCCATCCAGCGCCGGCTCGGGCCCGCCCGGTCGGTGTCCGCACCGCCGCCGCGGGCAACCGCGAGCACCACCCCGAGCAGCACCACCCGCACCACCCCCAGCCCCGCCCGCACCAGTTCCCTCCCGCCGGCCCGACCGCCGGCGTTCCGTCCGGCCGCCCCCGCGGCCCGTCCCTCCCAAGGCAGGTGGTGACATGGCACTCACGACCACAGCCTTCGACTGGGTCTGCACCCTCGTGCGCAAGGAGAGTGCGATCGTCCTCGAGAAGGGCAAGGAGTACCTCGTCGAGTCGCGTCTGGTCCCGCTGGCGCGGGCCGCCGGCGCGAGCGACGTCTCGGCCTACGTCGACGGCGTCCGGCTGCGTCCGGACCGCCGCGCGCAGACCGCGATCGTCGAGGCGCTCACGACGAACGAGACGTCGTGGTTCCGCGACGGTGCTCCGTTCACGGCCTTCTCGACCTCGGTCGTCCCCGCGCTGAAGCAGGCGCGCGCCACGACCCGGTCGCTGCGCATCTGGTCCGCGGCCAGCTCCACCGGCCAGGAGGCCTACAGCCTGGCGATCTCGCTGCAGGACAGCCTGATCGCCGAGGGGTGGCGGGCCGAGATCATCGGTACCGACCTGTCCAACGAGGTGCTGGAGAAGGCCAAGGCCGGCCGGTACTCGCAGTTGGAGATGAACCGCGGGCTGCCGGCCCCGATGCTCGTGCGGCACTTCACGCGCGTCGGGACGCAGTGGCAGGTGAACGACGACATCAAGCGGATGGTGCGCTTCCAGCAGCTGAACCTCACGAGCTCGTACGCGGCCCTGGGCCAGTTCGACGTGGTGTTCCTGCGGAACGTCCTCATCTACTTCGACCTCGAGACCAAGCGCGACATCCTGTCCCGCGTGCGCAAGGTGCTCAAGCCCGGGGGATACATGTTCCTCGGGGGTGCAGAAACGACGCTGGGCGTCGATGAGAACTGGGACCGCGAACTCATCGGACGGGTTTCGGTCCACCGTCCCAAGAACGGAGGTCAGGCATGAAGGCTCTGGTCGTGGATGACTCCCGCGCCATGCGGAAGATCATCGCAGGTGCACTGCGCAAGCTCGGGTACGAGACGGTCGAGGCGGCCGACGGCGCCGAGGCGCTGAAGGTCCTCGAGGCGGGCCCGCTGCCCGACCTCGCGACGGTCGACTGGAACATGCCGGTGATGGACGGTCTCACGTTCGTCACGCAGGTCCGGGCGAACCGCGACTACCGCGCGCTCACGCTGATGATGGTGACGACGGAGGCCGAGCACGGACAGATCGTCCGGGCGCTGGCCGCCGGCGCGCACGAGTACCTCATCAAGCCGTTCACGGTCGAGTCGCTGGAGGAGAAGCTCTCCCTGCTCGGCCTGCTCCCGGAAGGGGTCCAGGCATGACCGAACTGGTCGAGGAGTTCTACGACGAACCCACCGACTACGTCGAGGACGAGGCCCTGGGCCAGATCGTCGACGCGATGTGGGCGTCCTACTTCGCGCACACCGAGTTCCTGCTGCCGTCCTTCGACCAGCACGACATCGAGGGCGACATCTACTGCGCGTCGGTCACGATCTCCGGCGCGCGCCCGGGCATCGTCACCGTCAGCGTGGAGCGCACCCTGGGTCTGCCCCTGGCGCAGGCCCTGCTCCAGGAGGACGGTGAGCTGACCGACGAGGACGTCTACGACTCCCTCGGTGAGGTCGCGAACATCGTCGGCGGCAACATCAAGGCGCTCGTCCCCGACGCGGGTCCGCTGGGTCTGCCGGTGGTCTCCACCGCGCTGCCCCTGCACGGCGCCTCCGACCGCCTCGCGGCGCGTCTGGACGCCAACTGGAAGGGTCAGTGGCTGACCTTCGAGGTGTGGCTGGCCGGCGGCAACGGTTCCGAGAACGTGGGGGGATGACGACGTGAAGGCCCTCGTGGTCGACGACAGCCGCGTCATGCGTCAGATCGTCATCCGCACCCTCCGCCAGGCCGGGTACGACTGGGTCGAGGTGGTCCAGGCCGAGAACGGCAAGGAGGGTTTCGACGCGGTCCGCAAGGAGAACCCGGACATCGTCCTCTCCGACTGGAACATGCCCGAGGCCACGGGCATCGAGATGCTGCAGAACCTGCGCGGTTCGGGCATCGACGTGCCGTTCGGCTTCGTGACGTCGGAGGGTTCGGAGGAGATGCGGGAGAAGGCGGCGGCCGCCGGCGCCCTGTTCCTCATCGCCAAGCCCTTCACCCCCGAGGCGTTCGCCGCGGCCCTGGCCCCGGTCCTCGGTGGCGACGCCGGTTCCGGTGCCGTCGAGTCGTCGGTGGCGCAGGGTGAGGTGAAGTTCGACGTCAACCCGTTGCCGTCGAACCTCGCGATCCGCAACCTGCTCTCGGACCTGCTCAACCGCGACGTCGACCTGTCCGACGGTCGCCCGCTGCCCGTCGGCGGCAAGCCCGGTTCCCTCGTCGGGCTCTACGTGGACGACCACCTGAAGTCCAAGGCCGTCGTGGTCTTCGACTTCGCGCTGGCCGCCCACGCCGGTGCCGCGATCGGCCTGCTGCCCCCCGGGGCCAGCGAGGACGCCATCGACGACAAGGAACTGCCGGAGAACCTCGCGGTGAACTCGCGCGAGGTCCTCAACATCATGGCGTCCCTGTTCAACGTCGAGGGTGCCGCGCACCTGAAGCTGTACGCGTCCTACGTGCCCGGCGAGGCCCTGCGCCCCGACGTGGCCGACTGGGCGACCCGCACGGGCAGCCGCCTGGACCTCACGGTCTCGGTCGCCCGCTACGGCAAGGGCGCGCTGAGCATCGTCACGTTCTGACGCGCCGGACCCGGAACCCCTCGCCCTGCCGGGCGGGGGGTTCTCGTCGTCCGGGGGGTCACGGGGTGACGACGGCGGTCGTCGCCTCGGGCCCGCCACCCCAGACGGGGTCCGCGGTGGGGCGGCCGAGCAGGTAGCCCTGGCCGCACTCCACCCCGAGCTCTTCTAGGACCGCGAGCTCGTCCGGGTGTTCGACGCCTTCGGCGACCATCGTCGACCCCAGTTCCGAGGCGAAACCCACCAGGGCCCGGGCCACCGCGCGGCGGGCGGGGTCGGCGTCGATGCCGCGCACGAAGGCGATGTCGAGCTTGACGATGTCCGGGGTCAGCTGCAGGACGTGCTGCAGGCTGGCGAACCCCGCTCCCGCGTCGTCCACGGCGATGCGGACGCCGTGCCGGCGCAGCTCCGCGGTGGCCTCGGTGAGGGCGTCGTAGTCGTCGACCGGGTCGTGCTCGGTGATCTCGACGACGAGCCGGTCCGGCAGTTCCGAGAGCAGCAGGTCGTGGGTGGAGCCCTCCAGCAGCGCCTCGGCGGAGGCGTTGACGCTCAGGTAAGCGCCGGCGGGGACGGACCGCAGCAGGGGCAGGGCCGAGGCGATGGCCGCCTGCTCCAGCCGGAGGCCGATCCCGGCCGTCCGCGCGTCGGTGAACACCTGCTCGGGCCGGCGCGGCGACCCCTCCGGCCCGGTGAAGCGGCTCAGCGCCTCCGCCCCGACCGTCGCGCCCGTGCGCAGGTCGACGATCGGCTGCAGGACGGTCGTGCGGCCGGTGCCGGCGACGAAGGCGTCGAGGGAGGCGAGCCGCTCGTCCCGCTCGGCGCGGCGGCGGTCGCGGTGGTGCAGGACCCCCGCGACCAGCGCCGCCACGACGTGGAGGGCCTCGAGCTGGCGGGAGGCGAGGTCGTCCTCGGACGTGTCGGCGGGACCGACCCCCACGAGCCGGCCGCCGGGTACCCCGTCGGGCCGGACGACGTCCACGCCCAGCGGCGTGGCGGCGAGGTCGGTGTCGGCCAGCAGCCGGACCGTGGCGTGCGGGTCCAGGACGCTGCTCGTCTGATCGACGTGGTGCGGGCTGGCGCGGGTCGGGCGCGTGAGGGCGACGACGGGGGTGCCGAAGATGTCCCGGGCCAGGTCCAGGAGCTGGGCGACGGCGTCCGCGTCGTCACCCTGGCCTCGCACCGGTGGTCCTCCCGCGGACGTGCCGTCTGTCGCTGAACGTGTCGTGGTGACCGCGCGACCCGACGGCACGCACCGTGCGGGGAACGGCGCGGACTGTCCGTGACACTGCTGTCCGCTCGACCCTCCCAGACCGGTCGGGTGGACACAATCACGAAGAGGTCACAGTCACCACCCGTCACTCCCCGCAGTCCGGGTGGTCATCACCCCTGGTCGCCGGGCCGTCGGCCCCGGTAACTTCTCGGGGTCCGGTCCGTGCGTCCCAGGAGGCCGTCGTGCCCTCGAACCTGTCGCCCTACCTCAGCTTCCGCGGACAGGCGAAGGAGGCGACGACCTTCTACCGCGACGTCCTCGGCGGCACCCTCGACCTGACGACGTTCGGCGAGTTCGGCGCCCCGCCCGGCGTCGACCCCGAGCTCGTCATGCACTCCCAGCTGAAGACCCCGCAGGGCTGGCTGCTCATGGGCTCCGACGTGCCGCCCGGGATGGACTTCACCCCCGGCGCCAGCATCACCGTCGCCCTCACCGGCGACGACGCCGACGTCCTGCGCCCCGCCTTCGCCGCCCTCGCCGAGGGCGGGACGGTCGAGACGCCGCTGGAGCCGCAGATGTGGGGCGACGAGTACGGCGCCCTCGTCGACCGGTACGGGATCCACTGGATGGTCAACCTGTCCGCCCCCGCCGCCTCCTCCTGACCCGCCGGGGGCGCCCCAGATCGGTGCGACGAGGGGTGGCGAGGGGTGACGGGCGTCAGGGACGGCCGGAAGGACCGTGACGGCGCATCCGCAGCACCGCGACCATCGCCTCGCGGATGATCGCCTTCGACATCTTCGACGTCCCGTGCGTCCGCTCCGTGAAGAGGATCGGCACCTCGCGCACGGTCGCGCCCTGCTGCAGGGCGGCGAGCGTCGTCTGGATCTGGAACGCGTACCCCGCGGCCGTCAGCTGCGAGAGGTCCAGGGAGCGGAGGAGGTCCGCGCGCCACGCCTTGAACCCGCCGGTGAGGTCGGCGACGGGGGCGCGCAGCAGCACGCGGGCGTAGACGTTCGCGCCGCGCGAGAGCGCCTTGCGGTACCAGGGCCACGCGTCGTCGAGGGCACCACCGGGCACGTACCGGGCACCGAGGACGAGGTCCGCACCCGCCGCGATCTGCGCGAGCATCCGCTCCAGCGCCTCCACCGGGTGCGAGCCGTCGGCGTCCATCTGCACGACGACGTCGTGGTCGCCGGTGGCCAGGGCGTGCGCGAAACCGGCGCGGTACGCGGCGCCGAGGCCGTCCTTCGACGTCCGGGTCAGCAACCGCACCCGTCCCTGCGGGTACCGCGCCGCGGCCTGCTCGACGAGGGCGCCGGTGCCGTCGGGGGAGGAGTCGTCGACCACGAGGACGTCGGGCGCGACGGCGGAGGCGAGGATCCGCTCGAGCATGCCGGTGATGTTGTCGGCCTCGTCGTACGTGGGCAGGACGACGACGCAGCGGAGGGCTTCGGCCAACGGGAACTCGCTCGGTGATCGGCGGACGGGTCGCCCGACGCTACCCCACCCGCACCGCCCGCCCCGCCGGGCGCGGCGTGTCCGCGCGGCGGTCCCGGGGTCGTGTCGGACCCGTGCGGCACGATCGGCCCCGCGTGCAGGCACGGCGCGGACGGCTGCTGCGGAGGGGGTCGCGTGATCAAGTACCTGGGCTCGAAACGACGGCTCGTCCCGGTCCTGGGCGAGCTGTTCGCGGCCAGCGGCGCCCGCACCGGTCTGGACCTCTTCACGGGCACGACGCGCGTGGCGCAGGAGATGTGCCGCCGCGGGATGGACGTCACGGCCGTCGACACCGCCAGCTACAGCGAGGTCCTCGCGCAGTGCTACGTGGAGGCCGACGCGGACAGCGTCGACGCCGCCGAGGTCGCCGAGGCGCTGGACCGGCTCGCGTGTCTGGAGCCCGTCCGCGGGTACGTCACCGAGGTGTTCTGCGAACGCTCGCGGTACTTCCAGCCCCGCAACGGCATGCGGATCGACGCCGTCCGGCAGGGCATCGACGACCTGTACGGCGACTCCCCGCTGCGACCCCTGCTGCTGACGAGCCTGCTGCGCGCCGCCGACGCCGTCGACTCCACCGTGGGCGTGCAGATGGCCTACCTCAAGGAGTGGTCGCGCCGCTCGGCCCGCGAGCTGCACCTGCGGCCGCCCGTCCTCACCCCGGGGACGGGACGAGCGGTCCGCGCCGACGCCGCGAGCGTCGTCGACGAACTGCCCCCCGTGGACGTCGCCTACCTCGACCCGCCGTACAACAAGCACCGCTACTTCGCGAACTACCACGTCTGGGAGACGCTCGTCCGCTGGGACCGGCCCGAGCCGTACGGGGTCGCGGCCAAGCGCGCCGACTGCCGGGACGCCGTGAGCCGCAGCGTCTTCAACGGACGCCGGACCATGCCGGCCGCCCTCGCCGAGACGGTCCGCCGGGTGCGGGCCGGAACCGTCGTCCTCAGCTTCTCCGACGAGGGGTACGTCGCCCTCCCCGAGCTCGTCGAGATGTGCCGCGCCCGGGGCCAGGACGTGCGGACCCTGTCCTTCGAGAGCGACCGCTACGTCGGCGCGAAGATCGGCATCCACAACCGGGCGGGGGAGAAGGTCGGCTCCGTGGGCCGGCTGCGCAACGTCGAGCACCTCGTCCTCGCCGGCGACGGCGACCGGCTCGACGCGATGGTCGCGCGCGTCGCCGCGCTGCAGGAGGCGTGATGGGACTGGAGGACCTGCCGCCCGCCGAGCTCGGCGAGTGGTTCACCGAGGAGAAGCGCCTGCTCGCCCAGCGCGTCCTGCGCGAGCAGTACGAGCAGGGCCGCAGCATCGCCCAGATCTCCCTGGACACCGGCTACAGCCTGACCCGCGTCCGCAAGTTGCTGCTGCGCGAAGGGGTCGTGCTGCGCTCGCGGGCGGGAAGCCGGTCGAGGGCGCCGGGCTAGCTGGCAGACTGGGCCCCGCGCCGACCCGCTCGCGGGGTCCGGTGCGGCCGGGAGGGCTGGCCGAGTGGTTGAAGGCGGCGGTCTTGAAAACCGCTAGGGAGGTACCCACTCCTTCCTCATGGGTTCGAATCCCATGCCCTCCGCCACCCCGGACGTGCCGTCCGGGGACGGGACGACGGTGGGAGCAGGACGATGGGCGCGGTCGTGGGGCCGGAGATGACCCCGCAGCGGCGGGAGACGGCGTTGCGCGCCTTCCACACGTTGCCGCGGGAGGACCGGCAGGACGCGATCGCCCTGGCCCGGCAGGGCCGGCGGCACCCCGACGAGCGCGTCGCGGCCGTCGCCTGGTGGTACGCCGCGGCCGTCCTGCAGCCGCGCTGGTACAACCGCATGCCGCTCGTCGTCCCCGTCGTGGTGGTGCTCGCGCTGCTCGGCGTCGCCTTCGCCACGAACTTCTGGCCGCTGGCGTTCCTCGGGCTCGTCGTCCTGCTCGCCGCGGCCGCGCTCGTGCGGCAGCGGCTGACGACCGCACCGCTGCTCGGCCTCATGCGCCCGCCGAGCGCGGGCGACGTCCCCGGGGCGTCCGAGGGCTGACGCCCCACCGCCGGACGGGTGACGCCACCCGGCCGACGGGTGACGGGGGGTCCAGTCGACGCGCACCTGGGACGATCAGCAGATCGTGCGGACCTGGTCGAGGCGAGGGTGGGACGCGCTGAGCGCGGCCGGTCGCCTCGGCGCGGACTTCGGTGTCCTCGCCGCCGTCCTCGTCGGCCTCGCTGTCGCGCAATCCCTCTTCGGGCGCGGGTCGACGGCCTCGCTGCTCCTCTTCGGGGTGGGTGAGGCCCTGGCGGCCTTCCTGGCGGCGGGGCTGCTGGCGCGGTCGGCGTGGCGGGACGTGCCGTCCGGCTGGGCCCGCCGCAGCTGGGTGCTGCTCGCCACGGCCTGCGGCCTGTGGGGGGCCGGCCAGGTCGTCTACACCGCGCAGGACGTCCTGGGCCTCATCGAGGACGCGACCACGTGGGCCGACGGCCCCTTCCTGGGTTTCTCACTCACCCTCGTCCTCTCCGGCCTCGTCCACCTGTGGGGCCGCGCCCGCTCGCACCTGGGCCTCGCCGCGCTGCTCGACGGCCTGCTCCTGGGCACCGCCCTGCTGACCGTGGTCTGGGTCGGCTGGCTCGGGGACGCCGTGCGGCTCTCGTCCTACCCCGCGGCCGACCTCGTCCTGCCGTTGAGCTACCCGTTGCTGGACCTCGTCTTCCTCACCACGACGATCATCCAGATGGCCCGCCTCGGGGCGACCCGGGTCGGCGTCTTCTGCCTCGTGGCGGCCACGGCGCAGACCCTGGCCGACGCGGTCTACGTCTACGGGGTCCTGGCCCAGGGCGGTTTCGCCACGGGCGGGTTCTCCGACTTCGCCTGGATCGCGGCGTTCGGCACCTTCGCCGTCGGGGCGCGCAACCACCCGCACCACCGACGGGTGGACCGGGCGCCCAGCGTCGGGTCCCTCGGCTGGTTCGTGCCGTACCTGGCGATGGGCCCGGCGACGGTGCTCGGCGCCGTCCGGCTGTGGGCGTCGTCGGACCGCCTGGTCCTGGTGGCGCTGCTCCTCATGGCCGTCCTCGTCATGGGCCGGCAGTTCCTCGCCCTCGACGAGCACCGCCGCCTGCTGGTGACGGCCGAACGGCAGCGGCGGCAGCTCGACGTCCTGGCCCACGTCGACCCGCTCACCGGGCTGGAGAACCGACGCCGCTTCTCCGAGCGCACGGCCGAGGCCGTGCGCTCGCTGCTGCGCACGGGGGACACCGTCGTCGTCGCCTTCGTCGACCTCGACCGGTTCAAGGCCGTCAACGACACCCTCGGCCACGCCGCCGGCGACGAGCTGCTGCGCGGGGTCGCGGCCCGGTTGCGGGCCTGCGTCCGCGAGGAGGACTGCGCCGCCCGGTGGGGCGGGGACGAGTTCGCCGTCCTCGTCACCGACCCGCAGGCGCGTGCCGAGGCCGTCGTCGACCGGTTGCGGGCGGCGCTCACCGAGCCGTTCACCGTCGAGGGCACCGTCGTCCAGGCCTCGGCCAGCATCGGCGCCGTCCGGGAGGAACCCCGGGCGCTCGCGGCCGGGCGGCCGGAGGACGACGACCTGGTCCCTGCGGTCGTCGAGGCGCTGCTCGCCGCGGCGGACGCCCGGATGTACGTGGTGAAGCACGCCCACCGGGGTCCGGTGGCCCTCGAGCAGTAGGTTCGGCCGGTGCCGACCGAGCCGACCGCACGCGTCCTGGTGCCCGTCGACCCGGCCGGGGCGGACGGGCCCGTCGAGGTCGCGGCCGACGTCACCGGCACGGGCCCCGTCGTGCTGCTCCTGCAGGGGCAGAGCCTGGGGCCAGAGACCGCCGCCGGCCTGGTCACCGCCCTGCCGGGCCGCACCCGCGTCGTCGTCCACACCCGCGGGACCGGGGCGAGCACGGGCGGACCGGGCCCGGACGGCTGGACGACCGCGCTGTTCGCTGCCGACGCCGTGGCCGTCCTCGACGCCCTCGGGGTCGCCCGGGCCCACGTCCACGGGTTCTCGATGGGCGGCCGCGTCGCCCAGGTGCTCGCGGCCCGCTTCCCCGAACGCGTCGACCGGCTCGTGCTGGGGGCGACCGGACCCGGTGGGGCGCAGGAGGTCCCGTGCGACGACGCCGTGTCCCGGACCCTGCGGCACGCCGGGTCGGCCGCCGGCCGCCAGGGGTTGGCCGACCTGTTCTTCACCCCGGCGTGGTCGGCGCGGAACCCCGAGGTCGCGGCCCGGTTCGCCCCGACCGGGACGCCCCGCGTGCGGCGCGCCCACCACGGCGCCAGCACCGGCCACGACGGCTGGCACCTGCTGCCGCTCGTCGCCGCCCGGACCCTCGTCGTCCACGGCGGCGACGACCGGCTGACGCCCCCGGCCAACGCGCGGCTGCTCGCCGACCGCATCCCGGCCGCGGAGCTCGTCGTGCTCGACGGCGCCCGGCACGGGTACGTCGAGGAGTTCCGGACGCAGGTCGCGGGCCTCGTGGGGGACTTCCTCGGCTGAAACCGCTGGACACCGCGGCGGCGCTGCGGTGAGGGTCGGCGGGTGTCCCTGGACCTGAACACCCTGGCCGACCGCCTCGTCCGCGTCCCCGGGATCGTCGGGGTGAGCCTCGGCGGCAGCCGGGCCCGCGGGGAGCACACCCCGGACTCCGACATCGACCTCGGCCTGTACTACCGCGCGCCCCTGGACCTCGACGCCCTCCAGGCGCTCGCCGACGAGACCACCGACGCCCCGGCCGGTCTCGTCGCCCCGGGCGGGTGGGGGCCGTGGGTGGACGGCGGGGGCTGGTTGCGGGTGGACGGGACCGCCGTGGACTGGCTCTACCGCGACGTGGACCGCGTCGCCCGCAGCTGTTCCGACGCCGTCGACGGTCGGTTCGAGTGGCACTTCCAGGTGGGGCACCCGCTGGGTTTCCCGGGCACCACGTACGCCGGGGAACTCGCCCACGGGGTTCTGCTGGCGGACCCCAGCGGGGAACTCACCGCGCTGCGGCGCAGCGTGGCGGAGTTCCCGCCCGCGTTGCGCGACGCCGTCGTCGGGCGGCTCGACGAGGCGCGGTTCCTGCTCGGCGGGGCGGCGAAGGCCGTGCCGCGCGGGGACAGCGCCTACGTCGCAGGCTGCCTGTTCCGCGTCCTGCTCCTGTGCGCGCACGCCCTGCACGCCCACGCGGGCCGGTTCGTGCTCAACGAGAAGGGAGCCGTCACCGCGACGGGCCGCCTCGCCGGTGCGCCGACGGGTTTCGCGGACAGGGTCCACGCCCTGCTGGCCGCCCCGGGCCGGGGACCGGCCGCCCTCGCCGCGTCGCTGCGGCGCGCCGGGGAGATCCTCGACGAGACGCAGGACACGGTGGCGCGCAACGCCTCAGCGCACCGTCCGCAGGGCGAGGGGTAGGCAGCGCACCGTCACGGTCGACCCCCCGTCCACGTGGAACACCTCACCGTCCAGCTGCAGCGGCATGGGGGAGTGGGTGAGGAACTCGAAGGGTTCCGAGCGGGACTTCACCGGGTGCACGCCGCGCAGGACGCGGGTGAAGTCGGCCAGCAGGCGCAGCTTGCTGCGGTGCCGGATGAGCAGCGTCTCGTACCGGCCGTCGTCGGGCGCGGAGTCGTCGGACAGCTGCGCGTACTTGCCCATCCGGTCGATGTTGGCGAACACCAGGCTGTCGAGGTCGATCTGCTGCCCGTCGTGCGTGATCGTCATCGGCCGGTAGCGCCAGAACGCCCGGACGACGAGGAACGACTCCTTCACGGCGTCGAGGTCGTGCTCGTTGAGGGCCGCCGCCGCGACGGGCGTGATGCCGACGCCCGCGTAGGAGTGCGCGACCCGCGACCTGCCCTCACCGCTGACCTGCAGCAGGTCGATGCGCGTCGGGCGCCCGCCCTCGACGACGTCCCGGATCGCCTGCGCCAGAGGACGGTCCTGCGTCGCGGTGGCGTGGTCGTTGGCGTTGCCCGACGGCAGGACGGCGGCCAGTCCGCGCCCCGCGGTGGTGACGCCGTTGACGACCTCGTGGTAGCCGCCGTCGCCGCTGGCCGAGACGACGAGCGTGCCGTCGTCCTCGCGCACGGCGTCGCGGGCGATCTCCTCGGCGTGCCCGGCGTGCTGGGTCTCGACGAGTTCGACGGGGACGGTCCCGTCCAGTTCCCCGCGCAGCCGTTCGGCGTTCGCGGGCCCGTCACCGGTGCTGTTGGGGTTCAGGACGACGACGACACGACGGATGTCCGAGCTCACGCGCTCACCGTAGGGGTGATCGCGTACCCGTGCTCCTTGTCGACCACGTGCAGCAGCTCGGCCCGGGTGACGAACCGGCGCACCTGCTCGTGCAGCAGCGCCTCCAGGCGCTCGCGGAAACCGGCCGCGTCCCCGGCCAGGTGCGGGGAGACCACGGCGCCGGGCTCGTCCCACCAGGGGCTGTCCGCCGGCAGCGGCTCGCGCGCCCACACGTCCAGGACCACCCCGCCGAGCCGTCCCGCCCGCAGGGCCCGCAGCAGCGCGTCCTCGTCGACGACCGGCCCGCGGCCCACGTTGACGACGACCGCACCCGGGCGCAGCGCGTCCACGACACGGGCGTCGACGAGTCCCCGGGTGGCCTCCGACAGCGGTGCGGTGACGAGGAGGTGGTCGTAGTCCCCCGCCACGTGGGCCAGGTCGCCGGGGCCGACCAGCCGGCCGAAGGGCGCTGTCGTGGGCCGGGGCGTGCGGACGACCCCGTCGACCGCGACGCCGAGGGCGGCGAACACCTGGCCCACCCGCGTCCCGATCGACCCCGCGCCCACGACGAGCGCCCGGGTCCCGGCGAGGCTGCGCGTGGTGCGGTGCTCCCAGCGGTGCCCGGCCTGCCGGCGCACCGTCCCGGGCAGGTCCTTGAGGACGGCGAGCACGCTCGCCAGGACGTACTCGGCGATGTCGGTGTCGAGCACCCCGCGGCTGCACGTCAGGACGCACGGGTGGTCGCGCAGGGCGGGGAACAGCAGCCGGTCCGGTCCCGCGCTGGAGGTGTGGACCCAGCGCAGCCGCCGCGGGTCCGCCGCGGTCCATCCCCGTTCCAGCGCCGGGTGCATGCCGTCCCAGACCACGAGGCCGTCGGCGCGGCCCAGGGCGCCGGTCAGCCCGGGGTCGTCGGGGGCGAGGACCTCGACGTCCGCGAGCGCGCGCAGCGGGGCGACGTCGGGGACGCTGCCGACGGGGACGACGAGGATCCGGGGCACGGCCCCGAGTCTGCCCCCGGGAAGGACACGGTCAGACCCGCACGCGCCTGATCACCGTCTGCACCCCGGTCGCCGCGTCGACCGAGCTCTGTGTCGCGAGGTCGGGCGCGGCGCAGCCGGGTGCCTCCCGCGGGGGTCGTGCCTGGTGGTCGACAGGTCCTGCGGGAGGCTCGACGGTGTCAGCCGCGGAACTCCGCCGGACGTTCGGTGGGCGCGTCCGCGAGGGCCTGGGTGATGCCGTCCACCCCGGCCTCGGCCCCGTAGACGGGGGTCCCGGGCTGCTGACGCCAGGAGTCGGCGAGGGAGCCGGCGTCCACGACGTCGAACCCGAGCTCGTCGACGAGACCGCCGACGACCCGCTTGGCGTCGGCGGAGTCCCCGGCGATCGGCAGCGCGCGCCGCTCGAGGTCGCCCGGCTGCCGGCCCGCCGTGAGGAGGTGCTCGGCCATGATCCCGTTGAACGCCTTCACCCACTGCAGACGCCCGCGGGGGTCGAGGTGCTGGGCCGTCCACACCGTCTCCGGGGTTCCGCCCTCGATCGCGTCGATGCGGCCGTCGCGTTGCTGCGGGTAGTAGTTGCCGGTGTCGACGACCACGGCGCCGTCGGGCAGCGGGTCGAGGAGGGTGGCGGGCAGGTCCGGGACCTTGCCCTGCGGGATCGTCACGACGACGAGTTCCACGCCGCGCGCGGCGTCCTCCGCGGCGACCGCGGTCGCCCCCGTCTCCTGCGCGAGGTCGGCGAGCGTCTCGGGTCCGCGGGAGTTCGCGACCTTCACGGTGTGGCCGAGGCGCGAGAACGCGCGGGTGAGGTTTCCGCCGATGTTTCCGGCGCCGATGATGCCGATGTCCATGGTCGCGACGCTACGTCCGGGGGACGACGAACGCCCTCCGGGGGAGGGATCGCCGACGCGGCGAGCTCGTAGGACGAGCCGGATGCGTCAGCGATCCCGCCCCCGGAGGGCGCGGTCAGGCGGTGGGAGCGGTGGTCAGAGCGTCGCGGTGTCGATGACGAACCGGTAGCGGACGTCGGAGGCGAGCACGCGCTCGTACGCCTCGTTCACCTTGTCGGCCGCGATGACCTCGACCTCGGACCCGATGCCGTGCTCGGCGCAGAAGTCGAGCATCTCCTGGGTCTCGGCGATGCCGCCGATGTTGGAACCGGAGAAGCTCTTGTTGCCCATGACGACGGAGAACATCTTCAGGGACAGCGGCTTCTCGGGCAGGCCCACGTTCACCATGGCGCCGCGGACGTCGAGCAGCGAGAGGTACGCGTCGAAGTCGAGCATCGCGCTGACGGTGTTGACGATGATGTCGAACTGCCCGCGCAGGGCCTTGAACGTGTCCGGGTCGGACGTCGCGTAGTAGTGGTCGGCGCCCAGGCGGAGGCCGTCCTCCTGCTTCTTCAGCGACTGCGACAGCACGGTGACCTCGGCGCCCATGGCGTGCGCGATCTTGACGGCCATGTGGCCGAGCCCGCCGAGGCCGACGACGGCGACCTTCTTGCCGGGGCCGGCGCCCCACTGCTTCAGCGGCGAGTAGGTCGTGATCCCGGCGCACAGGAGCGGCGCGGCGACGTCGAGGTCGATGCCCTCGGGGATCCCGCAGACGAAGCCCTCGGTGACGACGATGGCCTGCGAGTACCCGCCGTGGGTGGGCTGGCCGTCCTTGCCGACGCTGTTGTACGTGCCGACGTTGCCCTTCAGGCAGAACTGCTCGTCTCCGGCGAGGCAGTTCTTGCACTCGCCGCAGGAGTCGACCATGCAGCCGACGCCGACGCGGTCGCCGACCTTGAACTTCGTGACCTCCGAGCCGACCTCTTCGACGATCCCGGCGATCTCGTGGCCGACGACGACGGGGTACGTCGCGGGGCCCCACTCGCTGCGGGCGGTGTGGATGTCGGAGTGGCAGATGCCGGCGAACTTGATGTCGATCTTGACGTCCTTGGGGCCGACGTCGCGACGCTCGACCTCGAAGGGCGTCAGCGGTTCGGTCGCGGACGTGGCGGCGTAGGCCTTGACGGTGGTGGGCACGACTGCTCCAGGGGTCGGGTGGGCGGGGGGACGTGCGCACCGTTGCGCTCGGGCACCACGCTAACCCGGGGCAACCGGTGCCGCCCCCTGGGGTGGTTGCACGCTCTACCAGAAGCGTGAGCGGCGGGCGGGCCGCACGATGGTCCTGTGTGCAGAACCACTCCGGGAGCGGACCTGGACCTCCCCGCGGACCTCAGCGCCGCGCGTCGGGCCCGCGCCTTCGTCCGGGACCGGGTCTGCCCCGACCACGGTGGCGACCTCCTCGACCGCGCCCTGCTGGCCGTCTCGGAGCTGACCGTCAACGCCGTCGAGCACGGAGCCCCGCCGCTGCGCGCCCACCTCGACTGCCGCGACGGCGTGCTGCACCTGGAGGTCAGCGACGGCAGCCCCGAACGGCCGCGGCACACCTCGCCGGACACCTCGGCGGAGTCGGGCCGGGGGGTGGGGCTGGTCGCGGCGATGTGCGCCGACTGGGGCGTGCGCGAGGAGCAGCCCGGCAAGACGGTCTGGTGCGACCTGGCGGACTGAGCCGGGACGCCGCGGGTCAGCCGACCCGGACCACGACGATGGCGACGTCGTCGTCGCTGCCGTCGGGCAGCATCCGCTCCAGCAGCGCGTCGCAGACCGCCTCGACGTCGTGGTCGGACAGGTCGCGCACGACGGAGCGCAGCTCGGCCAGACGGTCCTCCATCGGGCGGTCGCGCCGCTCCACGAGGCCGTCGGTGTAGAGCAGCAGCAGCGAGCCGGGAGCGAGGGCGTCCTCGTGCTGGTCGCGCTGCTGGCCCGAGCCCAGGCCCAGGACGATCCCGTCGCCCTCCAGCATGCGGACGGTGCCGTCGGGTGCGGCCACGACGGGGGGCAGGTGCCCTGCGGTGCACCAGCGGACGCCGCGCTGCCCGGGGCCGGCGTCGAGCTGCAGGACCACACCCGTCGCCAGCGTCCTGACGCCGAGACCCTCGAGCAGTTCGTCGAGGCGGCGGACGACCTCGGCCGGCTGGGCGGAGCGGTCGTAGGCCAGGGCGCGGACGAGCGTGCGCAGCTGCCCCATCGCGGCGGCCGCGAGGACGTCGTGGCCCATGACGTCGCCGATGACGACGACGGTGGACCCGTCCGGCTGGGTGAACGCGTCGTACCAGTCGCCACCGACCTGCGCGGCCTCGGCCGCGGGGTGGTACCGCGTCGCGACGGCCAGGCCCGGCGACGGCGTGGGGGGCGTCAACAGGCTGCGCTGCAACGTCTCCGACGAGGTCCGCTGCTGCGCGTAGAGGCGCGCGTTCTCCAGGGCGACACCGGCGCGCGCACCGAGGTCGGTCGCCGTGGCGAGGTCGTCGGCCGTGAACGGCGGACGGTCCGGGCCCGACAGCAGCGTCAGGGACCCCGTCACGGCGCCCCGTGCCCGCAACGGCACGACGACCGCGCTGCCGAGCCCCAGCCGGCGCAGGACGTCGGCCGTCTCGCGGGTGGCGGTCACGACGTCGACGTGGTCGTCCTCGAGGGAGACGAGGGTGGGGCCGAGGTCGCCGCGCAGGACCCGCATGGAGATCGAGTTGTCCCCGAGGTCGGCGTGCATCTCCTGGAACCTCGTGGCGTCCGCGGCCATGGCCGGGTTCGCGTGCGAGGCGCGGATGTGCCGGGTGCGCCCGGTGGTGTCCAGCAGCGTCGCGAACGCCCACTCGGCGAAGTCCGGCACGACGAGCGAGGGCAGGAGGTCCTGCGCCGCGTCGGGGTCGAGCACCTCGGAGAGCTTGTCGGTGACCCTGGACAGGAACTCCAGCCGACGGCGCGCGTCGCGCGCGGCCGCCAGGGCTTCGTCGCGTTCGCGCTCGGCCTGCACCCGCAGGGTGACGTCCGACTGCACGCCGACGTGGTGGGTGACGTTGCCCGCCGAGTCCCGCACGGGGGAGATGACGACTTCGTTCCAGAAGGCCGTCCCGTCCTTGCGGTAGTTCAGGAGCAGTTCGGTGACGGTCTCACCCGTCTCCAGCGCGGTCCGGATGCGGCGCACGGCCTCGCGGTCGGTCTGCGGCCCCTGCAGGAAGCGGCAGTTCTGCCCGAGCACGTCGCGGCCGTAGCCCGTGACCTTCTCGAAGGCCGGGTTGACCCACACGAGCGGGTTGTCGGGCTGGTTCGGGTCCGAGATCGTGAACGACAGGTCGCTGGCCAGGACCGCGCGCGAGTGCAGGCGTTCGGCCGACTGCTGGGCGTCGCGGACCATGCCCGCGTCCCGCAGCGGCAGCAGCGCGACGAGGGCCAGGCTCGTCAGGGCGTCCACGGGCGCGTCGGTCAGCGGCAGCCCGATGACCCACAGCGCCTCGCGCTCGTGGGACATGTCCGAGGACCGGGCGGCCGTGACGCGCTCGCCGTGGACCGGCTCGCCGTGGGCGATGCGCGACAGGGGAGACGCGTCGTTGGCGGGATCGCTGATGTCGTCGCCGGACGAGCTCTCCAGGCCGGCGCGGCGGGACCACTCGTCGATGGGGCAGGGGAGCCGCACGCCGGGGGCGAGCTGCTCGGCCAGGGGGTTGGCGAAGAGGACCGTGCCGTCCTCGACCCGCACCAGGAGCACCGCCCCGGGCTGGCCGTGAAGGACCTCCGGCAGGCCCTCTCTCAAGGCGCCACCGGCCACGGCCGCGCTCGTCCCGTCCATCGTCCAGCACCCTAGCCGCGGGTGCCGACACCCGCGAGCGACGGCGGGGGAGGTGTGCCCGGTGGTCGCGCGCGTGCGCTCCGTGAGGGACGCCGCGCCGTTGGGGTGACGTCGTTGGTACGTCCGGTGACCGTCCCGGCGCAGCCTCCGACGGGTGTCGTCCGCGTGAACCGGGGCAGTGCACACTGTTCACGTGATCGCCTCGCACGACCAGTGGCTCGAAGGTCTTGACGACACCCTCCGTGCCGAAGCCCTGCACTGCCTGCTGGTCGGCACCTACTCGCGCCGGCTCCTGGAGTCCCTGCGCCGCGACGGCCCGACGATCTCGCGCCGCGAGCGCGGTCTGGACGACCCCGAGAAGGCGCAGCCGGGCGACCCGCTGGGCGCGAACCTGCAGACGTTCCTGCGCGAGCGGCTCGTCATGCAGGCCCCCGAGCCCGCGCCCCTCTGAGGCCGGCTCAGACGACGACGGCCCCGCGCAGCGCCGCGGGGACCTCCCCGGCGGGCACGGGACGCGAGAACAGGTAGCCCTGCGCCAGGTCGCAGCCGAGGCCGCGCAGCAGCTCGACCTGCTCGGGCCGCTCCACACCCTCCGCGACGACGACCAGCCCGAAGGTGTGGGCGGCGTGGACCATGAGCCCGACGAGGGCCACGTCCTGCGGGGCGTCCGCGACGAGGAAGCTCCGGTCGATCTTCAGGGCGTCCAGCGGCAGCGTGCGGAACTGCTCGATCGAGGTGTAGCCGGTCCCGTAGTCGTCCAGGCTCAACCGCGCGCCGAGGTCGCGGACCGCGTGCAGGTTCGGCAGGACGGCGGGGCCGTCGAGCACGACCGTCTCGGTGGCCTCCAGGACGAGCAGGTGCGGGGGCAGCCCGCTGGAGGCCAGGACCTGCGCGACGTCTTCCACCAGCGTCGTCTCGGCCAGGTGCCGGCCGGACAGGTTGACCGCCACGTGCACGTCCTGGTCCACCGTGCCGTCGGAGCGCCACCGGGCGAGCTGGCCCGCGGCCTGCGCCATGACCCAGCGACCGAGGTCGCAGACGAGGTCGCTGCGTTCGGCGACGGGGATGAACTCGTCGGGCCGGACGAGGCCGTGGCCCGGGCGGTCCCAGCGGACGAGCGCCTCGAAGCCCCTCGTGCGTCCGGTCTGCAGGGAGACGACGGGCTGGTAGTGCAGCACCAGCTCCCCGGCCGCGAGACCGGCACGCAGCGCGTCCTCGAGGGCCGCCTGCTCGCTGAGCTCGGTGCGCAGCGCGTCGTCGAAGAACCACGTGCGCGCCCCGCCGGCCGCCTTCGCGCGGGCGGCCGCCGTCACCGCCTCGTGCAGGAGCTCGGTGGCGGCGGCGCGCCGGCCGGCGGACTGCAGGGCGACGCCGACGCTGCACGTCAGGTCCAGCGCGTGACCGGCGGCCTCGACGGGGAAGCGGCGCAGGCGTTCGGCGACGCGGGCGAGCGCCCCCTCGTCCTCGACGTCCTCGACCACGACGACGAACTCGTCGCCCCCGAGCCGGCCGACGCGGTCGAGGGGGCCGACGACGTCCTCGACCGTGCGCGCGACGGCGCGCAGCACCCCGTCGCCCACCTCGTCCCCCAGGGCGTCGTTGACGCGGGCGAGGCGGTCGACGTCCACGACGAGGACGCCGGTCGTGGCCCCGCTGCGCGAGGCCCGCTCCTGCGCCTGGCGCAGCAGTTCCAGCGCGCTCGCGCGGTTGGGCAGCAGCGTGAGCGCGTCGTGCGCGGCCCGGTGCTCGACCTCGGCGCGCAGTCGCTCGGTGCGCCGGGCCCAGCGCAGGGCGGACGTCAGGGCGAACTGGGTCCGCGTGGCGCCGAGGGCGATGATCAGCAGCGCGGCCAGGGCGGTGTCCAGGAGGTGGTGGCCCGTCGCCCCCACCGCCTCGAGCAGCAGCATCCCCGGCACCACGAGCATCGAGACGACGACGAGCCCCAGCCGCCGCCGGCCCGTCGGGTCGGGCCGGACGTCGGGGTGGGCGACCGCGCGCATCGAGCGGTGCAGACCGGCGGCACCCCAGGACAGGTAGGCCAGGAGCCAGCACGCCGAGTTCAGGACCAGCAGGTGCCCGTCGCTGCGGAACAGGGCGAAGGTGAGGTCCGCCACCGGCAGCACGAGGGCGCCCAGGCCCAGCAGCCGCGAGGACAGGTTGTACCCGCCGGCGATCGCCCCCAGCCGGACGACGAGCGCGAGGACGACGAGATCGCACAGGGGGTAGGACAGGTCCGCCGCTCGCTGCAGCAGGGTGCCGCCGCCCTCGACGGTGGGCTCGACGAGGAAGGCCCACAGCGGCAGCGCCATGGCCACGGTGACGAGGGCGACGTCGATCCGGCCCGCCCGGTCCAGCCGGCGGCCCCGGGTCAGCAGGACCAGGGCCACCGCCTGGAGGGGGTAGGCGGCGAGGTAGCCGAGGTCGGCCACCGAGGGGTACGGCTCGACGTGCAGGACCACCTGCAACCAGTTGAAGGCGAGGTCCCCTCCCGCCGAGCACAGCTGCCCCGCGGCGAGGAGCAACCACGGCAGGCGCTGCGGCGGCCGCCACCGCTGGGTGCCGACGACGATGGCCGCGGCGGAGGCCACGGGCAGCACCTCGTAGACGACCGCGCGGAGCACCCCCACGGGCAGGGCCAGGCACCACAGGAGCAGGGCTCCTCCGACGACCAGGTACCAGGACCACGCACGACGCACGTGAGTGTTCTCGTGCGGGCGTTCTAGAGGCTGAAGGCCTTCGGCGCCGACACCACCGGTTCGGCGGAGCCCACGACGGTCGTGTTCCGCGTGGCCTTGCCCGCGTAGAGGGCGCGGTCGGCGGCCTCGACGACGGCGCGGGCGTCCAGACCGGGAACCCACTCGCAGACCCCGACGGTGCAGGTCTGACCGTCCGGGACCGCGGCGCGGATGCGGTCGACGACGGCCACGGCGTCCGCCGCCGAGCAGTCGGGCAGCAGGAGGGCGAACTCCTCCCCGCCCCAGCGGGCGAGGGTGTCGACCTCCCGCAGCTGCCCGGCGGCGGCGGCCGTGAAGGCGCGCAGGAGGTCGTCCCCGGCGAGGTGGCCGCGGGTGTCGTTGTAGCGCTTGAAGTGGTCGAGGTCGATGAGCGCGAACGTCAGCGGTGTCCGCGACCGGGTGGCGCGGGCGATCTCGGTGCGGGCGAGGTCGTCCCAGCGCCGCCGGTTCACCGCGCCCGTCAGGGGGTCGTGCTCGGCGGCCCGTGCGAGCTGGCTGAGGAGGTCGGCGCGGGAGAACGCGTGCGCCGCCTCGGCCGCGAGTCCCGTGAGGACCGCGGCGGTCGTCGGGTCGAGGCGGGCGACGCGGTCGCGCCACACGACGCACAACACCCCCACGACGCCCCCGTCGGCGTCGACGACCGGCTGCCAGGCTCCGGAGACCTGTCCCCCGACGGCCGCGAGACGGGCGTTGGCCTGCGGGTGCAGGGCCACGTCCGCGACGAAGAGCGGTTCGCAGAAGAGGTAGCTCGACAGCGTCAGGCTGGTGTCCCGGCGCACGTCGAGGTCGAGGCGGAAGTCCTCGGGCATCCCGGTGGCGGCGGTCGCGACGAGGCGGCCCGTGCCGTCGGGCTGGGCCAGGAAGGCCCCGTGCGCCCCGGCGACCGCGATGGCGGCCTCGCAGACGGCCCGCCGCGGGTCGTCGGCGACGAGGACCGCGCGGGAGGCCTCGGCGAGCCGCTCGACGCGCCCGGCGTGCAGTTCGAGCTGCGCGTTGGCGCTCGCGAGCTGCGCCTCGCGGGAGCGGACCTCGGACAGGTCGTGCATGGCGACGACGGCACCGAGCACGGTGCCCGCCTCGTCGGTGACCGTGCGGCCGCTGCAGACGACGGGCACCGAACCCTCCCCGGGCCGGGCGATGACGATCTCCGCGCCGCTGACGGAACCCTCGGCGAGGGTGCGCAGCAGGGGGATCTGCGCCGGCGTCAGCGGGGTCACGCCGTCCGGTCCGTAGAGGTGGTAGTTGTCGGCGTGCAGGGCCGGGTCGAGGCTGTCGTCGGCGTCCAGGCCGTGCCACGCGCGGGCGGTGTCGTTGAACAGCAGGAGGCGGCCGCCCGGGTCGGCGACGACGATGCCGGTGCCGACGCTGGCGAGCACGGCGTCGGAGAACCGGGCGCTGCGTTCCGCCTCCGCGTGGGCCTGCTGGGCCTGCGTCGTGGCGGTCGAGAGCCGGCGCAGGAGTTCGGCGCGCTCGTCGCGGCCGACCGCCAGGGCCATGCCCAGCGCGGCCACGAAACCCACGTGGACCTGCACGACGAGCGCGCGGGCGGCGTCGTCCTGGATCCCCGCGAAGGGGCCGATCCCGTGGAACGTGCCGACGACGGTGATCGCGGCCACGACGAGGTCGGTGACGACGACGATCGTCGTGTCGAAGCGCAGTGCCAGCCAGATCGTCGCCGCGAGGGGCAGGAACGACAGGGGGATCCCGGACGGACCCCAGAACACGGCGGCGTAGGCGAGGCAGGACGTCGCGACGGCCGCGACGAGTTCGACGCGCCCGCGACGCGTCCGGGGCCACGCGACGTGCACGCGCGCCTCGAGGCGCAGGACGACGGGTGCCACGAGCAGGATGCCCGCGAAGTTCCGGGTGAACCACACGGCCGCTCCGAGCCAGCTGGGTGTCCCGCCCGCGGCCGCCACGGTGAGGGTTCCCCCGAGGGTTCCGACGGCGCAGGCCGTCGCGGCGGTGCCGAGCAGGGCCGCCAGCTGGCGCGTGCCGAGCCCGGACCCGGGGGAGAACCAGCGGCGGCGCAGGGTGGCGAACAGCTGGGCCTGACCCAGGTTCGTGACGACGAAACCCGCCAGCAGTGCCGGACCGGCGCCGGTCAGCGCGTTGACGACGACCGTGACCGCGGCCAGGAGGAGGTAGTCGAGCCAGCGGTTCCGCGTGCCGCAGAACCAGGCGGCCGCCACCCCGGCGGCGGGCCAGACGAGACTGAGGCTCGTGCCGTCAAGGATCGTGAGGCGTCCGAGGAACACCGCCACGGCGAACAGGGCCGTGAACGTCAGGCTCCGCACCGGCAGGGCCGCGCCGCCCGGGGCGGCGTCAGGAACGTTCACCCGATGGGTGTCGGCACCCCCAGCTACCCGGAACAGTCTAGATACCGCGGGTTCCTCAGGCGCCGTCGACCGTCAGGAGCTCCGGCACCGGGTAGACGCGGGCCAGTTGCTCCCCGAGGAGTTCGCGCGGGACGGCGGGGGAGTACAGCCAGCCCTGGCCGAGGGGGGCGGCGATGAACCGGCAGATCGCGGCCTGCTGCTCGGTCTCCACGCCCTCGACGACCACGGTCAGCCCGAGCCGCGTCGCGAGGTCCACGACGCACGTCACGACCGACTGGCCGTTGACGTCGTCGGTGATCGACTGCGTGAGGGAACGGTCGATCTTCAGGACGTGGACGGGCAGCCGGCCGAGGTACCCGAACGCCGAGTAGCCCGTCCCGAAGTCGTCGATGGCGATCTGGCAGCCGAGGCCGGCGAGTTCGGTGACGACGCGTTCGGCGGGGGAGTCCTCGTCCAGGAACACCGACTCGGTGAGTTCGAGCGTCAGCAGGTGCGGGGCGATCCGGTACTGCTCGACGAGCTCGACGACGATGTCCGCGAAACCCGGTGACTGCAGCTGCACGACGGAGACGTTGACGGCCACGCCGACACCGACGGAGAACACCCCGGCCTCGTAGGCCGAGCGGACGGCCGAACGCAGGACGTGCTCCCCCAGGGCCACGACGAGGTTGGACTCCTCGGCGACCGCGATGAACTCGACCGGGGAGATGCGACCCAGGACGGGGTCCTCCCAGCGGGCGAGCGCCTCGAACTTCTCGACGCGGCCCGTCGTGAACGAGACGACGGGCTGGAAGTGCACGTCGACCTCCCCGTCGCGGACGGCCTGCGTCAGCCGGTCGCGCAGCAGGCTGCGGCGGGCGTGCTCGGCGGCCACGGACCCGGTGAACACCGAGATGGAACCTGGCCCGAGGTGCTTGGCGTCGCGCAGGGCGATGTCGGCCTGCACGAACGGCTTCATGACGTCGGTGGGGTCGTAGTCGTCGCCGAACGGGCAGCTCGCGACACCGGCGGCGGCCGACAGCGGGAACCTCGCCGCACCGGGGACCGTCAGCGGGGCCGAGGTGACGGCGGCGACGACGCGCTCGGCGTGCCGCAGCACCTGGGCGGGGTCGCCGGGCAGCACGACGGCGATCTCGTCGCCGGCCGTGCGGAACGCGTCGCCCCCGAGCTCCTCGGCGACGAACCCGACCTCCTTGGCGGCGGCCGCGATGACGGCGTCACCGGCGCTGACGCCGAGGACGTCGTTGATGTCGTCGAGACCGACGAGTTCGACGAGGACGAGGGAGGAGGCGTGGTCGGGTTCGGTGAGCGCGCGTTCCAGCAGCGCCCGGTTCCCGAGACCGGTGAGGTTGTCGTGCAGCGCCTGGAACGTCAGGTGCGCGGTCGTGCGGTCGATGGACCGCGCCGTCGCGGCGTGCCGGATCGTGAACGTCACGAGGACGGTGACGTAGAACCCGTACAGCACCGAGTCGGCGCGGGGGTCGACGACGAGCAGCACGAGGTCGATCAGCAGGATCGGGCCGGGGACGAGGGAGGCGGTCTCGAGGCGGCGCGCGGCGCGCTCGGCGGCCTGGCCCCCGTGCCGGACGACGCCGTCGCGGGGCAGGCGCAGCAGCCCCACGCCTCCGCCGACCGCCGCCAGCGCGCACGCCACGTACGCCACGACGGACTGGTGGTGGAAGCAGACGGCCGCGAGCGCCGTCCCGACGCCGTTGACCGTCAGGCCGACGGCGGCGACGCGCAGCCGCGGCTGCTCGACGGCGAGGGCAATGGCCGAGCACGCCACGAGGGAGCTGACGACGAGCACGAGGACGACGGCGGCCGACCAGCCGGGCGGGCCCTGGTGGCCCGTGCGCGCGAACCCGTCCCAGCCGGCGGTGGCCAGGGCGCTGCCGAGCATGAGGGCGTCGACGACGAGCGGCGGGTCGTCGCTGCCCGCGCGGGCGCGCACCAGCAGCTGCAGCAGCACGACGAGCAGGCCCGCGCCGGCGAGGGCGAAGGCCAGCAGGGACACCGGGAACGGCCCGAGGTCCGTCCCGGGGAACAGGCCCGCGGTGAGGGCGCCGAGCCCCCACAGCATCGCGGCGCCGAGGTACTTGTGGGAGTTGTGGCCCTTGTAGAGGACGATCAGCGCGAGGGCCGCGGCCGTGATCGCCGCGGCGCCGATCGCCACGAGGGGGGTCCGCACCACGCCCGGCAGCGCGACGGCCAGCGCCGTCAGCGCGCCCGCGAGCACCAGCATGGCCAGCCCGCCGACGACGCGACCCGGCGTGGGGCGCGTCGGAGCGAGCGAGGAGGCCATGGTGGAGGTGTCGGCGCACGGTGCCGTGGACTTGACCACTCCCACGGTGCGGGAGGATGGACCCCGCACGGTCTCGATCAGCTGGAAGTGGTGGGTGCAGTGGCCAAGGGCAAGGTCCGTTCGTACGACGAGGAGCGCGGGTTCGGCTTCATCCGGAGCCCTGAAGCGCCGGACGACGTCTTCTTCCACTTCAAGGACGTCGTGGGCGGCACCGACGACGGCCCCATGGAGGGTGCGGTCGTCGAGTTCACCCTCGGTGAGGGCGAGCGCGGCCCGAAGGCCTCCGACGTCAAGGTCGAGTCCCGCCGCAGCGGCCCGCCGCCGGAGCAGCGCCGTCCGGCCGCCTCCAACACGCAGCGCCCCGTGTCGCTGCGCGAGTTCCGCCGCGAGGTGACGGAGATCCTCCTGAGCGTCGACGGCATCGGGTCGACGCAGGTCCGCGCCGTGCGCGACTACCTGTCCGACTACGGCCTGGACCGTGGGTTCGTGGTGGAGGACACCCGCCGCTGATGTGCTGCGTTCCGACACCTCCGCAGCGTCGCGGGGTGTCGGAACGTCACACACGGGCGACGTGCCACCGGCGTGGTCCGGTCGTCGCCAGCCCGCGGCGGTAGGCGTCCTGCAGCCGGTGCATGGTGCGGCGCCGGTGCGCCGGACGGGTGTCGATCGCGGTGAACCGGGCGACGACCAGTCCGTGACGTTCCAACCCCTCCTGGCGCACGTCGTCCACCGTCGCCACCTCCAGTGCGAGGTGCCCGCGCCCGTCGTACTCGCCCGCCAGCCCGGCCTCCTCGTCGAGCAGGTCCACGCGGCCGAGGTGCCGTCCCCCCTCGTCGACGACGCGCTCGTTGACGAGGAGCTGGGGCAGGCCGGCGTCCAGCGTCCAGATCATCCGCAGCTCCGTCTCCTGCGGGGAGCGGACACCGACCGCCGCCAGCTCGGCGGCGCGGCGAGCGACCGGGGTGCCGCGCAGGCGTCGCTCACCGAGGTGCGCGAGGACGGCAGGCCCGGTGGTGGCACCCGCTGCCCACAGCGCGTCCACGGCGACCACGCCCCGCCGGGGCTCCCCGCTCAGTCGGGCCAGGTCGACGGCGGTGCGCACGGCGCTCGTCACCGGGACGCCCCGGACCACACTCACCTCATCGGTGGCCAGGTCCGAGCGCAGGATCCGCAAGCCGGGGCGGGGTCTCACGGACCTCGTCCTGGGCACGCACACGAGGACGGGCAGGGCACCGTCACGGGCCACCCCGTCCAGGTCGCGGGCGCCGTGCCACCACGCGGCGGGCCCACCCGCCGATGACACCGTCCGGCGGCAGGAGGGGGACCACGTCGCGGATGCGGCGCTCGACGCTCGGTGGGACCGAGGCGTCCGCGTGGACCCCGCGGAAGGGCGAGCGGAAGGCGGCCGCTCGCAGCTGTCCGTCAGTGACGCCGCGGGCTCGCAGCGTGGCGCGGCGGGCGGCGTCGTGCATGCGGCGCAGCCTCTCCCACCCGGCGGGCGTCACGCTCCGTCCCTGTGGAGCACTTCCACTGCGTTGCGTTCCGACACTCCGGAGGCCGCGAGGTGTCGGAACGTCGCGCAGTGCGGAGGTGTCCCGCCACGCTGTCCCCGTGACCACGCTCACCGCCTGCCACACCGCCGACCTGTCCGCCGCCACCCGCACCGAGCTGCGCGCCCTGCTGGACGCCGCGTTCGGGGACTTCACCGATGAGGACTTCGAGCACGGCTTCGGCGGGTGGCACGTCCTGGCCCACGACGACGGCGTGCTCGTCGGGCACGGGGCGGTCGTGCGACGGCAGTTCCTCGTCGGGGGGCGGGCGCTGCCCGTGGGGTACGTCGAGAACGTGGCGGTGGCCGCGTCGCACCGGCGGCGGGGGCTGGCGTCGGAGGTCATGGGCGCGCTGGAGCGGGTCGTTGTCGCCGGGCACGGGGTGGGGTTCCTCGCCGCGTCGGAGGAGGGCGCCCCGCTGTACGAGCGGCGGGGGTGGCGGGTGTGGCGCGGTCCGCTGTCGGTGCTCACGGTCACCGGGGCGCAGCGCACCCCGGACGAGGACGGCGGAGTCCGGGTCCTCGACCCGGCCGGGGCGTGGGACGTGGACCAGGAGCTGGTCTGCGAGTGGCGCTCCGGGGACGTCTGGTGATGCTCAGCGGACGGCTTCGGGGGAGACGGGGTACTCCCGCTCGAGCTCGGAGACGATCCGGTCGGACGTGACGGCCGCGGAGTAGAGCCAGCCCTGGCCCAGGCCCGCGCGCATCGAGCGGCAGATCGCGGCCTCCTCGTCGGTCTCGACGCCCTCGACGACGACGGTCAGGCCGAGGTTGTTCGCGAGGTCGACGACCGCGGTGACGACGGAGCGGCCGTTGCCCTCGCCGGTGAGCGACTGCGTGAGGGAGCGGTCGATCTTCAGGACGTGGACGGGCAGCCGGTCGAGGTAGCCGAAGGCCGAGTAGCCCGTGCCGAAGTCGTCGATGGCGATCTGGCAGCCGAGGCGCGCGAGGTCGGTGACGACGCGCTCGGCGGGGGAGTCGGAGTCGAGGAAGACCGACTCGGTGAGCTCCAGCGTCAGCAGCTGGGCCGGGATGCGGTAGTCCGAGAGGATCTCGCGCACGACGTCGGCGAAACCGGGCGACTGCAGCTGCACGACGGAGACGTTGACGGCGAGGCGCACCTCGGCGTCGAACACCCCGGCGGCGTGCGCGGTGCTGACGGCGCGGCGCAGGACGTGCTCGCCCAGGGCCACGACGAGGTTCGACTCCTCGGCGACGGCGACGAACTCGACGGGGGAGACCCGGCCCAGCTCGCGGTCGTCCCAGCGGGCCAGGGCCTCGAACTTCACGACGCGGCCCGTGGTGAAGTCGACGATCGGCTGGAAGTGGACGTCGATGCACCCCTCGGCGACGGCGGAGGCGAGGCGCTCGCGGACGAGGAGGCGGCGGGCGTGCTGGGCGGCGACGGCGCCGGAGTAGACCGACCAGCCCAGGAGGCCGGGGTTGCTGCGGGCGTCGCGCAGGGCGAGGTCGGCATGGACGAGCGGCAGGGTCGCGTCGCCGGCCGCGCGGGCACCCGGGTCGACGCGGGCGACACCCGCGACGGCCGCAACGGGGAACCGGCCGGCGCCGGGGACCTGCAGCGGGGCGGCGCTGACGGCGGCCAGGACGTGCGGGAGGTGGCGGACGGACTCGTCGGGGCCGCCGGGCAGGAGGACGGCGAACTCGTCGTGGCGGACGCGGTAGGTGCTTCCGCCGAGGGGGATGACGTGCTCCCGCAGGTTGGCTGCGGCGGCGCGCAGGACGTCCTCGCCGACGGCCACGCCGAGGACGTCGGTGACATCGTCGAGGCCGCTGACCTCGAGGATGACGAGCGACTGGGTGCGGTCGGGTTCGACGAGGGCGTCGGCGAGGGCCGTCCGGTTCTGCAGGCCGGTGAGCTGGTCGTGCTGGGCCTGGAAGGACAGCGTCTGGCGGGTGCGGTCGATGGCGCGGGCGGTGGCCGCCTGGCGGACCGCAGCCGCGACGATCGCCGCGCCGTAGTAAGCCGAGAGCAGCCCGTCGACGCGGGGGTCGACGACGTTGACGGCGATGTCGAGGAGCATCGCCGCGCCGGGCAGCGTCACGGCCAGCCGGAGGCGGCGGGCGGCCTGGGTGACGGCCACCCCGCCGTGGCGGACGAACCCGCCGCGCGGCTGGAAAGCGAGGAGCAGCAGGCCACCGGCGAGGGCGACGAGGACGGCGACGTCCGCGGCGCGGGGGGAGTGCGCGGCCGTGACGGCCGTGACCTCGGTGGCCACGGCCGCGAGGCCGAGCCCGAAGCAGGCCAGGCGCAGGGCGCCGTGCTCGACGGCCAGCACGACGGCGGACGCCGCCACGAAGGACGCGATGAGCACCACGAGCGAGGCGCTCGCCTGCCACCAGCCGTCGCCGACGTGGCCGGTACGGCCGAAGACGTCCCAGGCCAGGGCAGCCATGACGGTGCCGAAGAGAGCTGCCTCGACGAGGAGGGGCTGGTCGTCCCCCGCGACGCGGGCGTGCCGGAGTTGCTGGAACGCGATGTGGGCCAGACCGGCCAGTGAGACCGCGTGGGCCAGGTGCGCGAAGGGCACCGGCCCGACCGTCGCGGCCGGGAAGGCGCCGGCCAGGACGGTGCCGGTGCCCCAGAGCGTGGCGGAGAAGGTGAAGCGGACGACGCCGGTGCGGGTGCCCTTCAGCGAAAGGAACGGCATGAGGACGGTGACGGCCAGCCAGGCGAGCCCGGCCGCGAGGAGGACCGGGCGTCCGTCGCGCCAGTGCGCGGACGCCACCACCAGCAGCGGGGCGGACACGACGAGCACGGCGGCCGAGAGGGCCGCCCGCCAGGCGTGCTGGTGAAACGTCATGGCCAGGGGTTCGACGGGCGGGTCCACCCGCTGGATCGCCCGACTGCGTGACACCCGGTCCCGTTGGGCCGGTTCACGAGGGAGCCAACCCAAGATCGCCGCCGTCACAGACTGCGACGACCACCCGTTGGAGTCAGCAGGAGCATGGTCCGAAGTGGGTCACCCACATGAGCCACAGAGCGTCATGGCTCGTGCGTGGGTGGTGACCCCATCCCGTGTGACTACTCCAGATGGGTTACCTGGGGCCGTCGAGACGGGTGAGGCTGCCCGTTACCAAACTGTAACCAATACCTGTGAGACGTAAAACCGCAGGTCACAGCCCGTGTGCGCCACCCGACACGCCGGTCCGCGCAGAGATCTTCCGTTACTCCCCGTGTTGCTGGTGTGACTCTCGTGTACGTTCAGATCTGTCACCGGGTCACTCCGCTGAGTAGCGGAGCGGCTGGTGTCGCAGGCCCGAAACCGGGCCGGCCCCTCACGGGGGGGAACATCACTTTCACATGCCTTGGAGGCAATCGTGACCGCAGCAACCTCCCGGTTGCGCCGGCGTGGTATCGGGGCCGGCGTCGCGGCTCTTGTTGGTCTGTCCGGCCTTGGCTTCGCCGCCATGCCGGCCCAGGCTGCAGCTGGTTTCGACCCCGCCGCTTCGCAGGTTTCCGGTGTTGACCGCTTCGACACCGCCGCTCGCATCGCCACCGCGGCGTTCCCCGGCGGCTCGCAGACCGTCGTCGTCGCCAACGGCGACCGCGCGATCGACGCTCAGGCCGGTGCTTACGCCGCTGGTCTGAACAACGCGCCGATCCTGCTCACGCAGAAGAGCAGCGTCCCGACCTACACGGTCAACGCCATCAAGACGCTCGGCGCCACCAAGGCCATCGTCCTGGGTGACTCCAACTCCGTCGACGCGACCGCTCTCGCGCAGATGACCGCCGCGGGCCTCCAGGTCCAGGTCGTCTCCGGTGCGGACCGCTTCGCCACCGCCGCCGCGATCTACAACCTCGGCAGCACGAAGTCGTCGACGGTGTTCCTCGCCCGCGCGGACCTCCTCGCCGGCCAGGTCTCCGCCGACGCTCTCGCGGCCTCCCCGCTGTCCTTCGACGGCACCCCGGTCCTGCTGACCAACGCTTCCTCGCTGCCGTCGGCCACCGCGAACGCCATCACCTCCGGTGGCGTCAAGAACGTGGTCGTCCTGGGCAACGCCATCACCGACTCGGTGAAGAACGCCGTCACCGCCCTCGGTGCGACGGTCACCACCATCGCCGGTGACGACCGCTCGCTGACCGCCCAGAAGATCGCCGAATACGGCGTTCAGCAGGGCAAGTACCAGAGCACGACGGCCACGATCGCTAACGGCGACAAGATCGACGCGCTGGCCGCGGGCCCGTGGGCTGCGTTGAACAAGGCGCCGATCCTCCTCACCCTGGGCACCAACTCGCTTGGTACCGGGACCACGAACTACCTCACGGCGAACGCGAGCACCCTGAACAAGGCAGTCGTGTTCGGGGACGCGAACAGTGTTCCGGCTGGTCTGACCACTGCCGCCAAGACGGCGGGTGGCGGCAACGTGACGTCGAACCAGACGATCACCGTTGCTCCGACGGGCAACACGAGCATCTCGTCGAAGTCGTACTCGGCCAGCGACAGCACGTCTTACGTTGAGTACACCGCCACGGTCCCGGCTGGTGTGTCTGCGGTTTCGATCCGTCTTGTCGACCCGAGCTTCCCGGTCGGTACGACTGGGGTGACCTTCCCGAAGCAGTCTGGCTTCAACCTGGCCGACTTCTCTACGGCCACCGATGACCTGGGCGCTACCCGCATCGTGTCTTACAACGGCATCGACGGGGTTCAGACCAGCCCGCTCAACAGCGTGCCTGTCGTCAACGGCAAGGTGACCTTCCGTGTCGGTGCAACCGGGGCCAACACGACGGGCACCGCAGTTCCGCTCGTTTACGCGGCGGCCAATTCCGCTGGAGCCCTTCAGGTCGACAGCACTGGCGCGCCCGTCTCCGCCTTCGGTCTTGGCGGCCAGGTGACGCTGGTTCCGGGTGAGGCGGCGGCTGCTGCTTCCTACACCGTGGCCGTGACTTCGGTGGGCAACGGCAGCTTCACCGGTAACACCGGTGGCGGGGCTGCTGCGCTGTTCAACTTCCAGTCGGGCGACACCTACACCGGTTCGACGTACTCGGACTTCGTTAACAAGCTCAGTGTGGGCGACACGGTGACGGTCTCCAACTACACCCAGGCAGCTGCTGCGGGTACGCGGAACGTGGCCTTCGCACTGACCGCTGACAAGGTGGCCGCTCCCACCGGCGTCAGCGCCGCGCTCCGGGACACCAACTTCGACAACGTGCCGGACAGCCTGCGTCTGTCCTACACGGCGGCGACTTCAGGCCTGCCCACGGCTGCTGTGTCCGGCTCTGCCGCGGCGCAGTACCGCGTGGCCACGGTGACCAACGGCACTCAGGGCACTTGGGGCAACTGGACCGACGCCACCCCGAGCTACTCCGGCACCGCGGGCACCATCGACATCACGCCCCCGGCTACCGGGACCTACGTCTACCAGGTTCGTACCCTGGGTACGGTCGGGGCCGTCTACAGCGACGCGTCGGCCTCGTCGGCCAGCCTCGCCGTGGGCAACGTCAGCGGGTCTCTCAGCGCGGCTCCGAGCGCTCCCGTGGCCGTCTCGAGCTCCTTCCAGGAAGGAAGCTCGGCCGACAACACCGTCAACAATGGTGACACCCTCACTTTCACGTTCAACGAGCCGCTGTCTGCGCCGGCCGCCAACGCGAGTGTCACCCTTACGGACGGCAACACGTCGAACACTGTTGGCTCGTTGACGAACGGCGTGAATGCAACGTTCACGCGGACCGGTACGAACAACAATGTTCTCTCCATCGCGGTGACGGGTGCCCCCGCTATCTCGGCTGCGGGTACTAATGCTGGAATCCAGTACCCGAACACCGTGAGCAACGTGTCGGGCGTGACTGACACGAACAGCACGCCGCAGGCATGGGCTCCTAGCTCGGCCGTCGGGGTTAACACGATTCCGTCGTCCTCGGCCGTCGTGCCTTCGGCGCTGGCCGCTGGCGGTATCACCGCGACCACGGCGACCAACATCGTCTCGGGCGCTGCAGGCAATGCGATCCCGGGGGCCACCGTTACCGTTGTTGTCGCAACGGGTACCGCTACCGGTGCGGGGTCGTCCGCTGGTAATGGCACCTACAGCGTCACGGCGGCGGCCGACGGTTCGTGGTCCGTGACGACCGCGGGGAACATCGTCACCGGTAACGCGCTGACGATCACGCAGCGGGTTCAGGGTATCGATGCATCGGCGGCGAGCGCGAAGAACGCCGTCTCCTGATCGCCTGACTGGACGCCGCGGTAGCTTGTGCTACCGCGGCGTTCTGTCGTTGTCGTGACGCGTCCTCTGAGGTCGTCGGTATCCAAGCCAGGTGTTCTTCGTTCGATGGGCTTCCCGGGCCATGCGTCCCCGTCAGTGGTAGCGGGGGCGCTTTTGTCCGTCTGTGAAGGCGCGGCGGGCGATGCTCTGGACCTAGGGTCTCGGGTCAGCTCGGGTAATTCCCTTACGCTCCTCCCATGCCCCACCCGCCCACCCCCGTTCCGCACGTCGCGGTGATCCTCCCGTGCCTGAACGAGGCGGCCGCGGTCGGCCACGTCATCGACGACGTGCTGGCGGCGCTGCCGGAGGCGACGGTCTACGTCTACGACAACCGCAGCACCGACGACACCGCCGAGGTGGCACGGGCGCACGGCGCGCTGGTCCGGTACGAGCCGCGGCCGGGCAAGGGCAACGTCATCCGCCGCGCCTTCGCCGACGTCGAGGCGGACGTCTACGTCCTGCTCGACGGGGACGACACGTACGACGCCTCCGTCGCGGGGGAGCTGGTTCAGAAGCTGATCACCGAGGGGCTGGACCACGTCGTCGGGGCCCGCCGGGCCAGCACGGTCACGGCGTACCGCCGCGGGCACGCGGCCGGCAACAAGATGCTCAACCAGGTCGTCTCCACGGTCTTCGGGGAGTCGGTCACGGACATGCTCAGCGGGTACCGCGTCATGTCGCGTCGCTTCGTGAAGTCCTTCCCCGCCATCTCCCGCGGCTTCGAGGTCGAGACCGAGCTCACGGTGCACGCCGTCAACCTGCGCGTCCCGCAGGCCGAGGTCCCGGTCGGCTTCAAGGACCGCGCGGAGGGGTCGGCCAGCAAGCTGCGCACCTACCGCGACGGGTGGGCGATCCTGCGCTGGATCGTCCGGCTCGCCCGGTACGAGCGGCCGACGCTCGTCCACTCCCTCCTCGGCGGGTTCATCGCGCTCGTCGCTGTCGTCCTGGGCATCCCGGTGGTCGTGGAGTTCGTGCAGACGGGCCTCGTCCCGCGCTTCCCGACGGCCATCCTCGCGTCGGCGCTCATGATGATCGCGGTCGTCGTCACGGCGGTCGGCGTCATCCTCGAGGCCGTCCGGCACGCCTCGGACGAGGCGTCGCGCCTCGTCTACCTCGAGTACCCCAGCCCGCTGACGCTGCTCGACGGCGTGCGTCCGGCCCCCGAGGTCGACGTCCGCCACGACCGCGCGGCCCGTCGGTGAACGGCGTGCTGAGGTTCGCCGCCAAGGCCGTCGCGGGTCTCGTCGCCCTGCAGGTCGTGTTCTTCGTCCTGCTCATGGGCGCGCAGGCCGTCCCGAACGAGCCGATCATCAAGCACCTCGCCCAGGCCATCCAGACCGGCGACTACGGCGCCCCCTACGGTCCGGACGGGGTGGGCGGCACCGCCGACCGCTTCACCGAGTGCGCCGAACTCGGGTACGGCGTCACGACGCCGGACGACCCGCGCAGCCTGTGGAACCTCACGACCGGCGGTCCGCGGCTGTCCTCCTGCGACGACGGCAAGGGGGAGATCCAGCGCCTCGCCGCGGGGGAGGACTTCCAGACGCCGGCCACCTACTTCCGCTACTGGTCCGGGTACTCGATCCTCACCCGCCCCGTGCTCGCCCTCACCGACGTCCCCGGCCTGCGCCTCGTCGTCACGGGGGTGTTCGCGGCCGCCGTGTTGGCGGCGTTCCTCGCGGTGACGCGCCGGCTCGGTGCGGTCGCGGGTTTTGCGCTGTTCCTGCCGATCGCCGCGACGACGAACGCCCTCGCCATGCCGGACAGGGCGTTCACCCACGGCATCGCCCTGGCGACGGTGGCGGCCGGGGTCGCGGTGACGGCGGTCGCCGCCTCGCGCGGGTGGCGGGCGGCGGTCCTCGGGGCGGGGTTCTCGGCGGCGCTGTTCTGCTACATGGACCTGCTCACCGTCCCGCCGATGGCGTGGGCGCTGTGTGCGGCGGTCGCCGCCGCCGTGGCGCACGCGACGGCCCGCGACGTGCGGGAGACCTGGCGGACCGTCCTCGCCGTCGGCGCCGCGTGGCCGGTCGCGTTCGGGTTCACGTGGGTGTTCCGCTGGTTCATCGGGGCGCTCGGGCAGGGGTTGTCGGTGTTCTCCCGCGTCCAGGAGGTCAGTCAGTTCCGCCTCGACGGCGGCGACGTCTCCCACGCGTTCGGCGCGGGCGTCACGGCGAACTGGACCTACTGGACCGAGCACTCCGTCACGGCGGTCCCCGTCGTGGTGGCCTCGACGGGGCTGCTCGCGGTCCTCGTCGCGTTGACGCTGGTGCGCCACGGGCTCCGCGGCCTTGCCATCTTCGCGGCGGTCGCCCTCCCGGCGCTCGTCGTCCCGGCCTGGTACTGCGTGCTGAGCAACCACTCCCAGATCCACGCGTTCTTCGTCTACCGCAGTCTGCCCGCGGCGGTGGGGGTGCTCCTGCTGGCCGGGGTCGTGGCGGCTCGACGGTCGACGGTGGGGCTCCGTCGCGACGACGAGGCGACTGCGGAAGGTCAGGTCTCGTCGCTCTCCTGAGAGACGACTGGGCCGGACAGGCGCTTCTCACTGTTCCGGCACAGCAGGTTCCGGGCTCGTGCCAGGCTGCGCGGACCGCCCGACCCGAGGAGAAGTAGTGCCGCACCGCCGCCGTCTGTTCACCGTGCTCGCCGCGTCCACCGTCCTGGCGCTGGCCGCCGCGCCCGCCGCCCAGGCCGCCGACAAGCGCCTCGCCGGCAACGACCGCTACGAGACGGCGGCCGCCGTCTCCCAGGCCTTCGAGGGGGCGCAGTACGCCCCCGTCTTCCTCGCGACCGGCGAGAACTTCCCCGACGCGCTCGCCGCGGCGGCCGCCGCCGGGGCCGACCAGAGCCGCGTGCTGCTCACCGGCCGGTACACGCTCCCGGCAGCCACGCTGGCCGAGCTCAAGGCCCGCGAGCCCCTCGGCGTCTACATCGTCGGCGGCACGTCGTCGGTCAGCGCCGAGGTCGAGACGTCGCTGGAGCGCCTCGGGTACTCGACCCTGCGGCTGTCCGGAGAGGACCGCTACGACACCTCGGCCGTCGTGGCGCAGATCCTCTTCGACGACCCCGACACCGTGTTCCTCGCCACCGGTGAGAACTACCCCGACGCGCTCTCGGGTGCGGCGGCGGCCGGCAGCATCGGCGCGCCCGTCCTGCTCGTGCGCCCCAACAGCCTGCCCGAGCCGATCCGCGCCGCGCTGACCGACGAGTTCCTGCCGCTGAAGCCGAGCCGCTTCATCGTCCTCGGTGACGAGAAGGCGGTCTCCGGCGCCGTGCTCGACCAGATCAAGACCCTCGGTTTCCAGGGCGCGACCTTCGAGCGTCTCGCCGGCGCCGACCGGTACGCCACGTCCGTCGCCGTGGGACGCCGGTTCTTCCCCACCAGCACCTCGGCCGTCCTCGCGGTCGGGGACAACTTCCCCGACGCCCTCGCCGCCGGGCCGTTCGCCGCGGAGACCGGAGCTCCGCTCCTGCTCACCCAGAAGACGACGACCCCGGCGGCGACGCAGGCGGAGCTCGACCGCCGCCAGCCGACCGACCGCGTCTACGTCGGGGCGGCCCAGCCCAGCTGACGGCAAGGGGTGGTCACGGTAGGCAAGGTGAGGCTAACCTGTGTCGGTGTGATCACCCCTCCGTCTCGTGGGCGCTCGGCCCTCACCCGCCGCACCGTCCTGTCCCTCGCTGCGGTGGCGTCCGCGTCCACCGCTCTCGCCGCCTGCGGTGCTGCGGAGTCGCAGTCGGGGGCGGAGGCGTCGGCGCCCGCCGGTTCCGGCGGGGCGACGGACGCCTTCCCCCTCACGGTGGCGCACCAGTTCGGCGAGACGGTCGTGCCCGCCGAACCCCGCCGCGTTGTCGTGGTGGGACTCACGGAGCAGGACGTCCTGCTCGAACTCGGGGTCGTCCCCGTCGCCACCACCGAGTGGTACGGGGAACGACCGCACGCCGTGTGGCCGTGGGCGGAACACCTGCTGGGCGGCGCGGAACCGGAGGTCCTCAGCCAGTCCGACGGCCTGCAGCTCGAACGCATCGCCGCCCTGGCCCCCGACCTCATCGTGGGTACGAACGCCGGGCTCGACCGGGAGCAGTACGACAAGCTCACGGCGATCGCGCCGACCGTCACGAGCATCGCGGGTTCGGAGAAGTACTTCTCGAACTGGGCCGACCAGACCCGGCAGGTGGCCCGCGCCGTCGGGAGGTCCGCCGCGGGGGACGCCCTGGTCGCGGAGGTCGAGGACGCCTACGCCCGCACGGCGGCCGCACACCCCGAGTTCGCGGGCAAGCAGGCGACGTTCTCGCAGGGCGAGCCCTACGAGGGTGTCCTGTACGTCTACCCGGACGGGGTGAACACCGACTTCCTCACGGAACTGGGGTTCCGGATGACCCCCGGTCTGGAGACGTGGGCGGCCGAGGCGGGACAGCAGGCGCAGATCTCCGCGGAACGCACCGACCTCCTCGATGCCGACGTCGTGGTGTTCGCGACCGAGGAGGAGGGAGCGGTGGACCGGCTCCTGGACTTCGGGACGCTGCGCTCCCTCGACGCCGTCCAGCAGGGTCGGGCGGTGTTCACCGATCCCGTCCTGGCCGGCGCCATCTACTTCCTCACGCCGCTCAGCACCACGTACGTGCTGGAGCACCTCACGCCTCTGCTCGCCGAGGCGGTGGCGGGCAGGTCGCCGCAGGAGATGGCGATCGCGACCGCCTGACGGTCCACGAGGTCCTGCCGGGGGAGGAGCCCTGTCATCGCGCGCGGTAGCTGCGCGGCTGGGTGAGGAATCCACGGGCCGGGGGTTCGTGGGGTTCCAGACGGAACCACCGAACACGGCCTCGGACGTCCATGACCCTGATCTGCCGACGACCGACCGCTCGCGCGTCGGTCAGGGTGAACCGTTCGAAGGACGGTTCTTCGAAGGGCGAGGACACGTCCCCGGTGGAGAAGACGACCACGTGCGTAGACGTCAGCACCAGCACGACGCGGACCGGGCGCCACGGCAGGGGCCGGCGCACGAGCGCCGAGAGCGGGGACTGCGTCACCCGCGCCTGGGAGACCCACGCGACAGGTTCGTGCAGAACGTTGTGGATCTCCCGCTTCAGCTGCTGGTACGGGTTGAGCGTGGTGAACAGCTCGCTGTCCAGGGCCAGGCCCCGCGCGAGCGGTCGACGGCGCTGTCTGCGCCACATCCAGACCTCGTTGCTGTAGGGAACGTCTTCGGCCCCGTCGACGAAGAACCACCGGCTTCCGCTGAGCGGACATCGGAACCGCTCGTGGGGCACCCCGATCGTTGCGATCGGCGTCCCGGGCCGTGCGTCATCAGCGGTGCCGGCACCGCACGGCAGTTCCTCGTCGCACGTCCGTGCGGTGACCGGCAGGAGATCAGTGGGGGTCAGGAGGCGAGGAACTCCAGCAGGACGCGGTTGAACTCCTCGGCGTGGCTGACGTTGAAACCGTGCGGGGCGCCGGCCACGACGTGCAGCCGGCTGCCCGGGACCGCGGCGTGGGTGAGGGCGCCGGAACCCTCGAGCGGGACGATCGCGTCGGAGTCGCCGTGGATGACCAGGGTCGGCACCGTGATCTTCGGCAGGTCCTCGCGGAAGTCGGTCGTGCCGAAGGACTCCATCGCTTTCAGCGCCGCCGTGTGGTCGGCCTGCTGCGTCAGGGCGATCGCGTCCTGGCGCTGGGCCTCGGTGACCTTCAGGTCGCCGTCGACGGAGAAGAAGCCCGTGACGAACCCGTCGTAGAAAGATGCCTCGTCGGCCTTGAGGCCGGCCTCCATCTCGTCGGCGAGCTCCTTGGTCAACGGTCCCTGCGGGTTGTCGTCGGTCTTGGCCATGTAGGGGGGCACCGCACCGGCGAAGACGACGCTGTGCAGGCGTTCGGTGCCGTGGTTGCTCACGTACCGCGCGACTTCACCGCCGCCCATCGAGAAGCCGACGAGGGTGACGTCGCGCAGGTCGAGCTGCTCCAGGAGGGCATGCAGGTCCTCGGCCAGGGTGTCGTAGTCGTAGCCGCTGCGGGTCTTGTCGCTGCGGCCGAAACCCCGGCGGTCGTAGGTGAGGACGCGGTACCCCGCGGCGGCCAGGGCCGGGACCTGCTCGGACCAGGACTCGCCGGACAGCGGCCAGCCGTGGATCAGCACGACGGGACGACCGTTGCCACCGGTGTCGTCGACGTGCAGGTTCGTGTCCTTGAACAGTCCGTGGTGCGCGGTGATGTCGGTCATGGGGTGTGTTCGGAGCCGACACCCCTGTGGTCTGGTCTGCACCAAGAGGCAACTGTCAGTGCGCAACCCATCACTCCGGGCCGTCGGTCGGCGCCGAGTCGTCAGCTGGAGTTCCGGGTGCGCCTCGGCGGTGCGCGCAGCATGCTCACCAGCATGACCAGCTCCACTGCCTCCGCGGCCGACCAGCCGGTGTCCCGGCCCACCGGGTTGCACCACGTCCGCCTGTCGGTCAGCGACATCGAACGGTCCCGGACTTTCTACAGCCACCTGCTGGGCGCTGATCCGGCCATCGACAACACGTCCGAACTGACTGACCCCACCGCCGTCGACGACCCGCAGCGCCTCTACGGCGGTGTCGTGTTCGAGGTCGGGGACCAGATCCTCGGCTTGCGCCCGGTTCCCGGTGCTGCCGGTGAGACCTTCACATCCAGCCGCGTTGGTCTGGACCACGTGAGCTTGGCGGTTTCCTCGCGCGCCGACCTGGAAGCGGCGGCCGCGCGCCTGTCCGCGGCAGGGGTGGAACACGGGGAGATCATCGAGCTGTCCGAGCAGAACATGCAGATCCTGTCGATCCAGGACCCGGACGACATCAACCTGGAACTGACCGCCCCGCTCTGACCGCCGGGTGTGGGGTGGCTCAGGCCGCGGAGCCGTCGCGACCAGCTCCACGCAGCCGTGCGGTGGCCCTGGAAACTTCAGGACCACCGCACGGCTGTGTCACTGCGTCGAACGTCCCGCGCGGGCTAGTGCCCTCGCGGGGAGTCGCTCCCTCGTACCGTCACTGCACGGCGGCGGTGGCGGCGTCGGCCGCGGCCTGCGGGACGGACGGGGTTCCACCGAAGATCCAGCCGGTGCCGCGGCCGGTGTAGCTGGCCTTGTGCGCGGACAGGTAGGCGGTGGTGGTGGCGCCCAGGGAGCCGTTGAAGTCGATGAACAGCAGCGGCACCCCCTGCGACCCGGCGACGGGTGCGGCCGACAGGGCGTCGGCCGCCGTGTTGTCGGCGCCGCCGACCAGGGCGACGGACTGGGTGTCGAAGTTCTGGCTGCTGGTGGCGTAGTCGGCGATCTTGGTGGCGGTGTCCTGACGGCTGGTGCCGCCCAGCCGCGACGTACCCTTGGCCTGCGCGTAGACGGCGTCCGAGACCGAGCTGGTGCTGCCCAGGACGACCCGGTCGGTGGTGCCGAGCTTGGTGAGCGCGTCGGACGTCGCGGTGGGCAGGGACCCGGCCTCGGTGAGCAGGATCGGGTAGTTCTTCGCCCAGGCGACGGGTCCGGCGGCCAGGGCGTCAGCGGTGGAGGTGCCCGAGGCGATGAAGACCTGCTCGGGCGCGTCCCCGGAGTCGTCGGCCTCGGCGACCAGGGCGGCGGTCTGGTAGCGGTCGGCGCCGGCGATGCGGGTGACGTCCTTGCCGGCGGCCTTCCAGGCGGCCTCCTGCGCGGACGAGACGCGGTTGGTGCCGCCGATGATCCACACGTTCTTCGCGCCCAGGCGGGCGATCTCTGCGGCGGTGACCGCCGGGACGGCGTTGGTGTCGGTGTAGAGGATGGGCGCCGACTTCAGACCCGCCAGGTAGGAGGCGGTGAGGCCGTCGACGGTGGCGTACCCGTTGACGATGACGACGTCGGTGGCCGACCCGTCGACGGGTTCGAGCAGCTTGGACGCGGCGACGGCGGTGGCGAACCGGTCCGAGCCGGAGATGCGGTCGTCGAACTTGAAACCGGTCGCGGCCTGGGCGGGGGCTGCCACGGCGGCAGCGCCGCCGAGGCCGACGAGCAGGGCCAGCCCGGCGGTGGCGAAGGTGTGCTTCTTCACGGTCGTGTGCTCCAAGGTGTGCGGAAGGTCGAGAGTGGGTGGATCAGCGACACGGGTGCCGGTCAGCTGGTGGCGATCTCGCCGTTGAGGCCGTTGGGGTAGAACCCGCCCTTGGTGACCCCGGTGCCCGGCGTCAGGTACACGATGTTCAGGACCTCCTGCGGGGTGCGGCTGAACGCGATGCTGTTGGCGTCCGTCGGGACGAGGTTGGCGCGGCCGCCGGAACCGACGGTGATGCCCTGGTCCTTGTCGGCGCCTGCCCCGTCGAGGGCGTCGCGGGCGTCGGAGATGAGGTTGGTGGGGGCGTCCAGGCCGTTCTCGTACAGCAGGGTGCGCACGATGCCGGAGTGGTAGGCCTCGACGGCGAGGATGCCGGCGGCGGCTTCGAGGTAGGCGGGGGTGGAGATGAGCGGGGCGGCGCCCTTGTAGGCGGTGACCCCGACGTCTTCGAAGAGGAAGGCGCCGAGCAGGAAGAACGCCTCGGAGGAGAAGGGGTCGAACGTTTCGCCCTGCTTGATGACGCCGGCGGCGACGGCGGCTCCGGTGAAGGACTCCTGCAGGTTGATGGCCGGGCGGGAGACGGCGGCCGAGCCGAGGGCGGTGCGCAGGAACTTCACGTGGGCGATCTCGTCGTTGGCGATCTCTTCGGCGTAGTAGCGCATCGCCTTGGACTTGAAGGGGACGCGGTGCCCGCCGGTGACCCCGCCCTGGGTGCCGGTGCCCGTGGCGAGGGCGTCGGCCAGGCCGTGGCCGTAGGCGGCGTAGCAGTAGAACTCGGCTTCGAGGTACTCCAGGTTCAAGGCGAAGTTGAGGACGCTGCCTTCGCTGGGGGTGGCCGCGGAGGCCGATTCGGCGGTGGCGGTTCCGACGAGTCCGGCGCCGACGGCGCCGGCGGACAGCAGGCCCATGCCGCGCAGGAAGTTCCTGCGGTCGGCGGGGGTCTCGGAACTGCGGTTGATCATGTCGACGAGGAGGGTCTTCTTGAACATGGCCAGCTTTCTGTCCGGGCACCGTGGCCGGCGCCGTCGCCACACCACCGGGGAGACCGGTGACGTCTTGCCTGCGGCCCGTCCTCGTGGTGGGAGACCGGCCGGCAGTGCTCGTTCGGATCCACCGGCGCCGTGGATGGCCTGCCCGGTCGGTCTGTCGATCACCATGCCCGATCGCACTCGACACCACCACCCCAAGTGACCGGGGAGTCGCGCGCCGTGTGTCGGGCGGGCGGGCTGGCGCGTCACGGAGCACCTGGGAATCCACCATGGCGGCAGGTCCGGGTGGATCCAGACCGAGCCCCTGCCCCCGGGGACGGGGCCGAGGCCCTGGTTCCACGAAGGGTGTGAGCACGTCCTCACGCCCCTCGAGCTGTGCTCCGGGCTCCGCCGCGTTCGGGTCGACGGACCCGACGATCAGCGGGACGGGCGGTCGAGCTCCACCGGGATGCCGGCCCAGACGCGGCGCCGGGTCTCGGCGGGACCCGGCGTCACACCTCCTCGGCCTCGCTGGTCAGCTCCAACCAGACGGTCTTGCCGACCGGGTCCTCCCGCACACCCCAGGCGCTCGTCAGGGCCTCGATCAGGGCCATGCCGCGTCCGCCCAGAGCATCGGGGTCGGCGGCGCTCAGCGCGGGCAGGGCCGAGTTGTCGTCGCTGACCTCCAGGCGCAGCGACGTGGCGGTGGCCGTCACCTGCAGCCGAGCCTGGCTGCGCCCGTGCAGGAAGGCGTTGGTGACGACCTCGCTGACCAGCAGTTGCAAGGTGTCGCAGATGTCTCCGCACGCGGGCAGGCGGCAGCAGAAGTCGTGGACGAAGGACCGCGCCCGGGCGACCGCGGCCGGGTCGGGGTCCAGCACGAGCTCGGTGCTGCGGGCGTCCAGCAAACCCACAGTCCCGGCCGGTCTCGTTTCGTCACCGTGCGGCTCAAGGCCGGGGGCCGACGGCTCAGGAACCAGGCCCGCGGCAGGGAACGCGGGTGGGTCCGCCGTGGGCTGCAGCGGGGGGATGTCGGTGTGCTGCGGGCCGGCTTCGGTGGGCCTGGGGCGGTCTTCGGGGTGCATCCGGATGGCCAGAACTGCGCAGTCGTCCTCGGGGTCGGGGCCGATCAACTCCCGCTGCAGGACGTCGAGCAGGTCGGTGACGGGGACGTCGGCGTGCTGGCTGAGCACCCGGCGCAGCTCGGCCAGGCCGTCGTCCAGGCTGCGGCCGCGGTGCTCGACGAGGCCGTCGGTGTAGAGCAGCAGCAGCGAGCCCGGCGGCAGGTCGTGGACGTGGTCGTGCCGTGGGTGGCCCGTGTTCAGCCCCAGCAGCAGGTCGTTGTCGGTCTGCAGGGCTTCGGTCCGTCCGTCCCGGTGCAGCAGGACGGGGCAGGGGTGGCCGGCGTTGGACCAGCGCAACCGCCGCCAGCCACGTCCACCGGCCGCCACGTCCTGATCGGGGTCCTGTTCGATGCGCGCCACGACGGCCGTGGCCAGCGCGTGCACACCCAACCGCTGGTTGGCCGGTTCGAGCCGGTCCAGGAGCGCGGCGGGGGATTCGTCGAAGGCGTCGACGAGGGTGCGCAGCACCGAACGCAGTTGCCCCATCTGGGCGGCGGCGGCCATGTCGTGGCCGGTGACGTCACCGATGACCAGGGTCGTCGCGCCGTCGGGCGACAGGACCGCGTCGTACCAGTCGCCGCCGACCTCCTCCCCGCGGGCGGCGGGGACGTAGCGGGCGCGGATCTCGAGGTGGTCGGGTTCGGGGAGCGCGGTGAGCATCGAGCGCTGCAGCTGTTCGGCGCCGGCGCGCCGCTGCGTGGCGTTCACCACCCGCGCCAGCGTCTGCGCGGTGTAGTCGGCCAGGGCCGTCCACAGCGCTTGGTCGGCCGGGTCGGAGGTGTCACGGGGGGTGGGCCAGACCAGCACCAGGGCCCCCAGCGTCCGCTGGCCGCGGTGTCGGGCGCCGGCCAGCAACGGGACGATCACCACCGCGCCGGGGAAGTCCCAGACACCCTGGGCGGCCAGCTGGGGATCGGTGGCGAGCACCGCGTCACGGTCGTCGCAGAAGAAGGAGACGCCGTCGGCGACGGCGCGGGCGGCGGGGGCGGTGGCCGTCCGCAGGTCGAACTGCGCCCAGGCCGGATCGGTGCCGGGTGGGAAGGTGGACATGTCCACGTACCGGGCCTGGCGCTGCTCGACCTCGTGGATGAGCAGACCGAAGTGGTCCACACCCAGCTGTCCGCGCAGCAGAGCGGTGAGGATGTCGGACACGTCGACGACGGTCTCCGCCTGCGACAGACCGCGGGACAAGCTCAACAGGAGCTGGCTGCGGGTGTGCACGGCGGTGGAGGCGGCCAGGGCGGTGGCCATCTGCCGTTCGGCGGCCACTGCGCGAGAGGTCAGCACGCGTGAGCGGAGTTCGGCGGCCGCAGCGGCGGCCAGGTCCTGCAGCAGTTCGCGGTCCCGCTCGCTCCAGCGCCGGGCGACGGTGTCCATCACGCACAGCACACCCCAGACGACCGGCTCGCCACCGCCGTCCGGGTGCTGGTCCTCCTCGGGGGTGCCGTACCCCGGTTCGGTGTCGGACCACAGGTTGTCCAGCGTCTGCAGCAGGCGGTCCTGCTCCCGCTCCCGGCCCACGCTGACGTCGTCGGTTGCGACGGTGTCCGCCTCCGCGGTGGTTCCCGCGTCCGTGGGCCCTGCGCCGGAGCGCCCGGAACTCGCAGTGCCGGGACCTGGGGAAGCGCCGGGCGGGGGGCGCGGCGAGGTCCGCCCGCCCGGGGTGTCGGCCTCGTCCGTCGTGAAGAGACGGGTGAAGTCGCTGGAGAACCTCAGCGGGGCCGCGATCCAGGCACCGACCCCGAAGTGGCCGACCGCCTCGCGGTAGTCCTGCGCGTGGGGGTCGGTGCGGACGTCGTCCACGACCACCAGCTCGGCCGAGGCGGCGGCGTGACGGCACAGGGAGTGGGCCCAGGCCATCACCCGCTCCTGCTGCCACGGCGCGGGCATCCCCGACGCTCCCGGCAGGACGATCTCCCGGTCGCTGCTCAGCAGTGACAGCACCGCCATGGGAGACCGCAAGGTGCTCGCGGCCAGGGAGGCGAAGCGGTCCAGCACCGCGTCCGGTTCGGGCGGCAGCATCACCGCCGCCGGCCACTTCACGACCTCACCACCCGCGCGGGCAGGTCGGACCGCAGGGAGTGGAGAGCGCTCACAACCAGTCATGATGCAGCACCGGACGCGCCGCGTGCCCTGCTGCGCGTTCACACCACGGATCGCCCGGAGGGTGCGGTGCAGCGTTCTGCCGTCCGCGGGCGGTGGGGATCCGCGACTCACGCGGCCATTGGGCCTCCGTCGGCGCCGAGCCGGGAGCGGTACATCTGCGCGGCCTCGCGGAACGCGGCGAGGGCGTAGCCCGGCACCTGCAGGCCCTGGCGGTGCGCCCAGAGCAGTTGGGTCTCCAGGCGGGAGATGTCGCGCACGTTGCGTTCCAGCTGCTGGTCCAGGCCGAGTTCGACGACGACCCCGCCGAAGTCGGTGCGTTGCTCGCGGGTGCCTGCGCCCACCAGGCCGTAGCGGCGCGATCGCAGCAAGCGGGCCAGGTGCAGCTGCCAGCCGGCGATGGCGCCCGACTGGACCATCTCCGTCGCCGAGAGGCGGTAGAAGGCGAAGTGGCCTGGTTCCTGGACCTTGATGGCGTCGACGACCGTCTCCTTGATCGGGTCCTCACCCATCTGGGCCAGGCCGTCGCTCATGGCCTGGTAGGCCAGCATCGCGGACTTCTCGGTGGCCGCACCGGTCAGGTAGTAGAGCAGTCGGATGACCTCGTGGACCACCGGGAGGTGGGCCAGAGCCCCCAGGACGCGCACCCGGGCCGGGACCTCGCCGGTGTTGGCGGTGACAGGCGGCAGGCCCAGGTGCTGGCCCAGCGTGTCCAGCAGGATGCCGTGGTGCTCCTCCTGGGGGCCCCACACGTCGGCGTAGAACGTGCGGTCGGTCTGGCTCACGCCGGGCAGCAGGACGGCCAGTTCCAGGACGTTGCGTTCGACCTCCATCTCCACGCGGGCCATGTAGTCCATGACGTGACCGAACCGGGCCCGGACCGCGCGGCGGTCGTGGACGGTGTAGTCGGCGCTGGCCAGGTCCACCGGTGGGTGCTGCTGGGCCAGGCGGTGGACGTGGTCGCGGATCCTGGTGGCATCCACCTGCGGCTGGGACATCGGAAGTCTTCCTGAGCGTCTGGAGATGCAGACCCGCTGTCGCGAGTGCTGCGGCGGTGGTCCCGCCTCCCTCCTTCGTCACCGATCGCGTTGGGGTTGGGTGCGATGGCGTGCCGTCCGCCGTCCGGCGCAGCCACGGATCGTTCCCGGTCGGCGGGGGACCAGCGCAGGAGCGACCGCGGAGCGGGCCTCTGAGGCTCCGTGAGGGGATCGACCTCATCTGCGGGGGTGGTGGCTCCGAATGAGGGAGGTGAGGTCGACGGCACGTCGTGGGCCGTGGATCGAGGGGAGATGCTGATGCACCGTCGCAGCTCGAGGGACGCCGAGGAGCGGGGCGATCGGTCGGGCCGACGCCCACCGGGGCGTTGGTGGACGGCGGTGGGGGCCGGGTTGCTCTCCGGCGGATTGACGTTGGGCGTGGGAACGCTGCTGGCCTCCTTCATCACCCGATCGGCCGACCCGGTGCTCGGGGTCGGGCAGGAGTTCATCGCCCGTACCCCGGAGTGGCTGAAGGAGTGGGCGATCCGGCAGTTCGGCCAGTCCGACAAGGCGGTGCTGCTGGGCAGCCTGTACGCCACCCTGGTGCTGTTGTTCGTCCTCGTCGGGCTGGTGGCCAGGCGGTCGCTGCGGGTCGGGTTGCTCGCCGTCGCGGTCCTGGGGGCGGCGGCCGTCGGCGCGACGGCGAACCGTCCCGACGCCACCGCGCTGAGCTGGCTGCCGTCCACGGTGGGCACCCTGGCCGGGGCCGGCGCGCTGGTCGTGCTGACCCGGGCGGTGCGAGGTCGAACCCCGCGGGCCGGTGGACTCCTCTCGCGCCGCTCGGTGCTGTTCGGCACGGTCGCCGGGGCCGCCGTGGTCAGCGCCGGGGGCGGAACGGTGGTGAACCGCTCGAACTCCGTCGCCGCGTCGCGCGCCGACATCCGGCTGCCCGCGCCGGCGTCCGCGGCGTCGGCTCTCCCGCCGGGCGTGGACTCGATCGACGGCATCACCCCGTACGTGACCAGCGCCAAGGACTTCTACCGGGTCGACACCGCCCTGTCGGTGCCGCAGGTCGACGTGTCGTCCTGGTCGCTGCGCATCCACGGCATGGTCGACCGGGAGGTCACCGTCAGTTTCGCGGACCTGCTGCAGGAAGACCTGCACGAACGGTGGATGACGATGACCTGCGTCTCCAACGAGGTCGGCGGGAACCTGGTGGGCAACGCGCGGTGGCTGGGAGTGCCGCTGACCACGCTGCTGGACCGGGCCGGCCTGTCGCAGGAGGCGGACATGCTGTTCTCCACCTCCACCGACGGTTTCACCATCTCCACCCCGATCGCCGACGCCACCGACGGCCGTGACTCGATGATCGCCATCGGGATGAACGGTGAACCCCTCACTGACGTGCACGGGTTCCCGGCCCGGATGATCGTGCCCGGCTTGTACGGGTTCGTCTCGGCCTGCAAGTGGATCACCGACATCGAGGTGACCCGGTTCGACGCGAAGACCGCGTACTGGACCGACCGCGGCTGGGCGCAGCAGGCGCCGATCAAGACGGCCGTCCGCGTCGACGTCCCCGCCTCCTTCGCCAAGGTCGCCTCCGGGCAGACCGTGCCGATCGCCGGGGTGGCCTGGGCCCAGACCCGCGGGATCAGCAAGGTCGAGGTGCGCATCGACGAGGAGGACTGGGTCGAGGCCACCCTGGTGCCCACGGTGAACGAGAGCACGTGGGTGCAGTGGACCTACGCCTGGGACGGTGCCACCCCGGGGAACCACACCGTGCGCGCCCGGGCGACCGACGGTTCCGGACGGCTCCAGACGCAGGACGTCGTCAAACCCATCCCGGACGGCTCCTCGGGCTGGCCCAGCAAGTTCTTCACCGTCGCCTGACCCCGCCGCGAGCCGGTCCGAGAGGGGCGGGCCGGTCCCGCCGGACCACGACGGACCACCTGGATCCGGTTCAGACCAAACCATCGCCCGAGCAGCACCGAAGTAGAGGTGATGAAGGCGCATCGGCCACCAGCGAGCACGAGCTCGCGAGGGTGGCGGGGCGCCGGGCCCGGGCGAACGTCGCCCGGGCACACAGCGAGGAGTGAGCCACGATGATGATGACTTCCACCGGCAAGCGCACGTTCTCCGCTCTGGCACTGGTCGGTGCCCTGGGACTGGGAGTCTCGGCCTGCGGCGGTTCCGACGACACGGCCGGCAGCGCCCCGAGCGATTCCATGTCCAGTTCGTCCAGCTCGAGCTCGACCACGTCGTCCAGCCCCAGCGACACCATGACCTCCGACTCCTCGATGGGTGACACCACGCCGGTTGGGTCGGGCTGCGCGGACTACGCGGCCCAGGTGCCCAGCGGTGCCGGGTCCGTGGAGGGCATGGCCCAGGACAACGTCACCACCGCCGCCTCCAACAACCCGCTGCTGACGACGCTGACCGCGGCGGTCTCGGGCAAGCTGAACCCGCAGGTGAACCTCGTCGACACCCTCAACGGTGGACAGTTCACGGTCTTCGCCCCCGTCGACTCCGCGTTCCAGGCGCTGCCGGCGCAGACGGTGGATTCCCTGAAGACCGCCGACGGTGCGAAGACGCTGACCAGTGTGCTGACCTACCACGTGGTCCAGGGACGCATGACCCCGCAGCAGCTCATCGACGCCGGCACCGTCCCCACCGTGCAGGGGGGCACGGTCAAGGTCGGCGGAACCCCCGACGCCATGACGGTCAACGACTCGACCAAGGTCATCTGCGGCAACGTGCAGACCGCCAACGCCACGGTCTACCTCGTCGACTCGGTGCTCATGCCCCCCATGTGACACCTCGCGGCTGCCCCCAGGGGCGCTCCGTGGACTGCGCCGGCACCTCTCGAGGTGCCGGCGCAGTTCTGCACCCCCTGCCTCCACCGCCTGTCGGGGCGGTGGTCGTGCGGGTGGGACGCGACCAGTTCGCGGCAGGCGTGCGGGGCGTCGGCCGGACCGACTACGTGGTGACCCGGAGGTCCGGTTCCTCGCGGTGCCGGGCGACGACCACCCGGTCCCGACCTGCGCGCTTCGCGTCGTACAACGCGGTGTCGGCGGCGTGCAGGAGCTCCCGTGCGCTCACACCGTCGCCAGGTAGCGACGAAACCCCGACGCTGACGGTCAGCGGCCCGGGCACGTCGAGGCTGCGCACCCTGCGGCACAAGGCCTCCGCGGTGACCGTTCCGTCGACGCCGTCGGGCAGGACGACGCAGAACTCCTCCCCGCCGTAGCGGGCGGCGAACGCACCGGCAGGGATGTCCGTCCGCAGCAGCCCGCCTACTGCGCGGAGCGCGTCGTCCCCGGCCTCGTGGCCGTGGGTGTCGTTGAGACGCTTGAAGTGGTCGAGGTCGAGCAGCAGGACAGACAGCGTCTTCCCGGCGTTCCGCGCGTCGTCGACGGCGGCCGCGATGGCCTGGTCGAGGGCGCGGCGGTTCCCCACACCCGTCAGGCCGTCGGTCGCCGCCGCCGTGCGCAACCGGTCCACGAGTTCGGTGCGGGCCACGGTGGACGCGGCCTGCACGGTGGCCTGCTCCGCGGTCGTCACCAGCCGTTGCGGAACCCCACCCGGTCGGAGGCGGTGACGGCCGCCGGGTTCCTCCAGCACCAGTACCACCGTCGAGGACCCGGGGACGTTCGCGCGGACGAGGACGACCCGACCCGCACCCGGCAGCACGTCGGCCAGGACGGGGTCGTCGTCGGCGCTGCGCAGCACGGGGACCCGGGACGTCAGGGCGTCGGCCAGGGCGCCGCCGGTGGGGACGGGGCCGGACCAGCGGACCTCCCGCACGCCGTCGGGTTGGGCCACGACGCAGGTCGCCCGGACCGTGGGCGTCTCCTCACCGGCTCCGTCCCTGTGCACCAGCAGGACCGCGGCACGGCGCGCCAGCAGTTCGTCCCGGCCCAGCACGGCCAACAGCGAACCCACCTCCGTCCCCGTCGTGCAGCGTTCGGCGTCCAGTCCGAACCGTCGCAGCAGGTCGCTGTCGTAACGGCGCCGGCGCAGCTCCCGCTCGTTCGCGGCCGCGAAGGCCGCCACGGTGACCACGAGCACCCACAGCGACAGCAGGTGCCAGCGCAGGTGGCCGGGGCCGGCGGCCGGGGAGGTGTCGGGCAGGATCCCCACCTGCTCGAACTCGAAGACCAGCACCAGCACGATCGAGTGCCACAACGTCACCTTGACGCCCGTGCGGAACGAGGCGAGCAGCGTCAGGGCCAGGACGTAGACGACCGCGATCCGCGGGACGGGACCCAGCAAACCGTGCAGGCAGTGCAGGACCCAGCCGAGGTAGGCGCCGTCGACGAGGAGCCCGAAACCCAGGACGGTGATGGAGGCGCGTCGCGGGAGGCGCTTCCAGGACGTCGCGGCGGCCACGAGCGCCGTGGCGACGGCGGGCTGCACGACCTCGGCCCAGGTCGCGGTGCGCTCCGAGGGCAGCAGCCAGTAGGCGCCGACGGGCATCGCGATCACGAGAAGGCGGACGAGCAGGACCCACGCCATGCGTTCGGAGAAGCTCACCAGGGACGTCGGTCTGGTGCGGGGTGACCTGCTCATCGGTGGTCCTCGTGGTTCGTGGGTGGTTCGTACGGCAGGTCCGGCAGCGGGACCAGTGGAGCTGCCGCGAGCTTGGGGTCGCTGCGGTCCAGGCGGTCCTGCACCAGCAGGAACGCGGCGACGACGATCAGCACGCCGACGGACACCTGGCGCTGGGCGACGAGGGCCATCGCCACCTGCTGCACCCCGGCCGCCACGGCGTCCAGGACCACCGCCGGCCCGACGTTCCGCCGCACCGACGACCCGGAGCCGGGTTCACGGGGCACCGGAAGCGCTGCCGCACCGGAGGTCGGTTGCGTGGGTGGCGCCGTCGTGCTCTCCGGCCCGGCCACGGCGTGGGCCGTCGTGGGGGATGCCGGCGGCGGGGTCGTGCGCGTCGAAGGGGCCGGGGACGACGGGGGCTCGACCGCCGGGAGGTCCGTGGTCGCGGTGCCACGCAGCGACGGGCGTGGCGTCGTGGGGGCCGGTGTCGTGGTCCTCGGCGCGGAGGCCGTGCTGGGCGTGGCGGTCGTGCTGGGCGCCGGCGGGAGGGGTTCCACGGTCGCCGTGGCGGAGGGGGCGACGGCGGTCGGCGTGGCGGTGGGCGTGGTGGTGGGCGTGGTGGTGGGCGACAGCGTCGTGGGCGGCGTGGGTCCGTCGGTCGACGGGGTCGCGGACGGGGTCTCGGACGGGACCGGCGGAAGGGTCGCCGTCGGCGGAGGTGTCGGCACCGGGGTCGGGGACGCGACGACCGGAGTCGTCGCGGTCGCAGTCGCGGTGGCCGTGGCGGTGGTGGCGGTGGTCGTGGGGATCGCGGTGGCGGTGGTGGGAGTCGCGGTGACGCTGGAGCTGGTGGTGGACGTCGTCGGCGCCGGGGGTGGGGGCGGCGGTGCCACCGGATCCACCTGGAACGTGACGGTGCACGAGTCGGTCGCGTACCGGTTGGACACCGTCAGGTCGAACGTGGAGGAACCGGCCGTGACGGGAGTCCCGCTGAGCAGTCCGTCGCTGCTCAGCGACAACCCGGCGGGCAGCACGGAACCGGCGGCCAGGGCGACCGTCGGTGCCGGCCAGCCGGACGTCCCGAACCGGTGGGAGTAGGCCGAGCCCTCGGTGGCGACGGGAACCGGGCCGGGCACGCAGCGGGCTGCGGACCCTTCGGCGATGGCGGCGATCCGCGGGGTGGAGCCGCCGCCCACGACGTCGACGAGACCACCCGACCCGGTCGAGACCGTCGTGACGTCGAACGAGGCGGCGTCAGCCGTCCCGGTGCCGGTGGTCAGGGCGAGGACGTCGACGCGGCCCGCGCGCCAGCGGACGAGGCCGCTGCCGTAGGCGAACGTCGTCAGGACGTCGCCGGTGGTGGTGACGGCGATGCTCGTGGGGAACCCGCTGAGCCCGCCGGAGCCGCTGAGCTCCGGGACCCGGACCAGCGCGCCCGTCGACCGGTCCAGCCGCTTCACGTCGCCCGCGCGGTAGTCGGCCACCCACACCGTCCCGTCCGGACCCACGGCGACGTCGCGCAGTTCCTGGACGTTGGTCGGCGAGAAGACGTCGAGCGTGCCGTCGGCGCGCACGTGGGTGAGGGCGCCCATCGAGGCGAGCCAGACGGTGTGGTCGGTGTCGACGGCGAGGCCGTACGGCGACCCGAGCCCGGAACCCGTCGCGGGCGCGCCCTGGACGGGGGCGGTGTTGCCCGTACCGGCGACGACGCTCAGCGTTCCGCCGCGGACGGCGAGGAGGTATCCGCCCCCGTCGGCGACGTAGGTCGTCGCCCCGTCCACGGCCACGTCGTTGGGCTGCACGAAGGTCGAGGCCGTCGCGGGACCGGGGGTGGGTCGCCCTGAGGCGCCGGGGATTCCCGCGAGGACCGCCGTCGTGCCGTCCGCGGCCCGTCGCCAGACGGCGCGCTGGGACGAGCTGACCCAGGTGAGTGCACCGTCGACGACCGTGGCGTTGCTGGGGCTCGTCACCGGGGTTCCGGAGGACCCGCCCGCCAGGACGGTCGCGGCGTACCCGACGGGGCCGGCGGCCTGCGCGGGGGCGACGGCGGTCGCGGCGGCGACGGTCAACAGGAGGACGGCAGCAGCGCGGCGAGCGGTGCGACGAGCCCTCCTGGTGCGGAACACGGTGGTTCATCGACGCGCCCCCGTTGCGTCTTCAACTTCATCGCCCGAACGGCCGTGAGGCGCCGTTCCGGAACGGCCTCAGGGCTGGACGAGCACCCGCACCGGGTTCCCGTCCCGCTCGTGCAACCGGCGGATCCCCTCCTGCACGTCCTCCAGCGGCACGACGGTGCTGACGGACCGGGACAGGTCGAGGCGGCCGCCGGCGACCAGCCGCGCGAGCGTCCCGATGTCGGAGTTCTTGTAGCCGAGGTGGCCCAGGGCCTGCTTGCGGGACAGGTTGAACGCCAGGGACGTCCCGAGGGAGATCTCCTGGCCGGACAGCCCGACGCCGACGACGCGACCGCGCGGGGCGAGCATCGCGAGTCCCTGCTCGAACGTCGCCTTGAGGCCGACCGCGTCGAACGCGACGTCGAGGAGGTGGCCGTCGGTGGCCTCGGCGATCTTCTGCCGCAGGTCGGGGTCGGCCGGGTCGAGGGCGAGGTCCGCGCCGACGGCGAGGGCCCGCTCGCGCACCGCGGGGTCGAGGTCGACGGCGATCACGGGCACCGCGCCCACGAGCCGCGCGAGCTGCACGAGGTGGGTCCCCACGCCGCCGACGCCCCACACGCCGACGGCCTCGCCGGGCTGGACGGCGGCGGTGTGCACGACGGCGCCGAACGGGGTGGAGACGGCGTCGGCCAGGAGGGCGGCCTGGTCCAGCGGGACGCCGTCGGGCACGCGCGTGAGGCCCCCGGCCTGCGCGATCGTGTACTCCGCCCACGCGCCGTCGTAGGCGAAGGCCATGAGCATCAGGTCGTCGCAGTTCACGAGGTCCCCGCGGCGGCAGCGGTCGCACCGCAGGCAGGGACGCCCGGCGGCCGGGACGACGCGGTCCCCGACGGCCCACCCGGTGACGCCCACGCCGACCGCGGCGATGGTCCCCGACGCCTCGTGCCCCTGGGTGATGGTCTCCGGACCGCGGGGGTCGCTGAACGTGCCGTCGAGCAGGCCGAGGTCGGAGTGGCAGATCCCGCAGTAGGCGACGTCGATGAGCACCTCACCCGGTCCCGGCCGGGGGACGGGGACGTCCTCGACCGTCATCGTCCGGGTCGGGACGTGGAGGCGCTGGGCGCGCATCGTCGTGGGGAGATCCGTGGGGGTCATGCCGTTCCTCCTGAGGTGGTGGTCCAGAACTCCTCGAGCAGTTCCGCGAACTCCCCGGCCCGCTCGATCTGCGGCATGTGGCCGGTCGCGGGGAACAGGTGGGTGCGGGCGTGGGGAAGGGCGCGGCGCGCGGCCTCGAGGTGGGTCGCGGGCAGGATGCGGTCCTGCTCGCCCCACACGACGAGCGTCGGGACGGGTTTCGCCGCGGCACCCCGCAGGAGCCGGCGGCGCCACCCGCGGCGCACCCCGACCGGGGTTCCGAGCGAGCGTGCCGTCTCGTGCATGACGCGGGCGCCGTGGGGTCGCCGGCTGAGCGCCTCGGCGCGGGCGACGCGGTCGGCGGTGACGAGGTCGCGGTCGTGGAACACCGCCCGCAGCGTCCGCCGCGACGCCTCGGTGCTGGGTTCGAGCAGGCGCCGCGCGAGGAACGGGACGGTCAGCAGGCGCAGCGCCACGGTGACCTCGCGACCGAAACCGGCCGGGTCCGCGAGGGCGAGCGTCCGCACGCGTTCGGGGTGGTCGACGGCGAACTGCAGCGCGACGGCCCCGCCGAGGGAGTTCCCGACGACGTGGACCGGGGCGTCGATCCCGACCGCGTCAGTGAACGCCGCGACGGAGGCCGCGAGCCGCGGGACGCTGTTCGGGACGGGCAGCGGGTCGGAACCACCGAACCCCGCGAGGTCGACGGCCCAGCAGCGGAACCCCTCCGACAGGAGGGCCACCTGCTCGTCGAAGTCCTCCAGGCTGCAGCCGATCCCGTGCAGCAGCAGGACGGGGTCGCCCTCGCCCTGCACGCGGTAGCGGGCGCGCAGGCCGTCCCCCAGTGCGACGGTGCGGGGCTCGGCGAGGGTCACGAGAACTCCAGCGCGCGGTCGTCCACGCGGCGGTGCTTCAACGTCCACCGGTCCGCGGGGTAGTTCTGCCGCAGGCGCCACGGACTCGCGACCCCCTGCTGCGGAAGCCGTCCCGCCGCCCGGCGCACGTACCCGGAGTCCAGGTCGATGAGCGGCCGCCGCTGCGGATCGGTCGGGGACCCCGGGCGCACCACGCGGTGGCCGCGCCGGTCCATGAGGTCCAGCAGCCGGCAGACGTGCTCGGTCACCAGGTCCACCTTGAGCGTCCACGAGGCGTTGGTGTACCCGAGGGCGAAGGCGAAGTTCGGGATCCCCGAGAGCATCATCCCCCGGTACACGACGGACTGCGCCGGGTCGACCCGTTCACCGTCGACCGCGAGCTCCATCCCGCCGAGGAACAGCAGGTCCAGGCCGGTGGCGGTCACGACGACGTCGGCGGGGAGCTCCCGACCCGAGGCGAGCCGGATCCCGTCGCGGGTGAAGGTGTCGATCCCGTCGGTCACGACCGAGGCCTTGTCCGAGCGCAGGGCGCGGAACAGGTCGCCATCGGGGACGAAGCAGACGCGCTGGTCCCACGGGTCGTACCGGGGCGTGAAGTGCCGGTCGACGTCGAAGTCCGCGGGGAGCTTCGCGGCGACCTTGCTGCGCAGCCACTCGCGCGCCTTCTGGGGTCGGCGCCGGCTGAACTGGTACGTCGCGGTCGCCAGCGCCACGTGCTTGGCGCGCACGAGGGGGTAGGAGATCCGCTCGGGAACCCGGCCGCGCAACCGGTCTGCGAGGTGGTCGCGCGAGGACAGCCCGAGCACCCAGCTGGGGGAGCGCTGCAGCATCGTCACGTGCTCGGCGTCGCGGGCCAGGTTCGGGACGAGCGTCACCGCGGTGGCGCCGCTGCCGATGACGACGAACCGCTTGCCGCTCGCGCCGAGGTCCGCCGGCCAGTGCTGCGGGTGCACGACCCGGCCCCCGGCCGCGGTGAACTCGGCGGTCCCGGGGAACTCCGGGGTGAAACCCCGGTCGTAGCGGTAGTAGCCGGTGCAGCTCAGGAGGAACCCGCAGGTGAGGGTGGCCCGCTCCGTTCCGCCGTCGGTCGCGGGTCGCTCGACGACGACGGTCCAGCGCGCGGTCGCGGTCGAGAACTCCGCGGAGACGACGCGGTGGTGGAACCGGACGCGTTCCTCCACCCCGAACTCCCGGGCCGAGTCCTGCACGTACTCCCGGATCGAGGCGCCGTCGGCGATGGCCTTGCCGCCGCGCCACGGCCGGAAGGAGTACCCGAGGGTGTACATGTCCGAGTCCGAGCGGACGCCGGGGTAGCGGAAGAGGTCCCACGTGCCGCCGATCGCACCGCGCGACTCCAGGACGGCGAACGTCGTCCCGGGCCGTCGGCGCACGAGCTGGCAGGCGGCCCCGATGCCGGACAGGCCGGCTCCCACCACGAGGACGTCGAGGTGCTCGGTCGCTGCGTCGCTGTCCACGGCGACCACTGTTCAACGCCCTGTCGAGTCTGTCAACAGGGTGTCGAACAACGTGGCTCCCACTAGAGTCGGACCGGTGAGCGAGCCCACCGCCGTCGTCCGGGGCCGCCGCACGTCCCGCCCCCGGGGGGACGAGCGCGAACGCGGCATCCTCGACACCGCCGAGCGGCTGCTGGGCGAGAAGTCCTACGCCGACATCTCCGTCGACGACCTCGCCCGCGGTGCCGGCCTGTCCCGGCCGACCTTCTACTTCTACTTCCCGTCCAAGGAAGCGGTGCTGCTCGCGCTGCTCGACCGGGTGGTCGCGGAGGCGCGCGCGCACCGCGACCAGGCCGTCTCCTCGCCCGCGGTGGACGTCGAGGCGCGCTGGCGCGAGGTGATCGGGGCCATCGCCTGGACGTTCCGCTCCCACCTCGCGGTGACGCTCGCCGCGGCCGAGGCCCGCGCGACCAGCACCGCCGTCCGGGAGGTGTGGAACGGCGTGATGGAGCGGTTCGTCGAGGAGACCGCCGCCGAGATCGACGCCGAGCGGGCCCGCGGCACCGCGCCCGACGGACCCCCGGCCCGCGACCTCGCGGTGGCCCTGAACTGGATGAACGAGCGGGTCCTGCACTCCGCCTTCGCCGGGGAGGAACCCGGGCTGGCGGCGGACGACGTGGTCGAGGTCCTGCTGACCGTGTGGCTCCGGACGATCTACGGCGGCCGCGTCCCGTAGCCGGGCGGTCGATCCGGGAGCCGGTGCACCCCGGACGGCGCATCGCCCGGCGGCCCGGGACAGCCGAGGAACCACCGTGCGTGCCGTCGTCCCCCCGGCCCGGCGCGAGGCGGTCCACGCGGTCGCGGTGGTCCTCGCGGCGGCCTGCGTCGTCCTGTCGTCCTGGTCCCTCGGCTCCATGGCCGGGGCCGTGCAGGCCGGGCTCGCGGCGCAGCTGCTCACCTGGCTGCCCACCGCGGCCGCCACCACGGCCTGGGCGCAGCGCCGGCTCGGCGGTGGTGACCCCACGGGCCGGACCGCGTTGCGGACGGGCGTCCTCGCCCTCGGGGTCGGCACGGCGACGGTGGCGACGGGGGTGGGGTTCCTCTACCCCGTCGTCCTGGGGATGCTGCTGTCCCGCAGCCTGCAGGTCGATCCGCAGCGGCGGTCCCTGCTGACCTCCGCGCTCCTCGTGCTGGGCGGTTCGGGGCTCGCGCAGGTGGTCGCGCGGCGGTGCGACGTCGAACCCGTCTTCACCGGGACTGCCGGCGACCTGAGCGCCGCCGTCCTCGCCGTGCTGGCGGTCGTCGGCCTGTCCGACACCGTGCGGCTGGCCCGCGCGCACCGCGACGCGGCCGCCGCACTGGCCCGCGAGCAGGCCGAGCACGGCGCGGAACTCCTGCACGCCGCGACCCACGACGCCCTGACGGGCCTGCTCAACCGCCGCGGGCTGCTCGGCGCCCTCGAGGGGACCAGTGACCGCGGGCTGGTCTACCTGGACCTCGACGGGTTCAAACCCGTCAACGACCGCTTCGGCCACGACGCCGGGGACGACCTGCTCGTGCAGGTGGCCCACCGGTTCCGGGCGGTCGTCCGTGAGGAGGACCTCCTCGCCCGGCTCGGCGGGGACGAGTTCGTCGCCGTCGTCGCGACGAACGACCCCGCGGCCGTCGCACGCGTCGCGGACGCCCTCGTCGCGTCGTCGTCCGGTCCCGTCGAGGTCCTGGGGCACCGCGTCGTCGTCGGCGCCAGTGCGGGGTGGGCGGTGCAGAGCGGACCCGTTGCGGCGCAGGACCTCCTGCGCGCCGCGGACGTCGCGATGTACGAACGCAAGCGCAGCCGGCGTGTCAGCGGGGCGGGGCCGGTCTTCACCTCCGGGCCGCGGGAGCCGATGGACCAGACGTGACCTCCGCCTCGCCCGCCGCCTCGCGCCGTCCCGTCGCCCGGTTCCGCCGACCCGCCACCTGGCTGCTCGCGATGTCCCTGCCGGTCGGCATCGTCGCCGGGGGAGCGTCCGCCCAGGCGGTGCCCGCGTACGACTACGCACTCGCCGCCTCCCCGCTGCCCGTCACCGGTCTCAACGCGCCGAGCTCCGTCGTCGTCGACGGCAACGGGGTCGTGTACGTGGCCGAGTCGGGGGACAGCGTCGTGAAGAAGATCGCCCTCGACGGCACGGTCACCGTCGTGGCCGGCGTCGACGGCACCGCGGGAATCCCCTCCGCCGGGAAGTTCGGCACCCCCACCGGCCTCGCGCTCTCGCCCGACGGCAAGACCCTCTACGTCTCCGACACGGGCAACGACGTCGTCGTGAAGGTGGACACCACGGCCGCCACCCCGCCCGCGGCCCTCACCGTCGTGGCCGGGAAGGTCGGCGTCGAGGCAGCCCCCACCAACGGTCCGGGCACCTCGTCCAGCCTCCACGACCCCTCGGGCTTGGCGACCGACGCGTCGGGCAACCTCTACATCGCCGACAGCCTCAACCACCAGGTCGAGAGGCTCGACACGACCGGTGCGCTGCGGGTCTTCGCCGGCAACGGCAGGGCCGCCGCGGCCGTCCCGGGTGCCGCGACGTCCTCCTCGCTCAACAAGCCGTCGGCCGTGGCCGTGGACGCGTCGGGGAACGTCCTCGTCGCGGACGCCGGGAACCGCACCGTGGACAAGGTCGACCCCCTCTCCGGTGTCCTGTCCGTCGTCGGCAGCACGGGGGCGACCGGCTCGCCGACCGCGCTGTCCGTCGACCTGTCCGGCACCGTGTTCCTCGCCGACCCCTCTGTGGGCGGTCTGAAGAAGATGACCGGTGGTGCGGTCTCCGTCGTCGCGATCGACCCCGCCGTGATGGCGAGCCCCACCGCCGTCGCGACGACGCTCGGTGGGAACCTGTGGCTGGCCGACGCCACCCAGGTCGCCCAGTTCGCCTCCACCGCACCGGTGGACGCCCCGCGCATCACCTCGGCCCCGCCGACTGCGGCCGCGGTCGGCAAACCCTTCACCTTCCAGTTCGCGGCCACGGGAACCCCGACGCCGCAGTGGTCCTTCGTCGACGCGACGGCACCGACGGGCCTGACCCTCGGGGCCGGTACGGGAGTCCTCTCGGGAACCCCGACGACGGCGGGCACGACGACGTTCACGGTCCGCGCGTCCAACAGCCGCGGGCACTTCGACCAGGTCGTCACCCTCACCGTCGGCGCCCTGCCGGCCGCGCCGGCCGCCCCCACCGCCGTCGCCGGCGACGGGAAGGCCGTCGTGTCCTGGAAGGCGGCCACCCCGGTGGCCGGGACCAACCCCGTCACCGGCTACGTCGTCACCCCCGTCAAGGACGGTGTCCCCGCAACCCCGGTGACGTTCGCCGCGACGCAGTCCTCCACGCAGGTCCTCACGGGCCTGGCGAACGGGTCGAAGTACACGTTCACGGTGGCGGCGAAGAACTCCTTCGGCACCGGTGCGGACTCCACGGCCTCCGCGGCCGTCACCCCGTACGCGACCGTCCGCAAACCCGTCCTCGACGTGCCCCAGAGCCGCCTGTCCGGCAAGGACCGCATCGAGACGTCGGTGAACTCCTCGAAGACCCTGTTCCCGACCGCGGCCTCGGCCGGGGCCGTCGTCGTCTCCGCGTCGACGAAGTACGCCGACGCCCTCGCCGGGGCCCGCCTGGCGTCCGCGACGGCCGCGCCCCTGCTGCTCACGGAATCCGACAAGCTCACGACGACGACGGGCACCGAGATCTCCCGCGTCCTCGCGCCGGGCGGGACGATCTACGTCCTCGGTGGCAGCGGAACGGTCTCGACCGCGGTGGAGAACGCCCTCACCGCCCTGTCCCCGAACTTCACGGTGAAGCGCATCGCCGGTGACGACCGCTACGAGACCGCGGCCCGCACCGCCGACGAGGTCGCCGCGCAGGCGCCGGGCACCGACACCGCGCCGATCTACCTGGCGAACGGCGTGAACTTCCCCGACGGCCTGGCCGTCTCGGCGCTCGCCGCCCGCACGGGCGGGGTCGTCCTGCTGACGGACGGGCCGACCCTGCCGGCCGCCACGAAGGCCGCCCTGCAGGCCAAGGACCCGGGCGCCACGCGCGTCGTCCCCGTGGGGGGCGCGGCGGCGGCTGCCGCGGCGACCCTGCCCGCCGCCGGTGGCAGCGCGTCCCGCGCGATCGTGGGGGTGGACCGCTTCGACACCGCAGCCCTCGTCGCGAAGCGCTTCACGGGCGCGGCCGGCGGCACGAAGGTCGTCGGCGTGGCCACGGGGGACAACTGGCCGGACGCGCTCGTCGGCTCGGCCGCCGTCGGCCTCCTCGGGGGCCCGCTGCTGCTGACCTCCGGTCCGGACCTGGCGCCGGCGGCCCGGTCGGCGCTGGCCGGCCTCAACGCGGCCAAGCCGCTCACCACGGGCGTCGTCTTCGGCGGGGAGCCGTCGGTGCCGGCCGCGGCGTATGCCTCCCTCGGGAAGTCCATCGCCCAGGACTGACGGCCAGGGCGTCCCGGCCGGTGGTGCACCGGCCGGGGCGCTGGACTAGCGTTGGCCCATGGACGCCGAACGCCCCCTGTTCTGCGAGCAGTGGTCCTGCGCGCCCTCGGGCTCGGAGGGCACCGTCCCGTCGACCACCCCGCACGTGGGGGTGGACCGGTGAGCGGGCCCACGACCGAGAGCACGTCCGCGGCCGAGATCGCCGCCGAGTACGCCGAGGCCCGTGAACGGGTGGCGGAGTTCCGCCGGGACGCGCAGGAGGATCCGGCGGCGGCCATCTACCCGCACGCCGACGAGGCCGAAGTCGACCTGTCGGCCGCGATCGACGGGGTGCTGCGCAAGCCCCTCGTGGTGACGCGGCGCGGGGCCGAGGCCGCCGTCATCGTGTCCGTGGACTTCTTCAACCGCGCTCACGCGGCCGTCGAGCTCCTCGAGGACGACGCGACGGAGTAGCACCTCCGGAGACGCCCACCACGACGTCGTCCGTTGTTCCGGTACAAGGGTCCAGTAGCGTCGGAACGTTGCCTCGGTACCCTTGGTCGAATGCCAGACCACTCACGAACGGAACCTGACCGACAGCGGACCCCTTCCGCGCTGACGGGTGGAGGCCTGCGGTGAAGGGCGGGACCCGGCCGGGTCGCCGCCGCCTGCGGGTCGAGGACGTCACCGTCGTCGACCGCTCCATGCTCCGCCGCGCCGTCGGCGGGACCGTGGTGGGCAACACCATGGAGTGGTACGACGTCGGCGTCTACGGCTACCTCGCCGCGACCATGGGGCGCGTCTTCCTGCCGAACGCCGACCCCGGGCTGCAACTCCTCTTCAGCCTCGGCGTCTTCGCCTCGACGTACCTGGCGCGTCCGCTCGGCGGGGTGTTCTTCGGGCGCCTCGGTGACCGCGTGGGCCGGCAGAAGGTCCTCGCCGCGACGCTGATCCTCATGGCCAGCGCCACGTGCCTCATCGGGCTGCTGCCCGACTACGGGGCCGTGGGGGCTCTCGCCCCCGTGCTCCTGGTCGTGCTCAAGCTCGTCCAGGGGTTCTCGACCGGTGGTGAGTACGCCGGGGCGACGACGTTCGTCAGCGAGTACGCCCCCGACGCGCGTCGCGGGTTCTTCGGCAGCCTCCTCGACTTCGGCAGCTACCTCGGCTTCGCGCTCGGGGCAGCGGTGGTGACGCTCGTGCAGTTCTTCGCCGACGCGCAGCAGGTGCTCGACTGGGCCTGGCGCATCCCCTTCCTCTTCGGGGGCGTCATCGGCTCGGTCGCCATCTACTTCCGGCTGAAGATCGAGGAGTCGCCCGCGTTCCAGGCCACGCAGGACGCCCACGAGGAGTCCTCCGCCGCGCAGGCCACCGCCGAGGGGCCGCCGAAGAACTCCGTCGAACTCGTGCGCCGGCACTGGCGGCCCATGGTCATCGCGGTCGCCCTCGTGGCTGCGGCGAACAGCGTCGGCTACGCCCTGACGAGCTACATGCCGACCTACCTCACGCAGTCCCTCGGCTACGACGAACTGCACGGCACGTTCCTGACGATCCCGGTGCTCGTCGTGCTCGCCTTCTTCCTGCCCGTCGCGGGCCGGATCTCCGACCGGGTCGGCCGCCGGCCGGTCATGTGGTTCGGCGGTGGCTGGATGGTGGTGCTCGGTCTGCCGATCTTCTGGCTCATCGGCCGCGGGAACGTCGTCACCACCTTCCTCGGCCTGGTGATGCTCGCTGTGCCCGTGGCGTGCTGGATCGCCTGCCAGGCCTCCGCGTTGCCGGCCCTGTTCCCCACCTCGAGCCGGTACGGAGGCATGGGGATCTCGTTCAACGTCGCCGTCGCCGTCTTCGGCGGGACGACCCCGCTCATCGTCGAGGCGCTCGTGCAGGCGACGGGCAACGACCTCGTCCCCGCCGGGTACCTCATGGCGACGTCGCTCGTCGGTGCCGTGGCGGTGTTCTTCATGCGCGAGTCCGCGAAGCGACCGCTGCCGGGCGCGATGCCCAGCGTCGCGTCCGAGGAGGACGCGCACGAGCTCGTCGCCACCCAGGACGAGAACCCGCACCTGGACGTCGAGGAACTCCCGTTCCCGGCGTCGTCCGGGGACGGCGTGCGTCCGGGCGCCACGCCTGCTTGAGTGTGCAAGCAGGTCGGCGTCCGCCCGGCCGCGGGGGGAGCAGCGCGATGGCCAGCACGGGAGGCAGCACGGGGTACGTGAACCCGACGGGGGACTTCCGCCGGGACCAGCGCTACCTCGAGACGCGCATCACCGCCGACGGCCGGGACGGCTGGCCGGTGGAGGCCGGACGGTACCGCCTGGTCGTGAGCCGGGCCTGCCCGTGGGCCAACCGGGCGATCATCGTGCGCCGCCTGCTGGGCCTGGAGGACGCGCTGTCGATGGGCATCTGCGGGCCGACGCACGACGAGCGCTCGTGGACGTTCGACCTCGACCCCGACGGCCGTGACCCGGTCCTGGGGATCGAGCGGCTGCAGGAGGCGTTCTTCGCCCGCGTCCCGGACTACGACCGCGGCATCACCGTCCCCGCGATCGTCGACGTCCCGACCGGCCAGGTCGTCACGAACGACTTCCCGCAGATGACGATCGACCTGTCGCTGGAGTGGACGCAGTTCCACCGCGAGGGCGCCCCGCAGCTCTACCCCGAGCACCTGCGCGAGGAGATCGACGCGGTCAACCGCGACGTGTTCCGCGACGTCAACAACGGCGTCTACCGGGCGGGTTTCGCGGGGACGCAGGAGGCGTACGAGAAGGCGTTCGACCGGCTCTTCGCCCGGCTCGACGCGCTGTCGGAGCGGTTGTCCACGCAGCGGTACCTGGTGGGGGACACCATCACCGAGGCCGACGTGCGCCTGTTCACGACGCTCGCCCGGTTCGACCCCGTGTACCACGGGCACTTCAAGTGCAACCGGCAGAAGCTGTCCGAGATGCCGGTGCTGTCGGCCTACTACCGCGACCTGTACCAGACCCCGGGGTTCGGCGACACGACCGACGTCGAGCACATCAAGGCGCACTACTACGTCGTGCACCGCGACATCAACCCGACGGGCGTCGTCCCGGCCGGTCCGGACCTGTCGTCCTGGCTGGAACCGCACGGCCGTGAGGAACTGGGCGGCCGCCCGTTCGGTGACGGCACCCCGCCGCCCCCGCCGGTCCCCGCCGAGGTCGTCCCGGCCGGTCACGCCCCGCACGCCGGCTGACCGGAGCGGTCAGACGCCGCCCAGGACCGCGTCGGGGGAGTCGTCCCGGTCCAGCGCGGCGACGAGGGCGGCGACCGGCTGTGGCCGCTGGTGCCAGTACCCCTGCGCCAGCGGGCACCCGAGCGCGACCAGCGCGTCCTCCTGCTCCCCGGTCTCCACGCCCTCGGCGATGACGACGAGCCCGAGGTCGCCCGACATCCGCAGCAGCCCCGCGAGCAGGGCGCGGCGGCGGTCGCTGACGGTCAGCTGCGCGGTGAAGTGCGCGTCGAGCTTGAGGAAGTCGGCGGGCATCGTGTCGAGCTGGCTGAGCGCGGAGTAGCCCGTGCCGAAGTCGTCGATGGCGACCCGCACACCCACGGCGCGCAGTTCCTCCAGGGTGTCGCGGGTGGCGTCGGAGGCCGACTCGACGGTGCTCTCGGTGACCTCCACGACGAGCCCCGACAACGGCCAGCCGGTCTCGGCGGCCGTGGTCAGCAGGTCGGGCACGAAGGCGGGGTCGACGAGGTGGCGCCCGGAGGCGTTGACGGTGAGGAACAGGTGCTCGCCGACGGCCTCCCGCAGCAGGACCGCGTCCGCGCAGGCCCGGCGCGTCACGACGCGGTCGAGGTCGGCGATGAGGTCGTTCGCCTCGGCGAGCGGGATGAAGACCGCGGGGGAGACCGGGCCGCGCACGGGGTGCGTCCAGCGGGCCAGGGCTTCGACCCCGACGAAGCGGGTCGCTCCCGGGCCCACCCCCGGCACGACGACGGGTTGCAGGACGACGTCGAGGGCGTGCGCGTCGAGCGCCGTCCGCAGGTCCTCCAGCAGGCCGTCGTCGGCGCCGCCGGCCACGGCGACCCGGCCACGGCCCCCGGCCTTGGCCTCGTAGAGGGCTGAGTCGCAGCGCCGCATCAGGGTTCCCGGGTCCTCGGCCGGCCGCAGCTGCGCCACCCCGATCGACATCCCGGTCGGCGCGGCCTCGGCGCGCAGCGTCTGCGCGGCGGCCTCGGCGCCGGCGAGGTCGGTGCCGTGCAGCACGACGGCGAACTCGTCACCTCCGTGCCGGGCCAGCACCGCACCGGGGACGAGGGTGTGCAACCGTCCGGAGAGGCGTTCGGCGAGGTCGGTGAGCAGTTCGTCCCCGGCGGCGTGCCCGCCCTGGTCGTTCACCTGCTTGAAGTGGTCGAGGTCGATGAGCGCCACCGAGAGCGGGACGCCGGTGCGGTGGGCGGTCGCGACGCTCTCCTCGACGTGCTCGTCGAGCCCGCGACGGTTCAGCAGGTCGGTGAGGCTGTCGCGGGTGCCGTGGGCGGCGCGCTGGACGAGACGGCCGATGACGGCCACGACCGCGACCTGGACGGTCATCACGGCCCCGACGATCCCGGGTTCCACACCGCGCCAGAGCAGGCTGCCGGCGACGGCCGTGAGCAGCCACGCGGTGTGGACCAGCGCGGCCCGCCGGGCGAAGAAGTAGAGGTTGTCCACGGCGCAGAACACGAAGACACCGGCCACGCCCAGCGCGGTCACGTCGTCGCGGCTCAGGACGACGGCCGCGGCCACGAACGCCGCCCCCTGGGCGACGACGACGTCGAACGCCTTGCGCGGCAGGCTCTTGCCCCGCAGGAGCAGGGCCGAGCCGACCACCACGGCGGTGGCGGCCAGGGCGAGGATGGCGGTGGTTCGCCAGTCGGGGGCGGACCACGCCCCGGACGTCGCCAGGATCGCGGCCGTGCCGCCCGCCACGTAGAAGGACCCCGTGGTGTACGCCATGAGCCGAGGTGTCGCCACCTCGGGAACCCCACGTGAGAGCACAGCCACGCCACACCATCGGCGCGCCCGGCCGCATCCTTGACCCGGTGCACGGGTCGGTCAGTGCGGGGGGCCCGACCGGTGCAGGGCGAACCAGACGACCTTCCCCGTCCCCGGACCGTCCGCCCCGTCCGCGGTGTGGCACCCCCAGGCGTCCGCGGCGACCTCGACGAGCTGCAGGCCGCGGCCGGACAGCGCGTCGGGATCGGTCGGCAGCACCTCGGGCAACCGGTCGTTCTCGTCGGCCACCTCCACCAGCAGCCGGTCGGGCGAGCTGGACACCTGCAGCCGGATGTCGCTGCGGCCGTGGGTCACGGCGTTCGTCACGAGTTCGCTGACGAGCAGTTCGGCGGTGTCGACGGCGTCCTCGACCCAGCCGTCCGCCGGCGCCAGCTGCCGCACGACCCGGCGCGCGGCCGCGGCCGACTCGGGCGAGCAGGGCAGCACGACGACGCGCGAACTGCCCACCGCCTCGAGGGGAGCGGGGTGCTCACCCGTGGTGGTCCCGGCCGCGGCGGCGTGCTGGCCGACCCCCACGAGCAGGATCGTGCGGTCGTCGTCAGCAGCCCCGCCGTCGTGCCGTCCCAGCCGTTCGCACAGGTCCTGCGCGCGGAAGCGCTGCGGGTCGTCGAGGGTGCGCCCGAAGGCGAGGAGCATCTGCTCCAGGTCGGACTCGCGGTCCTCCACGACACCGTCGGTCACCAGGGCCAGGAGGCTGCCGGGGGCCAGCAGCGCGCGGTGCTCGGTGCGCGACTGGGAGGCGTCCACCCCCAGCAGCAGGTCGTCGACGCCGGACTCGCGCAGCACCTCGACACCGCCGTCGGGGCGGCGCACGAGGGGCGGCGGGTGGCCGGCGTTGGCCCACCGCACGTCCAGCGCCCCGTCCGGCTCGAGGGTGGCGGTCGCCAGGACCGCGGTGGCCAGGGTCCCGGGTTCGAGCGCCGCGACGACGGCGTCGAGCCGGTCCAGCAGCCGTGCCGGACCGTCGTCGCTGTCCCAGGCCAGCCCGCGCAGCATCGTCCGCAGCCGGGTCATGGCGGCCGCGGCCCGGGCGTCGTGCCCGGCGACGTCGCCGATGGCCAGCAGCAGGTCCCCGCGGGAGCGGGTGAGCACGTCGTACCAGTCGCCGCCGATGCTCGCGCCCGCCTGCACGGGCTGGTAGCTGACCCCGAGGTCCAGGCCCTGGACGGCGGGCAGGTGGGACAGGACCCCGCGCTGCAGTTCCTGGGCCAGCCCGACGACCAGCGCGGTCGCCTGGTCCTCGCGGTGCCGGGACACGACGCGGTGCAGGGACGGCGCGCAGTGGGCGGCGAAGACCTCCAGGAGGGTCTCCTCCTGCTCGTCGAACGGGCGCGGGGCGACCCAGGACACGGCCAGCGACCCGTACGTCTCGTCGGCGACGTGCAGGGGCAGCAGAGCCCACCGGGCGCGGCCGGTGACGTCGACGACGTCCGCCATGCGCGGGTGCACGGCGAGCGCCGCCTCGCGGTCCGGGACCAGGTACGTGCGCCCCTCGCGGGCCGCCCGGCACGCGGGCAGCGGGCTGTCGTGGGGTTCGTAGGAGAACCGGGAGCGCAGTTCGCTGCCGAACGAGGTCGCCAGCACGAGTTCCCAGCCGCCGTCCTGAGCCCGGGTCACCAGGCCGCAGCCCGCCGACCCGAGGATCCGCAGCCCGTGGTCGGTGAGGGCGTGCAGGACGTCCTCGAGGGTGGCGGCCGCGCTGAGGCGCACGGCGAAGTCCGCCAGGTCCTCCCAGACCGACCGCGCACCGACCATCACGACTCCTGTCGTCGGGCGGCGGGCTCCTCCACCGGTCCTGAACCGTCAACCCAAGAGCAGACCACACCGTGGGCGCGGACGCCCGGTGTGCTGGGAGGTTCCTGAACCCTCAGCCGCGCGGCAGCCCGCGGAAGGTCGTCCGGACCTCCTCGGTCAGCAGGTCCGGCTGCTCGAGCGCGGCGAAGTGGCCCCCGCGCTCGAGCAGAGCGTGGTGCAGGACGGTCGCGTAGCGCCGTTCCACCCACCGGCGCGAGGCCTGCACGGCCTCGGCGGGGAAGACGCTGAACCCCGCGGGCGTCGGGCCGGGGCCGTCCGCGGGTCGTTCCCGGCGGGCCTCCCAGTACAGGCGCGCCGAGGACGCACCGGCGTTCGTCAGCCAGTAGAGCATCACGTCGTCGAGGAACTCGTCGCGTCCCACGAGCGCGAGGGGGTCCCCCTCCGGGTCGGCCCGGCGGTCGGTCACGTCCTCGAAGAGCGTGAGGATCCACGCCGCGAGGGCGACGGGGGAGTCGGCCAGGGCGTACCCGACGGTCTGCGGACGCGTGGCCTGCACCCGCGCGTACGCGTCCTGCTCGGTGGCGTAGAGGCGGGCCCGGTCCAGCATCCGCTGCTCCTGCGGCGTCGCGGCGGCGACCTCGGCCTCGGTGGGGAACACCATCGGCAGGTTGAAGTGCACTGCGGCGCAGCCGGACCCGGGCGCGCGCCCGATGGCGTCGACGACAGCCGCACCCCAGTCGCCGCCCTGGGCGAACCAGCCGTCCCGGTACCCGAGGCGGTGCATGAGGGTGATCCAGGCGTCGGCGGTGCGCCGCACGCCCCACCCGGTCCCGGTCGGTGCGTCGGAGAACCCGAACCCGGGCATCGAGGGCACGACGACGTGGAACGCGTCCTCGGCCCGGCCGCCGTGGGCGACGGGGTCGGTGAGCGGACCGACCATCCGCCGGAACTCCAGCACCGATCCCGGCCAGCCGTGGCACAGCAGCAGGGGACGGGCGCCGGGTTCGGGCGAGCGCACGTGCAGCAGGTGGACGCCGAGGCCGTCGACGACGGTGCGGGAACTGCCCAGGGCGTTCAGGTCGCGCTCGCAGCGGCGCCAGTCGTACGTGTGGAGCCAGTACGCGGTCAGGTCCTGCAGGGACCGCAGGCGCGGCCCCTGTCCCGCGGCGGTCTCCGGTACGGGCCAGCGGGTCGCGGCCAGTCGGGCCCGCAGGTCCTGCAGGGCGGGCTCCGGGACGTGGACGGGGTGGGGGACGACGAGGTCGTCGGGGGAGGTGGTCACGGCGCCACCGCACCACAAACGGAGAGACTTCTCAACTTGAGAACGACAGCTCCGCTTCGCTAGGGTCCCGGGTGTGCCCGCCACCGACCGCCCCCTGCGCCGCGACGCCGAACGCAACCGCCGCCGGCTCGTCGAGTGCGCCGCGGACCTCATGTCCCGCAGGGGTCTCGACGTCTCCTACGACGAGATCGCGCGCGAGGCCGAGATGGGCGTCGGGACCGTCTACCGCCGCTTCCCCGACCGCCAGGACCTGCTCGACGCCGTCTTCGGCGACCACGTCGACGCCGTCTGCGCCCTCGCCGACGAGGCCGCGCGCGAGGAGGACCCCTGGCGCGGGATCGTCGGCTTCTTCGAGCGCCAGCTCGAGCTCGAAGCCGCCAACCCCGCCCTCGGCCGCGCCGTGCGGGGCGAGGACGGTTCGCCCGCCGTCGTGCGCCGCGCCCACGAGCGCATGACCCCCGTCGTCCGCTACCTGCTCGCCCGGGCCGTCGCCGCCGGCCAGGTGCCCCCGGCAGTCACCCCCGTCGACCTCGTCGCCGTGCACCGGATGGTCGGCAGCGTGCTCGACGCCTCCCGCGCCAGCGCACCGGAGCTCTGGCGCCGGGCGCTCGCCGTCGCGCTCGCCGGGCTGCGGCACGCCGACCTGCCCGGACCCACCCCCACCGACGACGTGGTCGAAACCCTGTTCGGCCGCGCCCCCACGACCCCCGGAGGAACCCCGTGAACCACGCCCTGCCCGCAGCCCTGCCCGCCGATCTGCTCGCCGTCCTGCGCGACCGCGCGGTCTGCTTCGTCACCACGCTGATGCCGGACGGGTCGCCCCAGGTCAGCCAGACGTGGGTCGACACCGACGGCGAGCACGTCGTGGTGAACACCGTCGAGACGCACCAGAAGGCGCGCAACCTGCGCCGCGACCCGCGGGTGGCGGTCGGGGTCGCCGACCCGGCGAACCCGATGCGGTCGTGGGCCGTGCGGGGCCGGGTGGTCTCGATGACCACCGACGGCGCGGACGAGCACCTCGACGGGCTGTCGCAGCGCTACCTCGGCCGCCCCTACCCCGGCTTCGGCGGGTCGGGCGGTGCGCGCGTCGTCGTCACCATCGAGGTCGAGCACCTGCACACGCCCTGAGGCCGGACGCGGGAACGGCGCCGTCCCGTGCGGGGCGGCGCCGTTCCTCGGTGGTGCACGTCAGACGCGGACGACCATCTTGCCGGTGTTCGCGCCGCGCATCATCGACAGGAACGCCTCGACGGAGTTCTCGATCCCGTCGACGACGGTCTCGTCGAACACGACCTTCCCCTCGGCGAACCAGCCGGTCATGCGCTCGCGGAACTCGCCGGCCAGGTGGGCGTGGTCGCCCACGATGAACCCGCGCAGCGTCAGCTTCTTGGCGACGAGCTGGAACAGGTTCTCCGGGCCGGGGGCGCGCTCGGTGCTGTTGTACGCCGAGATCGCGCCGCACAGGGCCGCGCGGCCGTGCGGGTTGAAGGTGTCGATCGCCGCGGCCAGGTGGTCGCCGCCGACGTTGTCGAAGAACACGTCGACCCCGTCCGGGACGACGGTCGGGAGCTGCTCGCGGATCGGGGCGTCCTTGTAGTTCACGGCCGCGTCGTACCCGTACTTCGAGGTGAGCAGTTCCACCTTCTCGGCCGAACCGGCCGAGCCGACGACGCGGCCCGCACCCAGCAGACGGGCGATCTGGCCGACGGCGGTGCCGACGGCACCGGCTGCGCCGGAGACGAAGACGGTGTCGCCCTCCTGCAGGTGCGCGACGTCGACGAGGCCGGCGTAGGCCGTCAGACCCGTCATGCCGAGGATGCCGAGGTGGACCGAGCTGGGGGCGCCGGGGACGTCGGAGACCGCGCGGAACTCCGCGGCCGGGCCCTGGGCGACGTCGCGCCAGCCGAGGTTGTGCACGACGAGCGTGCCCTCGGGCAGCTCGGCGCTGTTCGAGGAGACGACGCGGCCGACGGCGCCGCCGGTCATGGTCTCGCCGAGCGCGTACGGCGGGACGTAGCTCTTGGCGTCGTTCATGCGGCCGCGCATGTACGGGTCGACGGAGGTGAACTCGTTCCGGACACGCACCTCGCCGTCGGCGAGCTCGGGCAGTTCGACCTGGACGGTGCGGAAGTCCTCCGCCGTCGGCCAGCCCTTCGGGCGGGCGACGAGCTGGATCTGGGTGCTGGTGGGCACGGGTGGTTCCTCTCGGTTCTTCGGGTGTTCCCGGGACGTCTCAGTGGGCGAGTGCGATCGCCAGCAGCAGGGCGCCGAGCAGTGCGGGCAGGATCTGGACGGCGGCCGGTCGGGCCTTGGAGCGGTCCGAGGCGAGCAGCACCACACCGGCGCCGACCATGGACAGCGTCCCGACGAGCACCAGGGTGGCGCCGACGGCGTGGTTCCCCGCGGCGAGCACGACGACTCCCGCGACGATCTCGACCGCCAGGAAGAGGTTGTAGAAGCCCTGGTTGAAGGCCATCGGCGCGGTGGTGCGCGCGGTGGCCTCGTCCGTGCCGAACACGGCGCGGGCGCGCGGCCGCGTCCACAGCACGGACTCGAGCACGAACACGTAGACGTGCACGAGAGCGGCGACCAGGGACAGCACCGAAGCGGCGACGAGCACGGGCACTCAGCTCCTGCGGACGGGGCCCTCTGCTGGACGGCCCGTTGTGTGATGACCGTTCCACTATACTCACGTCCATGGGCAGGGTGCAGACCTTCGACACCGCGACCGTCGTCCGGGCGGCGCGGACGCTCTTCTGGGAGCGCGGTTACGAGGACGTCTCCGTCCCCGACCTGGAGGAGGCCACCGGGATCCGCCGCTCGAGCCTCTACCACGCGTTCGGGAACAAGCGCGGGGTCTTCGACGCGGCCGTGGAGAGCTACCTCGAGGACGTCGTCCGACCCCGGTTGCGTCCCCTGCAGCAGCCCGAGGTGGACCCCGACGCCCTCGTCGCGTACCTGCGGGGGCTGCGGGCCGCCCTGGCGGACGGCCGGCCCGCGGCGGTGCAGGCCGGGTGCCTCCTGCTCAACGCGGCGACGGCCCCCGTCGGGCGGGACGAGGCGGTCGCGCAGGTCGTCCACGCCTACCGCGCCGAACTGCACGCCGCCTTCGAGCGGGGGGCGGTCGCCGCGGGAACCACTGCGCCGCAGCAGGTCGCGACGTTGTGCACCTCGGCCGTCGTCAGCGCCTTCGTGCTCGCGCGGATCGACCCGGCCGAGGCCGTCGCGACGCTCGATGCCGTCCTGGCGGTCCTCCGGCCGGGAGTCGGGGCCCGCCGGGCGGGCTGACCGGTCCTCAGGCGGGGACGCGGCGGCGCTTGACCCGGTACATGGCGTGGTCGGCGGTGCGCAGCAGGTCCTCGAACGTGCGTGCGTCCGCGCCGGACACCGACACCCCGGTGCTGATCCCGAGGGACAGCTGCACGCCGTGCAGGTCGACGGGGTCGGCGACGCGGGCGGCCACGTCGGCCACCGTGCGGGCGGCCACGTCGTCGGCGTCGTCGGGGTGCAGGCCGGTGAGGGCGACGATGAACTCGTCGCCGCCCAGTCGGGCGAGCACGGCGCCGGCCGGCGTGGACTGGCGCAGGCGCCGGGCCACCTCGACGAGCAGGTCGTCCCCGGCCGCGTGGCCGAGTTCGTCGTTGACGACCTTGAACCCGTCGAGGTCGCAGAACAGCAGGGCCGTGCGGGTGCCCTCGCGGCGCAGCGCGGCCTCGACGAGCGGTTCGACGTGCCGGCGGTTCGCCAGACCGGTCAGCGGGTCGGTGTAGGCGAACTGCTCGATGCGCCGCAGGTGCTCGCGGGACCGTTCGCGTTCGAGGTCGAGTTCCTGCTGGGCCCGGACGCGGGCGGTCACGTCGTTCTGGACGCCGATGTACTGCACGACGCGGCCGGTCGCGTCGGTGACGGGAGCCAGGTACACCTCGTTCCACCAGGGTTCGCGCTGCGGTCCGCGGTAGTTCAGCAGGACCCCGCGCCACTCCAGGCCGCCGCGCAGGGCGGTGCGGATCTCGTCGACGGTCGTCCTGTCGGTGTCCGCGCCCTGCAGGACACGGCAGTTGCGGCCCAGGACGTCCTCGGCCCGCAGTCCGGAGAGTTCCTCGAAGGCGGAGTTCACGTACACCAGCGGTTCGTCCGGGCGCAGCATGTCGGCGATGGCGATGCCGCTCGTCGTCGCCCCGAGGGCGCGTTGCAGCAAGGCCTCCGCGGCCTCGGGGGCCACGGCCGCGGGGATCCGCGCAAGGGCGGTCCGCCGCGGCACCGTGACGGGGACCTCCGGGACGGTCGCGGTGCGCGGGGCGACGCGGGACAGCAGCGACTGGGCGGCCGCCGCGACGGTCGTGCGTTCGTACGTCAGCGCGTACTCGAACATCCGCTCCCGCTCCGGGCCGGCGTCGCCGAGGTCGCGCGCCAGCAGCGCGGCGGCGAAGTGCGGGGCGAGGACGACGACGTCCCACTCCCCACGGACGGGGTCGTGGGGGTCCAGGGCCGCCCCGCGCACGCCGGGCAGGGGGGTCTCGGGCAGGTCCTCCCCGAGCGCGCAGACGAACCCCACGCGGTCGGCGAGGTCGCGGTAGCGGCTGCGGGTGGCGGGGGTGAAGTGCCGCGCGAACTGGAACGTCGAGGCGACGACGCAGGTGTCGCCCAGGCGCATGGCCTCGCGTTCGAGCTGCTTGCTCAGCTCGATGAGCAGCGCCTTGGGGGCGCGCCGCAACGGGGTTCCCGCGGGCAGCAGGGAGAACGGCGACGGGGTCTCGGCGGCCGTCACCGGCGCCGGCGGCGGCAGGAGGAGCCCGGAGACGGCGGCCGCGGGCGGCGGCGGGGCGGCGGGGCGGCCGAACAGCCAGCCCTGGCCCAGCTGGGCGCCGAGGGCGCGCGCGGTGAGCAGGTGCCCCTCGTCCTCGATCCCCTCGGCCAGCACCAGGGCGCCGGTCTCCTGGGCGTAGGCGTTGACCGCGTTCATGATCTGCGCGACGGCGGGACCGGGCCGGTCCTGGACGAGGCGCAGGTCGAGCTTGACGACGTCCGGGCGCAGCAGCGGCATGAACGCCAGCGACATCGCGTCCGCGCCGACGTCGTCGAGGGCGATGGCCCAGCCGAGCTCGCGGACGCGGGTGACGGTGCGCAGGAGTTCGGCGGGGCGCGCGGCCAGGGCGCGTTCGGTCATCTCCACGACGACGCGGAGCCCGTCCTGGGCGCCGTCGGCGAGCGCCATGAGTTCCGTCAGCGGGGCGGCGTCGAGGATCTCCGGTTCCACGTTGACGAAGAGCGTCAGGGGCGCCACGACGCCGTGCTCCAACGCCCCGCGCAGGGCCGCGGCCCGGCAGGCGTGGTCGAGCTCGGACAGCACGCCCGCGGCGCGGGCGGCGGCGAAGAGCTGGTCGGGTCGCTGCAGCGGGCCGACGGGACCGCGGGCCAGCGCTTCGTACGCGACGACCGCGCCGGTGTCGAGGTCGACGATCGGCTGGTAGACGCTGTGGACGGCCTGCTCGCGCAGGACGTCGTGGATCGAGGAGCCGGTCGTCACCCCGTGTCCTTCGGCAACCGGCACCCGTTCCTGCAACGCCTTGTCGCCCGAACGGCTCAGCGGGCACCGGGCGCGTGGGAGGGTGGCCGCGTGAGCGTGGTGCTGGCCGTCGACGTCGGTGGGACCGGTTTGAAGGGGGCGGTCGTCGACGTGCACGGGCGCACCCTGGCCCGTCGCGACCGGCCGACGGCCCTGGACGGCCGCGGTCCCGCGGAGAACCTGCTGGCCCTGCTGGCGGACCTGTCGGCCCTGGCGGGACCGCAGGCACCCGTCGCCGTCGGCGTCGGAACCCCGGGCATCGTCGAGGAGGCCACGGGCACCGTCGTCTACGCCTCGAACCTCGGCTGGCGCGACTTCGGGCTGCGGGCGCTGCTGGAGGACTCGACGGGGCTCCCGGTCGGCGTGGGTCACGACGCGCGGGCCGCGGGCCGGGCCGAGCAGCTCGCCTCCGGCACGCACGGCAGCTTCGTCTTCGTCCCCATCGGCACGGGGATCGCGGCCGCGCTCGTCGTCGAGGGGACGGCGGTCTCGGGCGTCTCCGGGGCGGCGGGGGAGTTCGGGCACGTGGTCGTCCACCCCGGCGGGGAACTCTGCCCGTGCGGGCAGCGGGGGTGCGTCGAGGCCTACGCGGCCGGCGGTGCGGTGCTGCGCCGGTACCGCGCCCGGGGCGGTGAGGCGGCCTCGACGGCCGAGGTCGTCGGCCTCGTCGGCGCGGACGCGCGCGCCGACGAGGTGTGGGCGGACGCCGTCCGCGCGCTGGCGCTGGGGCTGCAGGGGCTGACCATGCTGCTCGACCCGGCCGAGATCGTCCTCGGGGGCGGCGTGTCGGGGGCCGGTGCGGTGCTGCTCGACCCGCTCGAGGCCGAGCTCCGCGCGCTGCTCGCCTGGCGGTCGCCGCCCCCGCTGCGGACGGCCCGCTGGGGCTCGGAGGCGGGCCGCATCGGGGCGGCCCTGCTGGGGTTCGAGCGGGTCGGGACGACCCCGGAGTTCCTGCTCTAGAAGGGGTTCCGCCGGGTGAGCTAACCACTCTAGAAGAGGTTTGCTGGAAGTCTAGACAGTTTCACTTAGGCAACTTACCCCGCCCAGGTGAACTGGTTGAAGGTGCGAGCAGGTTCGCGCCGAACGACCTGCCGTGCCCGTTCGCCTGCCCCGCCGCCTCGCCGTCCTGCCGCTCCTGGCGCTCGCCGTCGGCGTCCCCGCGTCCCCCGCCGCCGCGACGACGACCCCGGCGACGACCCCGGCGACGACGGTCGAGACGGGCACCCTCGTGCAGGTCGCGACCGAGACCTCCGCCCACGAGGGCGGCGCCGACCACGACGGCACCCGCACCCTCCTGCGCCGCGCGGACGGCACCTTCACCGACGTGCGGGGCGAGTCCGTCGAGCACCTCGCCACCGGGACGACGGTCCGCGCGCAGGTCCGCGACGGGGAGGTCGTCGACGTCGCCGCCCGTCCCGGTGTGCGCACGCTGGCCGCCGCCGGCGGGCCCTCGACCGTCCGCGTCGCGATGGTCGTCCCCGCGGGCGTGACCCAGGACGCGACCCCGATCACGGCCGCGCAGGTCGCCACCTCGATCCAGCAGGCCTCGGACTACTGGTCGTCCCAGACCGCGGGGCAGGTCACGTTCCAGCTCGCCGGCGTCCAGGCCTGGACCAGCAGCAGCCGCCCCTGCTCCGACGTCGGGGGCGTGTGGACCGACGCCGCCCGCGCCGTCGGGTTCACCGGCTCCCCGCGCGAGCACCTCGTCGTGGTGCTTCCCCGCAACGCGTACACGTCCGGGGCCTGCGCGGCCTACGGCCTGGGCTCGATCGGCGCCGGACCGGACAGCCCCGGCTACGTCTACGTCACCGACACCGAGCCGTCCCTGTGGGCCCACGAGCTCGGGCACAACCTCGGCCTCGGGCACGCGAACCTGCTCTCCTCGGCCACCGCCAGCGACGTCGCCTGGAACGGGACCGCCTACCCGGGCGCGACGCGCGTCGGCTACGGCGACGTCTGGGACGTCATGTCCTTCTCCGGCCGCACGATCGGGCACGGCAACCTCGGCATCGCCGGCCAGTACCGGCTCGGCCTCCTGCCCGCGGGGATCCAGGACGTGCGGACCACCGGCTCCTACACGCTGGCGGCGCTGCCGAACGCCGCCGACGGGCGGGTGCACGGCCTGCGCGCCGTCGACCCGGCCACCGGCACGGCCTACTTCGTGGAGCTGCGCGGTCGCTCCACCGGTGACGACCTCGTCGCCTCCGACGCCAGTCGCCCCACCCGCGGTGTCCGCGTCACGACCGCCGACCGCGGCGAGTCCGGCGCCACCCTCGCCCTCGACGCCACCCCCACCGGCCGCCGCGGCGACGTCGACCTGACGATCGCCCCCGGGACCACCCTGTCGACGGCGTCGGGCCGTCTGCACGTCACCGTCACCGCCGTCGACGGCGCCCAGGCCACCGTCACGGTGACGTTCGGCGACGCCCCGGGCCGCACGACCGTGCCCACGCCGGCACCGACGACGACCACGGCGCCCACGTCCGGCAGTGGCGTGTCCTTCAGCCGCGACGGCGTGAACCACGTCGTCTCCGGACCGGTGCTGGAGAAGTACCTCGCCCTCGGCGCCCAGCGCGGGCAGCTCGGCTGGCCGACCAGCGACGCGATCGCCGTGCGCGACGGCGGAGTCGTGCAGCGGTTCGAGGGCGGTCTCGTCTACTGGACGGCCGGCACCGGCGCGCAGGTCGTCGCGGGGGCCGTGCTCGGCGAGTACGCCTCGATCGGCTGGGAGGGGTCCACGCTGGGGTTCCCGACGAGCGGTGAGATCGGCGTGACCGGCGGTGTGGTGCAGCGCTTCCAGCGCGGCCTCGTCTACTGGACGCCTGCGACCGGGGCCCACGCCGTGCGCGGCGCCGTCGAGGGGCGCTACGCCGCGGCCGGCTGGGAGCGCTCGGCGCTCGGGTTCCCCACGTCCGACGAGATCGCCCTGCCGGGCGGGGTCGTGCAGCGCTTCACCGGTGGCAACGTCTACTGGACGCCCGCCACCGGCGCGCAGGTCGTCAAGGGCGCGATCCTCGGCGAGTGGGGCCGGCGCGGGTGGGAGCGGTCCCGCCTCGGCTGGCCCGTCGGCGAGGAGGTGCCCGTCGCCGGCGGCGTGCGCCAGCAGTTCCAGGGCGGCACCCTCACCTGGACCGCCGCCACCGGCCGCGTCGCCTGACCCCTCCGCCTCGTCGAACCGGCCCGCCTGGTCCCGCGTGGAAAACACTCCCTCCGCCCTCGGGAGACGTGTTCCGAGGGCGGAAAGAGTGTTTTCCGCCCGACCGGCGCGGGGGACCAGGAGGGGTGGTCTGGCAGGCTCGGCGGGTGCGCCTGCTCGTGATCACCGACGGAGTCCCGCCCGAGCACCGCGGCGGGGTGGCCAGTTCCGTCCTCGTCGAGGTCGACGAGCTGGCGCGGCGCGGGCACGAGGTCACCGTCCTCGTCCGGCGGCACGACGCCGATGCCCCGCTCGTGGAGGACCGCGGGCACTACCGCCTGCTGCGCCACCCCGCCCCGGCCCGCGGCAGCCGCGCCTACTACGCCCACCCCGCGGCGACCCTCCTCCAGGTGCCGGGCTGGCTGCGCTCGCTCGTGGCCCGCGAGGGCTTCGACGCGCTCTACGTCCACTCCACCTTCCACGCCGCGGCCGCCGTCCGCGCCGGGCTCGGCGACCGCACGGTGCTCCGCTTCCACGCGCCCGCCTCGCTCGAGGTCGGCCTGGACGCCGCGGGCGGGAAGTACCCGCTGGTCCGCGCGGCCGGTGGCCTCGCCGGCCGCGTCGTCGCCGACCTCACCCGGCGCGCGGAGCTGGCGGCCGTCAACGGGTCGGCCCGCACGCTGACGACGAGCTGGTACGTCCGGAGGTTGCTGCAGCAGGTCCACCCGACCGCGTCGGCGCGCGTGGACGTCGTGCCCCTCGCGGTCGACCTGGACCGCTTCGCGCCCGGTCCGCCGGAGCGGGAACGCCTCGGGCTGACCGGGGACCCGGTGGTCGTCACCGTGCGACGGCTCGTGCGCCGGATGGGGCTGGAGAACCTGCTCGACGCGTTCGGCGCCGTCGTCGAACGGCACCCGGGGGCGCGGCTCGTCGTGGGCGGCACGGGGTACCTCGCGGACGAGCTGCGCGAACGGGCCGACCGGCTCGGCCTCCCGGTCGACTTCCCCGGGTTCGTCGCGGAGGACGACCTGCCCGCGCTCTACCGCTCGGCGGACCTGTTCGTCCTGCCGACGCTGGAGATGGAGGGCTTCGGCATCGTCACCGTCGAGGCCTTCGCCAGCGGGCTGCCCGTCGTCGCGACGCCCGTCGGGGCCAACCCGGAGGTCGCTGGGTCGCTGGACGCCCGCACGATCGCCGCGTCCACCGCGCCCGCGGACCTCGCCGCAGCGGTCCTGCGCGGGCTGGACCTGCGCGAGGACCTGGCCGCCCGGGCCCGGGAGCACGTGGAGCAGCGGTTCTCCCCGGCCGCGGTCGTCGACCGCGTCGAGGTGGCGCTCGCGGAGGTGAGCGCCGCTCAGCAGCGGGGCGCGTCGGCCGCCAGGCGCTGAACCGTGCGCAGGTGCTCGGTGTCGGTCGAGGTGGTTCCCGCCGACGCCGGGTCGGGCACGGCGACGCCCGTCCGGACGAGTTCCTCGTTGACGTCGAGACCGTCGTCGGTGCGGTACCAGCCCGCCCCCGCCACGTCGACGCGCTGCCCGATCGGCAGGTAGGAGAACAGGTCCCGCACGTAGGCGTCGCGGCACCCCTCGGCGGGGACGACCCCGGCCAGCTGCTGCGGGGCGGTGTCGCCGTCCAGGCCGGCGACCACCGGGACGGGGCCGGCGGACCACGCGACGACCGTCGCGGACGCGGCGACCCGGGTGGCGGTGGCGGTGGCGGTCTGCGACGGCGCACCGCTCGCGGTGCCCGTGCCGCGCACCCCCTCCTGCAGCGCCCGCTGCACCACGACGGGGTTCGGTGGCGTGCGCTGCTGACCCCAGGTGGTGAGCACCCCGACGACGACGAGCGCCACCAGGCCGGCCACGACGACGACCCGGCGACGGGACCCGCGCCCGTCCACGTGGGCGGCGCCGGGGGCGAGGAGCTCGTGGTGCGGGGTCTCCTCGACGTTCTGCTCCGGGGCCCACGGGGTCTCCCAGCGGGCCAGTTCCCCGCCGCCGGACAGCTCGACGCGCACGGCGGCACCGCGGGCGGAGTAGCGCAGGTCGAGCGCCACGATGCGCCAGGGCGGGGAGTCCTCGCGGTGGACGGCGACGACGACGGCCCGGCCACCGGTGTGCAGGGGGTTGCCGTTCCCGCGGACCTTGACGAAGTCGCCGGGGCGCAGCGCCTCGAGGTCGGGTACCCGCACGGCGACCCATCGGCGCGCGGGCCCGCCTCCTGAGGCGTGCAGGAACGCTGCAGCCATCGGCCGCGGACGCCCCGCGCAGACCCCTCGGCCCGGCGTGTCGCGCGATGGGTGCAGCGTTCCTGCACGCCCCCCCCGGAACGGACGGGTGCCGCGCCGCGTCCGAACCTGCATGACCCGCCTCGCCGCGGCCCTCCTCGCCGTCCTGCTGCTGGCGGCCTGCGCGCCGCAGGGACCCACCCCGGGGACGGCCCCGGTACCGAGCCGCGCCGACCTGGTGCCCGACACCCACGACGGTCCGCTCACGACCACCGGGACCGTGCTCGAGGACGCCGGGCACGGACCGCAGCTCTGCGTGGGGGCCGTCGCGACGTCCTACCCGCCGCAGTGCGGAGGCCCTGACGTCCTGGGCTTCTCCTTCGACGACGTGCCGGCGGGCGCGTACGGAGCAGCGGTGGACAGCCGCTGGGGTCACTTCGCCCTGACGGGGGTCGTGGAGCGGCTGGGGGACCGGGACGCCGTCCGGCTCACCGCGCCGCCGCGACCCGCGACGGAACCGCTCGACCCGCCGCTGGTCGCGGAGTTCCCGGTGGACTTCACCACCCCGTGCCCCGCCCCCGCGGGCGGCCGGACCGAGCCGGACCCCGCCCGGGCGGGCGACGACGCGCTCGGCAGTGCCGGGGCCGTAGCCCCCGGGGTGCCCGGCTACACGCTGCTCTGGATCGACGAGCAGGCGCCGGGGCACCGCGTCCTGAACGTCTCGACCGCCGGGGACCTGGCCGCGATGGAGAGCGCGGTCCGCCAGGTGTGGGGCGGCGCCCTGTGCGTGAGCCCGGCCCAACGCTCGGAGGCGGACCTCGCCCGGGTGCGGGAGGAGGTCGAGGCGTCCGTGGCGCCGCTGGTGCTCGACGTGCAGCTCGACGCGAAGGCCGGCCGGGTCACCGCCACGGCCCTGCTGGCGCGGGAGTCCGACCAGCAGCGCCTGGACGAACGGTACGGCCCGGGTGTCGTCCGGCTCAGCAGCGTCCTGCGGGTGCCCTCGATCTGACCCGGGCGCGGCCCGTCAAGCCCCGCCGCCGCCGACCGGGTGGTCCTGGCCGGGCGCGCTCCAGCGGAGGCGGGGGAGGGCCGATGTCCGGGTGACGGCCGCCGAGGGGGCGACCGTGCCGATCCCCGGGAGTTGCCTGATGTCCCACGAAGCAGACACCGTCGCCGAGCGCCCGACCGGCGCGCAGACCGTGGCGCCCGTCCAGGCCTCCGCCCTCCTGTTCGCCGCGTCGATCCTGGGCGAGGGCAGCTACACCCCCGAGCAGGAGCTCAAGGGGACGCTGAACGCCGCCGGCCGCGCCGAGGCGCACACCCCGGCCCCCGTCGAACCCGTGTTCGAGCCGGTGGTCGAGCAGGTCGTCGAGCAGGCTCCCGCGCCGACGCCCCAGCCGGCGCCGCTGCCCGTGGCCCAGCCCGTCGCCGAGCCCGCGCCCACCCCGGTCCCCGTGGAGCACAAGGGCTTCCTCGCCCGTCTCATCGACAAGCTCCTCGGCCGCAGCTGAGCTCAGGCGAGCGCGAAGTCCGCGAGCGCGCTGCGCGGCACCTCCTCGGCGGGGAGCAGCACGGCGCGCTCGTACCCACCTCGGGTGGAGAAACGGCCCTGCAGGAGGAGGCGGTCGCGGACGGTCGGGCGTACCCTGCGCTGCAGCCCACGGGGATCGGTGAAGACGACGGTCCCCGTCGAGCCCTCTGCCGTCGTCGTGCAGCCGGGGCCGAAGGCGCGCTCGACGTCGCGGTCGGCGAGGTGGTCCCCGCCGCGGTCGCCCTTGCGTCCACGGCGGTGCGACGTCCGCACGTAGCTGAGGGGTCCGACGCCGTCCTGGACCGCCGTCAGGTGCAGGTGCACGTCGAGGCCGTGCGCACCCGCGTCCCGCGTCCAGCCCACCTCGGCGGCGGGGGCGCTGGCCAGCGTCAGGACGCCGTTCATGTCCCAGATGCGGACCTGACGGCGGCAGTGCGCGGCGGCCACGCCGCTGATGAGCGGGTGCCGCAGGAAGCGCGCGTAGGGGTCCTCGGGGTCGACGGGCGGGCGGCTGCCGAGCAGGTCGACGTCGCGCGGGACCGCACGCCGGCTGCCCGGGTCGGCGACGAGCCGGCGGCGCCGGTGGACGATGTCCGCGCTCTGGTCGGCGATGAGGTCGTCGGTGCGGGACAGCACCTCGGCGAGGAGTTCGTCGGCCTCGGTGCCCGCCCCGGTGCCCAGCAGCGCCGCCAGGTCCGTCGAGGCGATGCCGTCGCGGCGCAGGTCGTCCAGGACCCGTCGGGCCTCCGGCGTCAGGTGCGCGCTTCGTCGCGGTCCGCGGAGCAGACGCACGGCCGGACTCCTCTCGTCGGGTGTGGGCACCGTAGCGGCGTCGCTCCGTAGATCGCCAGTGACGCGCGGTGAGGCGGGTGATGTCGGCGCGCGCCGGGGGCCGCGCTGGGATACATCGGAGGGCGTGGCTGAGGAAACCCGCGGAACAGTGCTCGTGGCGTTGCTGGCGAACGTCGGCGTCGGCGTCGCCAAGGGCGTCGGCGGGGTGGTGACGGGGTCGAGCGCGCTGCTGGCCGAGGCCGCCCACTCGGTCGCCGACACCCTCAACGAGGCCTTCCTGCTGCTCTCCCTCAGCCGGGCGGACCGGCCGGCCGACCGGACCCACCCCTTCGGCTACGGCAAGGAACGCTTCTTCTGGTCGCTGCTCGCCGCGGTCGGGATCTTCGTCTCCGGTGCGGTGTTCTCCATCGCCGAGGGCGTGCACTCCCTCACCAGCGAGGTCGAGGAGACGTCGACGCAGCACTTCGTCGTCATCTACGCGATCCTCGGCGTCTCGATCCTGCTCGAGGGCGGGTCGCTGCTGAAGGCGCTGCGGCAGGTCGTGCGCGAGGCCGCGTCGGCCCGTCGGCGGCTGCTCACCTACGTCGTCCGCAGCCCCGACCCGACCGTCAAGACCGTGGCCAGCGAGGACAGCATCGCGGTCCTCGGGGTCCTCGTGGCGCTCGCGGGCACGATCGCCCACCAGGTGACGGGGTCGAACGTCTGGGACGCGCTGAGCTCGATCGTCATCGGCGCGCTGCTGGCCGTCGTCGCGGTCCTGCTCGGCCGGGACACCAAGGAACTCCTGATCGGCGAGGCCGCCGACCCTGCCGTGCGGGTCGAGGCCGTCCGGGTCCTGACGGCCGAGGACGCCGTGGTGCGCGTCCAGGAGGTGCTGACCATGCAGCTCGGCCCGAAGAACGTCCTCGTCGCGGGCCGCGTGCAGTTCGCCGAGGAGCTCACGGCCCGTGAGGTCGAGGTCGTCTGCACGCGCGCCGAGGAGGAGATGCGCCGCCGGGTGCCCTCGATCACGCAGGTGTTCCTCGACCCCAGCGCCGTCTCGGCCTCGGCCGACGCGGCGGCCCGGGAACGGCTCGCCGACACCGAGCGCGAGGCCGCCGGACTGCTCGACCCCGGCGCCACGGCCTCGCTGCCCCAGCCCCGGACCCGCACGGGACGGGGTCTGCGCGCCGGTCCGCTGGCCTGAGGCTCAGTCGCGCAGGACCCGCTCGGCCAGGTCGTCCAGCCCGCGGGCGGTGACGCTCGGCGGAGTCGCGTGCCGGGGGTAGGTGCCCGTCCCGGCGCGGTCCAGGTACGCCGTGCGCATCCCCGCACCGGCCGCTCCGTCGAGGTCCCAGGGGTGGACGGCGACGAACAGCACCTCTTCGGGGGCGAGCGAACACACGTCGAGGGCGTGCCCGTAGGCGGCGGCGTGGGGTTTCCACGGCCCGACCGTCTCGACGGACAGGACGTGGACGACGTCCTCGCGGACCCCGGCGCGTTCCAGCAGACCCTCGCACGTCGCCAGACCGCCGTTCGTCAGGGCGACCGTGACGACGCCGTCCGCGCGGAACCGGTGCAGCCCAGCGGGGACGTCGGGGTGCAGGACGACCTCGTCGAACGCGCCGAGCACGTGCGCGACCGCGTCCTCGAGGGGGCGGTCGAGGCGCTCGACGGCGAGTTCGGTGCGCAGGACGTCCGCGGCGACGTCGGCGAAGGGGAGGGGGTCCTCGCGCAGCGTCCGGGCGAAACCGTCGCGCAGGACGGCGGGCAGGAACCGGGCCGCCACGGCCGGTCCGGCGCCGACGGACGCCAGCCGGGCGGCGACGGCGCCGAGGTCGGACAGGGTCTCGTTGACGTCGAGGACGACGGCGGACGGACGGGGGAGGTCGGCGGGGAGTTCCGAGGGGGACACGTCCGACCGTAGGCGGCCGCGAGGTTCCCCGCGACCGGGACCTAGCCGGACACGACCGGGGCGGTACCGCGCAGCAGCGCCGGCACCTCCTCGGCGGGCAACGGGTGCGAGTGGTGGAAACCCTGGGCGAGGTCGCACCCGGCGGCCGCGACGGCGGCGGCCAGCGCGGGCGTCTCGACGCCCTCGGCGACGACGCGCAACGACAACCCGTGCGCGATGTCGACGATGGAACGGACGAGGACCGTGTCGGCGTTGCGCGCCAACGGGTCGTCCCCGGCGAGGCCGTGCACGAGTTCGGGGTCGAGCTTGAGTTCGTCGACCGGCAGGGTCCGCAGCGCCGACAGGGACGCCAGTCCCGTGCCGAAGTCGTCGACGGAGATGCTCACCCCGGACTGGCGCAACCGCACGAGGACCTCGGCGACCGTGCGGTCCTCGTGCAGGGCACCGCCCTCGGTGATCTCCAGCCGCAGGCAGTGCGACCCCAGACCCGCCGCGGCCAGCGCGTCGAGGACGGTCGTCACGAACTGCGGCCGCAGGCAGCGCGCGGGCACGTTGACCGACACCTGCACCTGCAGGTCCTCCTCGCGCCAGGCCGCGACCTGGCGCAGCGCGCGCGCGAGCACGAACGCCGTCAGGGGTTCGGCGAGCGCCGTCTCGGCCGCGGCGGGGACGAACGCGGCAGGCGGGAGCAGCCCGCGGGTGGGGTGCCGCCAGCGGACGAGGGCCTCGACGGTCCGGACGGACCCCGTCGAGATCTCCACGACGGGCAGGTAGTGCAGGTGCAACTGCTCGTCCCCGCCCACCTCCAGCGCGGCGCGCAGTTCGGCCAGGGTGCTGAGGCGCTGGGAGGAGTTCTCGTCGTCGCCCGGGTCGTAGACGGCGACGCCGGTGCGCCGGGTCTTGGCCGAGTACATCGCGATGTCCGCCTGCCGCAGCAGCAGTTCGATCTCGTCGGTGACGTCCCCGGGGCCGTCGTCGAGCGGGTCCCGCAACGTCGCGGCGTGCCGGCGTCCGGTGATCCCGATGCTGGCGTCCACGTCGACGGCCACCTCGGCCACGACGAGGTCGCCGGCCAGGGCCAGGCGCATCCGGTCGGCGACGACGCGGGCGTCGCGAGCGGAACTGCCGGGCAGCACGACGGCGAACTCGTCACCACCGAGCCGGGCCAGGACGTCGCCGTCGCGCACGGCGGACCCGAGCCGGACGGCGACCTGCTGCAGGAGGTCGTCGCCGCAGGCGTGGCCCAGGGTGTCGTTGACCTCCTTGAACCGGTCGAGGTCGACCATGAGCACGGCGAGGTCGTCGTCGCCGTGCACCAGTTCGGTCTCCAGGGCCGCGCGCAGGGCGGCGCGGTTCGGCAGGCCCGTCAGCAGGTCGTGCAGGGCGCGGTGCTGCATCTGCTCCAGCAGCACCCCCTGCCGGACGCGGGAGGCCTCGGCGAGGCGCCACATCGTGAGGGACCCGGTGCAGGCGGCCGCGAAGAGCAGGGCGTGCACGACCGCGAACTGCCACGGGTGGTGGTGGGCGGTCGCGTTGTGGAAGACGATCTGCGGGTACAGCGTCCCGACGATCCCGTGCTGGAACAGGACGTACCCGACGGCCACGGTGAACGGCGCCCACGCCTCGTAGAGCGCGACGACGGGGACCATGACGAAGAAGTGGAAGTGCGCCTCGGTCCAGCCGGAGGAGATCTGCACGATCTCCCCCGAGGCCACGACGAGGCCGAGGGCCGCGGCGCACGAGCGCAGCCACGCGGGCGACCAGGCCGGCAGGGCGGGGTCGTCGGCGAGGTAGCGGCGCAGGTCGTCGAAGCCGGCGGCGGCGAGGAAGACGGCCAGGACGGCCCCGAACCCGGCGGCCTGCAGCAGCGGCAGCTCCCAGGCCACGGCGTAGGCGGGGACGACGAGGACGTGCACGAGGAGCACCGCGCAGACCCAGCGGTGGCGGCGTCGCCACTCGGCCGGGGACAGCGCGTGGCCCTGCGGCAGCCACCGGGTCCAGGCGTGCCGCGGGGTGTCGCGGACCGGGACTCCCGGCGCGGCGTGGTTCACCCCCTGGGCATCGGCACCGCCGACGAGACCCTGGAGACGCCTGCGGAGGATCACCCGAACGTGGCAATGTGTCAGGGCACCACTACGCAGCGTATCTAGTAGGGAGAGTCGGTGGGGCGGGTGAGCCAACATCCCGTGTTCGGGGCGGCCGCCCCGCAGGTACCGGGTGACGACCACCCCCGGGTGCCCGCGTGGGTGCCCCCGTGGCTTCGCAGTGGCCTGGCCCACGTGCCGTCGCGCTGGCGGGGAGGCGGCCCGGCCGTCGTCGCCGGCCGGGCGCTGCTGCTGGTCACCGGCACGCTCGTCGCCCTGACGGTCTGGGTGCTGTCGCCCGGGACGGCCGACGTCCTCGTCCTCACCGCAGTGGCCGCCGCCGCGGTCGTCCTGCTCGGCCTCAGCAGCGTGCTGCCCTGGCAGCGGTGGTCCCCGCGCGCGCCGATCGTCTTCCCGCTCGCCGTCATGGTGGCGCTCGCCGTCCTCGGCCGGGGCACCGAGCAGGTGGCCGGGGCCTACGTGCCGTTCTTCGTCCTCTGCTTCGTCTACGTCGGCGTCTTCCTGCCCCCGCACACGGCGTACGGCCTGCTGCCCGCCGCGGTGCCGCTGTACCTGCTGTCCTCGGAGGCCCTCGAGCCGACCGTCGTGGTGCGCACCGTCGTCGTCTCCTGCACCTGGCTGCTCGTCGCCGAACTCCTCGCCCAGCTCGCGCGGCGGCAGCGGGCCGCGGCCGACGTCCTCGTCCGCGACGCCCGGACGGACCCGCTGACCACGATCGGCAACCGCCGCGACCTCGAGGACCGCATGGTCCGCCTCGTCCCCGGGGACACCGTCGTCGTCTGCGACCTCGACCACTTCAAGCAGCTCAACGACACCCGCGGCCACGCGTTCGGCGACCAGGTGCTGCGCGAGTTCGGCGCCATGCTCGCCACGCACCTGCGCCGCGACGACTACGCGGCGCGCTTCGGCGGCGAGGAGTTCGTGCTCCTGCTGCACGCCAGCGGGACCGGGCCCGCGATGGACGTCGTGGAACGCCTGCGGCAGACGTGGTGCGACGGCGGCGGAGCGACGACGTTCTCGGCCGGGTGCGCCACGCTCGACGAGGTCACGAGCGCGCAGCAGGCGCTCGTCGCGGCCGACGCGGCGCTCTACGCGGCCAAGCGGGACGGCCGGAACTGCACCCGCAGCGCGGAGGCGGCCGACGGGTGGGGACCTAGGGTGGGGGCCGACAGCGTGCGTGACCTGTCCCACGAGCTCTAGGGAGACCCCGTGCCCACCCCCGCCGTGCACATCGGACCGCAGGACGACCCGCAGCTGAGCGAGGCGGTGGAACGCGGCGGCGGCCGGGTCGTCCCGCTGGCCGACGCGGAGGCCCTCGTGGTCGTCGGTGGTCACGGTGACCTGCCAGAGCTGCACGACGGGATCCGCTGGGTGCAGCTGCCCTCGGCCGGCATCGAGTCCTGGGTCGAGTCCGGGGTCCTGGACCGCGACCGGACGTGGACGTCGGCGACGGGGGCGTACTCGACGTCCGTGGCCGAGGGGGCCGTCGCGCTGCTGCTCGCGGGGATCCGCGGCATCGGCCGCGCCGCCCGGGCCACGACGTGGGACAACCAGGCGCTCGACGGCGTGCAGACGTCGCTGCGCGGGGCGACCGTCGCGATCGTCGGCGCCGGCGGCATCGGCAAGGCCATGATCCCGGCGTTCCTCGGGCTCGGCGCCCGCGTCCTGGCCGTCACCCGCCGCGGGCTCCCCGTCGAGGGGGCCTACGAGACGTGGGCCGCCGACCGCGTCCGCGACGTCTTCGCCGTCGCCGACCACGTCGTCCTCGCCGCCCCGGCCACGGCCGACACCGCCGCCCTCGTCGGCGCCGACGAGCTCGCGGCCCTCGGGTCGCAGGGCTGGCTGGTGAACATCGCCCGCGGGTCCCTCGTCGACACCGATGCCCTCGTCGCGGCCCTGCGCGACGGGACGATCGCCGGCGCCGCTCTCGACGTCACCGACCCCGAGCCCCTGCCCGACGGCCACCCGCTGTGGGCCGAACCGCGCGCCATCGTCACGCCGCACTCGACGAACCCGTCGTCGCTGCGGGTGCCGCTGCTGGCCGAGCGCGTCGAGGAGAACGTGCGCCGCTTCGCCGCGGGCGAGGACCTCCTCGGCCTCGTCGACCTCGACGCGGGGTACTGACCGCCGCACCCTCCGTCACCGCTGCGCGTGCGGCCGGGGGTTGGGCTCGTTGACGCATCGCGCTCGTAGGGTGAGCCGGCTGACTCGACGAGCCCATCCCGCCGCCCGCCTGCGGGTGGGGTCGCTGACGCAGCGCGCTCGTAGGGTGAGCCGGTTGCGTCAACGATCCCCCCACCGGCGGGCAGCGGCACCGGGCACGCTTCGGGGTGCGGCGAGGTGGGGGGCGCGCAACGGTGGGGTGCGTGCAGACGTTCCTCCCGTACCCCGACTTCGCGCGGTCGGCGGCCGTCCTCGACGGTCCGCGGCTGGGCAAGCAACGGGTGGAGACGCTGCAGGTCCTGCGCGCCCTGGAGCTGCCCGACTACGGCTGGGTGAACCACCCCGCCGTGCGCATGTGGCGCGGCTGCACGCCCGCGCTCGTCGCGTACGGCCTCGCCTGCACGGCCGCGTGGACGAGCGGGGGGCGGGCGGACTCCACCGAGCGGCTCATCGGCGAGTTCGCGCCGCAGGTGGTGGGCCGCAGCCAGCAGGACCTGGCCGACCTCATGCCGCCGTGGCTGGGGGACGAGGCGTTGCACCGCAGCCACCGCTCGGCGCTGCTGCGCAAGGACCCCGGGTTCTACCGCCCGGTGTTCGGCGACGACGACCCCGACGACCTGCCCTACGTGTGGCCGGACCCGCCGTCGCTGGAACCGCCGGCGCGTTCGCAGGGGCGCCTCGTCTGGGTCGCCCGGCCCGAGACGCCGCAGGCGCTGGGGGAGTTCCTCACCGAGGGCGTCGTCGGGCTCGGGACGGCGTCCGGGATCGACGTCGACGTGCGCGGCGCAGCGGAGGGGGCGACGTTGCGCGGCCTCCTCAAGGAGGTCGCGCCGGGCAAGCGTCCGGGCAAGGACCTGCGCGTGCTCGACACGTTCGTCAACGAACTCACCCCCGGCGACGAGGTTGCGGTGCCCGTGGAACGGGAAGGTGCCCTGTTGCTGGGCGAGGTCGTGGGGGAGTACGAGTTCGCGTCCGGCAAGGGCGTGTCCGTGCGGCACCGCCGGGCCGTGCGCTGGGGTGGGCGGGCCGAACGGGCCGACGTCTCGCCCCCGGCGCTGCTGCAGGACCCGCGCCACCTGTTCTGCGTCGACCTCACCGTCTGACCCGAAGCTCGACAACCGGAGGAGATCCCTTGCCCGACACCGCGGTCCTCGACGTCGACGGAACCCTCGTCGACACGAACTACCAGCACGCGATCGCGTGGTTCCGGGCGTTCCGCCGGTTCGACGTGACGCTGCCGGTGTGGCGGCTGCACCGGGCGATCGGCATGGGCGGGGACCAGCTGGTCACGGCGGTCGCGGGCGAGGAGTTCGAGTCCGCGCACGGCGACGACGTCCGCGACGCCTGGGTGGAGGAGTTCGACCCGCTGCTGCCCGAGGTGCAGGCCTTCGAGGGGGCGCGCGACCTCCTCGCCGAACTCGGCCGCCGCGGGTGGACGGTGGTGCTGGCCTCCTCGGGCAAGGGGGCGCACGTCGACAGCTACCTCGACCTGCTCGACGCGCGCGACCTCGTCGCGGGGTGGACGACGTCCGACGACGCGGACGCGACGAAACCCGCGCCGGACCTGCTCCAGGTGGCGCTGGAGCGGGTCTCGGGACGGTCCGGGGTCCTGCTGGGGGACTCCGTCTGGGACTGCGAGGCCGCGGGCAACGCGGGCATGCGCAGCCTCGCCGTCCGCACGGGGGGCTTCTCCGTCGAGGAGTTCACCGGGGCCGGGGCGGCCGCCGTCTTCGACTCCCTGCCCGAGCTGCTCGGTGAGATCGACCGGACGGAGTTCGCGCGGCCCTCCTGAGGCTCAGGGGGTGACGACGACCGGCACCGGACGCAGGGCGCGACGGGCGCGCGGGACGCTGACCGGGCCGGGCGGCGTCGCCGTGCTCGGCGGCGGCGAGGCCTGGGCGGCCCGGGCGGCCCGCACCGCGGCGGCGACGTCGAGCATCCCCACCCCGTACCCGTCGGGCCACGTCTGCCGGGTGGCCGTGCCCGTGAGCCAGCCCTCGACCGTCGCGGTGTCGGCCGTCGGGGCGACCGCCCGCAGGAGGGCGGCGGCCGCGGCGACCTGCGGTGCGGAGAACGACGTGCCCGAGGCGGCCACGTAGGCGTACGCACCGCTCTTGCCGGGGTTGCCCACGACGATCTGCTCGCCCGGCGCGCTGAGGTCGACCGACGCGTTGTGCTGGGCCCACGCGGCCGCCGCGCCGGACGACGTGGACGCCGACACCGAGACGACGCCGGGGTAGGCCGCCGGGTACTCGACGGGGTTGCCCTGGTCGCCGGAGTTGCCGGCGGAGGCGACGACCACGACGCCCTGGGACGTGGCCCACTGGACCGCGGCGGCGGTCGTGCGGTTGTAGTCCGGCCCGCCCAGGGACAGGTTGACGACGTTCGCACCAGCCCGGACGGCGGCCGTGATCCCCGCGACGATGGCGTCGCTGGAGCAGCCGGACTGCTCGCACACCTTGCCCGCCAGGATCGTCACGTCCGGGGCGACGCCCGCGGCGCCCACCCCGTTGCCGTAGGCGCCGGCGATGACGGTGGCGACCTCGGTGCCGTGGTCGACGACGATGGCGTCGGACTCGGTCGTGAAGTTGCCGATCTGCTGCACGCGCCCGACGAGGTCGGGCTGGGTGCCGTCCACGCCGGAGTCCAGGACGGCGACCTTGACCCCGGCGCCCCTCGTGGTGGGCCACGCGGCGTAGGCGTCGACGGTGCTGAGGTGGTAGGCGTACCGCAGGTAGGGGTCGGTGGCGAGCAGCCGGCGCGCCGGCAACCCCGTCGTGCCCGTGGGCGTCAGCTGGTACCGCGTGCGGACCTGCGCGTCGCTGACGGCGGGGTCGGCGTCGAGGCTGCGGACGAGGCGGGCGGCGGCCGCGGACCCCGCGGCGGTGCGCGTCTCCAGGCGCGGCTGCCCCTCGACCCAGCGCAGCGCGTCGACGTGGACGGCCGGCCCCGCGGTCTCGGCGGGCACGGCCGCCTGGGCGGGCGCGGCGAGCGTCAGGGTGAGCACGGCGGCCCCCAGCGCGAGGGCGCGGGCGGGGACACGGGCGGGTACGGGCACGGCTGCTCCCTGCGGTCGGTCGAGACGACCCTGCATCGGCCCTCCGGAGGACGGACTTGACGAACCCCTTGTGCGGTTCCCCTGCTCAGGCTAGTTTCTCGATTCGCATCGACGATGCGTATCGACGGCCCGTCGGCCTGGTTGACGGGTGCCGGTCGAGGTCCGGAGCTCTCAGGGAGGAGGGTGGGATGACGAACGACGAGCACGGTGGTCGACGAGCCCACCCGCAGACCCTGGACCGGACCGGTCCGTCCCGCCCGCCGTCGCCGCGCCCGTCGGGACGCGGAACGCGCTGACCCCCCGTGGTGCCCCGCCCGGGCGCACCACGCCCATCGTCGATACGCATCGACGATCGACCGCCCACGACGCCGTGGGTAGAGGAGAGGAAACACCAGATGGCTCGACAGACGGCTCGGTCCTCGGCCCGGCGCACGAGCAAGCGCGCCGGCCTCGCCGCCCTGCTGGTCCTCCCGCTGGCCCTCGGGGCCTGCGGCGGCGGTGGCGGGAGCGCCAGCTCGGGCAGCTCCGACACCCTGCGGGTGCTCGACTACTACAACTCCGACCCGAACAAGACGCTGTGGAACGACGCCATCGAGGCGTGCGGCAAGACCGTGGGCATGAAGATCTCCCGCGAGTCCGTGCCCGGTGAGTCGCTCATCCAGAAGGTCCTGCAGCAGAGCTCGTCCAAGACGCTGCCCGACGTCCTCATGCTCGACAACCCCGACGTCCAGCAGATCGCCGCCTCCGGCGCGCTGGCACCGCTCGACGACCTCGGCGTCGACTCCTCCGGCGTCGCCGACGGCGTGCTCAAGGCGTCCACGTACGAGGGCAAGCTCTACGGCCTGCAGCCGGTGACGAACACGATCGCGCTGTTCTACAACAAGAAGGTCCTCGAGGCCGCCGGTGTCACCCCGCCCACCACGTGGGACGAGCTCAAGACGGCGTCGGCCAAGCTCACCCAGGGCGAGCAGTACGGGTTCGCGATGTCCAACGTCAACACGTACGAGGGCACCTGGCAGTTCCTGCCCTTCATGTGGTCCAACGGCGGTGACGAGAAGGACATCGACACGCCCCAGACCGCCGCGGCGCTGCAGCTGGTCAAGGACCTCATGGACTCGAAGTCGCTGTCGCAGTCCTCGGTGAACTGGACCCAGGCCGACGTGGCCGACCAGTTCACCGCCGGCAAGGCCGCCATGATGATCAACGGCCCGTGGAACTTCGGCACCCTCGACAAGGCCTCCGGCCTCGAGTACGGCATCGTCCCGATCCCCGTCCCGCAGGCCGGTGGCAAGACCGTCTCGCCCTTCGGCGGGGAGGCCTGGACCGTCCCGCAGACGGGCGACAAGGACAAGCAGAAGAAGGCCGCCGAGCTCGTCCAGTGCCTCAACAGCGACGAGAACGAGGTGAAGATCTCGCTCGGCACGGGCACCGTCCCGACCAAGCCCTCCCTGGCGGGCCAGGTCACCTCCCAGAACCCGAACCTCACGGCGTTCGCCGACCAGGTCCCCGACCTGCGGGCGCGCACCGGTGAGCTCGGCGCCGAGTGGCCCAAGGCGGCCACCAAGATCTACACCGCCGTCCAGAACGCGCTCGTCGGTGGGATGACGCCGGAGGACGCGCTCAAGCAGGCGCAGAATGGCTGACGCCTCCGTGGGCTCCACGAGCGTCGCCTCCCGCACCGCCCCGCCGGCCTCGGAGCCGGCGGGGCGGGGCGCGGGGCACAAGCTCCGCACCCGGCTCGTCGAGGTCGCGTTCATCGTGCCCGCGGTCGTCTACCTCGTCCTGTTCTTCGGGTACCCCGTCGTCAAGAACGTCCTCATGGGGTTCCAGGAGTACACGACCAAGACCTTCTACACGGGTGAGGCCCCGTGGGTCGGGCTCAGCAACTACAGCGCCGTCGTCGGCAACGCCATCTTCGACCGCACGCTGTGGAACACCGTGCTCTTCACGGCCGGGTCCATCGTCGGGCAGTTCGCCCTCGGGCTGGCGATCGCGCTCTTCTTCCACAAGCGGTTCGCCCTGTCCGGCGTCCTGCGCTCGCTCATCCTGCTGCCCTGGCTCATCCCCATGATCGCCGGCACGGCCGTGTGGCGGTGGATCCTCGACACCGACAACGGTGCGCTCAACCGGATCCTGTCCGCGATCCCCGGGCTGGACCTCAACCCGAACTGGCTGACCTCCCCGCAGCTCGCGCTCGTCGCGGTCATCGGGGTCAACATCTGGCTCGGCATCCCCTTCAACATGACGATCCTCTACGGCGGTCTGCAGGAAATCCCCGAGGAGCTCTACGAGGCCGGCGCCCTCGACGGCGCGACCGGCTGGCGCGCGTTCCGGCACATCACGTGGCCCATGCTGCGGCCGGTGGTCACGGTGGTGCTCGTGCTCGGGGTCGTCTACACGCTCAAGGTCCTCGACGTGATCCTCGGCCTCACCAACGGTGGGCCGGCGAACTCCACGCAGACCATCTCGACGTTCTCGTACGACATGTCCTTCCGGCAGTTCGACTTCGGCCAGGGCGCGGCGCTCGGGAACATCCTCATCCTCATCTCCCTCGTGTTCGCCGTGGTCTACCTGCGGATCAACCGGAAGGCGGTCGACGAATGAGCGCGGTCGTCCCCACACGCGTGCAGGCCGGCGCTGACGTCCGGCCGACCGGGAAGGAGCCCCGGCGCCCGGTCTACACGGTCATCGGCATCCTCATCCTGGCGTTCATGCTGTTCCCGCTGTACTGGATGGTGAACGTCTCCCTGCAGCCGGCCGGGAACGCGGTCGCCACCCCGTGGTTCCCGTTCGACTTCAGCCTGCGCGGGTACACCACCGCCATCTCCGAGCAGGGCCGCAACCTCGTCACGTCGCTGCTCATCAGCCTCGGCGCGGTCGTGTTCAGCCTGCTCGTCGCCACCCCCGCCGCCTACGCCATGGCGCACTTCAAGCTCGGCCGCTGGGCGACGGTCGTGCTGTTCGGGATCCTCGTCACGCAGATGGTGCCGGGCATCGTCGTCGCCAACGCGCTCTACTCCGCGTACAGCGACCTCGGGCTGCTCAACACGCTGCCGGGGCTGATCCTCGCCGACTCCGCGGCGGGCATCCCGTTCTCCATCATCCTCATGCGCGCGTTCATGGGGTCGATCCCGGCCTCCATCGTCGAGGCCGCCTACGTCGACGGGGCCGGGCACGTCCGCGCGTTCTTCTCGATCGTGCTGCCCATGAGCCGCAACGCGCTCATCACCGCCGGGCTGTTCACGTTCCTGTTCGCCTGGGGCGACTTCCTCTTCGCCCTCACCCTGACCACCACCGCCGACCTGCGCCCCATCACACTGGGGCTGTACACCTACGTCGGCAGCTTCGTCGCGGACTGGTCGCCCATCATGGCGACGGCCGTCCTCTCGTCGCTGCCCGCCATCGCCCTGCTCGTCCTGGCCCAGCGGTACGTCGCCGCCGGTGTCACGGGCGGCGCCGTGAAGTCCTGACAACACCTGTGGAGCACCAGAGATGATCAACGTCACCGTGTGGGGCGAGAACCGCCACGAACAGCTCGAACCCGACGTCGCGAAGCGGTACCCGAACGGCATGCACGGCGCGATCGCCGAGGGCATCGAGGCCAACCTCGGCGAGGCCGTGACGGTGCGCACCGCCACCCTCGACGACCCCGAGCACGGCCTGACGGAGGAGGTCCTGCAGGGCACCGACGTCCTCACCTGGTGGGGCCACGCGGCCCACGACGAGGTGTCCGACGAGGTCGTCGAACGCGTGCAGCGGCACGTCCTGGCCGGCATGGGGCTCATCGTCCTGCACTCCGGGCACTGGTCGAAGGTGTTCACCCGCCTCATGGGGACCTCCTGCACGCTGCGCTGGCGCTCGGAGCACGACCGCGAACTGCTGTGGACGGTCGACCCGACCCACCCGATCGCCCAGGGCGTCCCGCACCCCATGGTGATCGAGGAGGACGAGATGTACGGGGAGTTCTTCGACATCCCCACCCCCGACGAGCTCGTCTTCATCTCCAGCTTCTCCGGCGGGGAGGTCTTCCGCTCCGGCTGCACCTTCAAGCGCGGCTTCGGCAAGATCTTCTACTTCCGCCCCGGAGACCAGGACTTCCCGACGTACTTCCACGAAGGGGTCCGCAAGGTCATCTCCAACGCCGTGGAGTGGGCCGTCACCGTGCGGCCGGAGCGGACGGCGCCGGTGCTGCTGCGCTACGACACCGAGGACTTCTACAACGGCCACGGGTACGAGGGCGCGCTGGACCCGGAGAAGCAGCAGTGACCCGCCTCGTGCTGGTGGGCGCCGGCGGGATGGGCCGCGCCTGGCTCGGCACCATCCTGCGCAACCCCGACGCCGAGCTTGCCGGGGTCGTGGACCTGGACCTCGACGTCGCCCGGGCGGCGCTGGCCGAGGTCGAGGGGGGTGCCGCCGCGGACACGCCCGTCGGGCAGGACGTCGTCGAGGTCGCCCGGCGCGTGGGTGCGGACGCCGTCGTGAACGTCACCGTCCCGCAGGCCCACCACCCCGTGACGACCGCCGCGCTGTTCGCCGGGTTCCCCGTCCTGGGCGAGAAGCCGGTCGCCTCGACCGTGGCGCAGGCCCTCTCGCTCGTGGCGGCCTCGGAGGTCAGCGGGCAGCCGTTCCTCGTCTCGCAGTCGCGGCGGTACAACCCGCACGTGGAGGAGTTCCGCGCGCAGGCCGCCGTGCTGGGCGACCTGGGCTCGCTGTCGACGGAGTTCTTCAAGGCCCCGCACTTCGGCGGGTTCCGGGAGGAGATGGCCCAGCCGCTGCTCGTGGACATGGCCATCCACCAGTTCGACCTGGCGCGGTACCTGCTCGGCGCCGAACCGGTGTCGGTGTACTGCGAGTCCTTCAACCCGCCGTGGTCCTGGTACTCCGGGGACGCCAACGCCGCCGCGGTGTTCGAGATGTCCACCGGCGCGCGGTACACGTTCACCGGGTCCTGGTGCGCGCCGGGCGTCGAGACGTCGTGGAACGGGTCGTGGCGACTGTCGGGTGCGAACGGGGCGGCCGTCTGGAACGGCGACGACCGCCCGGTGCTGGACGCCGACGGCGAGCCGGGGGAGTTCAGCGACCCCGGCCAGGAGATCGCCGGATCGCTCGCGGCGTTCGTCGCGTTCCTCACCCGCGGGGCGGCGTTCTCCGGCGAGGTCCACGACAACGTCCTGAGCCTGGCGATGGTCGAGGCGGCCGTGGAGTCCGCCGGTTCCGGGGCGCGCGTCCAGCTGGACGACGTGCTGGACCGCGCCTACGCCCGGGCCCTGGCCGACGAGCAGCGCGAGGACGTCGCGACGGCCCTGAAGGGCTGGTCGTCGGTGCGCGCGGCCCTCACCGGCGGTCGCTGACCGGATCCGCCGGACGCCGGGCGGAGCGGGGCGCGTCGTGGGTACGGTGGAACCGGTCGAAACCCACGGCTGCCCCGCTCTCCGGAGGTACCGCCGTGGCCTGCCCAGCCGTGCTGTCCCGCGCCTTCCGCAGCGTCGTCCCCACGGCACGACCGTGAGGACGGCGGCGAGCGGCAGCTGGGTCCCCGACGACGGGGTCAGCCGGCTGCCCGCGGGCGAGGTCCACGCGTGGGAACCAGGGCGGAACGCGACGGTGTGCGGGGTCCCGCTGCGCCGCGCGGGGCTGGCCCGGTTCCCGCACGTGGAGTTCTCCGACCTCGACGCCCTCACCGGCGGCAGCGGTGACCGCGTCCGGTGGACGTGCCCCCGCTGCCTGGCCACCACGGGCGGCCGGCGGACCTTGCGGCGCTGGACGCGCACCGGTCCCCGGCCCTGAGGACCGTTGTCCCGGAGGACGCCCTGCACTACGGTGCGGTCGATGCGCATCGACGAGCAGGAGTCGGGCGCTGGGGGAGGGGGGCGCGCGGTGGCCGGGAACCGGGGTGCCACGGGTCGCACCGTGACGAGCAAGGACGTGGCGCGGGTCGCGGGGGTCTCCCAGAGCACCGTGTCCTACGTCATGAGCGGCAAGCGGCCGATCTCCGAGCGCACCCGCCGCATCGTCGAGGACGCGATGGCGCAGCTGACCTACCAGCCGAACGCCGGCGCCCGCGCCCTGGCCAGCCAGCGGACGCAGATCGTCGCCGTCGTCATGCCGTTCGACGTTGCGCTCGGCGCGACCGGGCTGATGGCCTTCATCGAGGAGATCACGCTGGCCGCGCGGGCGCGGGACCACGACGTCCTCATCGTCACGGCCGAGGAGGGCGTGGACGGGTTGCGGCGCGTCGCCGGCCGGGCGCTGTGCGACGCCGTGGTCGTCATGGAGGTCAGCTCGGACGACCCGCGCGCGGCGATCGCCCGCGAACTGCGGGTGCCGACGCTGTTCATCGGGTTCCCCGACGACGCTGAAGGACTGCACTGCATCGACTTCGACTTCGAGGACGGGGCCCGTCTCCTCGTCCGCGAGCTCGCCGCCAGCCCCCGCGTCTCGGCGCTGGTGTGGGGCTCGGAGACGGTGGACCGAGGGCTGAACTACGTCCCCCGGTTCCGGGACGCCGCGCAGGAGGCCGCCGCGGCCGCCGGGGTGGCCCTCGACTGGGTGCCGCTGGAACGCGACCGCGTGGAGGAGCAGGTGCAGGCCGTCCTGGCCGGCGGCTGCGAGGCGCTGCTGGTGACGGCCCACCTCAACCGCGTCGTCCACGCAGTCCAGGAGGCGGGACTGCGCCCGGGCACCGACCTCGACCTCGTCGCCCTCGCCACCGACGTGGAGGCGACGGGTTTCACCGTGCCGCTCACCGCGGTCTCGACCCACCCGCGCGACGTCTCCCGGCAGGCGATGACGTGGCTGTTCGACCTCCTCGAGCGGGGGGCGGGGCCCGCCCAGGTGCGGCGCGTCCCGGCCTTCGTGACCCGCCGCTCCTCGGTGCGCGCGGGGTCCACCCCGCTCGTTCCGCGACCCTGAACCGGTTAGTACGATCCGCACCAGCACCACCCGCACGGCCAGAGAACGACGACGACGTCCCGGGAGGACCAGCCCGCATGTCCGCTGACCAGAACGCACTGCCGGAACTCGGGGTCGCCGTCGTCGGCCACTCCTTCATGGGGGCGGTGCACTCGCACGCCTGGCGCACGGTCGACCACGTCGGCACCCCGCGGTTCCGCACGAAGCGCGTCGCGCTCGCGGGCCGCGACCTGGGCCGCGCGCAGGCCGCCGCCACGCAGTTCGGCTGGGACGAGGGCGTCGACGACTGGCGCACGCTCATCGAGCGCGACGACGTCCACGTCGTCGACGTCCTCACCCCGGGCGACTCCCACGCCGAGATCGCCATCGCCGCGCTCGAGGCCGGCAAGCACGTCATCTGCGAGAAGCCCCTGGCCAAGACGGTCGAGGAGGCCCAGCGCATGACGGAGGCCGCGCAGGCGGCGTCCGCGCGCGGGGTCCGCAGCATGGTGGCGTTCAACTACCGCCAGGTCCCGGCCATCGGCCTGGCCCGCCAGCTCGTCGAGCAGGGCCGTCTCGGCGAGCTGCGCCAGGTGCGCGCGGTGTACCTGCAGGACTGGATCGTCGACCCCGAGTTCCCGCTCACCTGGCGGCTGCAGAAGGACCGGTCGGGCGCGGGTGCGCTGGGGGACATCGGGTCCCACATCATCGACGCCGCGCAGTTCATCACCGGTCAGCGCCTGACCGGCGTCTCCGGGACGGTCGAGACGTTCGTCAAGCAGCGCCCGCTGGAGGCGACCCGCACGGGAGCGAACACCGGCCTCGGCGCTGAGGCGTCGAGCGAGTACGGCGACGTGACCGTCGACGACGCCGCCGTGTTCTTCGGCCGCGGTGACGGCGGGGCGCTCATGACGTTCGAGGCGACGCGCATGGCGCTGGGCCGCAAGAACGGCATGCGCATCGAGGTCAACGGCTCGAAGGGCTCGATCGCCTTCGACTTCGAGTCCATGAACGAACTGCACTTCTTCGACGGGACACTGCCGGACGCCGAGAACGGTTTCCGCCGGATCCTGGCGACCGAACCCGAGCACCCCGGTGTCGCGAACTGGTGGCCCGCCGGTCACGGCCTGGGCTACGACCACCCGTTCGTCCACGAGCTGCAGGAGTTCCTCGGGGCGATCGCCGACGAGCGCGACCCGTCGCCGAGCTTCGCCGACGGCCTGCAGGTGCAGCAGGTCCTCGAAGCGGTGCAGCGCAGCGCCGAGAACGACTCCGTCTACACGAGCATCTGAGGAGAGACCGTGGCTGAACCGCTGAAGACCCCGCGCCCCGTCACCCTGTTCACCGGCCAGTGGGCCGACCTGCCCTTCGAGGAGGTCTGCCGCCTCGCCTCCGAGTGGGGTTTCGACGGCCTCGAGATCGCGACCTGGGGCGACCACCTCGACTCCACGCGCGGTGCGAGGGACGACGACTACATCGCGCAGAAGAAGGCGACGCTCGACAAGTACGGCCTGCAGGTCTGGACGATCTCGGCCCACCTGTCCGGTCAGGCGGTCTGTGACCTCATCGACCAGCGCCACCAGGACATCGTGTCCGTGGACGTGTGGGGCGACGGGGACCCCGAGGGCGTCCGGCAGCGTGCGGCGGAGTACGTCAAGGACACCGCCCGCACCGCGGCCCGCCTCGGCGTGAAGACCGTCACCGGGTTCACCGGCTCCTCGATCTGGCACACCGTCGCGATGTTCCCCCCCACCCCCGACGCCATGGTCGAGGCCGGGTACCAGGACTTCGCCGACCGCTGGAACCCGATCCTCGACGTCTTCGACGAGGTCGGGGTGAAGTTCGCCCACGAGGTCCACCCGTCCGAGATCGCCTACGACTACTGGACGACGAAGCGGGCGCTGGAGGCCATCGGCCACCGCGAGGCGTTCGGCCTGAACTTCGACCCGTCGCACTTCGTCTGGCAGGACCTGGACCCGATCGGGTTCCTGCGCGACTTCGCCGACCGGATCTACCACGTGCACTGCAAGGACTCGCGCAAGCAGCTCGACGGCCGCGCGGGCCGCCTCGGCTCGCACCTGGCGTGGGCGGACTCCCGCCGCGGCTGGGACTTCACGTCCGTCGGCCACGGCGACGTCCCGTGGGAGCTGATCTTCCGCGAGCTCAACAACATCGCCTACGAGGGCCCCACGAGCGTGGAGTGGGAGGACGCCGGCGTCGACCGGCTGCGCGGGGCGCCCGACGCCCTCGCCTTCGTCCGCCGCCTCGGCGAGCTGTTCCAGCCCCCGGCCGCCGCCTTCGACGCGGCGTTCAGCTCGAAGGGCTGATTCAAGCCCCCCACCCGACGGGCCGATGGGACCTGTGGTGCGCCTCGCTCCGGCGCGCCACAGGTCTCTCGCGTCGAGGGGGTGTTCGCGTGCCGTCCGTGCCCGGACGCCTCGTCGACGCGCCCGGGGAACCCGCCTGGTTGCGGGGGACCTGGCGTCGCCGCGTGGTCTTCGCGCTCCTCTTCGCGGCCGCCGTCCTGGTGGGGCGCAGCGCGACCGCCGAGGGAGCGCACCTGGCGATCGTGTGGCCCGCCTCGGCCGTGGGTCTGCTCTGGATCGCCGGCTCACCGGGTGGCCGGCACCGCGTCGTCGACGGTGCCCTCCTCGTCCTGCTCACCGCGCTGCTGCGCGTCCTGACGTCCATGCCCGTGGCGGAGTCCGTCCTGCTGGGGGCCGCCGCGCTCGTGCAGGCCGTCGTCGGGGCCCGCACCCACCGCCGGCTCGAACCGGCCGGTCTGCTGCTGCGGACCCCCGCGCACCTGCGGTCCCTGGCCCTCTCGGCCTCCGTGGGCGGCCTCGCCTCCACGCCCGTCGCCGCGCTCGCCTTCCTCTGCGCCGGCGTGCCCCTGGGGTTGTCCGCCGGGCAGTGGCTGCTGCGCACCGGCGTCTCCACCTTCCTCGTGCTGGCCGTCGTCCTGCGCACCGCCGAACGAGCGCCGGACGCCCCCGGGGGCCGGGCGCGCCGCGCGGAGAAGCTGGCGATCCACGGCGCCGCCCTCGTCGCCTACGGGCTCACCTTCTGGTTCAGCCAGGGCGCGCCCGTGGCCTTCCTCGTCATCCCGGTCGCGGTCTGGGTAGCCCTGCGGCGCACGACGACCGCCGCCACGGTGCACGTCGTCGTGGCCGCGGGCGTCGTCGTCGCCGCCACCTGGGCCGGTCGCGGGCCCTGGTCGGAACTGCCCCCGGACCTGCAGGCCGTGACGGCGGAGGCCTTCACCGGCGTCCTCGCCTTCATCACGCTCGTGCTGGCCCTGCACCGCGACGAGAGCGCCGAGAACGCGCGGCAGGCCGCCGAGCAGGCGGACCTGCTGGCCGTCGTCTTCGCCTCGATCTCCGACGCCGTCTGCGTCTTCGACGCCCGCGGTGACTCCCTCCTGCGCAACCCGGCCGCCGAGCGGCTGCTGGGCGGGACGCGGGCCACGCGGAGCGAGTGGGGTGGACGCATCGCGTTCCAGCGACCCGACGGCTCGCCCCACGCGGACGGGGACGTCCCGATCGCGCGGGCCCTGCGCGGTGAGGACGTGGACGCCGAGGACCTGCGGTTCGTCTCCGCGCAGCACCCGGACGGCGTGCTGCTCAACGTCAGCGCCCGCCCGCTGCCGCGCGTGGACGGCGTCCCGTGGAGCGGCGGCGTGGTCGCCGCCTTCCACGACGTCACGGAGGTGCGGGCCGCCGCCGAGCGCGTCGCGCAGGCCCACGAGCTCGTCTCCGGCGTCCTGGCCGCGGCCACCGAGCACGCCATCGTCGCCGTCGACACCGACGGTCTGACCACGCTGTTCAACGAGGGGGCCGAGCGCATGCTCGGCTGGACGGCGGCCGAGGTGGTCGGCACCGACTCGGCACGGTTCTTCGTGCCGGAGGAGCTGCGGGCCGCCGCCGCGGCCGAGGGGCTCGACGACCCGCGACAGCTGTTCTTCCGCGTCGCGGAGCAGGGGGCCCGCACGGCCCGCTTCTCCTTCCGGCACCGCGACGGCGGGACGTTCCCCGTGAGCCTGACGACGTCCCCCCTGATCGGCGCCGGCGGCGGTGTGGAGGGGTTCATCGGCATGGCCACCGACGTCTCCGAGCTGGAGGACTCCGAGGCCCTGTTCCGGACCGCCCTGCACGCGGCCCCCGTCGGCATCGCGCTCGTGCGGGCGTCGGGCCCCGAGGCGGGCCGGTTGCAGCGGGTGAACCGGTCGCTGTCGCGCTTCACCGGCCGGGCCGAGGAGGACCTCCTCGGGACCGACGTCGGCGGCATCTTCCTGGGCGGGGAGAGCGGCGACGACCTCTTCGCGGACGTGCTCAGCGGCTTCACCGCCGAGCAGCGGCTCCACCTGCAGATCGGGCGGGACGGGCACGAGCCCCTGCAGGCGGACGTCACCGCCACCCTCGTCCGCCTGCGCGGGGGTGAGGTGACGATGCTCTGCCTCGTCGAGGACGTCACCGAACGCCGTGCGGCGCAGGCCGAACTGCAGCGCCAGGCTCTGCACGACGCCCTCACGGGACTGCCGAACCGGCTCCTGTTCACCGACCGCCTGGAGCACGCGGTGGCCGCGGCCGGACGGGGGGTCGGGCACGTCGGGCTGCTGTACGTCGACCTCGACGGGTTCAAGGCGGTCAACGACACCGCCGGGCACGAGGCCGGGGACGACCTGCTCGTCCAGGTGGCCGCCCTCTTGACCGCGTGCGTCCGCCCGGGCGACACCGTCGCGCGCCTGGGTGGGGACGAGTTCGCCGTCGTCTGCCCGGGGACGAGCACCGAGGACGACCTGGTCGCGATCGGCCGGCGCGTGCTCGACGCGCTGCGCGACCCGCTGTCGGTGCGCGGGCACGCGGGGGTCGGGCACCAGGCGGTCGTCGGCGCCAGCATCGGGGTGCGCTGGTGCCGGGGCTTTGCGCCGACCGAGGAGCTGCTGCGCGACGCCGACGAGGCCATGTACGCGGCGAAGCGGGCCGGGAAGGGGCGCGTGGTCGTCCACCGGGGCCCGTCGGGAACCGTCGAGGCCGGCGCTGCGTCCCACCTCTCATCAGGCCTTGACGGACAGTGATGAATCAGCCACGGATCGTGTGGTTCATCTCACAACCGAACCCTCGATGACGCACAGGACTGGTTGAGTGCGCCGCATGACGACGTCCCTCCCGCGGGTCTCCCCGCGGTCCTCCCGGCGCCCGCTGACCGCGGCCGCGCTGACCACGACCCTCGCCGCGACCTTCGTCGTCGCGCTCGCCGCCCCCGCGTCGGCCGACGACACGACCCGCGAGGTGGACCCCGCCGCGCTGCACGTGCTCGACCGCACCAACGCCGCCCGCGCCGCCGTCGGCTGCGCGCCGCTGGTCCTCGACCCCGCCCTCGAGACGGCCGCCGAGGCGCACAGCGCCGAGATGGCCGCGACCGGGACCATGACCCACACCGGCGCCGACGGCAGCTCGCCGCGGACCCGCCTGGCCGCCGTCGGGGCGTTCCCGGTGCGCACGGCCGAGAACGTGGCCTACGGCTACGACGCCGACGGCGTCGTCGACGCCTGGCTGGCCAGCCCCGGCCACCGCGCGAACCTCCTGGACTGCCGCCTGGCCTCCGTCGGGATCGCCGAGGCGCCCGGTGCCGCCGGCACCTACTGGACGCAGGTCTTCGCCGGCTGGGCCTGACCCGCTCGGCGCGACCCGGCCGCCCCGGCGGGGCATGCTGGGTCCGTGCGGGAACCCCTCCGCCGCGCACGGCGTCGGAGGGGCGTGCGTGGGGCGCGGGACGAGGGTGCGACGGTCGCACCCGGGCGCCGGGAGGTCGTCGTGGCGGGTGCACCCTGGTGGGAGCAGTTCGACCCCGGCCCCCGCGAGTCCGGTGCGTCCGGTCCGACGCCTCCCGTGACCGGCACCGGCACTCTGGCCCCCGCGCAACCCCAGGTCGTCCGCGACGACAGCGGCGACCACCAGGACCACCCGCCGCCCCTGCGCCCGCCGCGGCGGCTGCAGGTCGTCGCGGCCGTCCTCGCCCTCGTCCTCGTCGCCCTGCTCGGGGTCCTCGCCGCCCGCACCGTCGGCGCGACGTCGGCCCCAGCCGCCCAGGAGGGCACCGCGGGCGGCCCGACCAGCGCGCCCGCCTCCTCCGCCACCGGCCGCCCCGCCGGGGGGACCGCCGCTGCCGACGCGGCCGCCACCACCGAACTGGAGGAACTGCGCCGCACGGGCCTGGAGGCCCACCCGCCGGACGGCCAGTGGGTGGCCCAGCTCGCGGCCAAGAGCGTCGGGACGACGGACCCGGTGCAGACCGCGGCCAACGGGAGCAGCACCTTCTACGCCGCCGACATCCTCGCCCAGAGCAAGGAGATCGCCTCCGGTGTCGCGGGCGGCGACGTGTTCGTCCTGAAGACCACCGACTTCGGCGACGGCCTCGTCGACAAGCGGGACAACCCCTACTGGGTGACGCTGGCCGCTGGCCCGTTCGGGAACGCCGACGACGTGCGGACCTGGTGCGCCAGCATGTTCGCCAGCACCCCCGCCGCCGAGCGCGGCAACGTGTGCCTGCCGAAGCAGCTGACGCCGCCGGAGTGAGGGAGGCTCCGCTCGTTCCGCGGGGGGTCCTGACGGGGCAGCCACGGGTGTCCCCACGGCCGGCCCGAGGTAGGTGCAGGTGTGGGGACGGCGCCACGGTCGGCGCGGTCGCAGTTCCGGTGCGCGGCCGGGAACTCCGGGCCGGAACCGGCTCACTCCCGGCAGTTCCCCAGCGACTCGTCCCACCACACGGACAGAGGCCACGACCCGCTGCGCCGCAACGCTTCCCGGCGCAGGCGTTCCCGTCGCCGCACGAGGAGGAACCTCACGACGGCGACGGTCACGGGTGCGGTGGGCGGGGCTCCGGGCAGTTCCGTGGTTCCAGCACGGTGGACGCTGACCTCGGTGGTCGACGACATCCGGACCTCCTCTCCGCGCGGCCGTCCGAACGGTAGGAGGTCGCGAGGGGGAGGGGCGAGAGAGTTTCAGTGCGCGGACGTGAGGTGCCCGGCGAGACGTTCGTGCATCTGTGCGCTCGCGTCGTTCAGACCGACGATGTCGACCGACGTCCCGCGCGCCGCGTACTTCGTCGTTACGGCGTCGAGGGCCGCGACGGTCGAGGCGTCCCAGACGTGGGAGTCGGACAGGTCGACGACCACCCGCGACGGGTCGCCGGGGTAGTCGAACTGCCCGACGAGGTCGTTCGAGGAGGCGAAGAACAGCGCGCCGTGCACGCGGTACGTCTTCACCGCGCCGTCGTCGCTGAGTTCGCCGTCGACCTCGACGAGGTGGGCCACCCGCCGGGCGAAGAGCAGTGCCGCGACGACGACGCCGACGACGACCCCGATCGCGAGGTTGTGCGTCGCCACCACGACCACGACCGTCGTCACCATGACCGCGGTCTCGCTGCGCGGCATGCGGCGCAACGTCCCGGGGCGCACCGAGTGCCAGTCGAAGGTCCCGACGGCGACCATGACCATGACGGCGGCGAGCGCGGCCATCGGGATGACCGCGACGACGTCGCCGAGGCCCACGACGAGCACGAGCAGGAACACCCCGGCCAGGAACGTCGACAACCGGGTGCGGGCGCCGGCGCGGACGTTGATCATCGTCTGGCCGATCATGGCGCAGCCGCCCATGCCGCCGAAGAACCCGGTGATGACGTTGGCGGCGCCCTGGCCCCACGCCTCGCGCGTCTTGGACGACCGGGTGTCGGTCACCTCGTCGACGAGCGTGGCCGTCATGAGCGACTCCATGAGCCCCACGAGCGCCATGCCCACGGCGTACGGGGCGATGATCTGCAGCGTCTCGAGCGTGAACGGGACGTCGGGCAGGGCGAGGACGGGGAGGCTGTCGGGCAGGGCGCCCTCGTCGCCGACGTTCGGGACCGCCAGGTGCGCGACGACGGTCAGGACGGTGAGGACGACGATCGCGACCAGGGGCGCGGGCACCGCGGTCGTCAGCCGGGGCAGGAACACCATGATCGCCAGGGCCGCAGCGACCATCGGGTAGACCAGCCACGGCACCCCGACGAGGTGGGGGACCTGCGCCCAGAAGATGAGGATCGCCAGGGCGTTGACGAACCCGACCATGACGCTGCGCGGCACGAACCGCATGAGGCGCGGCACCCGCAGGAGCCCGAGGACCACCTGGATCAGACCGCCCGGGACGACCGTCGCCAGCAGGTACTGCAGGCCGTGCTCGCGCACCACCGGGGCGATGACCAGGGCGACCGCTCCGGTGGCGGCGGAGACCATGGCCGGTCGCCCGCCGAGGACGGCGATCGAGACGGCCATCGTGAAGGAGGCGAAGAGGCCGACGCGGGGGTCGACCCCGGCGATGATCGAGAACGAGATGGCCTCGGGGATGAGGGCGAGCGCGACGACGAGGCCGGCGAGCACCTCGGTGCGCAGGACGGTCGGCGACGGCAGGCCCCGGCGGATGCGGGCGAGCGGTCGGGGGGGCAGGGCGGTGGTGGTCACAGGCGTCCGTTCCGAGGGAGACCGGGGGAGGGCGTGGAGGGCGCTCCGGACCGCCGTGGCGGTCGATCGGGGAGCGTCGGCGTCTTCGACTCTACCTTGACGTGAGAAGAAGGTTACGGCGCGTCGCCCCATGCCGTCGACGAAGGGTCGCCGTCCGTGACGCTGCGTGTGGACCGGCGTCCGACGGGGTGGGGTCGTGGTTCCGGGTCGGCCCCGGTGGGCCCTCCGGAGCGCGGTGTCGGCGCAAGCGCCGACCGGGACGCGCGGGCGTGCTGCCCGGCCGCCGGTGGGCGTCCTGGGTGCGGCTGACGCGCGCCTGCTGTCAGTTCAGGAAGTGTCTGCACCACAACGCTTCTCGAGGAACAGGGCGGCGCGGCGCACGGCGCCTTCCTGGGGGGTCGTGTGGGCGGGCTGACGAGAGGTCGTGCGCCTGCCGCCGGCCTGCTCCGTCGTCGCCCACCGGGCCGGCTCTCGGAGCGCCTGGGGAGCGGGACCACCGGACCGCTTGCGGACGGCCCTCTGAGAATCTACCTTCACGTAACGGTAGGGTTCGGGTCGTCAGCACGCCTCGGGGGAGGTGCTCGTGGACGGCGGCTCGCCTCCTCCCCAGCCCTCCGCGCAGCCGACCGGCCCCGCGCGGCCCCCCACTCGAGACGAGGTCACGTGACGACCCGCACCAGTCCGACGGCGACCGGCCGCACCGGCACCCGCTCCACCGAGCGCGTCCCTGCCGCCCGGCACGCCTCACCGTCGCGGGGCCGGACGCTGGCCACGGCCTTCGACCCCCGGCACAACGCGCTCGACGTCCTGCGGCTGGCCCTCGCGCTCACCGTGGCCGTCGTCCACACGACGTACCTCGGCTTCGGGCACCAGCCCGAGGTCGGCGCGACCGACGTCGGCAGCCTCGCCGTCGACGGGTTCTTCGTGCTCAGCGGGTTCCTCGTGGCGCGCAGCTGGCTGCGCCTGGGGTCCTTCCGCCGGTTCGTCTGGCACCGCGCGCTGCGCATCCTGCCCGCCTTCTACGTCAGCCTTGCGCTCACCGCCCTCGTCGTCGCGCCGGTCCTCGCGGTGCTTTCGGGTCGGGGGCCCACGTCGGTGTTCTCCGGTCCCGACTCCGCGGTCGGCTACGTCACCTCGAACGCGGCACTCCTCATGCGGCAGTTCGGGATCGCCGGCCTCGGCGACGACGGCAGCGGCTCCGTCGTCAACGGGTCGCTGTGGACGCTGTTCTACGAGGCCGCCTGCTACGGGATCGTCGCCGCCCTCGGGGTGGTCGGGGTCCTCGCCCGCCGCCGCTGGGTCGTCCTGGTCCTGCTGGCCCTGCTGTGGGCGACGACCGTCTCGGCGACCGCCGGGTTCAACCCCGTCGGCTCCGAGCTGATGCTGCGGTTCGCCTTCGTGTTCCTGCTCGGGGTCGCCGGGCACCTCTACGCCGACCGCCTCGTGCTGTCGCTGCCCCTGGCCGTCGCGGCGGTCGCGCTCGTGGCCGCCGGGCTCGCATTGCTGCCGGACTACCGCGCCCTGGCCGGGCCGGCGTTCGCCTACGCCTTCCTCTACGCCGTGGTGCGGCTGCCGCTGCGCTGGCGGCCGCGCTGGGACCTGTCCTACGGCGTCTACGTCTGGCACTGGCCGATCGCACTCGTCCTGGCGACGGCGGGGCTCGCGGACGCCGTCGGCGCCGCCTTCGTCCTCGTCAGCCTCGCCGTCACGGCCGGGGTGGCCGCGCTGTCGTGGCGCTTCGTCGAGTCGCCCGCCCTGTCCCACAAGGACGCCGCCTGGGTCACCGGGGGACGCCGTCGACGCGCTTAAGCTGGCCCGGGTGAGCACGGAACAGCACGACGACGGGACGAGCACCGCCGACGGGGCCGTCTACCAGGTCGGCGAGGTGGCCGAGCGCGTCCGGTTGTCGCACCGGACCGTGCGCTACTACGACGACCAGGGCCTGCTGAGTGCCGCCCGCAGCGCGGGGAACTACCGGCTCTACAGCGAGTCGGACATCCAGCGCATGCTGACCATCCGGCGCATGAAACCCCTCGGGTTCAGCCTCGACGAGATGCGGCACGTGCTGCAGGTGCTCGACCGCGTCGACCGGGAGGGCGCGCAGGCGCCGGAGCTGGAGCTGGAACTGCGCCGCGCGATCGACGACGTGCGCGAACGCCGCGACAAGCTGGCCGAGCAGATGGCGGGCGCGGACGACTTCCTCGCCGCCCTGCGCGCCCGCCTGCCCTGACGCGTCAGTCGGGCAGGTCGCCGCGGTCTCCCACGGTCGAGCGTTCCCGCAACGGCCGGGCCTGCGGCAGGCGCGTCCCGATGACCTGGTCGATGATCCGGTGCGCGATGGACTGCGCGTCCAGGCCGGCGTCGCGCAGGATCTCGGTGCGCGACGCGTGGTCCAGGAACTCGTCGGGCAGCCCGAGTTCGGTGACGCCCGTGTCGACGTCGGCCTCGCGGAGGTCCTGGCGCAGCCGGGTGCCGATGCCGCCGACGCGGACGCCGTCCTCGATCGTCACGACGAGGCGGTGCTCACGGCACAGTTCCACGAGGGAACCCGCGATCGGGACGACCCAGCGCGGGTCGACGACCGTGGCGCCGATGCCCTGCGCCGCCAGCAGCGACGCCGTCTCCAGCGCCGTCGTGGCCATCGAACCGACGGCGACGAGCAGGACGTCCCGCGAGGAGTCCGGGGCCTCGGCGAGGACGTCGACCCCGTCGGGCAGCCGGAACACCCGCGGGACGTCCGGCCCGACCGCACCCTTGGGGTAGCGCAGGACGGTCGGGGCGTCCTCGACGGCCACGGCCTCGGCGAGCTCCTCGCGCAGCGTCGCGGCGTCGCGCGGCGCGGCGATCCGGATGCCCGGGACCACCTGCAGGAGAGCGAGGTCCCACATGCCGTGGTGGCTGGGGCCGTCCGGCCCGGTGACCCCGGCGCGGTCGAACACGAACGTCACGCCCGCCTTGTGCAGGGCGACGTCCATGAGGACCTGGTCGAACGCGCGGTTCACGAAGGTCGCGTAGAGGGCGACGACGGGGTGCAGCCCCCCGTACGCCAGGCCCGCGGCCGTCGTCACCGCGTGCTGCTCGGCGATGCCGACGTCGAACACCCGCTCGGGGTGGCGTTCGGCGAAGGTGTGCAACCCGGTGGGGCGCAGCATGGCGGCCGTGATCGCGACGATGCGCGAGTTCTCCTCGCCGAGGTCGGCCAGTTCCTTCGAGAACACCGACGTCCACGTCGTCCCGCCCGCGACCTCGAGGGATTCGCCCGTCGTGGGGTCGATCCTGCCGACGGCGTGGAACTGGTCGGCCTGGTCGCGCAGGGCCGGCTCGAAACCGTGCCCCTTCTCGGTGATGGCGTGGACGATGACCGGCGTCCCGTAGTCGCGCGCCTGGCGCAGCGCCTGCTCCACGGCCTCCTGGTCGTGGCCGTCGACCGGCCCCACGTACTTGATGTCCAGGTTGGAGTACAGCGCCTCGTTGTCGGTGAACCGGGCGAGGAACCCGCGCATCCCGCCGCGCAGCCCGCGGTAGAACGCCCGTCCGGGCGAACCGAAGCGGTCGGCCGCGGCCTGGCTCTTCTCGTGCAGGCGGCGGTACTCGCTGCGCGTCCGCACGGTGCTGAGGAACCGCGCCATCCCGCCGATGGTGTTGCCGTAGGACCGCCCGTTGTCGTTGACGACGATGACCAGCCGGCGGTCGTTGTCGTGGGACATGTTGTTGAGCGCTTCCCACGTCATGCCGCCCGTGAGGGCCCCGTCGCCCACGACCGCGACGACCGTGCGGTCGCTCTGCCCGCCGAGCTTGAACGCGCGCGAGATGCCGTCGGCCCACGACAGCGACGCCGACGCGTGGGAGGACTCGACGATGTCGTGCTCGGACTCGCTGCGCTGGGGGTACCCGGCGATCCCGCCGCGCTCGCGCAGGTGCGAGAAGTCCTGTCGTCCCGTCAGCAGCTTGTGCACGTAGGACTGGTGCCCCGTGTCGAAGATGATCGGGTCCTTGGGGGAGTCGAAGACGCGGTGCATCGCCAGCGTCAGCTCCACCACCCCGAGGTTCGGACCCAGGTGACCACCGGTCTTGGCGACGGACGCGACGAGGAAGCGCCGGATCTCCGCCGCCAGCTCGACCATCTGCTGCGGGGTCAGGTCGTCGAGGTCTCGGGGAGACCGGATCGATCCGAGCAGGTCCACAGGTGCTCCTCTCGTCTGCGGAGGCAGCTTAGGCGGCTGCGGATCGTGCGCCAGTCCGTGCCGCCCTGCACGGGTCAGCGCGAGGTGCCCCGGGTCCAGCGCTCCGCCCCGCCGAGGGCCAGGAGCACCACCACGACGGCCACCCCCTCCAGCGCGGCGCGGACCGGGCTGTCCCCGAAGGCGAGCGCGGCCAGCAGCGCCGCGGCCAGGCCGGCGACCACGGACGCCACGACGAAGCGCGGCGTCGACGTGCGCGGGGCGGTCGGCTGGTCCACGTCCCCAGGGTGCCTCCGGGCGGGCGGAGGGCGCACGCCGGACCCAGGATGGCGCCGTGCCCCGCCTGCCCTCCCCGCCCACCGGCCGCCCGGCGGTGCTCGACTGGGTCCGCACCCACCTCGGGCACCTCACCGTCGAGGGGCCCGGTGACGTCGCGGCCTCCGCCGTGCGCGGGGGGCAGTCCGCCGCCGACGCCGCCCTCGCGGGCCTCGACCTGACCGGCTACGCCGCCCGCCGCAACGAGGTCGCGCCCGAGCACCGTCGAGGGGCGACGCGGCTGTCGCCGTACATCCGCCACGGTCTGCTGCCGCTGCCCGCCGTCTGGGCCGCCGCGAAGGACGCACCCGCCCGCGACCGGTCGAAGTTCCGCGACGAGCTGCTCTGGCAGGAGTACGCACGCCACCTCTACGCCCGCGTCGGGCGCGCCAACGGCGAGCACCTGCGCTTCGGCGCCCCCGTGCCCGCGCAGCCGTGGACCCGCGAGCCGTGGCCGGAGGAGATGGCCTGCGTCGCCGCCACCACGGGGGAGCTGCACGAGGACGGCTGGCTCGTGAACCAGACCCGCATGTGGCTGGCCTCGCAGTGGTCGGTGCGGGCGGGGGCGGACTGGCGCGAGGGCGCCCACGAGATGTACCGGCACCTGCTCGACGGGTCCGCCGCGGCCAACCGCCTCGGCTGGCAGTGGGCCGTCGGCACGGGCACCGGGAAGGTCTACGGGTTCAGCCGGTGGCAGGTCGAGAAGCGTGCGCCGGGCCTGTGCGGGACGTGCGCGCTGCAGCGGGCGTGCCCCGTCCAGGACTGGCCCGAGACCGAGGCCGGCCCGCGCATCGAGCCGCCGGAGGGGCTGGCCGGCGGTCCCACCGACGCGGGCCCGAAGCGGCCGGAGGTGCAGGGCGACCCCGACACCGTCTGGCTGACGGCGGAGTCCCTCGGCGACACCGACCCCGCCCTGGCGGCGCACTCCGACCTGCCCGCCGTCTTCGTGTTCGACGAGCCGCTGCTGCGCCGGTTGCGCCTGTCCGGCAAGCGGTTGGTGTTCCTGGCCGAGACGCTCGCCGAGCTCGGCTGCGACGTCCACCTCGGCGACCCCGTCACCGAGCTCGCCGGCCGCCGCCTCGCCGTGACCTTCGCACCCGTGCCCGGCTTCGCGCGCCGCTCCGCCCGCCTCGACGTCGCCGCCCTGCACCCGTGGCCGTGGCTGCGCCGCCCCGGCTCCGGGTCGCTGCGCTCGTTCAGCGCGTGGGTGCGCACCGTCCGCTGACCCCCTCGCCCGCGTGGAGAACACTCCCTCCGCCCCTCACGCGCGGCCCCGGAGGGCGGAAGGTGTGCTTCCCGCCCCTCAGCGGGCCACGGTGGCCCGGGAGAGCGCGGACCGCGCCCGGTCCACCTCCGCCTGCAGCTGGGCCCGCTCGACCTCGTCGAAGGCCTGCGCGCCGACGACGGTCTCCAGGCGGGCCAGCTGCGCGCCCACCGCGTCCAGGACCGGGGGCCGGGACGTGCACCAGGCGACCTCCCCCAGCAGCGCCGCCACCCGGGTGAGCACGACGGGGTCGGCCGCGCCGTAGCGCAGCGGCTGCGCAACCGCCAGGTCCAGCAGGGCGGGGACGCTCGGCCGTCGCACGACCAGGCGCAGGACCCCCTCGTCGTCGCGGGCGACCTGGTCGCCGAGGCGGCGGTCCGCGACGGAGCAGAGGAACGCCGAGGCGTGACCGACGGCGTGCACGGCCGTCGTCGGGTCGTTGATGCCGGGGGAGAGGGCCTTGCTCGCCACGTCGACGAGCTGCCGCAGCCCGAACGCGAGGTCCTGCGCCTGCGTCGGTTCCGGTCCGACGACCACGGCCGTCCGCACGACCGCGCGGACCTGGTCGAGGTCGGCGGGTGCGACGGGGTCGCCGGACGTGGTCCAGCACCAGGCGAGCGGCGTCCCCGCGACGACCGAGCTGCCCGGCAGCCGGTCCACCACGACGGTGACGCCCGCTCCCACGGCCACGTCGAGCAGCGCCTCCTCGTCCACCAGGCTCAGGAACCCCGAGCGGGTCGCCGGCACCGGGACGGCCGACGGCGGGACCTGCACCTCCTCGTCCGGGGGCGTGGACGTGACCGTGCCGTCGCTCGGGTAGAGGAGGTCGGCGGTCCGGCAGGCTTCGGCCTGCACCCGCGCGAGCATGGTCTCGACGCGGATCTCGCGCGCCAGGTGGGCCAGGAACAGGACGAGGCAGACGACGCTCGCCACCGCCAGCAGGAAGGCGACCGTCACCGAGATGCGCGGGACGACGGCCGCCGACGCGAGCCCGCTGCCGTCGTCGCTCGGGCTGCGGACGGTGCGCAGGACCGTGAGGGCGTAGGTGAAGGTCGCGAGGAAGACGGCCAGGGTCGTGTGGACGAAGCGGTCCTGCGTGAAGGTGCGCAGCAGTCGCGGGGAGAACTGGCTGCTCGCCAGCTGCAACGTCACGACGGTGAGGGAGAAGGTGAGGGACGTGACCGTGATGAGCGAGCTGGCGACGGCGTCCAGGACCGTGCGCGCGGCGCCCGCGCCGCCGCCGAACACGACGTCCGCCACGGGACCGGGCAGGTGGGCGTCCAGCCGCGCGTCGAGCACGGGCAGCAGCAGCCCGGCCAGCACCGCCAGGACGACCCCCGCGACGGGGACCGGCCACAACCGGGTGCGCGCAGCCTCCTGGAGGGCGGCGAGCCGGACGCCGCGTCGGTGGGTCACGTTCGCACTGTGGCAGCAGCCGACAGTCGCGCCCCGTCGGGACCAGGGGGGAGTCCGGTGACCGTCAGCACCGGCTGGGGACGTGACGACCTGCAGCGCCTCGGCCCGGACGTCACGGCCGTCGTCGTGGTCGACGTCCTGTCCTTCACGACGACCGTCACGGTGGCGCTGGACCGTGGTGTCGAGGTCGTGCCCCACCCCTGGGCCGACGCGACCGCCGCCGACGACGCCCGGCGACGAGGGGCCGTGCTGGCGGTGGGGCGCTCGCGGGCGCGGGCGGGCGAGGTGAGCCTGTCCCCGGTGAGCGTCCGCGCGGCCGGCCCCGGCCTGCGGCGGATCGTCCTGCCGTCACCCAACGGCGCGACGCTGACCTCCGTCGCCGCCGGGCTGGGGCTGGTGGTGCTGGCCGGCTCGCTGCGCAACGCCGACGCCCTCGCCGGGCGCCTCGCGCGGAACCCGCCCAGCGGTCCGCTCCTGGTGCTGGCCGCGGGGGAACGGGAAGCAGCCGGGCTGCGCCGGGCCGAGGAGGACCTCTGGGGTGCGGGGGCGGTGCTGTCGGGTCTGGAGGACCGCGGGTGGGTGCTGTCCGCACGTGCCCGGGACGCGGCCGACGCCTACCGTGCGGTGTCGGACGTTCGGGAGTCGTTGCGCGACAGTGTGAGTGGCCGGGAGCTGCGCGACCTGGGCTTCGCCGCCGACGTCGACGTGGCGGCCGAGGTCGGCGTGAGCGACGTCGTGCCCGTGCTGGTCGACGGGTGCTTCGTCGCCGGCTGAGCGTTCCGGTACACCTCGGGGCGTGAGTGTCACCGTCGTCCTCGCCCAGCACGCTGAGAAGGGCCCTGGCGCGGACCCGGGCCTGACGCGCCGCGGGGTCCGGCAGGCCCACGACGTCGCGGCGGCGCTCGCGGACCAGGGCATCCGACGGCTCCACGCCAGCCCTCGCCGCCGCACCCGGCAGACCGCCGCGCCGCTGGCGCGGGCGCTGGGGGTGCGGACGCACGTGGAGCCCGACCTCGCCGAGCGGATGGAGTGGGTGCCGGGGACGGAGTCGGTCAAGGACTTCCTCGCCGACTGGCGCCGCGCGAGCGCCGACCGGGACCACATGCCCCGCGCGGGGGACTCCTCCCGTGCGGCGGAGGACCGGCTGGACGTCGTGCTGCGCCGGCTGGCGACGGCGCCGGTGGTGGCGGTCACCCACGGGGGCGTCACGGTCGACTTCCTCCGCACCGCCGTCGGCGACGCCGCGGTCCCGACGGGCCTGGTCGAGGACGGCGTCCCGCCCGGGGCGCTGACGGAGCTGGCGCTCGTCGACGGGGCGTGGCGCCTCGTCCGGCTGGCCGACACCGGCCACCTCACCGCTGACCCCACCCCTCCCGGAACGGGGCGGAAAACACTCTTTCCGCCCTCGAAACGACGTTTCAAGGGCGGAAAGAGTGTTTTCCACGCGGGTGGGGGAGGCGTTCCTCAGAGGGTGAGGGAGGGGTGGAGCTTCGCGACGGTCCAGGTGCGGCGGCGGTGGCAGGCGAGGACGGTGACGCTCAGCGCCAGCACCCCGAAGGCGGCGAGCACGCCCGCGTCGAGGAGCACGGGGCCCGCGGCGGCGCCGGTGACGAGGTGGCGCAGGCCGTCGGCCGCGTACGACATCGGCAGGAACGGGTGCAGCGCCTCGAAGAACGTCGGCGACGTCCCCACGGGGTAGGTGCCGCCGGCCGACGTCAGCTGCAGGACGAGCAGCACGAGGGCGACGAGGCGGCCCACCCCGCCCAGCAGGGCGTTGAGGCACTGGTGGATCGCGGTGAACACCACCGCGACGAGCGCGGCGAAGGCCACGGTCGCGACGGGGTTCGGCGAGGCGATCCCGACCGCGAGCAGCAGCACCAGCCACAGGACGACGGCCTGGGCGACGCCGAGCAGGGCGCCGGGCACCCAGCCGGCGACGGCGGCGCGGTAGGACGACGCGGTCGAGGCGAGCGCCCGCGGCGAGACGGCGCGCAGCACCATGTACGTCACCATCCCGCCGACCCACAGCGCGACCGGCACGAACAGCGGGGCGAGGCCGTCGCTGTAGCGGGGGACGGCGTGGTCCTTGACGCGGTCGGCGGCGACGGGGGCGGCGACGACGCCGGCGCGGTCGGTGGCCGCGTCACCCGTGTAGACGGGCACCTTGCCCTGGCCCTCCGCGAGCTGGCTCTGCAGGGAGCCGGCGCCGTCGGCGAGCTGCTGGGTGCCGTCGGCGAGCTGACCGGCCCCGTCCTTGGCCTTCGACGTCCCGTTCAGCAGGGCGGTGGCCCCGTCGTCGACGCGGGCCGCGCCGGTGGACAGCGCGGACGCGCCGTCGGCGGCGCTGTGGGCGCCGGTGGCGAGCTGGCGGGTGCCCGTGGCGAGGGCGTCGGCCCCGTCGGCGGCATTGGCCACGCCCTGCTGCAGGGCGGGGGCGGCCGCGGCGAGCTTCCCGGCTCCCGTCGAGACGGCGGACGCGCCGTCGGACAGCTGCCGGGCGCCGGTCGCGAGCGCGCCGACCTGCTGCTGCACCTGCTGCCCGATCCCGGCCACGGACCCGTCCGCGAGCGCCTGCTGGGCCTGCTCGAGGCTGCGGACGGTCGCGGCGAGGTTCGCGTCGTCGGGGTTGGCGGCGGACAGCTGCCGGGCCTGGGTGAGGAGCTGGTCGACGAGCGGGGACAGCTGCTGGGCCTGCTGGAGCGCGGGCAGGACACGGTTCGCGGCGCCGGCCACGGCGTCGGCCCCGTCGGCCACCCGGCCGGCGCCGGTGGCGACCTGCGAGGCGCCGGCGGACAGCTGCGCGGTCTGGGCGGGCAGGTCCTTCGTCGCCGTCCGGAGCTGGTCGAGCCCGGTGGCGAGCTGGCCCGCTCCGTCCGCGGCGCCGTCGGCGCCGGTGGCGACCTTCGCGGTCCCGGTGGCGAGCTGCGCGGACCCGCTGCGCAGCTGGCCCGTGCCGTCGACGAGCTGGGCGGCGCCCTTGTCGAGGTCGCCGAGGCCGACGACGAGCGACCCCGCGCCCTCGTCGGCCTTGCGGGCGCCGTCGGCGAGCTGACCGGCCCCGTCGGCCGCCTTGCCGAGGGAGTCGTGGATGGAGGAGAACGCGACGTAGACGTTCTCGAGGTAGTTCGTCGTGGCCCCGGTGGCGACCTTGGTGCGGATCGTCGTCGCGATGGTGTTCGTGACCTGGCCGAGGATGTAGTTCTCGGCGTCGTCCGTCGTCACGGACAGCTTGGCCTGCTGGGGGTCCGCGCCGCCGGTGGAGGCCAGGGCGGCGGAGAACCCGGACGGGATGCGCAGGACGGCGGCGTAGTCGCCGTCGCGCAGGCCCTCCGCGGCCTGGCTCTCCGTGGCGGTGCGCCAGTGGAACCCGGCGGCGGCGTCGGGGCCGGTGAGCTGCTCGACGAGTTCCTTCCCCGCGTCGACGGTGCGCGGGGACCCGTCGACGCCGGTGACGGTGGCGGGCACGTCGGAGTTCACGACGACGGCCTGCAGGTTCCCCAACCGTCCCACCGGGTCGGTGTTGGACCACAGGTACAACCCGCCGTAGACGAGCGGGACGACCACGACCGCGAGGATCGCGAGCTTGGTGATCGTGGCCCGCCGGAAGCGCGCGAGTTCCAGACCGGGGAGGGAGAACCGGGGCAGTTTCACTGTTCGTCCTGGAGGTCGAGGAGGATGCGGCCGTCGGCGGAGTGCCACGGGATGTCGGAGGAGTCGGAGCAGCTGGCGAGGATCGTCAGGCCCGTCTCCTGCAGGGCCGTCAGGGACGACCAGGCGCGTCGCCGGTCCTCGTTGCGGCGCAACGAGTCCACGTCGTCGACGACGAGCACGTCGGGACGGCCGATGAGGGCGAGCACCACGCCGAGCGTCATGCGCTCCAGCGGTTGCAGGTCGCTGACGAACTCCCGCGGCCGCAGCGGCGGGGCCTGGACCCCGTGGCGGGCCGTGCGGTCCAGGACGTCCTGGACGCGCTCGAGCTGCTGGGCGACCTGGTCACCGGAGACCCACGGCCGGTGCCAGGGCCGGTGCAGGACGAGGCGTTCGGCGATGTGCTGCTCGACGGTGAGGGCGTCCTCGAGCTCGTTGACGCCGCGGACCTCGGCCAGGGCGACCCGGCGCCGGACCTTCGCCGCCTTCTCCGGCAGGGGTTCGCCGAGGACGGTGAGCGACCCGCCCGTGGGTTTCATGCGCCCGGCGAGGGTCAGCAGCAGGGACGTCTTGCCGGCCGAGGCCTGGCCGCGGACGACGAGCGTGGTGCCGGCGGCGACGTCGAGGTGCACGCCGGAGAACACGGTGCGGCCACCGGCCTGCAGGGTCAGGCCCTGGGCGCGCACGACGGGGGTTCCCGCGGGGTCGTTCACGCGGGCACCTCCTCGGTGAACGTCTGGAGCGCGACGGTCAGCAGGCGCGGCCCGATCCCGGCGGGTTCGCCGAGCAGGTGCGCCGCGACGAGGCCCTCGTGGGCCGTGACGAGCGCGCGGACGAGGTCGTCGGCGGGGACGGTCGGCCGACGGCCGATGCGTTGCAGGGCCTCGACGAGGACGGGGGCGAGACGGGCGCGCAGTTCGGAGCGCTGCTGCGTCAGGGTCGCGGCGGCCTCGGTGTTGCGCAGGGCCTGCGCGGTGAACTCGGTGCGGACCGCGTGCCACTGCCGGTCCACCGGCAGGACCTCCAGGACGTGCGCGACGAGCTGGTCGAGGTCGGTGCCGGGCAGGCCGCCCGCGAGGCGGTCCTCGACGCGCGCGACGAGGGCGCCGGCCTGGTCGGTGTAGAGGGCGGCGACGACGTCGTCCATCGTCGCGAAGTTGGAGTAGAACGCGCCGCGGGTGTAGCCCGCGCGCTCGCAGACGTTCTCGACGCTGCTGCGGGCCAGGCCCTGCTCGCCGAGCACCTCCAGGGCTGCGGCCAGCAGGCGGGCTCGGGTCTCGGCGCGGCGCTTGGTGGTGCGCGCGTCGGTCGTGGTGGTCACGTGACCACGGTAGCTCGCGGATACACACTGCATCAAGTGCGGATTGCATCGAAAGCGTTGTGCATCGAATGCGGACTGCATCGTGATGGGACCGTGCCCCGGAGATCGGCGGGACGGCCCCGGACGGACCTGGGGAACTCCTAGGCTGTGCCCGCGCGGCCACGTCCCGTGATCCGCGCGCGGGGGAGCGAGCGGGGGAACGACGCAGTGTCGAACGACGCAGGGTCGAGCAGGGACCAGCCGGCGCAGCAGGAGACCGGACGACCGAGCGTCGACCGGCCACGACGGCCGTGGTTCCGGCGGCCGACCACCTGGGTGGGGCTGGGTGTCGTCGTCGTCGCGGGCGGGTACTGCGCCGCGGCCCTCGCCCTGGGTGGCCAGGCACCGCGCGGGACGACCGTCCTGGGCACCGACGTGGGGGGTCAGGACCGCGCGGCCGTCGAACGCACGCTGTCCGGGCGCGCGCAGGAGCTGTCCACCACGCCCGTGGCCCTGCAGGTCACCGGCGCCGGCGCGTCCGCGACCGAGGAGGTCGTGCCCGGCGAGGCCGGGCTGGCCGTCGACGCCGCCGCCACCGCCGACCGCCTCACCGGCCCCGCATGGGCGCCCGCCGACCTGTGGCGCCACCTCGCGGGCGGGACGACGCAGGCGCCGGAGGTCGACGTCGACACCGGGGCCCTGCGGACCGCGCTGCAGCCGCTCGCCGACTCCGTGGCCGTCGCCCCCGTCGAGGGGGCCGTCACGTTCGACGTGCGCGAGGACGGCAGCGTCGAACCGGCCGTCACCGCCCCGGCGGAGGGGCGCGCCCTCGACGTCGACGCCGCCGCCCGCGCCGTCACCGGCGGGTGGCTGAGCGGCCGCCCGGTGACGCTGCGGGCCGCTGTCGCGCAGCCGTCCGTCGACGCCGCGGGGATCCAGTCCGCCGTCGACGCGATCGCGCGGCCCGCGGTGGCCGGGAACCTCGTCGTCGCCGGTGGGGGCCGGGAGGCGACCCTCGCCCCCGCCGCGTTCGCCCGGTCCCTCGCCGTCCGGCCCGTGGACGGGACGGCGACCCTCGTCGCCGACGGCGCCGGGTTGCAGGCCGCCCTCGTGGCCGCCGACCCGCAGTTCGAGAGCGCCGCGCAGGACGCCCGCATCGAGATCGTGGGGGAGTCCCCCCAGGTCGTGCCCGCCGTCGCCGGCCGCGCCGCCCCGCCCGAGGACCTGGCGAAGGCCGTCACGGGCGCCCTCACCGGTGAGCAGCCGACGCGCCGCGCGGAGGTGCAGCTCACCGAGTCCCAGCCCGCGCTGACGACGGAGGCGCTGCAGCAGCTGGGGATCACCGAGCGCATCTCCACCTTCGCCACCACGTTGACGGCGAACAAGGGCCGCACCGAGAACATCCGCATCGCCGCCTCGCACGTCGACGGCACGATCCTGCGCCCGGGGGAGGAGTTCTCCCTCAACGACACCGTCGGGGAGCGCACGCCCGAACGCGGGTTCAACCGCGCCCCCGTCATCTCCGGCGGCCGGCTCGTCGACGACTACGGCGGCGGCGTCTCGCAGCTGTCCACCACGCTGTTCAACGCGGTGTTCTTCGGCGGCCTCGACGAGATCGAGCACAAGCCGCACTCGTTCTACATCTCCCGCTACCCCGAGGGCCGGGAGGCCACGATCGACTGGCGCAGCATCGACAACCGCTTCCGCAACGACTCCGGCCACGGCGTCTACGTCCAGGCCGGGATCGTCGGGAACCAGGTGGTCGTCTCGATGTACGGGACGAAGTTCATGGACGTCACGGCCGAGAAGTCCGCGCGGCGCAACGTCAAGCCGCCGCGGACGATCTACGACACCTCCGGCGGCTGCAAGGCCAGCTCCGCGACGGCCACGGGGTTCACGGTCGACGTCACGCGCGTCATGACGCCCGTCGGCGGCGGTGCGCAGCAGCGGGAGACGTGGACGACGGTCTACAACCCCGAGAACCGCATCGTCTGCGGACCCGACCCCGCGACGGTGCGGCCGAGCACCCCCGCCCCCTCCAGCCCGGCTGCCCCTCCCGCCACGCCCGCGCAGTAGGGCACGATCGTCCCGTGCCCACGGTTCACCTGACCCAGGACGAGGCCGCCGACGACCTGCTCTCGCGGGACCCGCTGGCCCTGCTGGTCGGCATGCTGCTGGACCAGCAGGTGCCGATGGAGTGGGCGTTCTCCGCCCCGAAGCTGCTGGCCGAGCGGATGGGCGCGCAGGTCCTGTCGGCGCACGACCTCGCCGCGGCCGACCCGGGGACCGTCGAGGCGTGGTTCAAGGGGCCGCCGGCGCTGCACCGGTACCCGGGGTCGATGGCCAAGCGCGCCCAGGCCCTCGCGCAGGCCCTCGTCGACACCTACGACGGGCGCACCGAGGACCTGTGGACGGGGGTCGCCGACGGCAGGGAGCTGTTCAAGAGGTTGTCGGACCTGCCCGGCTTCGGCGCCCAGAAGGCCAAGATCTTCGTCGCCCTGCTCGGCAAGCGGTACGAGGTGCGGCCGGACGGCTGGCGGGCGGCCGCGGGCGACTACGGCGAGGAGGGGGCCTACCGGTCGGTGGCCGACATCGTCGACGCCGAGTCGCTGCAGAAGGTGCGGGCCACCAAGCAGGAGGCCAAGCGGGCCGCGAAGGCGGCCAAGGGGTCCTGAGGCGCCCTCAGAGGGGCAGGACGTCCAGGTCGACGGCGCGGACGGGCCACAGGTCGAGGTCGAAGTGGACCCCGGGCAGCGCGTGGTTCAGCTCCGACTGCAGGCGGAACCCCTCGCTGGCGTACGTCGTGCAGGACGACGGGGAGTCCCACCCGCACAGGTCGACGGGGTGGTGCTCGTCGAAGTAGGCCTGCCAGGCCAGCAGACCCGTGCGCAGGTGCTCGTCCAGACCCAGGTGGTCCAAGTGCGTGGGGCTGAGGACGAAGCCCCCGAGGTCGGCCGGCGCCCACACGGGCGTCGGGGCCAGGTAGTCGCTCATGAGGCGCAATCGCTCAAGTCGCTCAAACGGCACGCGTCGAGGGTAGGCCCTGCGCGGGGGTGCTCCGGACCACCGCGGACGGCACCGCTCCGCCTGCGCCGCAACGTTTGCAACGACGCATCGTCGTAGTTGAGAGGTGGACGACGTCGCCCTGGGTTCGCGCCCCGTTCACCTCCTGGTCGTCGCAGCTCCCGGCGTCCGTCCAGGTGGTTCCCGGCCCTCCGGCAGGGTCGCGGGTGAACCCCGGGGCCCGCCGGTTCCGTGTACCCGGTGACACGACGCCCCGACCGGACGGCGTCACGACTCCCGGGGGTCCCCATGAGCAGCACCAGCACGACCGACAGTCCCTCCCGCTCCACCGGCCCCGGTCGTCCGCGCCGCCGCCGGCTGTGGACCGGGCTCGCCGTGGTGGTCGTCCTCCTCGTCCTGGCCGCCGTCGTGGGTCCCCGCATCTACGCGGAGGTCGAGGGCGGCAAGGCCGCGGCTCCGCTGGTCAGTGCCGGGTCCACCCCGAGCGCGACCGCCACCGCGGCCTCCACCGACGCCGCGCTCAACGGGGCGTGGGCCATCACGAGCGGCGGCACCGCGGGGTACCGCGTCGACGAGGTCCTCAACGGCCAGAACGTCACCGTCACCGGCCGCACCAGCAAGGTCACGGGCTCGCTCACCGTCGACGGCGGACAGCTCACCGCGGGGACGGTCACCGTCGACCTCGCGAGCGTCGAGACGGACTCCAGCGCCCGCGACGGCCAGTTCCGCGGCGCCGACATCATGGACGTCGACCGCTTCCCGACCGCGGACTTCGCCGTGACGTCCCCCGTCCCGCTCGGCGGGCTCGAGGTCGGCTCGACCATCGCGGTCCAGCTCACCGGCACGATGACGCTCAAGGGCACCACGAAGGACGTCACCGTCCCGGCCACCGTCCAGCGCACGGCGGAGAAGGCCGTGACCGTCACGGGCTCGCTGCCCGTCACGTGGTCCGACTACGGCGTGCAGGCGCCGAACCTCGGCTTCGTGTCCGTGCAGGACGCGGGGACCATCGAGTTCTCGGTCCCGGCCGTCCCCGCCTGACGACCCGCCCGGCGGTGTCCCCGGCGAACCGGTGGATGCGCCGGATCGCCTGCGGGACAGGGTCGCTGGTCCCTACTGTGCTGGCATGTCGTCCGCGGGAGCGGTGGACCCGCTGCTCCTGCGTGCGTGGCAAGAGGTCTCCGAGGGAACCATCGTGCTCGACGCGCAGCAGTGGCGCGTCGAGCACGTCAACGCCGCCGGCGCCGCCGTCTACGGTCTCGCGCCGTCGCAGATGGTGGGCCGGCTGCTGTCCGACGTGTTCCCCACCGCCGTCGGCAGCGACTTCCACGACGAGCTGCGCCGCACGCGCGCCGAGGGCGGGCTCGTCACCTGGACCGGGCCCGTCCCGGGCACCGACCGGTGGATCGCGGTCCGGGCCCAGCGCGTGGACGGCCCGGACGAGCAGCAGACCGTCCTGTGCTCGTTCCGCGACGTCACCGCCGAGCGGGCGCTGGAGGTCGAGCGCGACGCCCTCACGGGATCACTGCAGCGGTCCCTGGAGAACACGACGCGGTTGCTGCGGCTGTCCGAGGCGCTGACCGCCACGCGCACGGTGGCCGACGTCGCCGAAGTGGCCGCCGCTGCCGCGCGCGACGGGTTCGGCGCGACCTACGCGGCGGTGTCCGTCGTCGACCACGACCGCCAGGTGCTGCGCACGCCCTTCACGGCCCGCTACGCGCCCGGGGCGCAGGAGCACTGGCAGGACGTCCCCCTCGACGGCCCCGGCCCAGGCCTGGTCGCCTTGCGCGACGGGCAGCCGCGCTTCGACGACGAGGCCGCCCTGCGGACCCGGTTCCCCGAGCTCGCCGACCGCTGGGACGTCTCGCGGGCCCGCTTCGTCGCCACCGTCCCGCTGCTGGCCGCCCGCCGCAGCGTCGGGTTGCTCACCGTCGTCTGGTGCGAGGACGTGGACCTGCCGGAGGGGCAGCGGGCCATGCTCGTGGCCCTCGCCTCCTACACGACGCAGGCGCTGCAGCGGGCCCTGCTGCTGGCCGAGCGCACCGCGACGGCCCGCACGCTGCAGAACTCCATGCTCACGACGGACCTGCCCCAGGTCGGCGGCCTCGAGCTCGTGGCCCGGTACGTCGCCGCGCACACCGAGGACCAGGTCGGCGGCGACTGGTACGACGGCGTGCTGCTCCCGGACGGGACGACGCTGCTCGTCATCGGCGACGTCGCCGGCCACGACATCACCGCGGCCGCCGAGATGGGGCAGCTGCGCATCGCCCTGCGCGCCCTGGCCGTCGACCGCGACGACCCGCCCGCCCTGCTGCTGGACCGCCTGGAGTCCGTCGTGGACTCCTTCCGCGCCGACGCCATCCTCGCCAGCTGCCTCGTCGTGCGCGTCGAGCAGGACGCCGCCGCCCGCGCCGCGGGGGTCCGGGTGCTGCGCTGGGCCAACGCCGGCCACCCGCCGCCCGTCCTCGTCCTGGCCGACGGCACCGCCCGCGTCCTCGACGCCGATCCCGACCTGCTCCTCGGGGTGGGGGCGGGTCACCGCACCGACCACGTCGTCGAGGTCCCCGCCGGGGCGACGCTGCTGCTCTACACCGACGGCCTCGTCGAACGCCGCGACGAGGACCTCGACGCGGGGATCGAGCGGTTGCGCGGCAAGGCGTCCGGCCTGGCCGGCCCCCACCTGGACACCGCGCTGGACGAGCTGCTCGCGGAGGTCGAGGACGGGGGCCCGGACGCGGGCGGAGACGACGTCGCGCTCCTCGCGGTCCGCTTCCACCCGCAGCCCTGACCTACGATCACGTGTCGTGAGCTCCCCTGAAGACCCCGCGTCGACCCCTGTCGAGCCGGCGGAGCGGACTCCCGTCGTCTTCGAGGGCCGCACGGGCGTCGTGCACCCGATCACGCGGTACTTCACGCCCGTGCTGCACCGCCCGTGCACGCCCGTGACGGCGTTCGACGACGACCTCGTCCAGCTCGTCGCCGACATGTTCGCCTCGATGGACGCGGCTGACGGCGTGGGTCTGGCCGCCAACCAGATCGGCGTCGACGCGCGCGTGTTCGTCGTCGACTGCCCCGACGCGGAGTCGGAGACGACGGGCGAGAACGTCGTCGCGCACGTCGTGAACCCCGTGCTGCACCTGCCCACCGGCCGCAAGCGCCGGCTCGACCTCGACGGCGAGGGCTGCCTGTCCGTGCCCGGTGAGTACGCCGACCTGGCCCGCCCCGACACCGCCGAGGTCCGCGGCGTCGACGTCCACGGCCAGCCCGTGCGCATCGTCGGCACCGGCCTGCTGGCGCGCTGCCTGCAGCACGAGAGCGACCACCTCGACGGCGTCGTCTACGTCGACCGGCTGCCCGCGGAGGAGCGCGCCGAGATCCTCGAGGCCGCCGGACTGCGGGCGCCGGCGTGATCGTCCTCGGCGTCGAGTCCAGCTGCGACGAGACCGGGGTCGGCCTCGTCAGCGAGGGCGTGCTGCTCGGCGACGCGCTCGCCTCGAGCATGGACGCCCACGCCCGCTTCGGCGGTGTGGTCCCCGAGGTCGCGGCCCGTGCCCACCTCGAGGCCATCGTCCCCGTCCTGCACGAGGCGCTCGACAAGGCGTCGCTGCAGCTGTCCGACGTCGACGCCGTCGCCGTGACCGCCGGGCCCGGGCTCTCGACGGCCGTGCAGGTCGGGCTGGCCTCGGCCAAGGCGCTCGCGTTCGCGCTCGACAAGCCGCTCTACGGCGTCCACCACCTCGCCGGGCACGCGGCCGTCGACGTCCTGGAGCACGGGCCGCTGCCGTCGCGGTGCGTGGCGCTCGTCGTCAGCGGCGGGCACACGTCGCTGCTGCTGCTCGGCGACCTCGGCCGCGACCCGATCGTGCACCTCGGCGACACCATCGACGACGCGGCGGGGGAGGCCTTCGACAAGGTCGCCCGCGTGCTCGGGCTCGGCTACCCCGGCGGGCCCGTCGTCGACCGCGTGGCCCGCGAGGGCGACCCGAACGCCATCGCCTTCCCCCGCGCGCTGTCCCGGCCCTCGGACCCGGCCTACGGGTTCTCCTTCTCGGGGGTCAAGACGGCTGTCGCCCGCTGGGTCGAGGCCCGCGTCGACGCCGGCGGTGAGGTGCCCGTCGCGGACGTCGCCGCGAGCTTCCAGGAGGCCGTCGCCGACGTCCTGACCCGCAAGGCGCTCGCCGCGTGCCGCGAGCACCGCGTGGACACGCTGCTCCTCGTCGGCGGCGTGGCGGCGAACTCGCGCGTCCGGTCCCTGGCCGAGGAACGTTGCGCCGCAGCGGGTGTGCAGCTGCGCGTGCCGCCGATCCGGCTGTGCACCGACAACGGCGCGATGATCGCCGCCGTCGGGGACCTGCTCGTCCGCGCGGGCGCGCCGGCGTCGGGGCTGGACCTCGGGGCGGACCCGTCCGCGCCGCTCACGGGCGCGCTGCTCGCCGGTCCCTGGACCTGACGGCACTACCCGGGGCAGCCGTACGTTGGCTGGGAGACAGTTCCCCGGACGAAAGGCGTCGGACCCGTGGCCATCGACTACTCGAAGAAGGCGAACAGCCCCGAACCGCCCGCGGGCGGTGGAGGTGGGGGCGTCTCGCTCTCGAAGGTGACGCTGACCAAGTCCGCGCCGAAGGTCTCGCTGTCGAAGTCCGGTGCCACCGGCGGCACGCTGCGCGTGCACCTGGCCTGGAACGCGCGTCCGGCCGGCGCCGCCCCCGCCTCGGGCGGCGGGTTCTTCTCCAAGCTCAAGGCCGCCGCGGCCCCGCAGTCCGGGATCGACCTCGACATCGGCGCGCTGTACGAGTTCTCCGACGGCTCCAAGGGCGTCGTGCAGGCCCTCGGGAACGCCTTCCGCGACCGCGGAGCCGGTGACCCGGTCGTCTGGCTCGACGGTGACGACCGCACCGGCGGCGGCGGGGAGAACCTCTTCGTCGACCTCGGCCAGGCCGCCCGCATCAAGCGGGTCCTCGTCTTCGCCTTCATCTACGAGGGCGTCCCGAACTGGGCCGCCGCCGACGGCGTCGTGACCCTGCACCCCGCCTCGGGTCCCGAGATCGAGGTGCGCCTCGACGAGCACGACGACCGCTCGCCGATGTGCGCGATCGCCCAGATCGTCTCCGACGGCCGCGAGGTGTCCGTCCAGCGCGAGGTGCGGTACGTGCAGGGCGGGCAGCAGGCCCTCGACGAGGCGTTCGGGTGGGGCATGAAGTGGCGGACCGGGCGCAAGTGAGGCCCTGACCCCTTCCGTCGGGTGGGTCCGCGCGGCCGCGGGATTCGGACCGTCGGCCTCTCGCTCCCGGTCAACGGGAGCGAGGGGCCATCGATGGCTGGAGAAGCCGGTCCGCCAGCTGTCAGGTGCCGGCAGGACCGTCCAAGTCCATGTACCGCCGCATGAAGCGGTCGAACTGGGGAACGGTGAACTTCGCGTAGCCGTACCGGGGGGTGTAGAGCAGCCCCTTGTTGATGAGCCGCGCTCGCAGCGGAGCCACCTGCTCAGAGGACCTCCCGAGCACCGCCGCGACGTCGGCGGCCTTCTGGGCGGCCGGACCGAGTTCCGCCATCGCCCTGAGGTAGCGCTCCTCCTCCTGCGTGGACCGCTGGACTCGGGCGCGGAAGAAGCTCTCGTCCAGTTCGGCCTCGACCGTCACGCGGGCATCCACCGCGTCCTGGTGGGTCACGGTGGCCCCCGTGGCGATGTTCCAGACGGCGCGACCGTACTCCTGGATGAAGTACGGGTATCCCTCGGTGTACGTGACGATCTCGTGGACCGCGGCAGGGTCGAAGGTGACGCCTTCGGCCCTGGCGGGCTCCTCGAGCGCTTCGGCCGCGTGCTCGCCCAGCTCCCCGATCGTGGGGAACTTGAACAGCCGTTCGGCGTAGGACTTCGCCTCGCCGGCGAGTCCCGGCAGCTGGGGCAGCCCGGCACCTGCGAACGTCACGGGCAACTGCTTGCGCACCGTTCGGTGCACGGCCCCGATGAGCGCCTCGAGCTCGGCACGTGCGAGGAACTGGACCTCGTCGAAGAGGAAGACGACGCCCCGTTCCCGGTCCTGAGCCGCTTCGCCGACCGCTTCGAAGACGTCGGCGAGGTCGTCGTTGAGGCTGCCGGAATCACCTCGGCCGAAGTCCGGCTCGACGTCCAGTCCGCCCGTCAGCGTCCCGTCCGGCTGCACCGTCAAGGAGAAGGACTTCAAGACCCCGGCTGCGGCGCGTGCCTTCGCGCCCCAACGGGCGCGAGGAGACACCTGCAGCAGTGCGCGGCGTGCGAGGTTCGCCATCTGGGGGCCGAAGGGGGTGTTCTTCGACACCTCCGTCTCCACGGCAACCCAGTTCTCCTCCGTCGCGATGCGGTGGTACTCGCCCAGGAGGACCGTCTTGCCCACGCCGCGAAGGCCCGTGACGACCATGGACTGCTCCGTGTACCCGCGGGTCAACCGCTGGAGCAGCACCCGGAAGTCGGCGACCTCAGTCCGACGCCCAGCGAGGAAGCGCGGCGGCGCGCCGGCGTTGGGCGTGTAGGGGTTGGTCCTGCGGTCCACAGCACGACCTTGACACGCTTAGCCAGGTTTAACAAGAAGGCGAAAACCAGGCTCAAGTCGTCAAGGTCGTTGGCCTAGGCGCGGGGGAGCGGCAGGGTGAGGACGGTCGCGCCGGCGTCGTCGAGCACCTCGAACCCCGTCGCGTCGTCGCGCAGGACGGCGGCCTGCATGTCGCACGTCAGCTCCCCCGCCCCGACTCCGAGGAACTCCCCGGCCGGCCGCGTCGCGCCGTCGGCGGTGCGCACGACGGCGCGGTAGGTCCGTCCGGCGGCGAAGCCGGACGCCTCGAACGTCACCTCCACCCCCCACGTGTGCGGCACCACGACGGCGGGCGCGTCGGCCCGCACGCCCGAGGCGACGACGGTCAGCGGCAGCTCCTCGACGGCCACCGCGGGTGCGGGGTCGCGGGTCGCGACCTGCCAGGTGACGCCGGTGGCGACGCCGGCCGCCACGACCGCGGCGGCCGCGGGGACGAGGGAGGCGCGCAGCCGCCGCGTCCTGGATGCGCGCCGTTCCCGGCGGTCGCGCAGCACCGACTCCTGCCGGACGGCGGCCAGCACGCGGTCGCCCAGCTCCCGGGGCGGTGCCGCCTCGCCCGGCAGCCGGTCGGGGTCGACGAGGCGCAGGTCCGCGCGCAGCGGTTCCAGCTCGGCGAGCTCGGCGCGGCAGTCCGCGCACCCGTCGAGGTGGGCCTGCACCCGGGCGGCGTCGACCGGAGCCGTCATGCCGAGGGCGTGCATCCCCAGCAGCTCGCGCAGCTCCCGGTGCTCACCCTGCTCCTCGCTCACGGCTCCACCCCCATCTCGTCCATCGCCACCCGCAACGCCTTCAGCCCGTAGAAGACGCGGCTGCGGACCGTCCCCACGGGCACCCCCAGCTCGGCCGCCACCTCGGCGGGCGGCCGGTCCCGCAGGTACGTCTCGACGACCGCCGTCCGGTGCTCCGGGGACAGCCGCCGCAACGCCTCCTCGACCACCCAGCCCCGCAGGACGTCCTCGCCGGGGTCCCCGCCGACGGCCCCGGGGGTCCCGTCGCTGAGGTCGGTGACGTCCGCCACCAGCGCACCCTGCCAGGGTCGCGCCCCCGCCGCCCGCACGTGGTCGAGCAGGGTGTTGCGGGCGATGGCGAACAGCCAGACCCGCAGGCTCGCGAGCGCCGGGTCGTAGCGGTCCGCCGCCCGCCAGGCGCGCAGGAACGTCTCCTGCACGACGTCCTGCGCGGCCGCCGCGTCACCGAGCCCGCGCAGCGCGAAGCGGTACAGCTCCGCCCCGTGCGCCGCGTAGGCGCGCGCGACGTCGGCCTCGTCCCGCAGTCCGTCGGCCCGGCTCGCGTCGTCCTGCACCGTCGAGCCGCCGCGCCGTCCCTGGCGCCGTCCCATGCTCCTCCGTCCGTCCTGCTCACCCCGCCGGGGCCGGGTCCGGCAGACCCCCTCAGCCCGCCGGACCCGGCGTCCGTCCGTCTCAGGACGGTGTCAGGACAGGCGCAGCGCCAGGTCGGTGACCTTCGCGTCGATCGTCCCGACCGGCGTCGCCGCCCCCGTCAGGAGCGAGACCCGGTACAGCTGCGAGCCCTTCGCCGAGTCCTTCGTCGAGGGGACCGCGAGGTACCCGGTGGTGCCGGTGATGTCGAAGCCGACGCTCCCGGAGACGTCGACGCCGAGCTTGCCGGTGGGCGCGAGCGTGCCCGAGTTCGCCGGGGACTGCACCGCGACGACGTCGTCCTTCGTGCCGATGACGAACAGCGTCGTCGCGGTGGCCGGGTCGGTGTCGTTGTTCGTGTAGGCCGCGGCGGTGACGCCGGTGGTCGTGCCGGCCGTGGGCGGCGTCGTCAAGGGCGTGTCGGCGACGGTGGCGGGGTAGCCGGCGTCGGTGCGGGCGAAGGACTGCCGCAGGTTCTGCCCGCTGTCGGAGACGATCCGCAGGGCGTTGGCGACGGGGTTGAAGTCGACGCCGAACGCGCTGCCCTGCAACGGGACGGTCAGCTGCAGCACCTTGCTGGCCTGCGCGGCGTGGACGTCGAGGCGGTAGACGCCGCCCCGGTCGCCGACGCCGTAGACCTGCTTGTCCTGGATCCGGGCGTCGATGCCGACGAGCTTCGTGTCACCGCTCAGGCCCTTCAGGGTGCCCGTCGTCTTCACGGCGCCCGCGGTGGCGGTGGAGAACGTGACGAGGCGGGTGCCGTCGACGAGGCCGACGGCGCGGGGCGCGTCGCTGCGCCCGTGGCCCGATCCGCCGCCGGTGGCGGAGGCGGTGGTGGAGCCCAGGCCGACGAGGGCGATGGCGGCGGCTGCGGCGGTGATCGCGGTACGGGGTCGCACGGGGTTCCTCCTGCTGGTCGGGGTGGTCCGGACCCGGCGGGGGCCGGGTCGGGGGTGTGTACGCGGCTCGCGCCGGCGGCGTTCAGCGCGACGGCGGATTCCTGCGCGGACGACCCGCAACGCGCCCGCAACCGTCGACGGCTAACCTCGTCGCGTACCCGCGAGAGCAGGCTGTCGAGGAGGACGTCCGTGAGCACGCCGCAGGACCAGTCGACGACCCAGGCCACCGTGCCGCCGAGCCCCGAGTTCGCGGCCCAGGCCGTCGCCCAGGCCGACCTCTACGAGCGGGCCGCGGCCGACCGTCTCGGGTTCTGGGCCGAGCAGGCCCGCGAGAACGTCACGTGGGACACCGACTTCACCGACGTCCTGGACTGGTCGGGCGCCCCGTTCGCGAAGTGGTTCGTGGGCGGCAGGCTGAACGTCGCGGTGAACTGCGTCGACCGCCACGTCGAGGCCGGCAACGGCGACCGCGTCGCGCTGCACTTCGAGGGCGAACCCGGCGACACCCGCGCCGTCACGTACGCCGAACTGCACGAGCAGGTCCAGCGCGCCGCGAACGCGCTGCAGGCCCTGGGCGTGCAGGCCGGTGACCGCGTCGCGATCTACCTGCCGATGCTCGTCGAGTCCGTCGTCGCGATGCTCGCGTGCGCGCGGCTCGGGGCGGCGCACTCGGTCGTGTTCGGGGGTTTCTCCGCCGACGCGCTGAACTCCCGCATCAACGACGCCGAGGCCAAGCTCGTCATCACCTGCGACGGCTCCTACCGCCGCGGCAAGCCCACCACGCTCAAGCCCGCCGTGGACGCCGCCCTGGCCAAGGGGGCGCCGAGCGTCACGAACGTCCTCGTCGTCCGCCGCAACGGCGAAGACGTCGACTGGGTCGAGGGCCGCGACGTGTGGTGGCACGAGGCGCTGGAAGCTGCTGCGCCGCAGCACGAGGCGGAGGCGTTCGACGCCGAGAACCCGTTGTTCGTCCTCTACACCTCGGGCACGACGGGCAAACCCAAGGGGATCCTGCACACCTCCGGCGGGTACCTCGTCCAGACCGCGTACACGACGAAGAACGTGTTCGACGTCAAGCCCGAGCGCGACGTCTACTGGTGCACCGCCGACATCGGCTGGGTCACCGGCCACAGCTACATCGTCTACGGCCCGCTGGCGAACGGCCTGACCCAGGTCGTCTACGAGGGCACCCCGGACACCCCCGACAAGGACCGATGGTGGTCCATCGTCGAGAAGTACGGGGTCACCGTCCTCTACACCGCGCCGACGGCGATCCGCACCTGCATGAAGTGGGGCGAGGAGCACCCCGCCAAGCACGACCTGTCCTCGCTGCGCGTCCTGGGCAGCGTCGGGGAGAACATCAACCCCGAGGCGTGGAACTGGTACCGCCGCGTCATCGGCTCGGACCGCACGCCCATCGCGGACACCTGGTGGCAGACCGAGACCGGCGCGCAGATGATCGCCCCGCTGCCCGGTGTCACCGCCCTGAAGCCGGGGTCGGCGCAGGTGCCGCTGCCGGGCATCGTGGCCGAGGTCGTCGACGACGCGGGCGAGCCCGTCGGGCCCGGCCAGACCGGCTACCTCGTCCTCACCGAACCGTGGCCGGCGATGCTGCGCGGGATCTGGGGCGACGAGCAGCGGTTCAAGGACACGTACTGGTCGCGGTTCCCCGGCCGCTACTTCGCCGGCGACGGCGCCAAGCGCGACGACGACGGCGACATCTGGCTGCTCGGCCGCGTCGACGACGTCATGAACGTCTCCGGGCACCGGTTGTCCACGGCCGAGATCGAGTCCGCGCTCGTCTCCCACCCCGACGTCGCCGAGGCCGCGGTCGTCGGCGCCACCGACGAGACGACCGGCCAGGCCGTCGTCGCCTTCGTCATCCTGCGCGGCGGGCACGAGCAGGGTCCGGACACCGTCGCCGACCTGCGCAACCACGTGGCGAAGGAGATCGGCCCCATCGCCAAGCCCAAGTCGATCATGGTCGTCGCGGAGCTGCCCAAGACGCGGTCGGGCAAGATCATGCGCCGCCTCCTGCGCGACGTCGCCGAGCACCGCAAGCCCGGGGACGTCACCACGCTCACCGACTCCTCGGTGATGGACGCCATCTCGGCGGGGATGGGCGCCACCGCCCAGGACTGACCCACCACCTCCACCGCACCCCCTCCTCCGACCGGCGCGTCGGGGCAGGGGGTGCGTCAGTGTGGAGAGGTGCCCCGCGAACCCCGTCCCCGCAGCGCCGCCGCCCTCGCCGGGACCGTCGTGGCGACCGGGGTCGTGGCCGCCGGAGCGGCCGTCGTGGGCGCACCGGACTGGTTCGGCCTGGCCGGGGAGCGCCCCTTCGTCTGGACGGTGCCGTTCCGGGTGCCCGTCGGGCTCGGCCTCGCCGGTCTCGCGGTGCTCACGGGTCTGACCGGTCTGCGGTGGCGGCGCACGCTGCCCGCGGCGACGGCCCTGGCCCTGGCCGCCGCCGGGTCCCTCGGGACGACGTTCGTCCGCGGGGTGTCCGCCGGTGAGCTGCCCGCCGCCCGCACCGGGGACGTCACGGTCCTGGCCGCCAACGTCTTCCTCGCCCGCGCCGACCGCGAGGGTGTGGCCCGCCTCGCCGTCGACGGCCGGGCCGACGTCGTCTCCCTGCCGGAGTCGACCCGTGAGTACGCCGACGACGTCGCCACCCGCATCGAGAGGGCCACGGGCGCCGGCGTGCAGGTGTTCTTCCGCGACGACCGCGACGGCCGCTTTGGGACGGCGCTGCTCGTCGCGGACCGGCTGGGGGAGTACCGGGCGACCGGGGAGCTGACCGACGGGGTCAAGGCGGTCGTCACGGCGGCGCCGGTGTCCGGGCAGGGACCGGTGCTGGCCGCGGCCCACACCGCTGCGCCCGTGCCCGAGCTCCTCGCGCCGTGGGCCGTCGAGGTGCAGGCCGTCGCCGACTGGTGCGTACGCACGCCCGGGGCGCTCCTGGCGGGCGACCTCAACGCGACCCTGGACCACCCCGGGCTGCACCTGCGCGGGTCCTGCGTCGACGCGGGGGAGCAGACGGGCACCGGGGCGCGGGGCACCTGGCCGGCCGGGCACTCCGCTCTGCTCGGCGCGACGATCGACCACGCGCTGGCCGACGGGAACCGTTGGCGGGCGGTGGGATCGCGCGTCGAGACGCTGCCCGGCAGCGACCACCGGGCGTTGCTGTCGCGGTGGCGGCCGGTGGGCTGAGAGCGCGTCCGTTGCTCCGAACGGGGGATTCCGGTCTGCGGATGCGTCCCGTTCGTGAGAACGCCGCCGGAAAGAGGTTGAGAGCCGTAGGGTCGTCCTGGTCGTCGCTCGTCCCCCTGTACGAGAGCGACCCCTGCGTCGCCGTCGGTCCCCCCGCCGACGGCGACGCGCTCACCCTGGCGGTGCACGGCCCGACCGGTGCTCCTAGGGTTCTCCCCGGCGCCCCGTCTCCTGCGCGGGTAGCGCGACCGGGCCTAGGAGGATCTCGATGACCACCCTGAACGACCGCGGTGTCGGCGCACCCGAGCGCACGATCGGTCAGCTCGTCGCCGACGCGACGAAGGACATGACCGAGCTCGTCCGCTACGAGATCGCGCTCGCCAAGGCCGAGATCACCGCCGACGTCAAGAACGGCGCCTTCGGTGGCGCCCTCTTCGCCGTCGCCGGGCTCTTCGGCTTCGTCGCCTTCGTCTTCCTCGGGATCACGGTCGCGTTCGCCCTGCACGAGGGCGCCGGCTGGGACGTCTGGCTGAGCTTCCTCGTCGTCGCCGCCGCGATGCTCGTCGTCGCCGGCATCGCCGCGGGCATCGGCTTCGGGCGCATCAAGCAGGTCCGCCCGCCCGAGCGCACCATCCGCACGTCCAAGGAGAGCATCGCCGCCATCAAGGCCGCGGCGACCGGCAAGCCCGTCTCCAAGACCATCACCGGGCGTCCCGACGCCCGCGGCATCGGGCACTGAGCCGGCACTGAGCGACCGGCCCGCTACGCGAGCGGCCGCCACCGACGTCTCGGCCGTCCTGGTCGAGGGTCCGTGGCGGCACCGCCTCGTGGCGGCGCACGGAGCGCGGTTCCACGTCGCCGAGCTCGGTGAGGGGCCGCTCGTCCTGCTCCTGCACGACTTCCCGCAGTTCTGGTGGGCCTGGCGCGCCCAGCTCGTCGCTCTCGCCTCGGCCGGCTACCGCACCGTCGCGATGGACCTGCGCGGCTACGGCGCCTCCGACAAGCCTCCGCGCGGGTACGACACCCCGACCTCCGCGGCCGACGTGGCCGCCGTCGTGCGGGCCCTCGGGGAACGCGACGCCGTCGTCGTGGGCCTCGGCATCGGCGGCCGGACCGCCTGGGCCCTGCCCTCCCTGCACCCCGACCAGGTCCGCGGCGTCATCGCCGTCGGCGCCGGCCACCCCCTCCTGACCCGGCACGTGCTGCGCGACCGCCTCAGTGAACCCACGGGCCTGGCCGCGACCCGCACCGCCCTGGCCCGGCAGCTGCCGGCGCTGCCCGAACGGTCCCTGCTCCACGGCGACGGCGTCGCCCGCGTCCTGCGCGAGCGCTCCGGCCCCGGCTGGCCCGGCGACGAGGACGTCGCCCGCTACCGCGAGGCCGTCCGCGTCCCCTTCGTCGCCCACTCGGCGCTGGAGTACCACCGCTGGATCGCCCGGTCCGCCGTCCGCGCCGACGGCCGCCGCTTCGCCGCGGCCCTCCGCGACGGCACCGACGTGCCCGTCCTGCAGGTGCGCGGCGAGCTCGACCCCACCGTCTCCCGCGCGACCCTCGAGGCCGGCGCCCGCTTCGCCCGCGGCCCGCACCGCCTCGAGGAGGTGCCCGGCGTCGGGCACTACGTGCCCGAGGAGGCCCCCGACCGCCTCGCCTCCCTGCTCGCCGGGTGGCTCGCCCGCTGGTGAGGTGGGGCGTCGGGGGTCGGGATCGTTGTCCAGCGCTGGCGCGCTGGCTCCAGCAGCCGGCTCAACTGGTGAGCCCGTCGACGCTGCGAGCCCATCGGGCCGGCGACCCCGGGGTGGGCTCGCTGTCCAGCGCTGGCGCGCTGGCTCCAGCATTCGGCTCTGAGGCCGAGCGCGATGCGTCAACGACTCCACCCCTGGCCGCGCGGTCACTCCCGCGCGCAGCCCCCGGTCCCCACGGCGTCGGTGCGCGAGCCCGCGGCGGCCAGGACGGCGTCCAGCTCGCGCGGCGTCAGGGCGTACCCGGTGTTCGCGTCGTCGAGCGACTTGGCGAACACGACGCCCGCCACGCGGCCGTCCGCGGTGAGCAGCGGCCCACCGGAGTTGCCCGGCTGCACGGTCGCGTAGACGGAGTAGACCTCGCGCAGCACGTCGGACGTGTCGAAGATGTCGCGGCCCTGGGCCTGCAGCACCTGCCGGATCCGCGCGGGCTCGGCGCGGTAGGGGCCGTCGAGCGGGTAGCCGGCGACGACGGCCGCGTCCCCGGCGGACAGCTGGTCGGCCCGGGGCAGGGGAGCGACGTCGAGACCGGGGACGTCGAGGACCGCGAGGTCGCGGCCGGGGTCGAACGCGACGACGGTCGCCGGGTAGCGCCGCGACGACCCACCCGGCTGCACGACGGGGTCGGTGACACCCGCGACGACGTGCGCGTTCGTCACGACGCGGGCGTCGTCACCGAGGCGGGCGGCGACGAACCCGCTGCCCTCGAGGCCGCGCTGGCAGCTCTCGGCGACACCGGTGATCTTCACGACGACCGCGAGGGGCTGCTGCAGGGCCTGTGGCGCCTGCCCGTCGGGCGCCTCGACGGGCGCGATGGGTTCGGGGTCCAGGCCGGTGAAGACCCGCGGGAAGCCGCTGGCCTGCGCGGCGGACCAGAACCGGGTGAGCAGGTCGTCGGCGGCGGGCGGCACGACCCGGTCGGTGGCCGCGACGACGCGGGACCCCGTCACGGCCTGCACGACCGACGGCAGCGGCGCCTGCCGCGCCGCGCCCGCGACGACCCACAGGACCAGCAGCGTCGCGACGGCCGACGCCACCGCGCCGAGCAGGGCGTCGAGCACCCTCGCGGGCTTCCACCGCACGACGGACCGGATCCGCGCCGCCACCAGCCCCAGCACGACGCGGCCGACCACGGCGAGCGCGACCGTCCCCAGCACCACCGCCAGCGTCCGCTGCAGCCCCGTCTCCCAGCCGCTGACGACGGACGGCAGGAAGACCACACCGAGGGCCGCCCCGCCGACGAGGCCCAGCAGGCTCGCCACCCCGACGAGGAACCCCTCGCGGTACCCGGCGACGACCTGGGCGAGCAGCAGGAGGAGCAGGACGAGGTCGAGGACGTCGGAGCCGGTCACGCGCTCGCCCCCGCCCACTGCAGCGCCTCGTCGAGGGTGATCGTCTGCGCGTCGACGGGGGGCGGCGGACGCAGGCCGCCGAGGTCGAGGACCCGCACGAGCACCTCCGCCGTGAACCCCCACACGAGCAGCCCGTGGACCGCGAAGGCCGGCCCGGTGTAGCCCCCCGGTCCGCGCAGCCGCCGCTCGGCCGCGAACAGCTCGGCCAGCGGGACGCTCTCGACGCGCGCCACCTCCGAGGGGTCGACGACGCCGACGGGCCCGCGCTCCCGCCAGTGCGCCACGACGGGGGTGACGCGGTGGCCGGAGTGCGCCAGCCCGAGGGGCGGCAGCTCCCCGAGGACGTCGACGCCTGCGACGGCGAGCCCGGTCTCCTCGGTCGCCTCGCGCAGCGCGGTGGCGGCGGCGTCCGCGTCGCCGGGGTCGGCGCGGCCGCCGGGGAACGCCACCTGGCCGGAGTGCTGACGCAGCGTGCCAGCGCGTTCGGTGAGCAGGACCTCGGGTCCGGACGGGCCGTCACCCAGGAGCACGAGGACCGCGGCGGGCGTCGAGGTCCCCGCGAGGCGGCGGTCCTCCCGCCACTGCAGGTCGGCGGCCGTCACACCCGGCAGGCGTGAGGCCAGCGGAGCCAGCCACGGCGGCAGGGCGCCGCTCACGCGAGCGCCGGCTGCTTGACGAGCGCGGCGGCCTTGACCGGGTCCATCTCCCCGATCCCACCGGACGGGCACAACCGCAGCACCGGGCAGGCCCCGCACGCCGGTCGCCGGCTGTGGCAGGTGCGTCGGCCGTGGAAGATCACCCGGTGGTTGAACATCGTCCAGTCCTTGCGCTGGATGAGCGCCGCGAGGTCCGTCTCCACCTTCACCGGGTCCTCGTGGGTGGTGAAGCCGAGCCGGCGGGACAGCCGGCCGACGTGGGTGTCGACGGTCAGGCCGGGCACGCCGAAGGCGTCGCCGAGGACGACGTTGGCCGTCTTGCGCCCGACTCCGGCCAGCCGGACGAGGTCGCGCTGGCGCGGCGGGACGAGCCCGTCGTGCTCGGCGACGAGCTGCGCGGACAGCTTGAGGAGGTTGTCGGCCTTGGCGCGGAAGAACCCGGTCGGCTGGACGAGCGTCTCCAGCTCGGTCCGGTCGGCGGCGGCCATCGCCGCCGCCGTCGGGAAGCGGGCGAAGAGCGCGGGCGTGACCTGGTTGACGCGCCGGTCGGTGCACTGGGCGGACAGGACGGTCGCGACGAGCAGCTCGAACGGGGTCGTGAAGTCGAGCTCGCAGTGGGCGTCGGGGTAGCGCTGGGCCAGCAGCCGGTGCACACGCCGGGCGCGGCGGGTCCGGGCCAGTTGCGTCTCCACCAGCGTGCTCACCGTGGCGAGCCTACGGGCGCCCCACGACACGCGCCGTCACCAGGCACGCCGGACGGACTCCCGACGGGTGACGGCACACCACCGGGAGGGTGATGGTCCGTCAAGAGCCCTCCGACCTGCGACGACACGGCTGTCATGGCACCGCGCGATCCCGAGTCCCCCGACCTGCCCGCCCTCCTCTCGCCCGAGGCGTTGGACGGCCGGTTGGAGCCCGTCCTGTCGGGCGTGCTCGAGGCCGCCGACGAGCTGAGCTGCCGCCGGGCCGTCCGCGTGGAGCTGGCCGAGCTGCCGCTGCCCGCGCTGCGCCGTCGCCGCGCGCTGCTGCAGGAGGAGGTCCGCCGCGTCCAGCACTGGCACCGCCTCGTCCGCGCCCGCCGCGACCTGCTCGTCGCGACCGCCTGCGGGCCCGAGGAGCTGCACGTGCCGGTCGAGGCCGCCACCCACGGCGGGCCGCTGGAGCACCACCTCGAGCCGGCGCTGGCGGCGCTGGACCCGGCCGAGGGGCTGCGCGGCCTGCTGCTGCTGGACCGCCCGATACGCGGCGGGGGCCTGCCGGAGCAGCTGCGCGAGCTGTCGGACGCGCAGATCAGGTTGACCGAGTACGAGAACGCGCTCCTCGCCGAGCTGGCCGTCGCGACGGACGTGCTGGCCGAGCGGTGCCGCACGCTCTTCGGGACCGCGGCCCCCTGAGGGGGGACGGCCTCGACGGTCACTTCCGGTCGCGGTGGGGCAGACTGTCTCCGCGCGTGTCCGGGTGACGCGCGTCACGGGACTGGCAGGACGCGGCACGGGAGGTCGTTCGTGGAGCACGAGGTCGAGCGCGGGACGGACGTCGATCGTCCCCTCGAACGTGCCGGCGACCGGCTCGGTGACGTGGTCCGCAGGGCGCCCCTGTTCGCCGCCCTGGACGACGAGGCGGCCGGCGAACTGCTGGAGTCGATGGAGTCGGTCCACCTGGACCGCGGGCAGCAGCTGTTCGGCGAGGGTGAGGCCGGCGACCGCGTCTACGTGATCCGCACCGGCAAGATCAAGCTCGTCCGCAGCTGGCCCGACGGCCGGGAGAACCTCCTGGCCGTGCTCGGGCCGGGGGAGATGTTCGGCGAGCTGTCGCTCTTCGACCCCGGACCACGCACCAGCTCGGCCCGCGCGGTCTCCGAGTCCGAGCTCATCGCCCTGGGCCACGACGACATGCTGCGCTGGCTGGCGCGCCGCCCCGAGGTCGCGCGCCACCTGCTGCGCGCCCTGGCCCAGCGCCTGCGGCGGACGAACGTCGCCCTGGCCGACCTCGTCTTCACCGACGTGCCCGGTCGCGTCGCCAAGGCCCTGCTGGACCTGTCCCGCCGCTTCGGCCGGCCCATCGCGGACGGTCTGCTCGTCGCGCACGACCTCACGCAGGAGGAGCTCGCCCAGCTGGTCGGCGCCTCCCGCGAGACGGTCAACAAGGCGCTCGCCGACTTCGCCTCCCGCGGCTGGCTGCGGCTGGAAGCGCGGGCCGTCGTCCTGCACGACGTCGAGCGGCTGGCCAAGCGCGCGCGCTGACACCGTTCAGGGCTGCTGGGCGAGGAAGTCCAGCTGGGCCCTGATCGACTGCGCCGCAGCCCACTTCAGTGTGCTCTCGAGCTCGCCGTGGACGGCGACGAGGACGTCGTCGACGCCGCGGTGACCGGCCGCGAGGGCCCGGCGCACCTGCTCCAGACGGTCCAGCCGGTGCTGCCGCTGCGTCGTCAGCGCGGCCCGCGGGTCCCGGACGACGGGCCCGTGACCGGGCAGGACGACGTCGGCGTCCAGGGAGAGCAGCAGGTCGAGGGAGCGCAGGTAGTCGCCGAGGTCCCCGCCCTGGTCGACGCCCTGCTGGTGGCCGGTCGCGATGACCGTGCTGCCGCGGCCGAGCAGGGTGTCGCCCGTGAGCAGCTCGCCGGTGTCGAGCAGCACGCAGACCGAGTCCGACGTGTGGCCGGGGGTGGCCAGGACCTGCAGGCGCAGGCCGGCGACCTCGTGCGTCCCGGCCTCGCGGACGACGGGGGCGGGGTGCTCGGCCAGGAACGCGTCCATCCCGCCGACGTGGTCGTGGTGCCGGTGCGTCCCGACGACCAGCGCCACCCGGCGCCCGGCGAGGACGGTGGCGACCGCGGCCCGGTGGGCCGGGTCGTCCTCGCCCGGGTCCACCACGACGGCCTCGCCCGACCCGGGCGACGACAGCACCCAGGTGTTGGTGCCGTCCAGGGTCATCGGGCCGGCGTTGTCCTCCAGGACGCAGGTGGCCCGGTCGGTGACCGGACCACCTGTCCACACCTCAGGACCGGACACGCACCGTGATCTCGACCTCGACGGGGGAGTCGAGCGGCAGGACCGCGACCCCGACGGCGCTGCGCGCGTGCTGACCGGCGTCGCCGAAGACGTCCTGCAGCAGGTTCGAGGCGCCGTTGACGACCCCGGGCTGACCCGTGAAGGAGGGGGCGCTGGCGACGAAGCCGACGACCTTGACGACGCGTTCGATGGCGTCGACGCCGCCGGCGACGCTCGCGGCCGCCGCGATGGCGTTCAGCGCGCACGTCGCCGCCAGCTGCTGGGCCGTGTCCGCGTCGACGTCCGCGCCGACCTTGCCGGTGACGGCGAGCTGCCCGTCGACGAACGGGAGCTGCCCGGACGTCAGGACGAGGTCGCCGTCGCGGACGGCCGGCACGTACGAGGCCACCGGCGCGGCGACCTCGGGCAGCGTCAGCCCCAGATCGGCGAGGCGCTGCGACGCGCTCACGGACGGGGCGGTCACTGCTTGGGCCGCTTCAGGTAGGCGACGAGGCCGTTGCCGTCGGGCCCGGTGACGACTTGGACGAGCTCCCAGCCGTCACTGCCCCACTGGTCGAGGATCTGCTTCGTCGCGTGGACGATCAGCGGGACGGTCGCGTACTCCCAGGTGGTCATGGCGGCCACCGTAGTGGCCGCCCCCGACACGACCCAGGGGTCCCGTCCCCGACCCGTCGTCAGACGGCGGCGACGACCTTCGCCGACTCCGGCGCCTGGTCCGGCGACGTCGTGCCCGACCCCGTGACCTCGCCCGCCGCGGTGCTCAGCGCGGCGTCGCGGGCGGTCTCGAGCAGGCGGCGCCAGGACTGCACGTTCGGTCGGCGCTTGAGCAGCGCGCGGCGTTCACGCTCGGTCATGCCGCCCCAGACGCCGAACTCGATCCGGCTGTCCAGTGCGTCGGCCAGGCACTCGGTGCGCACGGGGCACCCGCCGCAGATCTGCTTCGCACGGTTCTGCGCCGAACCCTGCACGAACAGGTCGTCCGCCGTGCTGGCCTTGCAGGCCCCACGACTCGCCCACTCCAACGTCCACGCCATCGACGGCCCCTCCCGTCAGCGTCCTCGCCGGCCGGAGGCCGCAGCGGCCCCGGTTCCCCCCGGTTCGGAACGATCCCTGTGAATCTCCGTGAGTGCCCACGAGTGGGCACCCCCGCAGCGTATGGTCGGCCGCGCGGGCCCTCCCAGAGCCTCTTGTGACGAACTCGCGTAGTCACTTCGGGCTAGTCCGGCCTCCCCCGGGTGGCGCAACGGAGCGTGGGTCGCGGGCCGGTCACGATCCTGCGCACACCGTGCGGAGGACGTGTGGACGCTCCCGAGCCCCCACCTGCTCCGCTTACCCTGACGGCATGGCCCCTCGCTCCACGCAGCACACCCGGCGCCCGGTCTTCCGCCTGCTCGCCGCGTTCGCCGCGGTCAGCGCCGCCGGCGGCGTGCTCAGCGCCGGGCTCGTCGTCCCCGCCGTCGCCGCGACGGGGAGCCTGACGAGCGAGGGCGTCGACATCTTCAACGAGCTCCCGGGCGACCTGGGGGACAAGACGCTGTCCGAGGCCTCGACGATCACGTACGCCGACGGCACGCCGATGGCGAAGGTCTACGACCAGAACCGGTCGGTGATCTCCTTCGACCAGATCGCGCCGGTGATGCGCGACGCGATCGTCTCCATCGAGGACGACCGGTTCTACAGCCACGGCGCCGTGGACCTCAAGGGCGTCGTCCGGGCACTGGTGTCCAACGCCGGCGGCGGCAGCACCCAGGGTGCCTCGACGCTGACCCAGCAGTTCGTCAAGAACGTCCTCGTGCAGCAGGCCGTGCAGCAGGGCGACTCCCAGGCCGCCGCGGCCGCCGTCGAGGCCGACGGGGTCGACGGCTACGCCCGCAAGCTGCGCGAGATGAAGCTCGCCATCGGGGTCGAGAAGGAGATGTCGAAGGACGACATCCTCACCGGTTACCTCAACGTCTCCTACTTCCAGAACAACGTCTACGGCATCGAGGCCGCGGCGCAGTACTACTTCTCGACCTCAGCGGCGAACCTCACGCTGCCGCAGGCGGCGCTGCTCGCCGGCATGGTGCAGAACCCGGCGGCGTACAACCCGGTGAAGTACCCCGACGCCTCCGTGAAGCGGCGCAACATCGTGCTGAACCGCATGCTCGAGCTCGGGAAGATCGACCAGGCGACGCACGACGCGGCCGTCGCGGCACCGGTGGGCCTGAACCCCAACCCCAGCCGGCAGGGCTGCCTGGCTGCTGGAACGGCGGCCTACTTCTGCGACTACGTCGTGCACGTCATCGAGAGCGACCCGGCCTTCGGTGCGACGCCGGAAGACCGGCGCAACTTGCTGCGCCGTGGTGGTCTGACGATCAAGACGACGCTGAACCCGGTCATCCAGAACATCACGCAGAAGGCCGTCAACGACGGGGTGAACCCCGGCCAGGACGTGCGGTCCGCGGCGTCCTTCGTCCAGCCCGGTACCGGCCAGATCCTCGCGATGGCGCAGGACACGACGTACTCGCCGGACGAGGACCAGATCGGCGTCACGACGCTGAACTACAACGTCGGTCAGTCGATGGGGGGCACGGCCGGGTTCCAGCAGGGGTCGACCTTCAAGCCCTTCACCCTCGCCACGTGGCTGAAGTCCGGGAAGTCGCTGGACTCCAGCGTCTCCGCCCCCAGCTCGGGGAACGACCCGTTCAGCGCCTTCACGGCCTGCGGTCAGAAGCTGCGCGGCGGTCGCTACCAGTACAGCAACTCCGAGGGCGGCGGGAACGGCGGCGCCATGACCGTCCGGCAGGCCACCGCGAACTCCGTGAACACCGCCTTCATGTCGATGGAGAAGCAGCTCGACATCTGCGACATCACGGCCACCGCGCAGTCGCTGGGCGTCTACAAGGCCGCCCCGACGAAGAACTTCCTCACGGGCGAGAAGAACCTCGACCTCGACCAGAACCCGTCGATGACGCTGGGGACCAACCTCGTGTACCCGCTCGAGGTCGCCGGTGCCTACGCGGCCTTCGCCGCTGACGGCAACTTCTGCAAGCCGACGGCGATCCTCGAGGTGCTCGACACCAACGGCAAGCCGCTGCAGGTTCCGTCGGCGGACTGCAAGCAGGTCCTCGACGTCAACGTCGCCCGCAACGTCACCGAGGCGCTCCGGCTCGGCTGGACGAGCGGGACGGCCAAGGGCGTCGGCAAGGGCGTCATGGACGGCCGGCAGGTCGCGTCGAAGACGGGGACGACGAACGACAGCCAGAACATCTGGTTCGCCGCCTACACCCCGCAGATGGCCGGGGCCGTCTGGGTCGGGCACCACCAGGGCGTGAAGTCGCTGAACTACGCGCGCATCAACGGCCGTCGCGTGGGCCGGGTGTTCGGCGCCACGATCCCCGGTCCCATCTGGGCCAACGCCGTGGGACCGTCGCTCGAGGCGCTCAACGCGCCCAAGGAGACGTTCACCGACGGCACGAACGACGGCCTCAAGACAACCACCGTCGACGGCAAGATCCGCGTCCCGAACGTCGTGGGTCGCAGTGTGTCCTCCGCCACGTCGGCCCTCCAGGCCGCCGGCTTCCAGGTCTCGGTGGCCAGCGGACGGGTCCAGTCGTCGAGCGTCGCCGCGGGTCTCATCGCTTCGCAGAGCGCCCGGTCCGCCGCGGCCGGCGCGACCATCACGATCACCCGCAGCTCCGGCGCCCCGCCGGCGCCGAGCCCCACCCAGCCGGCGCCGACGCAGACCTCGGATGCCCCCGGCATCGAGCTGCCGACGGACCTGCCGTCGCTGCCGTCCCTGCCGCAGGCGCCCGCCGGTCAGTGATCCGGACGTGAACAAGCAGCTCGGCTGACCTTCCGGGGCCGGTGGTGGACAAGCGTCCACCACCGGCCCCGTGTCAGTTCCGCGCGTTGCGTCGGTCGTCGCCTCGACGGCACGAGCAGGGACCCCCGCCGGACGTCGGACCCGTCCGCGCCGTTCGGCTCTCCCCGAGCGGGGGCGATCGGTGCCAGCCTGGGACTCCCCGATCGAGGAGGTTCCCGTGGATGCGCTCAGCGACGACCTGGTCCTCGTGCTGCTCGACCCCCACAGCGGTCGACCGCTGGTGGACAGCACCCGGGCCCGCGCCGTGATCGGCGGGGCGGTCCTCCTCGACCTGGCCCTCCGCGAGCGGCTCGTCGCCGAACCGGCGCGGTGGGGCGGGGACAAGCTGCAGGTCGCGGACCCGTCCCCGACCGGTGACCCGGTCCTCGACCACGCGGTGAGCCGCCTCGGTTCCCGCCGCACGGCGGCGAGCACGGCGGTGACGCGGGTCGCCGGCGGGCGGACGGCGCAGACGGTCCGCGAGCGGCTCGCCGCCCGCGGCGCCGTCCGGCACGAACCGGGCGGGTTCCTCCGGTTCGCGCGGGACCACCCCGACCCGGCGGTGCGGGAGCCGCTCGTCGCGGCCGTCGCCGCCGCGCTGCAAGGCACGCGGCCCGTCACCGTCCGGACGGCGGCCCTGGTGTCCCTCGTCCACTCCGTGGGGGCCGTGGGCAAGGTCGTGCCGGGTCACGGCTGGTCCCGCAAGGAGCTCGACGCCCGCGTGGCGTCCGTCGCCAAGACCCTCGACGAGGGTCACTGGGCCGGAAGCGCGGTCGCGGCGGCGGTCCGGTCCGCGCAGGCCGCCGTCACCGCCGCGATCGTCGCCAGCACCTCGGCCGCCACGGCGGGGGGCGCGTCGAGCTAGAGGTCAGGCCTGCAGGCGGGCCCTGACCGCGCCCGAGAGGCGCCTGCCATCGGCACGGCCGCCGACCTTCGGCTTGAGCTGCGACATCACCGCGCCCATCGCGCCCATGCCCGTCAGGCCCTCGGCCGTGGCGACGAGGACGGCCTCGTCGACGAGCTCGGTGAGCTCCTCGTCGGTCAGCGGGGTCGGCAGGTAGGTCTCGATGACGCCCAGTTCACCGCGCTCGCGCTCGGCCTGCTCGACCCGGCCGGCGCCGTCGTAGGCCTCCGCCGCCTCGCGGCGCTTCTTGGCCTCGCGCTGCAGGACGGTGACGACCTCCTCGTCGGACAGCGTGCGCGCCGACTTCCCGGCGACCTCCTCGCCGCGGACGGCGGTGAGCACCATGCGCAGGGTGGCCGACCGCAGCTCGTCGCGAGCCTTCATGGCGGTGGTCAGGTCGGTCTGCAGGGTGTCCTTGAGGGTGTCGCTCATGACGGCGATCCTCCCACCCCCGTCGAGCCGTTTACCGGCCGCGCGGCAGGATGACCGGATGCCCAGCGCTGCCGGAGTCCTCAAGGCCACCGCCGGAACCGTCGGCCTCGCCGCCCTCGCCGCGGGGGCCGGCCTGGGGTACGCGGCCGGGTACGAGGTGCGGGCCTTCGCCCTGCGGCACGCCGTCGTCCCGGTGCTGCCCGTCGGCGCGCGACCGTTGCGGGTCCTGCACCTGTCCGACCTGCACCTCGTGCCGCGCCAGCACCGCAAGCGCGAGTGGGTTGCGGCCCTGGCCGACCTCGAGCCGGACCTCGTCGTCAGCACGGGGGACAACCTCGCCTCCCTCGACGCCGTCCCCGCGGTGTTGGAGACCTACGCGGGGCTGCTGCGCAGGCCCGGGGTGTTCGTCCTGGGGTCCAACGACTACTGGGCGCCGCGGCCGCGCAACTGGGCCCGCTACCTCAAGGGCCCGTCCAAGATCCCGATGCCCGAGGAGATCCCGCGGCTGCCCACGGACGACCTCGTCCGCGGCTTCACCGACGCCGGCTGGGTCGACCTCGACAACGTGCGGACGCGGCTGACCGTGGCGGGGCTGGACCTGGAGTTCGTCGGGGTCGACGACCCCCACCTGCGCTACGACCGGTACCACGACGTCGCGGGCGGGGCCGCCGCCGACGCCGACCTCACCATCGGCGTGACCCACGCCCCCTACCGCCGCACCCTCGACGCCATGACGGCCGACGAGGCCGGGCTGATCCTCGCCGGCCACACGCACGGCGGACAGCTCTGCGTGCCGGGCTTCGGGGCGCTCGTGACGAACTGCGACATCCCGCGCAAGCAGGTGTCCGGGCTGTCCCGGTGGTCCGCCGCCGGGCGCGAGGCGTGGCTCCACGTCTCCGCCGGCCTGGGGACGTCGCCCTACGCGCCGGTCCGCTTCGCGTGCCGCCCCGAGGCGACGCTGCTGGAGCTCGTGCCGGTCCGCTGACCTCCGGACGGGTGGGTACTGGTTCGGAGCACCGTCCCGCGTGGGCTACTCTTGTCGAGGTCGTTCACGCGGCCATCGGGGTGTGGCGCAGCTTGGTAGCGCGCTTCGTTCGGGACGAAGAGGCCGCAGGTTCAAATCCTGTCACCCCGACCAGCAAGACCGCAGGTCAGAGGCCCGGAACCGCATCAGCGGGGCCGGGCCTCTGGCGTTGTGCGTGACCGACTGCGTGACTAAAGGTTCGAGAACGTGGGTCTCAACCTGACGGTGCGTTGGAGTACCTGTTCCGTCAGGGTCGTGAACGACGACCGGTCACTTGGTCTCGACTCAACGATGAAGCTAGACCGTGTGGGCGGATCGCTGACCCGCATGCAACCACCCGCACTCACCAGAGATCGACTGCTGGGAGACGGCGGTCAACCTGGTGAAGGCTCCCCATCCTGTATCGACTTGCTAGCCTGGATTCTTGGCCTGCCGCCATTCGAGCTATAACTCCGGCCATGGTGTCCAGGTTTCCGTTCCTGCAAGATTCGATCGGTGCGGCAAATTTTCTATCCCAACTGTAATGAAGGGTCTGCCGGAGTTGTCGATGCGGTGAGTGATTCTGCGCCCTTCGACCAACAACAACAGCTCTAATGTCCACTCATGTCGATCGCGTGAGGCTTCGATCCAGATGTGAAACCGCTCGATTTCTCTAGGACTTAAACTTACTGATGGAAATTCCTCACTTTCTCCGCCGCCAGCCGATTCGAAAAACACGATTGGGGCGCCCCCCCAGTCGAGGTCCACCCGAAATCGGCGCGGGATTAGGTCTGCGCCTCCAACACCTCGAGTTAGGATGATCCCATCATGCACGGCACTGCGGCGATCCTTGACTCGCAAGGATTCTACGACAACCGCAGTCTCTGACTTGGCTTGCAAGGTCACGGAAAGCTGCGTGACGACTGCATCTACCCCGTCATGATCTTTAACCCACTTCAGCCAGTCGTCCCGGGTGGTCGGCACGGGTCCCGCGGGAATTCCTCGTGGAAAGTAGTGCGTGAAGGGGACCCAATCGGGAGACCCAGTCCATATGATTGACGGGTCGTGTTCGACGTGGATGAGGAGAGGCTTCTCGCGCCATAGCCGTCGTGCAAAGCGTTCCATTGCGGCAATGGGCGGCCGCGCAAGCGCACCAAGCGGCGCTCCGACCACTACGCCCGCGATGCTCCCCAGGATCAGCTCGCTCCATGCAACCATGGATGCAGTCTGACCCATCGGTAGAGCCTGGTGTCATGCCGCCATGTGAATGGCTCAGGAGGACGAATGTCGATCGAGGAAGTCCGCGCCTGGCTGGCGGCCGTCGGCCCCCTCGCAGCGACGGCGGGCGTGATCTGGGCGGTCATTACCTTTCGCGCCGGCAGAGCCGACAACGCGCGACGAGACGCCGCTGGTCTATATGCTGAGATGTACGAGCAGGCGCAGAACGTGCCGGAGGATCCACGGCTACCAGATGAGCCGGGGGAGTGGACGGACGGCGAAGTCGTCATCAAGATGCATAATGCTGGTCCTCAAGCGTTTTATGCCGTTATGGCCAGCGTTTGGCTGCCTGCTCAACGTCGTCGTGTTTGCGGGTACGCAGACGTTATCGGTCCCGGGCAGACACTCTACGCAAAGGTGGGCTATTCCGCGGGTGCGGGCTGTGATGGCGCAGGGCGCGCCAGCGAGGACACAGATGTTCGTCTTACGTTTAGAGATAGCCTGAGAAGAGGGTGGCAACGGCAACCTGACGGCATACTCGGAAAAGCTCCCCGACGCTGGGTTCTAGCGTCTCGTACGTCAACCTTGTGGGGTCGCTCTTGCCCTGCGGTCGGGCTACATGGCCTTGTAGAAGGTGAAACGATAGTGGATTGGGCCGGAGAAGAGGCAACTATCAGCTTCTTCGTGCCTGACGCATCGGAACTAGATCGGGACGCTAAGGCAGCGCCTCCGCGAGTTTGGACTAAGTCGGATTTGGAAAGATTTCACCTGGACTAGTTTAATCCTCAATGGCCAAGGTCTCATGGCCTCTCAGCTCATTGGCTCCCGAAAATAAGGTCCATTGCTGTGGCTCCTGATTGCAACACGGGACGTATTTGCTTCCGATACACCAGTTCGGTCACTGCTGTGCTGCTGTGCCCAACGAGCCGAGAGATCTCCTCCAGCGGGACCCCATTATCTGACAGCAGTGACACGAAGCTGTGCCGCAGCTCCCGTGGGGTCCACTCGGCGGGGTCGACGCCGTCAGCGGTCGCGATGGCGATTCGGAAGTCGCGACGGACGTGTGCGGGATCGAGCGGGGTACCCACCTTGGACGTGAAGACGAGCCCGGTCTCGACCCAGCGGGGACCTGCGGTGAGCCGATCCCGTTCCTGCTGTGACCGCTGAGCGTGCAGCGCCTCGACGCACCGCTGGGGGAGAGCGAGGGTGCGGCGGGACTTGCGGGTCTTCGTGTCCCCGCCAGCACGAACCGAGCGCCACACCGCGACGTGCGCGGGCACCGGTGGCACGACGTCTGGACGGCCGGCGAGGTCGACGTGGTCCCAGCGCAGCGCCCGCAGCTCCTCCGTGCGGGCCCCTGTCAGCATCGACAGCACGACGTACCCCCGAAGCCGGGTCGACTCCACCGCCCGCAGCACGGCATCGGCCTGCACCATGGTGAGAGCCTTCGAAGGCCGACCGGCCTTGCCCTGCGGCACGCTGCACAACGCCACAACGTTGCGCTTCACCTTGTCCCGGGCCATCGCCCTCTTGACTGAACGGTTCAGGACTGAGTGGATGCCCTGCAACGTGCGGGTGCTGAGCGTCTGCGCCTTGCGGGCCAGCCAGCGGTCTACGTCCTCCGCGCTGAGGTCACGGAGACGACGGGCCCCCATGTCCGGGATGACGTGGATGCGGGCGAGGATGCGGTTCGTCGCGACGGTCGTCTCCGAACGCCCGTGCAGACCATAGGCGAGCCAGTCCTCGACGGCCTGGGCCACGGTGTAGTCATTCGGGGCGATGGCCAAGCCGTCGTCCTGGTCACGCAGCACCTCCTTGAGCTTGGCGCGGGCCTCGGTCTTCGTCTTACCGCTGCCGCGCTTGACGATCCGCTTGCCCGCGGGGGTAAAGCCCAAGCTGACGCTGGCGATCCACCGCTGCCGGTGCTCGTCCCAGTGCAGACCGCCCTCGCCCCGGCCACGACGGGTAGGCATCAGGCCGCGTCCTCGAGGGAGGCGATGTACTCCACCAGTGCCTCGTACGGGATGAGCCGGGTGCGCCCCTCGTGCACCGAGCGCAGACGGCCGGAGCGCAGGAGTTCGAAGATGACGCTGCGGCTCAGGCTCAGAGCGTCGGCGGCATCCTGCACGCGGTACAGGAGACGGGTCGGGGCAGTGCGCTGCTCGTGGTTCATCGTGAGTCCTTTGCGAGGTCGTAGCGGTAGGGGTCAGAGCAAGGAGGCGCGACGGGCGCGGGCACGGTCGTCGGACCACTCGCGGGCTTGTGCGGCGGCGGTAGCGGCAAGGGCGGCGTCCCCCGCGCTCAGCCAGCCGATGCCGTCCAGTGACCAGGAACTGACGACAAGCGTCGTCTCCTCGACGTCAGGCGCATCGACGTCAGCCGTCAGGTTCGAGCGCCCCGTCAGGCGGTCACGCAACTGCTGGACCGACCACCGTTTCCGCGCCGAACGCAACCGGCCCAGGGTGGTGGAGTAACGGCGGGATTTCGTGGAGAAGTGCCCGCGAAACCCAAGCATCGCTCCCCACTTCGCCAGCGGCAGGTACTTCGCTCCACCGGTCCGGGCGAGGTACTGCACCTCGGCGAGCAGACGGCAGACGTGCTCCACAACGCCCATCCGCCGCGCCGCGTCGGCATCACGCAGCCCAGGCGGGAGGCCGAAGTCGTCGCACGCCTTCGTGGCGTACTTCGCGATGTACGCCGCCACGGTCTCGGGGTGCAGACCGTCGTCGGGATGGTCTGCACGGCCGGCCTCGCGAGTTGCTGCGGTGGTGACGGCGCGTGCATCGACCTGCGTCCCGAAGCGCAACCGGCGCAGCTCCCCACGGGCCTCGGTCGCAGGGGCGTCGAACCAGACCCGGGCGGCGGCGACGTGGACGAGTTCGCACAACTGCTGCGCGCTCACCCCAACCAGCGGGGGAGGGAACTCCATCGAGTCCGTGGGCGGCCCGTCGAGTCGGACGAGTGCGTGGAAGTGGACTACGCCGCGACGCTGGAACTCCGCGACCTTCGCGAACGACACCCGAACCAGCGAGTGTGCTGCCGCCTGCGTCAGGCCCAGATGCGCAGCCAGCGCCCGGCGCAGCGCGATGGTGAACCGCCTCCACAGCTCCGGAGACCACCACTGCCACACCACGTGCCCGGTGTAGTCGTAGCACTCCGCGCACAACGGCTGCCCCAGACGGCGATCCCCCTCAGCGTGCACGATGCGGCAACCCACCGGGTTTCCGTGCTCACACAGCGCGGACGATGACCGAGGACGGCACATGCTCGGACGACCGTTCCTGCGACGCTGCCCGTGCACCGCACCGAAGGAGGGGGCGGTGAGAGTGGCGAACACCAGCGGGTGCGTGGCCACCGACTCCGGGACCCCCTTCATCCCGCCCGCGGCTCCTGCGGCGAGCAGGTGCCACATGTCGCCCTTGTACTCGTGGGAACACGACGGGCAGACGCTGGCCCGGCGGTTGCCGCAACGGGTGTAGAGCACTCCGTCCGGTTCGTTCGCAGAATCGTAGGTCGAGAGCACTTCGCCGGTGGCACGGTCGACGGTGGTGGCTTGGCCGCGCAGTCGGATGGGGCGGGCGCAGTGCCCGCAGTTCGCGGCCTGTTCGGCCCACCGGTCGAAGGTAGGGGACAGCAGCCGACGACCGACTTCGGCTTCCGCGTTCGGAGACAGGGCGTTCATGCCGCGCCCTCCTGCGCCTGGGTGTTTTCGCGGTTTTTCGTGTCGTCGTGGGAGTCGTTGTCGACGACGGAGAACACCGGCCGGGACTGCGATGCGTGAGTCCGGGTGCTGCTTGGTTTGTGGGTGCGGGCGAGTTCCCCGATGGCCTGGTTGTCGTAGTAGGCGGCACGGACCCGGACGGGTTCGCGGACGCCATCGACCTTGACGTAGGCGACGCCGGGGGAGGTGTCGGGGATCTGGTGGCACAGGGCCCCGGACTCTCGCGCCCCCTCCCCGAGGACCATGTCGACCTGAGACTTCTCATCGAGGCGCATCGCGATCTTCGTCGGGAACAGGTTTCTCAGTCCCAGGACTTCCTTGCGGGGGTCCTGCAATGCCGCGACGAGGACGACACCGGGTGCCCGTCCCTGGGTGGCGATGGCAGACAACGCTTTCTCCGCACGGTCGCGAAGTTTCCGGTCGGGGGTGTAGGCCGTGAGGAGGGCGACCTCGTCGACCAGCACCACCAGCAGCGGTTCCCGAGTACTTGGTTCGTGACGGCGGGAGGTGCCGGCCATCCGAGCGGCCCGTTCGGTCATGAGGACCGCGGCGTCTTCAAGAAGCTGCACACCGTCCTCGACGGTGGTCGCGAACCGGGTGAACAGTGCCCGGCCCGGCTGCAGTTCCATCCCGGCCTTGCCGTCCACGGCCCACACCTGCACCAGTTCGTCGCGGATGCCCCCGGCGATGCCGCCGAGCAGGGACCACACCACCGAGCCCTTCCCCGCGCCGGTGACCCCGACGATGAGGACGTGGGTGGCGGCCAGGCGCAGCAGCCACGGCTGCCCGTCCTCCCGCAGCCCGATCGGGACGGCAGCAGCGTCGAGGACGTCGGGGACGGGTAGCGGGGTGACGACCTGGGCGAGGGGGTCGCCGTAGAGCCAGGTAACGACGGCGGTGCGAGGACCGGTCTTGCGGACCCGGCACGACCACGCCCCGCACGCCGCACCCAACGTCTCTGCCGCCGAGGCGAGGTCGTCGACGGTCTGCCCGGCCACAACCTGCACCCGCCCGGTCAGGACCAGGTGCTCACGGGAGGCCCACCGCAGCCGAGACAGCCCCGGCGTCCACGACTGCCGCTGACCCGAGCGGCGGTCGGTGACGGTCATCGCCAGACCCACCCGCTCGCACAGTCCCGGCCAGTTCCGTCGAATGGCCCGCTGCTTGCGGCGTCGCCACGCGGGCTGAGCCAGGAGACGGTCGAAGGACACCGGCCACGCGAGCCGCCACACCACCAGCGCCACCACGAGGACCGCGACGACGATGCCGACCACGAGGAGGTGGTTGTTCGTGTACGCCCACCATCCGGTGACCAGGACGGCTGCGATGAGCGGGAAACGCCACACGAGCTGTGCGGCCGTCTTGACCATCCACCAGACCAGAGACAGCAGCGAGACGATCAGCTCGGCGATCCAGTCGTCAGAGGTGGCGGTGCTCTGCTGGGACGGCTGGTGGGTCACGACACCCTGCGGACGGCCACCCATCACGCCACCTCCGACGTGCGCAGCCGGGCACGGCCTGCCGGGTGGCGGGACACCGACCGCAGCCGGGCGGCTTGTTCAGCGGCGACAGTGGCCAGGTAGCGGCACTCCGCTGCCTCCTGAGGATCGATCGGCCCGTAGTGCTCGGCGAGGCGCCCGAAGAGTTCGGCTTTACGCTCGATCCACGCCGCCCGCTCCCGCAATGGGGTTTGCGAGCCAGGGCGGGAGCGCAGCAGCGCCCCGAGCTGCGCGGTGATGCTGTTCCGCTCGTTCCGCTCCGCCTGGAGCTGGTCGGCGCGCATCAGGCAGCCCGCCCGGTCTCGGTCTTCGGGTCCGCCTTCACAGCGGTCTTGCCGGGGGCGGACATCCCCGTCGCCTTCAACGACCACGCCAGCCGGGGACGAGCGCGGTTGGTGTCCACGTACGGGGTAGCGGTGAGCCCGTCGAAGACGACGGGACGGAAGGGCAGCCCCGGGAGAGTGGCCGGGGGAACGGGCTGGTGCTCGGCCATGACCTTGACGACGACCTCGGCCTGCCCACGGCGGGCTTCTGGATCCGCGTCGACGACGCGGACCGCCCAGAGTCGTTCGCCGGTGTTCTTGTCCCGGGACTGGAAGTCGACCTCCCCTGCCTGCTTGCGGTCGAAGTCCTGGACCTGCTCGACCTCACCCACCACGTACGCACCGTGCGGGAACACCAGGTCCTGTCCCAGCGGAATCGCACCCTGAATTGCCATGTCGTCCTCCTCGTTCCAGCAGCGCGGTTGCGCCGATGAGACGAGCGAAGCGGAGGCGTGCACGGCGCAGAAGATGACGACCGTTGACAGGGGTTGAGTCAACCCCTGTCCTCCTGTCAGTGGCTTCGGGCACTCTGTCCGCCAGTACCTTGGCGAGGCCGCAGAGATCCACGGGAGTGAGCAGTGACACGCATTCAGGACGTGCGCTTGGCGCGAGGGTGGTCTCAGACCGCCCTAGCGATGAAGCTGCGACAGCGCGGACAGCAGCTCGGCACGCCCGTCGGCAGCACTGAAAGTCTCAAGACGCAGATCTCCCGCTGGGAGAACGGCAGGGTGGCCCCGGGTGACTTCCACCGCCAGCTGCTGCGGGAAGTCCTCAACGTTTCCGACGAAGGCCTGGGCTTTGTTGCGGCAGAGGTGTCTACGGCTCTCAGCAGTCCTCCGAGCCTGACGCAGGCATTGGGCCGAGCGGCGCTCTTCGAAGCGGGAAGCACGGCTCACCTGCACCACCAGGTTGAGGCCATCCGGAAGGCCGACGGGCAGTCCGGTGCGGCCGACGTGCTGGAGTACGCCCGCAAGCTCCTGAACGACACCACGCAGCAACGGCGTTACCTGGTCCAGACAGGAGCCCGACGAGAGCTTGCGGCCGTCACCGCGGACCTCGCATCGCTGGTGGGTTGGCAGTCCTTGGACGTCGGAGACCTCGACCGAGCGTGGACCGCCTTCGAGGAGGCCAAGTCTGCCGCCCGTGAGGCGGAGGACAACGCGCTGCTCGCTCACGCGACGGGGGAGCAGTCCTTCGCTTTGCTCGACCTCGGACGTGGAAGTGATGGCGCGGCCATGGTCGCCGAGGCCCGCCAGCTGCATGGGCTACCGCCTCGCCTCACGGCCTGGCTCCACGCAGCAGAGGCCGAGAACCGCGCTGCCGCGGGTGACGGTGAGGCAGCACGGAGGTCTCTCGCCGCCGCTGAGGCGCTCCTGCCGAGCAGTGATGAGGACGCCGCCCTCACGCCGTACCTCCGCCTGGACGCGGCCAACCTCACCCGCTGGCGCGGCCACTGCCTCGGTCGGCTGCACGACCCTGGTGCCGTCGCTGAGCTCCTGGAGGGCTTGGCCAGCGTTCGTGGCCGGTACAGCCGAGCCGAAGCCAGCGTGCTAGTCGATCTGGCCGCTGCTGAGTTGCACCGCGACGACCGCGATCAGGCGCAGCACTACCTGCGTCAGGCCACGTCCCTGGCCAACCGGATGGGATCGGTGCGTCAGCGCCGCCGCCTGGAGGCGCTGCGTCAGGCAGCGTGAGGGTCAGGTCCGATCTACGAGGAAGCGCAGCAACCCTGTGATGGAACCGGAGCCGAGGATCTCGCCACGGTCGATCAGCTCCACCACATCGTCGAGGGCTACCCAGTCCACGACGCCGGCCTCGACGAGATCTGTGGGCGCTCCGACCTCCTCGGCCTGGTCGAAGACGTAGACCTCGTGGGGGGTGTCGACCATCCCCACCATGGGCTGGAACTCAAGCAACTGGCGTCCCCCGGTGGGACGCCAACCGGTCTCCTCCTCGGCTTCCCTAGCGGCGGTCTGCAAGGCCGTCTCGCCTGCGTCCACGATGCCGCCTGGAAGCTCCCAGCCCACCTGATCGGTCAGGAAGCGGTGTCTGCGGAGCATGAGCACCCGGTTGCCAGCGGCGTTGAGCACGAGCGCGACGGCCACACGCTGGAGACGCACCACGTGGTGCTCGAACCGCTTGCCGTCCGGGGGCTCCAGGTCGACAAGGACCAGCCGCACCCACGGGTTGTCGTAGATCGTCCGCTCACCGAAGACCTGCCACCGAGGCGGCTCCTGCACGGCGGGCTCATCCATACAGAGAGCCTACTGATCCACGAAGGGTCAGCGGGTGCCCGCACCTCACCCAGTCCAGCTGTGAGAACTTTCTCTACTCCGTCAAGGCGGCGGGCTCTGCCCGCCGCCGTCGACCGCAAAGGCGCTTCACCACCCTGTGCGCGGCCTACGGCCGTGCTCGCGCGCCTCACGCCTCCGCAGCCGACGCATATGTCGAGCGCCATCAACTTGTACATATCGAGACTCGCCCACGGACTCAGTCGTACCAGGGGCTCCCGCCCCTGGACCCCGGCTGCGCTGGACAAATGCGCGAGAGACTAGCAACAAGCAAGTCTGTCGTCGCGCATTTGCCCACCGCTCTGATGGCAGCAGAGACGGTGGTCCATAAGCAATCAACGCACGACCTAGATGCATGTTGCAGCTGACTAGATTCCAAGTGAATAAGACGCCCACCTTGTGTGGCCGGATTTCTCCGCGGCCTTTCCTAGATGCCGTTTCTAAGGCGATCATCCCAGGCCTTCATCTCAGGAACTAGATCTTTGAGAGTCTTTTCAACATCCCAAGGGGTTGTTGTTGTTCTGGTTTTGGTCGCTTTTGCTGTCCAGACTGGAACGGTGATGCTGCTCGAGTGTGAGCCGCGTGGGCTGATGTCGATAGCTCGTCGCCCGAAGTTCGCTACCGGGCGTCCGTGCGCGGTGTCGCCTCTTCCTGACCCAAAGGAGTTCATTGACCCTAACCAAACTGTATCAAAATCGTTTTCGTTGAAGCCAAGAGGAAGGAGTAAGGAGAAGAGATTATTTTGCTTGATCCCTTGGTTTTCGTCTACCCGCTTCGTGTACCAGACAACCGCGTCTCGTAGTGCGAGATCCGTAGAGGCTGCGGTAGTCATCTCGTTCTTTGGTAGGTAGGTAACCTTGGCGAAATAGTGGGACGACAGCACTGCGTTCATCAAGCCATTGCAAGAACGGCTTTGCTGGAATTTCCACAAACTTGCGTAGACGGCCCTGCGGCATAACTCCTCAAAGTAGAATTCGACAGCCGCGTGGGCCGTAACTAGGTAAGCGTCCCCCTGAAGTAAATCTACATCTCTGGCAACGGCGCGAACGGGTCGACTGAATGTAGCGTTAAGACGCCGAAGCGTCGCATGCAGCTCATGGAAAAGAAGTAGTCGTTTCATCGTGGAATATACTTCTCAATCGACGGTACGATGGTCGAAAGTTCTTCCCCAAAGACGGTCAGTCGTGTAAAGACGGCGGGCACGCTCTTGGTTGTTGACGTCAGAGAGTTCTGAAATGCCTCATGCTGGCGGCAAAGATCTTCAAATAATCCCTTGACGGCGATGGCTACATCTTGAGCCTCTCGACGCACCTCTGGGTGCTGCAGGTAGAATCCCATAATGTCTAGAACGGCGCGATTCCTGCGTGGTTCATATCCTCGTTGGGAGGCGCGCTTGAAAGCGTCTTTTCCAAAAATCTCGGTTGTTGCCGTGACGGCGGAATCTAGACCTGCTCCGGCTTCGACTACGGAGGGTGCGATCGAATGCCAGTCCAGGTTCAGGAGTTCGCACGTCTCATCTAGGAATCGCCTCAAGTCCCCTCGATACTCAGCAAGGCGTAAAGTGAGTGCGACATGCCGGGTGAGTACCTCTGCGTCGCGCATTCTAAAGTCTGGCCGTCGAATGTTCAGGAAAGTCTGAATCGCAGTACTCTCGCTAGAGGCCTGCATTACGTAATCCATGAAGGGGCCCGGGTGTAGGGCTCGACGTAATTCTTGAGGAGACAATCCAACAACATTGCTGTTCAGTCGAAGAAATGTGAGATATAGAAGACTTTCGTTGGCCCACCCTCGCAGGATGACGGCACGAACGGCGGCGTTCTCCAAGGCGGCAGAATGATTCTCAAAGCTATCCGAATCACGCAGCTCATCTAGAGTCATTCCGTTTAAATCTTTAATCACCTCCAATCCAGTCAGTCGCATCGGCTTACCGTCAAGGCCCGCAAAACGCTGTAAGCTGCGAAGGCGCTGCTTGCCGTCAAGAACAATGAATCGCCCCCTAGCCTCACGCCGTTCCGCTAGAATAATCTGTGGAACCGGAATACCGAGCAGCAGGGACTCGATAAATCGCGAGCGTTTAACATCACTCCAAACATCGCGTCGCTGGAAGGCGGGTTCTAAGTCGAATCTACCGCGCCGCAATTGGTCGATAAGAGTGCTTACCGTCCAGTCGGTTCCCCAGGTTACGGTTGAATCTGGTCTGACATCTGTTGCTAGATCGTCCTCAGAAACGTCCAACGACAAAGCATCTAGTTCCTCGGCTGCCACGTCTCACTCCTCGGGTGCTATGACTGCCGGCCCGTAAGGCGGGTCGGCTCTCAACCTGTCTAAGCACCATAGCCTCGAAGGAGGGAACGGGGGGTCGAGAACTGTCACTCGATCCAAACGTGGCGGCTTGACTGGCATACGCTTGAGTGCGGGGTGGATGCTCTGGTTTAGTAGCTTGAGGAGGAGCGCGGGCTGAGATGCAGCGCGGCTTGGGTGAAGATCCCTTAGAAGGGATTGCTCGCTCGGTGGTAGCCATCTCCGCAGTGGTAGTGAGTGAGCTTGCATCTACGGCCAGATGGTGAGCTGGGCGGGTGAGCAGGCGGCCATCCAGACCACGCCAGCGAGGGGTGAGTGTCAATCTGCGTGACAACGATCCGGGATTGAGGGGGACCGGGGGCGATCCCAGCGGAGGCGGTGGTAGGGAAGCGGGTCGATCCCGGCGTCCACTCGAAGCTTCGGGACGAAGAGGCCGCAGGTTCAAATCCTGTCACCCCGACCAGATCGCCACGAAGGGCCCGGATCCGCTCAGTGGATCCGGGCCCTTCGTCGTCTCCGGCTCACCCCTGCGCGGCGTCGATCGACCGCTCCAGCCACTCCCTCAGCAGGGTCTTCTCGGCGCTGCTCAGCCCCGGCAGTTCCGCTGCGGTAGCGCGGAAGGCGACGGTGCGCGCCGCCCCCTGCTCGACTGGAGCCGCGTCAGTGAGGACCGCGCGGGACACCGCGTCCCACAGTGCGTCCGCGAGGCCGGGGTCGCGGTCGGCGGCTGGGACGGCGAGCAGTGTCGTGACGGCGCCGGTCCCGGCGGCGTGCACCATCGCGACGGCGCGGGCCTCGCTCACTCGCAGCCGACCGGCGGCGGCGACGCGGCGCACGCGGGTCCGCAGGACGTCCAGACCGGCCTCGGTAGCGGGGGAGGGTGCCCGCTCGGGGTCGTGCAGGAAGCGGAAGAGCGCCGGGTTCGCCAGGCCGAACTCCACGTGGGACGTCCACCCGGCGCGTAGGTCCTCGACGGGATCGATCTCCGTCGCGGCGACGTGGGCCGACTTCTCCGCCACGTAGCCGTCCATGACGTGCTCGGCGACCGCCTCCAATAGCCCGTCCTTGTCCCCGAAGAGCCGGTAGATGGCCGGCGCCTGCATCCCCGCGGCCTGCGCGACGGCCCGCGTGGTGACGGCGGCGGTGCCCTTGTCGGCCAGGAGGCTGCTGGCGACGCGGATGAGGCGGAGGCGGACGCCGTCGCGTTCGACGTCCTCGACGGAGACGGTCACGGAACGATGGTAGCGCCGGAACGTTTCCAGGGGTACGGTGCTGCCGGTGGTACCGATCCGACGGTATCGATGGAAACGAGGAGCGCCCATGTACGTCGTCACCGGTGCCACCGGCCAGCTCGGGTCGCGCATCGTCCGCTGCCTCCTCGACCGGATCCCCGCCGAGCGGATCGGCGTGAGCGTCCGCGACGCCAGGACGGCCGCGGACCTCACTGCGCGGGGAGTCCGGGTGTGCGAGGCCGACTTCCTCGACCCCGACGCGCTGGCCCACGCCTTCGAGGGCGCCGAGCGGGTGCTCGTCGTCTCCGCCGCCATCCGCGACGCGGCGCAGGCGGCCCAGGCCCACCGTGCGGCCATCGACGCGGCCCGGGCGGTCGGCGCGGAGCGCGTGCTCTACACGAGCCACCAGGCGGCCTCTCCCGCCTCGCAGTTCAGCCCGGCCCGGGGTCACGCGGCGACGGAGGAGCACCTCGCCGCCGGCGGCCCGTTCACGGCGCTGCGCAACGGATTCTACGCGACGACCGTCCCGTACCTGCTGGGCGACGCCCTCACGACGGGGATGCTCGCGGCCCCCGCCGACGGTCCGGTCTCGTGGACGGCGCACGACGACCTCGCGGAGGCGGCCGCGCTCACGCTGCTCGCCGAGAACCCCGTCGAGGGGCCCACGCCACCGCTTACCGGGCCCGACGCTCTCGACCTCGCCGACGTCGCGCAGTTGCTCAGCGAGCTCTCGGGGCGTCCGGTGCGTCGCGTCGTCGTGGACGACGAGCAGTGGCTCGCCGACCAGGCGGCGGCGGGCGTTCCTGTGGGCGCCGCGGAGTTCACGCTCGGCATGTTCCGGGCGTCCCGCGCGGGGGAGTTCTCCGTCGTCAACCCGACCCTGGCCGGGCTCCTCGGGCGCCCCGCGACGCCGCTGCGGAACCTCCTGGAGACCGCCGTCAGTGCGCGGTGACCGACGTGCGTTCCGCCACCGCCCCCACGCGCGCCAGCAGCATGGGCACCAGGTACGCGTAGCTCGACGGGGTCAGGGGTTTCGTCCACTGACCGCGCCGCACGGCAGCAGGCAGCGGCAGACCGAGGTCGTCGAGCATCTGGTCGAGCACGGCGAACGACCCGCTCGGCACCTGCTGCTGCCCGTGGGCGGCGGCCTGTCGGTGCGTCAGGTGGAACCGGTGGCCCGTGCGCTGCACCTCGTCCCGGCACGGGCCCGGCACCACCCCGGCCAGGTGGCCGGCGAGCCACACCGCCCCCACCTCCGCGGACAGCGGGCTGCGGTAGGTGTTGCCCCACCCGGCGAACGCCAGGCGGGGGACGCCTGCAGGCAGGATCCGGCGGTGGAGCGCCATGACACCGTCGGCGTCCAGCAGCCGGTCGCGCACGGACGCGTCCAGCAGCGAGAGGTCCTGGTCGAAACCCGTCGCGGCGACCACGACGTCCGCCGGCACGCGCGATCCGTCGGACAACTGCACGTCGCCCGCACCCAGCGCGGTGATCGACCGCTCGCGGCGGACCGTGATGCGACCGTTCCGGACCGCCTCGAAGAACCCGTCCGTGACGAGGCTGTCCGCGTAGGGCAGGGGCGTGCCGGGCAGCAACCCGGCGCCGCTCGCACCGGTGCGCCGGGCGATCTGCTGGGCCACGGACCACAGCACCGCGCGGCGCACCGGAGCGTCGACGGTCGCGAGCAGGGTCTGGAGGCGGGTCGTCCGTTCCGGGGCCATCAGGTGTTCGCCGAGGCGGGTCAGGAGCAGGTGGCGGAACGTCAGGGGGCCGACGATGCGCTTCGGGACCTTCCACCGGACTGCCCGCGCCACCACGGTCGTCGAGCGCGCCGTCCGCGAGGCGGCGACGGCGACGTCGCACGCCGTCTTGCCCCAGCCCACGACGACGACATCGCGCCCTGCGAGGACGGCACCGTCCCCGAGCTGGGTGGGTTCGACGACCCGCCCACCGGAGGCGTCGAAGACGTCGCGTCCCGGCCAGTCCGGCACGTGGGGCGTCGAGAACACGCCGTTCGCGAGCACCAGCCAGTCGACGTCCAGGACGGAGGTCCCCTGCGCGTCGCGGACCTGGACGGACCAGCCGTCGCCGGCGGGGACGGCCCGTTCGACCGACGTCCCCAGGCGGATCCGTTCGCGGACGCCCTTCACCTCGGCGTAGTGCTCGAGGTAGGCGCGGACGTGGTTCCCCGTGGGGTGCAGGGGGAAGTCCGCGGGCATCGGCACGTCCGAGAACGCGTAGGAGACGCGGTCGTCCTGGGTCGACACGTCGGGGTAGCGCCGGGTGGAACTCCACACGCCGCCGAGGTCGGGTGCCTTCTCCAGCACGGTGACCTCGTGGCCGAACTGCGTCAGCACGGCGGCGGTGACCAGGCCGGACGGCCCGGCACCCACGACAGCGATCCTCATGCAGCCAGCGTCGGACCCCGTCGTCGCCGTCGGGAACCGCACTCACCCGTTCGTCGGGAACCCGGGTGCGCCGAGGAGGTGATTCGTCCCCCGTCCGGCCCTGCGTGGACGCACCGGGTCATCGACCTCACCCGTCCGCACCCCGCAGCATCGGAGCAGACCACCGCTCACCGAGGGAACGAGTGCCGCATGGACCTGCACGTCACCGAGCACCGGCAGCTCACCGCGGTGCAGAAGCTCGCCCACGACTGGCAGGCGCTGCACGACGCCGCCGGCGAGGCCAACCCCTTCACCGGACCCGACTGGGCGCTCACCTGGCTGGACCACTTCGCCGGCGACCCCCGCCACGAACCCCTCGTGCTGGAGGTCCGCGACGGCGACCGCCTCGTCGGCATCGCCCCGCTCTACCGCCGCTCCGTGCTGCGCGGTCTGGCGACGCTCGTGCAGCCCATCGGCACCGGCAGCCTGTGGATCGGGCCGTACGAGCAGCCCGCCCTGCTGACCGACCCGACGTGCGCCCGCGACGTCGCGCGTGCCGTCGTCGGCCACCTCTGCGCCGACCCGACGGGCTGGGACGTGGCGCAGTTCGCCCTCGGCGAGAACGTCCCGTGGTTCGAGCCGGAGTGGCTGCCGGACTGGTCCTACACCCTCCTGCAGCGGCGCACCCGGCCCTCGGCGGTGTTGCGCCTCGAAGGCGTCGACAACGTCTACGCCGGCCGCCGGAACCTCAAGGAGTCGTTGCGGCGCGCCCGGAACCGGCTCACGCGGGAGGTCGGTGCCGACGGCTGGTCCGTGCGCCGGGTCACCGACCCCGCGCTCCTGCCCGCGGCGTTCGACCGGCTCGTCGCCCTGCACGGGGAACGCTCGCAACTGCGCGACGGCCGTCCCGTGCACGCCGACATCTACGCCGACCCCCGCGTGCTCGCCTACCTGCGCGACGTCGTGACCCGCGCCGGGGAGCACGGCGGCGCGAGCGTCTACGAACTGCTCGTCGGCGAGACCGTCGAGGCCAGCCAGCTCGTCCTGCACACCCGATCGGCCAGCTACTCCTCGACGTCCGGGGTGTCCGAACGCGCGTGGCCGTACTCGGCCGTGACCTACCTGCTGTCCCTCGCCGTAAAGGACGCGCAGGAGGCCGGACACCGGGTGCTGAACCTGTCGACCGGCCCCAACCAGGCCAAGCTCCGGTGGACCGACGAGGTGCGCACGTCGACGGAGTTCGCCGTCGTCGGACGGCGCCGTCGGTCGAAGGCGCTGACGCTCGCGCTCGACGCGCACGCCGTCCTCGCCGGTTTCGCCGAGGCGCGGCGTGCGCACCGGGTCCGACTCACTCCCGGGAGGCCTTGACCCGGTTCTCCACCACGCCGAGGACCAGGTCGGTCGCCTTGCCCAGCAGCGCCAGCAGGATGATCGCCAGCAGCACCTGGTCGGTGCGGGACGTGTTCTGCCCGTTCGTCATCTGGAACCCCAGACCGATCGAGGAGGAGATCAGCTCCGCGGCGACGAGGAACAACCAGCTCTGCGCCAGGCCCAGCCGCAACCCCGACAGCAGGGTGGGAGCGGTGGCGGGCAGCAGGACCGACGTGAAGAGGCCGAGCCCCCGCCGGCCGTAGGCGCGGCCGACCTCGACGAGGGCGGGGTCCAGGTGGGTCATGGCCGACAGCACCGTCGTGTAGACGGGGAAGAACGCGCCGATCGCGACGAGGGTGATCTTCGGCGGCTCGCCGAGCCCGATCCACAGGCCCAGCAGCGGCACCCAGGCCAGGGACGGCACGGCGCGGAGGGCACCGAGCGTGGGGGACAGCAGGCGGTAGGCGGTCACGGAGGAACCGGTCAGGCCCCCGACGACGAGACCCGCCACTGCGCCGCAGGCGAAACCGACGAGCACCCGCTGCACGCTGATCGCGATGTTCAGCTGCAGGGCGCCTGTCGCCCACAGCTGCTGCGCCGCGGTGAAGACGTCGACGGGCGGGGGCAACTGGCTGGGCGGAAAAGCCCCCACCGCGGTGGAGATCCACCAGGCGCCGACGAGGGCGACGGGGACGACGGCTCCCAGGACCCAGCCCGGGCGGGACCGCCGCTGCGGGGTGGCCTCCCCGTCCGCCCGCGTCGCCGTCGCCGTGCTCACGCGGCGCTCGCCTTCTGCGCGAACTCCGGCACCAGCAGGGTGTCGAGGGCCTTGCGCGCCGCGTCCTCCGACGGCACGTCGCCCGTCGCGGCCATGAGCGGGACGATCCCCGACAGCACGGTCCGCTGCGCGTCGCCGGGAACCCCGTCCAGGTCGAGCGTCGTGCGCTCCAGCACGCGGGCGGCCACCTCCGGTGACAACTGCGCCGTCGTGGCGTAGAGGGTGGCGAGGTCGGCGGGGTTCGCCAGGGCCCACGCGCGGGCCTTCGCGTAGGCGTCGACGACCTGCTGGACGAGGCCGGGGGAGTTCTGGACGAACTCCTCGCGAGCGTTCAGCACGCCGTAGGTGTTGAAGTCGACGTTGCGGTAGAGCAGCTTCGAGCCCGACTGGAGCTCGGTCGCGGCCATGTTCGGGTCCAGGCCCGCCCACGCGTCGACGTCCCCGCGTTCGAGGGCGGCGCGACCGTCGGCGTGCTGGATGTTGAGGATCTCGACGTCGGTGCCGGACAACCCCGCCTGGGCCAGGGCCTGCTGCAGGAAGAAGTACGGGTCGGTGCCGGTCGTGGCGGCGATCTTCGCGCCGCGCAGACCCGCGACGTCGGTGACCGTCGAGTCCTTGCCCACGACGAGTGCGGTCCACTCCGGCTGGGAGTACACCTCGACGGTCTGCACGGGGGAGCCGTTGGTCCGGGCCTGCAGCACGGCCGACCCGGCGGTGGAGGCGAGGTCGAGGTTCCCGTTGCGGAGGAACTCGTTGGCCTTGTTGCTGCCCTGGGACTGCTCCCACTGGACGGTCAGCCCCGCGTTCTCGAGCAGCTTCTGCTCGCGCACCACCAGGCTCAGGGGGTTGTAGAGGGCGTAGTCGAGGCGGACGCGGTCGCCACCGCCCGAGCCCGATCCGGTCGCGGCGGCGGGGCTGCCGGAGGACGACTCGCCCTGGACGCAGGCGGCCGCGGTGAGCGCGAGACCGCCGAGACCGAGGCCGAGGAGGGCGCGACGGGTGGTCGCCGACGTGGACGAGGACGTGGAGGAGGGCAGCGTGGACACAGGTCTCCCGGGGACGTGGGGGGTGGGTGCGGTGTGGAGGTGCGTCAGGCGGAGCGCGGGACGCCGAGCAGGTCGAGCAGTTCGACGCGCAGCCGGGCCGTGGCGGCGTCGGCGCGGTCGCGCGGGCGGGGGGCGTCGACGGCGAGGTCGCGGACGATGCCGGCACCGTCCGCGTTCTCGTCGGCACGTCCCAGCACGAGGACGCGGTCGGCGAGGTGCAGCGCCTCGTCGACGTCGTGGGTGACGAAGACGACGGTCGCGCCGGTGCTGCGCTGCACGTCGTCGAGGAGGTCCTGCATCTTCAGGCGGGTCAGCGCGTCGAGCGCCGCGAACGGCTCGTCGAGCAGGAGCACCCCGGGCCGACGGACGAGGGCGCGCGCCAGGGCCGTGCGCTGGGCCATGCCCCCGGAGACGCGGCGCGGCCGGTGGTCGGCGAACTCCTCGAGCCCGACGACCTCGAGCCAGCGCAGCACCTCGGCCCGGCCTGCCGCGCGGTCGGTCCCGCGGGGCAGGCCGAAGGCGACGTTCCCGGCGAGGTCGCGCCACGGCAGCAGGCGCGGCTCCTGGAACACGACGGCCGTGCGCGGGTGGACGCCGCGGACGGGCTGCCCGGCGACCTCCACCGTCCCCGTCGTCGGGGTGTCGAGGCCGGCGATCAGGCGCAGCAGCGTGGACTTGCCGCAGCCGGAGGCGCCGACGAGGGCGACCGTGCTGCCCGCGGCGAGGTCGAGGTCGAGCGGGGCGAGGACCCGGCGGCCGCCGAAGGAACGGCTCACCCCGCGCAGGGTCACGCCGGCGGCGTCGACCCGGTCGGCGGGTGCCGTGGGCGCAGGAGCGGTCGCAGGTGTCACGGGTGTCGTCGTCACGATCTCCTCCATCGGCCCCGGCATGAGCACCACACCTCACGAGGAGGCGGTTGCTGCGGCGTCGTCGAGCCAGGTCTCTCGGCCGCTCTGGATGGTGGCGTCACTGTAGGCCAGCTGTGGGGGTGCTGCCGAACCGGTCGCCGGTCCGCGGGGCGACGGGTCGCCGGACGGCACCCCCTCGGGCACCCTGATCCGGTGATCGACCGCCTGCCCTCGCCCGAGGCCGTCGCCCTCACCGGGCCGGTGATGATGCACCAGCACTGGGACGACCTGGCGTTCCTGCACTGGGCCGTCGACCCCCAGCGCATCGCCCCGTTCATGCCGCCCGGGGTGCGCCCCGACGTGCTCGACGGCGCCACCTACGTCGGACTCATCCCCTTCACCCTCCGCGGTGCCGGGCCGGGCCGGCGGGTCAGCGTGCCGTACGCGGGGACGTTCCTCGAGACCAACGTCCGTTTCTACTCCGTCGACGACGAGGGACGGCGCGGCGTCGTCTTCGCGAGCCTGGACGCGAGCCGGCTCGCGGTCGTGCTGGGTGCGCAGCTGGCGTTCGGGCTGCCCTACCGGTGGTCGCACATGCGTCACGCGATCCGCGTCCGCGGGGGCGCGCGGGAACTGCTCTGGACGTGCCGGACGCGGGAGGGCGTGACCAGCCGCGTCGCCGTCCGCGAGGGCGGCACGGCGGTCGACGACCTGGGCGTGTTCCTCACCTCCCGCTTCGGTCTGCACGCCGCGCACCTGGGCCGGACCTGGTGGATCGCCAACGAGCACGAGCGGTGGCCGCTGCGGTCGGCGGAACTGCTGGAACTGGACGACGGTCTCGTGGGAGCCGCGGGGGTGCAGGTCAGCGGCGCGCCCGACCACGTCGCGTTCGCCCGCCGCGTGACGACGCGCTTCGTCCTGCCCCGGCCGGTCTGACGCGGACGCAACGACGGGGTGCCGCGGGAACTCCGTCGTGCCATGCTCCGTTCACCGTTCAGCAGACCCGTTCCCGAGACCAGGAGAGGACCGCCGCCGCCGATGCGCGACGACGATCACGCCGACGACCCTTCAAGTCCCTGCGCGGGTGCGCCCGGCCACGGTGAGGTGATCCCGTGACCGACGTGCTCGCACTGCTCCTCGGTGTCGTGGTGGTCCTCGCGATCACCGCGGCCACGGCCTACTTCGTGGCCCAGGAGTTCGCCTACATGTCGGTGGACCGCTCGGGCCTGGGGGCCCGTGCCGAGTCCGGTGACCCCGGCGCGGTCCGCGCGCTCGCGGTCACGCGCCGCACCTCCTTCATGCTCTCCGGAGCACAGCTCGGCATCACCGTCACGGGCCTGCTCGTCGGGTACGTGGCCGAACCGCTCATCGGGGAGTCCCTCGGGTCGCTCCTCGGCGGCGTCGGCATCCCCAGCGGGGTCGGGATCGCCGTCGGTGGCGTCGTGGCGCTCGTGTTCTCCACGTTCGTCCAGATGCTGTTCGGCGAGCTGTTCCCGAAGAACCTGGCCATCGCCAAGCCCGAACCGGTGGCGTCGTGGCTGAGCCGTTCCACGCTGGCCTACCTCAAGGTGTTCGGCTGGCTGATCTGGTTCTTCGACCAGTCCTCCAACGCCCTGCTGCGCGCGCTGAAGATCGAACCCGTCCACGACGTCGAGCACGCCGCGACGCCGAAGGACCTCGAGGCGATCGTCGAGGAGTCCCGCGAGAGCGGTGACCTGCCCGACGACCTGGCCGTCCTGCTCGACCGCATCCTCGACTTCCCGCAGCAGGACGTCGAGCACGCGATGATCCCGCGTTCGCGCGTGGACACCGTCGACGAGTCCGCCGACCTCGGTCTCGTGCGCGCGCTCATGGCCGTCGGGCACTCCCGCTACCCGGTGCTCGCGGCCGGTTCGGGGGACGTCCTGGGCGTCGTCCACCTCGCCGACCTCCTCGCCACGCAGGAGGAGGACAGTGCGCCGGTCACCCGCATCATGCGGCCCGCGCTCGTCGTCTCGACGCTCACGCGGCTGCCGGACGTGCTGCGGCAGCTGGGGGACTCCCGCAACGAGCTCGCCTGCGTCGTCGACGAGTACGGCGGGTTCTCCGGTGTCGTCACCGTCGAGGACCTCGCCGAGGAACTCGTCGGCGAGATCACCGACGAGCACGACGAGGACAACCCGACGTACATCCCCGTCGAGGGAGACGGCGTGTGGGAGATGTCCGGGGAGGTGCACGTCGACGAGGTCGAACGCTCGCTCGGGGTGGACCTGCCGCGCGGGGACTACGAGACGATCGCCGGTCTCGTCATCGCCGCCCACGGCGGGCTGCCCGAGAAGGGCACCGAGCTCGACGTGGAACTCCCGCTCGACCTCGGCGAGCTCGACCCCGAACCGCAGGTCCTGCACGTCCGGGTCCTGTCCGTCGAACGGCACGTGCCCGGCCGGGTGCGGCTGGAACTGACCGGTGCCGCCGCCGCGGACGCCGCCACCGACCACGAAGGAGGTGACGCATGACTGACAACCCCGTCGTCGTCGTCGTCGCGACGGTCGTCATCGTCGCGGCGAGCGCGTTCTTCGTGGCCGTCGAGTTCGCCCTGCTGGGCGCCAAGCGGCACCGCCTCGAGGAGGCCGCGGGCACCGTCTCCGGGCGCGCCGCGCTGCGCAGCTCGCACGAGCTGACCGTCCTGCTGGCCGGGTCCCAGCTCGGGATCACCGCCTGCGTGCTGCTGCTGGGGGCCATCAGCAAACCGGCCGTCCACCACTGGCTGACCCCGCTGTTCGAGTCCGCGGGGCTGCCGCTCGTCGCGGCCGACGTCCTCGGGTTCGTCCTGGCGCTGTTCGTCGTGACGTTCATCCACCTCGTCGTGGGGGAGATGGCGCCGAAGTCCTGGGCCATCGCCCACCCCGAGCGGTCGGCCCTGCTGCTGGCCGTCCCGATGCGCGGGTTCATGTGGTTGTTCCGTCCCGTCCTGAAGCTGCTCAACTCCGCGGCCAACGTCCTGGTGCGCAAGGTCGGCGCGACCCCCACCGAGGAGGTCGTCGTCGGGCACAGCCCGGACTCGCTGCGACACCTCCTGGAGCACTCCACGAACGTCGGTGCGCTGGACGCGAAGTTCTCCGCTCAGCTGTCCGGGGCGCTGGACCTGCAGCGCCTCGTGGTGCGGGACCTGTTGCGCCCCGGCGCGACGCCGGCGAGCGTGCCGGCGGGCGCGACCGTCGAGCAGGTGCGGGACCTGTCCCGCAGCACCGGCCACCTGCGGATCCTCGTGGGCTCGACCGACGACCTGCACGGCATCGTCCACGTCCGGGACACCCTCACCGAACCGGACGAGGCGCCGACGGCGGAGTTCGTGCGGCCCGTCTTCACGCTCGACGGCGGCACCACGCTGCACGTCGCGCTGACGCGCATGCGGGAGACGAGCAACCACCTCGCGGTCGTCACCGACGGGGGCCGGGTCGAGGGTGTCGTGACCCTGTCCGACGTCCTGCGCCGGCTGTTCCCCGCACCCGCGCCCGCCTGAGACGAGCCGTTCCGCGGGTGGCACGATCGGTCGGGTGAGCGAACCTGAGGTCCCCGTCTGGGAGAAGCGGTTCCGGGCCGGTCGTGTCGGACTGCCGGAGTGGGCGCTCGAGGCGCCCGACCGCTGCGTCGTCGTGGCCAGCGTCGCGGGAGTGCTCGAGGTGCACTCCTTCGACGCCGGCAGCGGCGAGCTGCGGCGGCTGACCGACCGGCCGGAGGGCACGTCGAGCGCCACGATCGACGACGCCGGCGAGTTCGTCTGGTGGTTCGACGACACCGCGGGCGACGAGTACGGCGTGTGGCGGCGGCAACCCTTCGGCTCGGCGCCCGGAGAGGACGTCGAGGACCCGCTGGGGCTGCCCGCCGCCTACCCGGCGGGTCTGGCGATCGGGCGCAGCGGAACCGTGGTCGTCGGCTCGCAGGACGACGACTACGGGACCCGCATCGACGTGGTCACCCCCTCAGGGACCCGTCGGCTCTACGAGCACCGCGAGGACGCCTGGGCCGGCGACCTGTCCCCGGACGAGCAGTGGGTCGCGATCGCGCACTCCGAGCGTGGCGACTCCCGCCACCCCGACCTGCGCGTGCTGTCGCTGGCCGACGGCTCGACCGTCGCGGAACTGTCCGACGGCCCCGGCAAGGGGGTGTCCCCGATCGGTTTCTCGCCCGTGCGCGGCGACGCGCGGCTGCTCGTCGAGCACGAACGCGCCGGCCGTCCCGAACTGCTCGTCCTGGACCTGCGGACGGGGCGGGAGGTGCAGATCGCGCTGGGGGTTCCCGGCGAGGTCGCCGGGGCGGAGTGGACGCAGGACGCGACCGGCCTCGTCGTGCTGCTCGACCACGAGGCCCGCACCCTGGCCTACCGCTTTGACCTCGGGACGGGGGTCGTCACCCAGGTCGGGCCCACGACGGGCAGCGTCGGCGGCGCGACGGCCCGCCCCGACGGCGACGTGTGGCTCACCTGGTCCTCCGCCGCGCAGCCCTCGACGGTGCGCCGGCTCGACGGTTCCGTCCTGCTGCGCGCGCCCGGCGAACCCGCTCCGCCGTCGGTCGAGGTGTCGGACGTGTGGGTCGACGGGCCCGGCGGCCGCATCCACGCGTTGCTGCGCCGTCCCGCGGGGTCCTCGGGCCCGCTGCCGACGGTCGTGGAGGTGCACGGCGGGCCGACGGCCCACGACGCCGACGCGTTCCGGTCGTACTGCGCGACGTGGGTGGACGAGGGGTTCGCCGTCGTGCAGGTGAACTACCGCGGGTCCACGGGGTACGGCTCGGCCTGGCGCGACGCCCTCGAGGCGCGCGTCGGCCACGTCGAGCTCGAGGACGTCGCGGCGGTCGCGGACCACCTCGTCTCCACGGGGGTCGCCGACCCCGACCGGCTCGTCCTCGCCGGGGCGTCGTGGGGCGGTTTCCTCACGCTGCTCGGCGTGGGGACGCAGCCGGAGCGCTGGGCCGTCGGGCTCGCCGGGGTTCCCGTCGCGGACTACGTCGCGGCGTACGAGGACGAGATGGAGGGCCTCAAGGCCTTCGACCGCTCGCTGTTCGGCGGGTCGCCCACCGAGGTGCCGGAGAAGTACGCCGACTCCTCGCCGCTCACGTACGTCGACGCCGTCCGCGCCCCGGTGCTCGTGCTCGCCGGCCGCAACGACCCGCGCTGCCCGATCCGGCAGATCGACAACTACCTGGAGCGGCTCGCCGCGCGCGGGGCGACGCACGAGGTGTACCGGTACGACGCGGGCCACGGGTCGCTGCTCGACGACGAGCGGGTGCGGCAGATGCGCGTGGAGCTCGACTTCGTGCGGCGGCACCTGCCGGCCTGAGGGCCCCCGGTGGGAGAGATCGTCGACGCAGGCAGCTCCACCTACGAGCCGGTTGCGTCGACGAACCCGCCCGCCCGGGCGCCGAAGCGGAGGCCGGCGAGGAGGAGCTCGACGACGCGGGCGGTGTAGTCCTCGTCCGGCGTCGAGAGCCGCGACAGCGTCGTCAGCAGTTCCTCCGGGCTCAGCGGGTTCGCGACCTCACCCGCGGCGGCGGCCGCCTCGAGCAACCCCTCGAGGGCGGGCACGAGGTGCCCGGAGAAGTAGGCGGGCAGCGGCTCGAAGGCCGGATCGCCGGAGTGGAGGGCGGCGGACAGGCCGCGCTTGGCCGCGACGAACCCCGTGTAGCGCAACAGCCAGCGCCGCAACGCCTCCAGGGGCGGGTGCTGCTGCGCCAGGACGGGAGCCTCGGCGGCGCACGCGTCGACCTCGTGGCGGAAGACCGCGACCACCAGGTCCGAGCGTTGCGGGAAGTGCCGGTAGACGGTGCCGACCCCCACGCCGGCCTGCGCGGCGATCTCGCGCACGGGGGCGTCGACGCCGGCGGAGGCGAAGACGTCGCGGGCGGCGGCGAGCAGTGCGTCGACGTTGCGCTGCGCGTCGGCGCGGACCTTGCGTTCCACGGGTGACCCCCCTTGCGTAACCGGAACAACGTTCCGTACTGTTCCGGAAGAACGTTCCGCTTCATCGTCCCACGGAGGATCCCGTGCAGTACCGCACCCTCGGCCGCACCGGCATCAAGGTCAGCCCCTTCGCCCTCGGCGCCATGATGTTCGGCCCCATCGGCAACCCCGACCACGACGACGCCGTCGCGATCGTCCACCGCGCCCTCGACGCGGGGGTGAACTTCCTCGACACCGCGGACTTCTACTCCCACGGCGAGTCCGAGGAGATCGTCGCGAAGGCGATCGCCGGCCGCCGCGACGACGTCGTGCTGGCCACCAAGTTCCACCTGCCGATGGGGCAGGACCCGAACATGCGCGGGAACTCCCGCCGCTGGATCGTGCGCGCGGTCGAGGACTCCCTGCGTCGCCTCGGCACCGACCACGTCGACCTCTACCAGGTGCACCGCCCCGACCCGGACACCGACGTCGAGGAGACGCTGTCGGCGCTCACCGACCTCGTCCGCGCGGGCAAGGTCCGCGCGATCGGGACGTCCAGCTTCCCGGCCAGCGAGATCGTCGAGGCCCAGTGGGTCTCCGAGCGCCGTGGGCTGGAGCGCTTCCGCACCGAGCAGCCGACGTACTCGTTGCTCAACCGCGGCATCGAGAACGAGGTGCTGCCCGTCGCCCAGCGGTACGGGATGGGCACCCTCGTGTACTCCCCGCTCGCGGGCGGGATGCTCACCGGGCGCGTCCGCCGGGGCCAGGCCCCCGACGTCAACCGGGCCGCGATGTTCCGCTACTTCGCCGACGAGCGCCGCCTCGAGGCCGTCGAGCAGTTCGTGGCGCTCGCGGACGAGGTCGGCGTGAAGCTCACGCACCTCGCGCTCGCGTTCGTCCTGGCCCACCCCGGCGTCACGTCGGCGATCCTCGGCCCCCGCACCCGCGAGCAGCTCGACGACCTGCTGGCCGCGGCGGACGTCGCGCTCGACGACGCCGTGCTGGACCGGATCGACGCGATCGTCGCGCCCGGTGAGGACGTCGGCCTGCTCGACATGCAGTACCGGACGCCCGCGGTCACCGACGCCGCCCTGCGGCGCCGACCGCTCGCCGCCCGGTCCGCCGCCTGACGGGTCTCGCGCGTCGCGTCAGCCGAAGAACGTCAGGTAGAGCAGGGCGACGTTGAGCGCCACCACGAGCCCCACGGCCACGACCGCGAGAACCCGCGTGAGGGGCCGGTTGGCGTGGTCTCCCATGAGGTCGCGCGAGCTCGTGAGCCGCACCAGGGGGACGAGGGCGAAGGGGATCCCGAAGCTCAGGACGACCTGCGACACGACGAGGGCGCGGGTCGGGTCCACCCCCATCCCCAGGCACACGAGGGCGGGGACGAGGGTGACGACGCGGCGCAGCAGCAGGGGCACCTCGATCCGCAGCAGCCCCTGCATGATGACTGCGCCCGCGTACGCGCCGACCGACGTCGAGGCCAGGCCGGAGGCGAGCAGGCCGATCGCGAACAGCAGGGCGGCGCCGGTGCCGAGGTGGGCGGCGACGGCGGCGTGCGCCCCCTCGAGGGTGTCGGTGCCCTCCACTCCGCGCAGCGCCGAGGCGGCCAGCAGCAGCATCGAGATGTTGACCAGGCCTGCGACGACGAGCGCTGCGACCACGTCGATCCTCGTGGCGCCGAGGATCCGGCGGGTGTCGCGGGCGGCGACGGTGCCGTGGTGGTCGCGGGCCATCGCCGAGTGCAGGTAGACGGCGTGCGGCATGACGGTGGCGCCCAGCATGCTGGCGGCGAGCAGCACGGTCTCGGCGCCGTCGAAGCGGGGGACGAGACCGGCGAGCGCCTCGCGCGTGTCGGGTGGGGACAGAAAGTTGCTGGAGACGAAGCCGACGACGATGATCAGCAGGAACCCCATGATCACCGCTTCGAAGCGGCGGACGCCCGTGCGGCTCTGCAGGGCCAGCATGAGCAGCGAGACCACGCCGGTCACGACCCCGCCCACCAGCAGGTCCCAGCCGAAGAGCAGGTTCAGGGCGACGGCCCCGCCGATCACCTCGGCCAGGTCGGTCGCGATCGCGACGAGTTCGGCCTGGCCCCAGAACGCCAGCCGGGCCTTGCGTCCGAGCCTGTCCCGCAGCACCTCGGGCAGGGTGCTGCCGCTGACGACGGCGAGCTTGGCGGACAGGTACTGCACGAGGACCGCCATCCCGTTCGCCGCGACGAGCACCCACAGCAGCAGGTACCCGTAGCCGGCGCCGGCCGTGAGGTTGGCGGCGACGTTGCCCGGGTCGACGTAGGCGATGGCGGCGACGAACGCCGGGCCGAGCAGGCGCAGGAGCCCGGCGCGGCCGGGGCGGGCGGGCGCTGAGGCGCGGGCGTCCGTCGTCATGCCCCCATCATGCACGAGAGTTCGGTGCACCGAACTCTGGTGTTCGTGAGCTCACAGGTCCTTGGCGTAGCAGACGGACAGCGGGCTGTCGGCCCACGGCCCGAAGTTCGTCGTCCGCGCGTAGCCGAGCGCCTCGTACAGCGCCATCGCCTCGGGCTGCCGGGTCCCCGTCTCCAACCGCACGCGATCGGCGCCGGCCTGCCGGGCCGCGTCCTCGAACGCCGCGACGAGGGCGCGGGCGACGCCCCGGCCGCGGAACCGCTCCTGCACGAACACCCGCTTCATCTCCACGGTGCGGGTCCAGCCGGGTTCGTCGACGTCCACGCGGGCGATGCACCCGGCGGGCTCCCCGTCGACCGTCGCGAGGTGGAACACGACGTCCCCGTGGATCGGGTAGTCCTCCCACGGCTCGCCCGGGTCGCGGTAGCGACGGTTCAGCTCGAGCACCGCCGCAGCCACGAGCGCGTCGAGCTCGGGGTCACCGCTCTTCCGCTCCTCGACCTGGAGGCCTGCCGTCACTGCTCCACGCTCGCACGCAGCCGGCGACGGCGCTGGGCGGGGAGGGCCGCGACCTGCGGGTCGATGGGCGCACGACCGTTCTTGTCCGCACGCGTGGCCTCGCCGAGGATCGCCAGGCCCAGCAGCGCCAGGACGAGCGCGACGAGCGCGGGGGAGGCGTAGCCGAAGCCGGCGTCGATGACGAGACCGCCCAGGAAGGCGCCCATCGCGTTGCCGATGTTGAACGCCGCCTGCATCGCGGCCGAGGCCATCGACGCGCCACCGCCCGCCGCGAGGATGCCGCGGGTCTGGATCGGGGCGGACATGACGAACCCGACGAACGCGAACGAGAACACGCCGGCCGCGGCGACCCAGGCGTGGTCGGCGAAGAGGAACAGCAGCCCGAACACGGCGGCCTGGGCGACGAACCCGACCGCCAGCGTCCGGTAGGGCCGCCAGTCGGCGAGACGGCCGCCGACGAGGTTGCCGAACGTCGCGCCGAGGCCGAACAGGACGAGCACCCAGCTGACGGACCCCTCGGAGTACCCGGCGACCTCGGTGAGCAGCGGCGCGACGTAGCTGAGGACGGTGAACAGGCTCGCGAACCCGACCGTCGTGATGAGCAGCGTCCACCACACCTGACCGCGGCGGAACGCGGCGAACTCCGAGCGCAGCGACCCGGTGCGCGTCTCGACCTCCGGCACCATGACGGCGATCGCGGCGATGGTCACCAGGCCGATGACGCCCACGAGTGCGAACGTCAGCCGCCAGCCGAGCTGCTGCCCGACGTAGGTGCCGGCGGGGACGCCGACGACGTTCGCGACGGTCAGCCCCGTGAAGACGAGGGCCAGGGCCTGGCCCTGCCGTCCGGGCGGGGCGATCTTGCGGGCCACGACCGCGCAGGCGCCGAAGAACGCGCCGTGCGAGAGGCCGGACAGGAACCGTGCGCCGATGAGCGCCTCGAACCCGGGGGCGAGGGCGGTCGCCGCGTGCCCGGCCACGAACAGGCCCATGAGCGCGGTGAGCACGCGCTTGCGCGGCCACGAGTGGGTCAGGGCGGTCAGCGTCGGGGCGCCGACGACGACACCCAGCGCGTACGCCGAGATCAGCCAGCCGGCCGCGGCGATCGACACGTCGAAGCTCTCCGCCATCTGGGGCAGCAGCCCCATGGCGACGAACTCGGTCGTCCCGATGCCGAAGGCACCGACGGCGAGGGCCAGGATGGCGAGAGGCACAGGCGGGTCTTCCTCGGGGTTCGCAGGGTGGTCGCGGCAGGTGGGAGCGACGTCGGTCCCTCCCCGGCATCATCGCGTCCCGGGGCCACGATGTTCCACCCGGTCGGCACCCGGACCCGGAATCGTTGGTGGACAACCAGTCCCGGGCGTGGCGGGATCACCTCACGGATCCCTCAGGCGCGCGCCGCCGGGCGACGGTCCAGGATGGCCGGGTGACGAACCCCACGACGCCGTGGTCCCCGCACGAGATCGTGCTCACCGCCGAGCACGACCACCCCGAGCCCTACACCGGTGTCGAGGTGTGGGCCACGTTCACCCACGACTCCGGACGCGTCCTGCGCCGCCCCGCCTTCTGGGACGGCGGCGCGACGTGGCGCGTCCGGTTCGCCTCACCCGGTCTGACCGGCCGGTGGACGTGGGAGAGCGCCGCCTCCGTCGACGACGCGGGCCTCGCGGGCGTCACCGGCTCCCTCGCGGTGGACGGCGAGGGGGAGGGCGTGTTCGGCCGCCACGGGTTCTGGCGGATGTCGCAGGAGGGCCGCCACCTCGTCCACGCCGACGGCACCCCCGCGTTCCTCGTCGCCGACACCGCGTGGGCGTTGCCGTGGCGGGCGACGCCGGAGCAGGCCGAGACCTACGCCGCCGACCGCGCCGCGAAGGGGTTCAACGCCGTCCTGCTCATGAGCGTCCAACCCGACTCCGGCGCCCGCGGCCCCGCCGACCGGACCGCGGACGAGGGGTTCGCCGTCGCGTTCGAGGACCTGCCCGACCTCACGCTGCGGCGGCTGCGGCCGGAGTACTTCGCCGAGCTCGACGTGCTCGCCGCGACGCTCGTCCGGCACGGGATCGTCCCCGTCTGGCAGCCGGTGTTCCAGGGGTTCGGCTGGAAGGGGCTGCGGACCGCGGGCGCGGAGGTCCCGCCGGAGGACTACGCGCGGTACTGCCGCTACCTCCTCGCCCGGTACGGCGCCGCACCCGCCGTCTGGCTCGTCGGTGCGGACCGGTTCGGCGACGAGCCCCAGGTCGCCGCCGGGGGCGCCGAGGTCCAGGCCTGGGACGACCTCGCCCAGCCCACCGGGATCCACTACGCCCCCTTCGGCAGCAACCGCGCCCACCAGGACGCCGACTGGCTCGACTTCCAGTGGTGCCAGACCGGCCACCTCGGTGACCACGTGCCCGAACGCGTCGCCGACATGGCGCGCAACCTGCCCGCCAAGGCCGTCGCCAACGGGGAACCCTCCTACGAGGGGACGCGCGTCGAGGGTTTCGCGGGCGGCTGGTGGCAGGGCCACGAGGCGTGGAGCAACTTCTGCGCCGGCGCGACGATGGGCGTCGTCTACGGCGCGGGCAGCCTGTGGCAGTGGCAGCTGCGGCCCGACGAGGCCGGTCAGTCCCCGTACTTCTCCGCCCCCGGCGCCGGCTGGCGCGAGGCCCTCGACTTCGAGGGGTCGAGGTACCCCGGGGTCCTCGCCCGGGTCCTGCACGGCCTGCCGTTCACCGGTGCCGTCCCGGACTGGACGCGCACCGGGAACCCGCGCAACGTCGTCGTGCCGGGGGTGTTCTTCCTGTCCTACGTCGCGGGCGGCGGGAACCTGCGGATCGTCTTCCCCGCCGACGTCCCGCGGCCCTACCGCGTCGTGGACCCGCGGACCGGGGAGGTGCTGGAACGCGGGGAGCTGTCCGAGGACGGGACCGTGCGCGGCCCCGGCGGCGCGCCCCGCGTCGTGGTGTTCTGCGACGACTTCAGCGGGTCCGCGATCGCCTGACGCCGGCCGACCCTGACCGGAGGGGGCGCCGTCAGAGCTCGGTGACCCGCCCGCCGTCGACGACGAGGCGCCGCGTCACGTGCACGGCCTCGAGCAGCCGGCGGTCGTGGCTGACGAGCAGCAGCGTCCCGGCGTAGCTCGCGAGGGCCTGCTCGAGCTGCTCGATGGCGGGCAGGTCGAGGTGGTTGGTGGGTTCGTCGAGGACCAGGAGGTTCACCCCGCGCGCCTGCAGCAGGGCGAGGGCGGCGCGGGTGCGTTCGCCCGGGGACAGGCTCGCGGCGGTGCGGCCGACGTGGTGGGCGCCGAGGCCGAACTTGGCCAGCAGGGTCCGGACGTCGGCGTCGGGCTGGTCGGGCACCTCGTCGCCGAACGCGCGGGCGAGGGTGCGCTCGTCGAGGAACGCGCCGCGGGCCTGGTCGATCTCCCCGACCCGCAACCCGGAACCCGTTGCGGCGGAACCGGTGTCGGGGCCGATGCGGCCGAGCAGCAGGTTCAGCAGCGTCGACTTGCCGGCCCCGTTGGGTCCTGTCACGGCGACCCGGTCACCCGCGTCGACGGCGAGGGTCACCGGACCCAGCGTGAACTCCCCGCGCCGCACGACGGCCTCGCGCAGCGTCGCGACGACCGACCCCGACCGCGGGGCCGCCGCGATGGACATCTGCAGCGCCCACTCCTTGCGGGGTTCCTCGACGACCTCGAGGCGTTCGATCATCCGGTCGGTCTGCTTGGCCTTGGCGGCCTGCTTCTCGCTGCCCTCGCGCATCTTGGCGCGGATGTTCTTGTCGGGGTCGCCCTTGCGGACGGCGTTGCGCACGCCCTGCGCCATCCAGCCGCGCTGCATCCGGGCGCGCGCCTCCAACCCCGACTTCGTCTCGGCGTAGTCCTCGTAGGCCTCCCGGGCGTGGCGGCGCTGCACGTCGCGTTCGGCGAGGAACGCCTCGTACCCGCCGCCGACGACGCGGACGAGCTGCTGGGCCAGGTCGAGTTCGACCACGCGGTCGGCGGTGCGCGCCAGGAACTCCCGGTCGTGGCTGACGACGACGGCGGGGGAGCGCAGGTCGGTGACGAACCGCTCCAACCGGGCGAGGCCGTCGAGGTCGAGGTCGTTGGTGGGTTCGTCGAGCAGGAACACGTCGTAGCGCGACAGCAGCAGCGCCGCGAGCCCGGCGCGCGCGGCCTGCCCGCCGGACAGGGACGTCATGAGGGCCTCGGCGGACACCGTCAACCCGAGGTCGGCGAGGACCTCGCCGGTGCGCTCGTCGAGGTCGGCGCCACCGAGCGCGAGCCAGCGGTCGAGGGCGTCGGCGTACCGGTCGTCGGCGCCCGCGACCCCCTCGCCGAGGGCCGCGGCGGCGTCGTCCATCTCGGTCGTCGCGGCGGTGACGCCCGTGCGGCGGCCGAGGAACTGCCCGACGGTCTCGCCGGGTCGGCGCTCGGGTTCCTGCGGCAGGTACCCGACGGTGGCGGTGGGCGGGGACAGCGAGACGCTGCCGGTCTCGGGGCGGTCCAGGCCGGCCAGCAGCTTGAGCAGCGTCGACTTGCCCGCACCGTTCGCGCCGACGAGGCCGACGACGTCGCCGGGCGCGACGACGAGGTCCAGGCCGGAGAACAGCGCCCGCGTCCCGTGGGCGGCGCTGAGGTCCTTGGCGACGAGGGTGGCGGTCACACGCGGCATTCTCCCCCGGAGCAGGATGGGGCCGTGGCCACCGAACCCAGCGAGCCGTACGACCTCGACGCGCACGCCCGTTCCTTCGGCGCCGCCGCGGACGCCTACGCCCGGGCCCGCCCCGGCTACCCCGACGACGCCGTCGACTTCCTCGTCGGTCCCGCCCGTCGTGTGCTCGACCTCGGCGCCGGGACGGGGAAGTTCACGGCCTCCCTCGCGGCGCGCGCTCTGGACGTCGTGGCCGTCGAACCGTCGACCCGGATGCTGGCGCAACTGCGGGCCGCGCTCCCGGGGGTCGAGGCGCACGAGGGCAGCGCGGAGGCGACGGGCCTGCCGGACGCGTCCGTCGACGCCGTCGTCGTGGCGCAGGCCTGGCACTGGGTCGACCCGGCGCGCGCGGTCCCGGAGGTGGCCCGCGTGCTGCGGCCGGGCGGGACGCTGGGGCTGGTGTGGAACGTGCGGGACGAGTCGGTCCCCTGGGTCTCGCGGGTCTGGGAGATCGCCCAGCAGGGCAGCGAGCACGAGATGCGCGCCTCGGTCGAGACCGTCGGGGCACCCTTCGGCGCTCCAGAACACTTCCGGACCCGCTTCGAGCACGCGACCGACCGGGCGGGGGTCCTGGACCTCGTCGCCTCCCGCAGCTACGTCATCGTGCTGCCGCAGGACGAGCGCGCCGCGGTGCTCGACGGCATCGCCCAGGTCCTCGACGAGGAGTTCCCGGACGGCGGCGAGATCCGGCTCCCGTACGTCACCCACTGCTCGCGCTTCACCCTGAGTTGACCTGCGTCACAGGCAGTCACGGCGACACGCGGGGGACGACGGACATCGCCCGATCGGCTCCGGAACCCGGTCCCGGTGGGGCAGACTCCCCCCAGGGTGCCGGGGGGCGCCGATCCGAGCGGGTGACCAGCGGGGGTGCGGCGTGACCGTCGTGGAGTGGGAAAAGACCGGCGCGTGGGACGGGACCGGACCGGTCGTCCGCCGTCCTCGGGTGGACCGTCACCGGCTGGCCGCGGCCGCCCTGTCCGTGCTGTGGCCGGGTCTCGGCCACGCCTACCTGGGCCGGACCGCCGCCGCGGTGGCCCTCGTCACCGCCCAGGTGCTGCTCGTCGTGCTGACCGTCCTGCCCCAGGCCTGGCGGGTGACCCTGCCGGCCTGGGCCGTGCTCGTGGCGCTCGCCGCGGCCACCGCCTGGCGCGCTGCGCGCAGCCCGGAGGACCCTCCCGCGGCGTGACGGCCCGACCGTCCCTCGACGGTCGCCAGATGGGTCCGTGAGTTTCCGTCCGTGGCCCCAGACGAAGTCCCGGGTCGCGCTGGCCGACGACCGCACGCCGGAGGAGGAGCCCCTCCCGCGTGGGAAAAACTTTCCGCCCTTCCACGGCGGGTGCCGGGGCGGAGAGCACGACTTCCGCCCTCAACGGGGAAGGGCGGAAGTCGTGCTTCCCGCCGCCCGAGGGCCCCTCGGAAGGGCGGAAAGAGTGTTTTCCACGCGGGAGGCGGATCGCGGCGCGGACTCTCGGAGGGGGTGGGCGGGCGGTGGGGCGCTTAGGCTCGCCGTGTGAAGTGGGTGCTGATCCTCATCGTCGTCGCGATCGCGGTCGTGATCGCCGTCCGCAAGCTCAAGGGGTCCGGGACGTCGCTGCGCGACGCGGACCCGCGCAAGCTCAGGGACGAGTTCCGGAAGCACTCCGGCGACTGACGACCACCAGCACGACGAGCGCCACGGCCGAGCCGGTGGTGCCGAGCACCATGTCGCCGAGGGTGTCCTCGTAGGCGGTCTCGATCTCGGTGCCGTGGCGGATGAACGTCCACCACTCGCCGATCTCCCACAGCAGCGCCAGCAACGCCCCGCCGCCGACGGCGGTCACGGCCCGGGCCCACTGCGGCCGGACCGCGGCGAGCCGCAGCACGACGCCGAGCCCGAGCGTCAGCAGGCACCAGTTGCCGAAGTGCAGCAGGTCGTCCCACCAGACGACCCGGTCGTACAGGTCGAGCGTGTTCCCCGTGACGTCGACGAGGAACGGCAGCATGACGAGCGTGAAACCGCCCCACGGCGCGGGACGGGACCCCCGGTGCACGGCGAACCAGACGCCCGGGACGAAGAGCATCATCAGCGGGTAGAACACGAGCCGGGCGCCGAAGGCCTTGCCTGCGAACTGGGGCAGGTCCCGCGCGAACGTCGCGACGAGCAGTTGCCCCACCGTCAGGGCGAGGACCAGGGCGGGAACGGTCCACCGGGGCGTGCGCATCCCCATAGTCTTCCGCGGGGCCCGCGGCGGACGGGCCGGAACGAGAGGACGTGCGATGGCAGGGACCACCTCGAGGACGGGCTGGCGGCTCCACGGTGACGGACGGTCGGTCTCCCCGGGTGAGGTCGTCGCCCCCGACGAACGCCTCTCGTGGGGCCGGACCGTCGGCATCGGGTTGCAGCACGTCGTCGCGATGTTCGGCTCGACGGTCCTCGTCCCGGCGCTCACGGGGTTCCCCGTCGCCACGACGCTGTTCTTCTCCGCCGTCGGCACCGCGCTGTTCCTGCTCGTCACGCGCAACCGGCTGCCCAGCTACCTGGGGTCCTCCTTCGCTTTCATCGCGCCGATCCTCGCCAGCTCGTCGGGCTCGGCGACCGGCGGCGTCCTCGTCACCGGTCTGCTGCTGGCCGTCGTCGGCCTCGTGGTGCACCTCGTCGGGTCCCGCTGGATCGACGTCGTCATGCCGCCGGTCGTCACCGGCACGATCGTGGCGCTCATCGGCCTGAACCTCGCGCCCGCGGCGTGGGGGACGACGGAGACGTCCGGTTTCCGGGCCGACCCGCTCGGCGGGATCGTCACCCTGCTCGCGATCGCCCTGGCCAGCGTGCTGTTCCGCGGGCTGCTCGGGCGGCTCGCGATCCTGCTCGGCGTCGCCGTCGGGTACGCCGTCGCGGCCCTGCGGGGGCTCGTCTCCTGGACCGCCGTGGAGCAGGCCGCGTGGGTGGGCCTGCCGGAGTTCCGGGCGCCGCAGGTGCACCTCGACGAGCTCGCGCTGTTCCTGCCCGTCGTGTTCGTCCTCGTCGCCGAGAACGTCGGGCACGTGAAGTCGGTCGCCGCGATGACCGGCCGCGACCTCGACCCGCTCGCGGGCCGGGCGCTGCTCGCCGACGGTCTGGCCACCACGCTGGCCGGCCTGGGCGGCGGCTCGGGGACGACGACGTACGCGGAGAACATCGGCGTCATGGCGGCCTCGAAGGTGTACTCGACCGCGGCCTACTGGGTCGCGGCCGCCGGGGCCCTCGTCCTGTCGTTCTCGCCCAAGTTCGGGGCGCTCATCGGATCCATCCCGCCCGGGGTCCTCGGCGGTGCCGCGACCCTGCTGTACGGGATGATCGGGGTCCTCGGCGCCCGCATCTGGGTGCAGAACAAGGTCGACTTCTCCGACCCGGTGAACCTCACGACCGCGGCCGTCGCGCTCATCGTCGGCATCGCGAACTACACCCTCACCACCTCGGGCGGGCTCACGTTCGCGGGCATCGCGCTCGGCACGGTCGCCGCCATCGGCATCTACCACGTCATGCGCGCCGTGGGCCGGGCGCGCGGGACGGTCAGCGCGAGCTGACGTTCAGCGGCCGGTGACCTGCAGCAGCCGGTCACCGGCCTGCAGGGTCTCGACCTGGTGGTAGAGCAGGGTCCGCCCGTCGCGCAGCACCGCCAGGACGGGGACGTCGAGGTCCCCGGGGCGCCGACCCTCGTCCTGTGGGCGCAGCGGCACCTCCTCCAGGTCGAGGCCGGAGCCGAAGGACACCAGGTCCTCCACGACCTCGACGGCCGCCGGGCTGCCGGCGGCCAGGCCCAGCAGCCGGCCCGTCGTCTCGGACGTCACGACGACGGAGTCGGCGCCCGACTGCTTCAGCAGGTCCGCGTGCTCGGCCTCCCGCGCGGTGACGACGACGGTGGCGCGGGGGTTGAGCCGGCGCAGCGCGAGGGTCGCCAGGATGGCCGTGTCGTCCCGGTCGACGGCCACGAGGACCGTGTGGGCCCGCCCGGCCAGCGCCGTGACGAACGTCTCCGAGCGCGTGACGTCGCCCGTGACGCACAGGTAGCCGTCGCGGGCGGCGTCGGCCGTGGCGATCGGGCTGCGGTCGACGACGAGGATCCGGTCGGCGGGGGTCCCCGTCGACCTCAGCTCCCGGACCGCGTTGCGGCCCTTCGTGCCGTAGCCGAGGACGATGACGTGGTCGCGCATGCGGGCCCTCCACCGCGCGAGGCGGATCTCGGTGCGGGAGCGCTCGGTGAGCGCCGAGATGGTCGTGCCGACGAGGACGACGACGAACAGGATGCGGACCGGCGTCACGAAGAGCGCGTTGACCAGCCGGGCCCCGTCGGTCACCGGGACGATGTCGCCGTAGCCGGTCGTCGAGAGCGTGACGGTCGTGTAGTAGAGCGCGTCGAGGCCGGACAGCGCGCCGTCGACGTTGTCGCGGTAGCCGTCGCGTTCGAGGTAGACGACGCCCCAGCTCACCAGCACCAAGGCCAACGCGAACGCGAAGCGGCCCACGATGGCCAGCACCGGCGGGGTCGGACGCCGCACCGGCAGTCGCAGTCGGGAGACGGTCTCGGCCACGTCCGCAGTCTGCTGCACCGCGCGCCCTCCCGTCGCGCGGGTGATCACCGCCCCGGCGCGTGGGCGGGCGGGGGACCCGGGCCGGTGCCACGATGGCGCCGACGAGCGGGGGCACGGGGTGCACGGACACGAGTGGGACGACGACGGGGCGTGGCAGGGCGCTGCGCCAGCTGTCGTCGCCCCCGCCGATCTCGCGGCCACGCCGCCTCCGTCGCTGGCCCCGGGCCGCCGGCCCGGTGTGGCCGTGCTCCTGACGTTCCTCTGGCTCGGGGCCGGCAACTGCTACGCCGGCCAGATCGGGCTCGGCGTGACGCTCGCGCTCGCGCAGCTCGTCTGCCTGCCGCTCGCCGGCCTCGTCGCCTCGATCACCCTCGGCGTCTCGCTGCTCGTCTCGGTGCCGGTGTGGCTGGCCGCCGTCGCGGTCGCCGGGGCCTCGGCCCACGCCCGCTGCCGGGAGCTGCTCGTGGGCCCGGAACCGGGCGGGTCCTGACAGCCCGGCACGACGACTGCCACGATGGCGGTCCGACGAACGGGGGACGACGTGAGCGGTTTCCAGCCGGGGCCGAGTGACGGCCGCGCGTGGCAGGACCGGGATCCGGTGCGGGAACGGCAGGCGTGGCAACCGCAGCCACCACCGCAGGGCCCCGTCGTGCCGTACGGGCAGGGCCCCCGCCAGGTCGTGTTCGTGCCGGCCAAGAACCCCGGGCTGGCGGTGCTGTTCTCGTTCCTCTGGCTCGGGGCCGGGAACTGCTACGCCGGACAGGTCGGGCTGGGCGTCGCCTTCATCGTCGCGCAGGTCGTCTGCGCACCGATCGCGGCGCTCCTCGCCACCGCCACGATCGGCTTCTCCCTGTTCTTCACGGTCCCGGTGTGGATCGCCGCCTTCGCCGTCTCGGCCGCCACCGGGTACGCCCGCTGCCAGGCCCACAACGCGGCCCTGGGGATCCGGGGGCTCTGAACCCGGGACGGCGAAGGCCCCGACCGCGATCGCGGTCGGGGCCTTCGCAGCAGATCGGCTCAGGCGGTGAGCTCGGCCGCGATCAGCTCGGCGATCTGCGCCGTGTTCAGCGCGGCACCCTTGCGGAGGTTGTCGCCGCAGACGAACAGGTCCAGCGTGTTCGGGAAGTCCAGCGCCTGGCGCAGGCGGCCGACGACGGTCGGGTCCCCGCCGACGGTGCGCGCCGGCGTCGGGAAGACGCCGTTCGCGAGGTCGTCCTGGACGTCGACGCTCGGCGCCGCCTCGAGCGCCGCGGTCGCCTCGGCCACCGTCACCGGCTGCGCGAACGTCGCGTGCACGGCGAGGGAGTGCGTCGTCTGCACCGGCACGCGGACGCAGGTCGCGGACACCTTGAGGTCGGGGATCCCGAGGATCTTGCGGGACTCGTTGCGGACCTTGAGCTCCTCGCTCGTCCAGCCGTCGTCCTTCAGCGACCCGGCGACCGGGATGACGTTGAGGGCGAGGTGGGTCTGGAACGGGGAGTCGTCGCCCAGCTTCTCGGAGACGACCTTCGCGGTGTCGCCCGCGGCCGAGCCGAGGCTCCGCTGGCCGGCGATGACCTCGATCTCGTCGTACAGCCGGTCCACGCCGGGCTGCCCGGCGCCCGAGGCCGCCTGGTAGCTGGCGACGACGAGCTCGGTGAGCTGCCACTTCGAGTGCAGGGCGCCGAGGGCGTCCATCATCGTCAGGGTCGTGCAGTTCGGGTTGGCGATGATGCCCTTGGGGCGGTTGCGCGCGGCGTCGCCGTTGACCTCGGGGACGACGAGGGGGACCTCGTCGTCCATGCGGAACGCGCCGGAGTTGTCGACGGCCACCGCGCCGCGCTCGGCGGCGATGGGCGCCCACACCGCGGACACCTCGTCGGGGACGTCGAACATCGCGACGTCGACGCCGTCGAAGACCTCGGGCGTCAGTTCGCGCACGACGACGTCCTCGCCGCGGACCTGCAGGACCTTGCCGGCGGAGCGGGCGGAGGCGACGAGACGGATCTCGCCCCACACGTCGGGCCGCTCGGACAGGATGCCGAGCATCACGGTGCCGACGGCGCCGGTGGCGCCGACGACCGCGAGGGTGGGCTTGCGGGTGCTCATCGTCCGGTACCTCCGTAGACCACGGCTTCTGCGTCAGCGTCCAGGCCGAACGCGGTGTGGATGGCGCGCACGGCGTCGTCGAGCTGGTCGGCGCGGGTCACGACCGAGATGCGGATCTCGGACGTCGAGATCATCTCCATGTTGATGGCCTCGCTGCCCAGCGCCTCGAAGAACGTCGCCGAGACCCCCGGGTGCGAGCGCATCCCGACGCCGATGAGGGAGACCTTGCCGATCTGGTCGTCGTACTCGACCCGCTCGAACCCGATCGAGGCCTGCGCCTTGTCGAGGGCGGCCATCGCCCGCGAGCCCTCGGCCTTGGGCAGCGTGAAGGAGATGTCCGTGCGCCCCGACGCCCCGGCGGCGACGTTCTGCACGATCATGTCGATGTTGATCTCGGCCTGCGCGACGGCCTTGAAGATCGCGGCCGCGGTGCCGGGGTTGTCCGGCACCCCCACGACGGTGATCTTGGCCTCGCTGCGGTCGTGCGCGACACCGGAGATGATCGGCTGCTCCACGGGTTCCTCCCCGGTCTGGGTGTTCCTGAAGGCGGCGGGGATCGGGGAGTCGGTCACCCAGGTCCCCTCGTGCGGGCTGAACGAGCTGCGGACGTGGATCGGGAGGTCGTAGTTCCGGGCGTACTCCACGCACCGGAGCATGAGGATCTTGGCGCCGTTGGCAGCCATCTCCAGCATGTCCTCCGTCAGGATCCGGTTGATCTTCCGGGCCGTCGGGACGATGCGCGGGTCGGCGGTGTAGACGCCGTCGACGTCGGTGTAGATCTCGCAGACGTCGGCCTTCAGGGCCGCCGCCAGGGCGACGGCGGTGGTGTCCGACCCGCCCCGGCCCAGGGTGGTGATGTCCTTCGTGTCCTGGCTGACGCCCTGGAAGCCGGCGACGATCGCGATGGCGCCCTCGTCGAGGGCGGCGCGGATGCGACCGGGCGTGACGTCGATGATGCGGGCCCGGCCGTGCGAGGAGTCGGTGATGACGCCGGCCTGGGAGCCGGTGAACGAGCGCGCCTCCAGCCCCAGGTTGGAGATCGCCATGGCGAGGACCGCCATCGAGATCCGCTCGCCCGAGGTCAGCAGCATGTCCAGCTCGCGCGCCGGGGGCATGGGGCTGACCTGCTCGGCGAGGTCGATGAGCTCGTCCGTCGTGTCACCCATCGCCGAGACCACGACGACGACCTCGTGGCCGGCGCGCTTGGTCGCGGCGATGCGCTTCGCGACACGCTTGATGCCGTCGGCATCAGCGACCGAGGAACCGCCGAACTTCTGCACCACGAGAGCCACGAGCGGGATTCTACGGAAGCGCTCACGGTGCTCCGGGCCGTGCTCACCCCCGGGCTGACCTGCTGGGCAATGTGTCCAGAGAGGTGCCCTGCTGGGGAACCGGCAGCAGGGATCGGGCGTCGCGGCGCTGGAGCGGTACGTGCCGACCCCCTGGACGCCGGGCGACGGGTCGCACCGCGCCCGTCCCGCAGTGCGCCACGTCGCGCACCGCACCCGGGCACGCTGGAGGCGTGGAGGAACACCGTCGCTACCGTCCCCGAGGCACCGCGTCGCGGCGCGCGCAGGTCAACACCGTCCCCCTTCCCGGTGAGCAGGCACCCCGCCCCGGGCCCGTCACCGACGCCGACGACGAGCAGCTCGCCGAGCTGCGCCGGCGAGTCGTCGAGCCGGTGGTGACCAGCGTGCTGCGGCCCGAGGAGATCGAAGCTCTCAGCGTGCACTGGGGCGTGGACGGACGTGCCGGTGACGTCTGGGTGCGCATCGACGTCCCCGACGGACGACACGAGGAACCGCTGCTCTCACCGTGGTGGGTGGCGGACCCGTGGGACGTCGACGTGCCGGCCGACGACGCCCAGATCGCCGCCCACCTCGGCGAACCTCTGGAGGACTGGGTCTGCGAGACGGCGTTCGCCTGGGGACAGCAGAGGTGCGCCCGCTACGACCCGCCCGGCATGTAGGAGCGGCGCCTGGTGCTGTCGAGCACCCGGTTGCAGCGAGCTCCCGGGGACGAGTGGATCAGGGGTGCAGGGCGTCGAACTCGGCGTCGGCGGCCGTCTCGGCGTCGACGTCGAGCCGCAGGTGGGCCAGCAGCGACTGCAGCACGCGCAGCGCCGCCGTCGCCCGCGGGCCCCAGGAGGACAGGTAGGAGAACTGCCACCACCACAGCGCCTCGGTGACGTCGCCGCGCTCGTGGTGGCGCAGGCCGTGCTCGAGGTCGGCGGCGATCGAGGCCAGGTCGTCCGAGAGCGCCCCGCGCACGAGCTTGGCGTTGGTCAACGGGTCGACGACGTCGGCGTAGTCGTCCAGGCCCTCCAGGACGTTGGCCAGGCTGGTCCGCACGGGGTCGACGTCGGGGTCCGGGCCCGCGTCCGGCTCGAAGCGGCGCGCGGGGACGATGTCGTCGACGGCCCCCAGCCGTGCGCCGGTGAGCAGCGTCTGGCTGACGGCGAGCAGCAGGACCGACAGGGCGGTGGAGTCCATCCGGCCCGTCGCGACCTCGGTGACGCTGGAGAGGTAGTCGCGGACCTCGGCGGCCGTGGCGTCGGCGAGCCGCGTCAGGTCGGTGAGCTCGGTCGGGGTCGGGTCAGCCATCGAGGGACCTCCGTCCGGCGAACGCCCGTCCGAGCGTCACCTCGTCCGCGTACTCCAGGTCACCGCCGACCGGGAGGCCGGAGGCCAGGCGGGTCACCCTGATCCCCATGGGCTTGAGCAGCCGCGCCAGGTACGTCGCGGTGGCCTCGCCCTCGAGGTTGGGGTCCGTCGCGATGATCGTCTCGGTCACCTCGCCGTCGGACAAGCGGGAGAGCAGCTCGCGCATCCGCAGGTCGTCCGGGCCGATGCCCTCCATGGGGCTGATCGCGCCGCCGAGCACGTGGTAGCGGCCGCGGAACTCGCGCGTCTTCTCGATGGCCACGACGTCCTTGGCCTCCTCGACGACGCAGATGACGCTCGGGTCGCGGCGCGGGTCGCGGCACACCCGGCACAGCTCCTCCTGCGCCACGTTGCCGCAGACGGTGCAGAACCGGACGCGGCTCTTGACCTCGGTGAGCACCTCGGCGAGGCGCTTGACGTCGTCGGCGTCGGCCGCGAGCAGGTGGAACGCGATGCGCTGGGCGCTCTTGGGCCCCACGCCGGGGAGCCGACCGAGCTCGTCGATCAGGTCCTGGACGACTCCTTCGTACACGCCCCGAGCCTACGTGGCCGTCCGGGCAGGACCGGACCACCGAGCGTCACCGCGCGCGGTCCCGCGCCGTCAGGTGTCGTCAGGTGCCGTCGCGTGCGGTCACGAGTCGTCGCTGAGCACCCGGCCGCCGAGGATCTGCTCGACGACCGCGATCCCCACGAGCCCGGCGTCCTCGGCGTCCTCGTCGTCGCGGCTGGGGGTGTCGTCCTCCGGCGCGACGGCGACCGCCACCGGTGCAGGGGACACGGCCGGCGCCGGCACGGACGGGGGCGCGGTCGGTTCCGCGCGGCGGGGACGGGAGAGCTGTTCCTCGCCCGGGTCCTCGATCGGCTCCTCCGGCGGGGGGACGTCGGCGTAGTAGTCGTTGCCCGCAGGCGTGGAGGCGGGTGCGGGCGACGCCGGGGCGGACCGCTGCTGCTGCGGGGCGGGGGGCTGCTGACCTCCGGCGGGCCCGCGGGACGGCTGCCCGCCCTGCTGACCGCCGGACGGTGCAGGTGCAGCGGCGGGCGTGGGTGCGGACGGGCGCGCCGGGGCCGACCACCCGCCCCGGGACGGGCGCTGCCCGCCCCCGCGGGCACCCGCACCACCGCCGGGCGCCTCGCCGCCGACGGCCTGGACCTTGGCCTCGATGCCCGTGACCTGGAACAGCGCCTCGGCGACGAACCCCGCGTCGTTGCCGCGCGCGAAGCGGGCCGCGAGCTGCGGGGAGCGGAACTGCAGGCTCAGGACGCCACCGCGGAAGTCCGCGACCGTCGCGTTCTCGGCGACGAGGGACCACGTGAGCCGCTTGACGGTGAACAGAGCGCCGAGCACCTCGGTCCACAGGCGCCGGACCGTCTCGGCGTCGCCCCCGGCCGCGGGCGCGGACGGCGGCGGGGCGTCGACCGGGACGGGCGTCGGGGCGGGGGAGCCGGGCAGCCCACCCGCGGTGGGGCTCGCCGGCTCGGGGCCGGGACGTGGTTCCGGGGCCGGGGAGCCGGGGGTGCGGGCGGCCGGCCAGCCACCCCCGGAGGAACCCCCCGTGGGCGCCGGGCCCGGCGTGGGGTCGGGCTCCGGTGCGGGGTCGGTGGGGGTGGGCGTCGGGGCGGGCGTGGGCGCCGGTGCCGGGGTGGCGGCGGGCGCAGGCGCGGGGGCGGCCGAGGGGACGGCGGCCGGTACGCCACCGGCGGCGGAGATGCGGCGCTCCAGCCGGTCCAGCCGCGTCCCGAGGCCGCCGTCGGTGTCGGCGCCCGGCAGCAGCAGGCGTGCGCAGAGGAGTTCGAGCTGCAGCCGCGGCGACGTCGCGCCCGTCATCTGCTCCAGCCCGGCGGCCACGACGTCGGCGGCGCGGGACAGCTCGTTCCGTCCCAGGTGGGCGGCCTGGGCCTGCAGCCGTTCGAGGGCGTCCTCGGGGACGGCCAGGGCGTCTCCGGCGGCGTCGCCGACGGCGGCGACGATGACGAGGTCGCGCAGGCGCTGCAGCAGGTCGTCGGCGAACCGGCGCGGTTCCTGACCGGTGTCGACGACCCGTTCGACGGCCCGGAAGACCGTCGCCGCGTCCCCGGCCGCGATCGCCTCGATCACGTCGTCGAGGAGGGAGGCGTGCGTGTACCCCAGGAGCGCGACCGCGATGTCGTAGGTGACGCCGTCCTCGCCGGCCCCGGCGATGAGCTGGTCCAGGACCGACAGGGTGTCGCGGACGGACCCCCCGCCCGCGCGGACGACGAGGGGCAGCACGCCCTTGCCGATCTGCACGCCCTCCTTCTCCGCCAGCTCGCCGAGGTACGTCGTGAGCTGGGCCGGGGGCACGAGGCGGAACGGGTAGTGGTGGGTGCGCGACCGGATGGTCGTCAGGACCTTGTCCGGCTCGGTCGTGGCGAAGACGAACTTCACGTGCGGGGGCGGTTCCTCGACCGTCTTGAGCAGCGCGTTGAAGCCCGCCGCCGTGACCATGTGGGCCTCGTCGAGGATGTAGACCTTGAAGCGGTCGCGCGCCGGGGCGAAGGAGACGCGCTCGCGCAGGTCGCGGGCGTCGTCGACGCCGTTGTGGGAGGCCGCGTCGATCTCGACGACGTCGATGCTGCCCGGGCCGCCGTTGGCCAGGTCCAGGCAGGAGTCGCACGTCCCGCACGGGGTCGGCGTCGGGCCCTGCGCGCAGTTCAGGCAGCGGGCCAGGATGCGGGCGCTCGTCGTCTTGCCGCACCCGCGGGGCCCGGAGAAGAGGTAGGCGTGCGTCACGCGGCCCTTGGACAGGGCGTGCATGAGCGGGGTCGTGACGTGCTCCTGGCCGATGACCTCGGAGAAGGCCTCGGGCCGGTACCGGCGGTAGAGCGCTGTCGTCACGGGTCCGAGGCTAACCCGCCCCTCCGACACGCCCCGCCGTCGTCGTCCGGGGGTGTGGACAGCTGCTGCGGGAACGAAGGGACCCCCCGCACACCCGTCAGAGCCCATCTACCCTTGCTGCCTTCCGGCCCTGGGGGGGTTTGACGGGGTGACGCCGCACGAGGGGTCTGCGACCACCGTACGACAGGCTCCGGCCCCGGGTCCAACCGCCTCCGCCAACGGGGCGGGGACGGGGGTGGGACACGGGGCGCGTCACGAGCACCCGTCACGGGGCGCTACGCTGGAGCCACTGGAGGATTCGCCTAGTGGCCTATGGCGCACGCTTGGAAAGCGTGTTGGGTTAACGCCCTCAGGGGTTCAAATCCCCTATCCTCCGCCGCACGAGGCCCGTCCCGGACACGTTCCGGGGCGGGCCTCGCTGGTTCTCACGGCCCCTCGGCGCGGTGCCGCAGCGCTCCGCCGCCCCACCCCTAGACTCCTGCACCGTGATCTTCCAGGCCGTCGGCGAAGGGCGCCCGTACCCCGACCACGGGTACGAGACCGTCGCGCAGTGGTCCGAGGTGCCGCCGCGGCAGGTGCGGCTGGACGAGCTCACGACCACGAAGCGGACGCTGGACCTCGACGCGCTCCTCGCGGAGGACTCCACCTTCTTCGGCGACCTGTTCGCCCACGTCGTCTCCTGGCGCGGCCGCCTCTACCTCGAGGACGGCCTGCACCGGGCCGTGCGGGCCGCGCTGCACCAGCGCCAGGTCCTGCACGCCCGCGTCCTGACCGTGCCGGACTGAGGACCGGACCGAGGGCCGGACCGAGCGCAGGGTCGGGGCGGGGACACGGGCACGAGGGGGAGCAGTGGCACGCGAACGGGACGGGCACGAAGGCCGGCACGACGACCGGGACGAGCACCGGGAGGACCACGTCCTGCCCGAGGTCGACGACGACCTCGACGTCGAGTCCTACGAGCGGCTGACGGGACAGCGGCGCGCTCGGATGGTGCGCCAGCGCATCGTCTTCGCCGTCGTCGTGGTGCTGGTGCTCGCCGTGGGCGGCGGCGCCTACCTCGTCTACAGCGACCGCTGGCAGCCCGGCCGCACGACGACCCCGTCGGCGGCGCCGTCGACGAGCTGCGTGCCGGCGACCCCGCCGGCCCTGCTCACTCCCGGTCAGGTCACCGTCGGCGTCCTGAACGGCACGAGCCGCCGGGGCCTGGCGGCGTCCGTGGCGGGGGAGCTGCGCACCCGTGGCTTCGTCGTGGGCACGGTCGGCAACGCGGGCACCCCCACGGGACCGGCCACCGCGGTCGTCACCTACCCCGAGGCCGCCGTCCAGCAGGCCGTCACGGTCGCGGCGCGCTTCCCCGAGGTCCAGCTCGTCGCGGACCCGGCGGCGACGGCCGTCACCGTCAGCCTCGGCGACGGCTACCAGCAGATGCTCGGCGAGGGCGCCCTCGTGACGCCGCTGCCGCCGGGCTCGCCCACCTGCTGAAGGACCCCAGCGACGAGGAAGGGCCCCGGAACCGCAGTTCCGGGGCCCTTCTCGTGACGCGGTGACGGTGGGATTTGAACCCACGGAGGAGTTGCCCCCTCACACGCTTTCGAGGCGTGCTCCTTAGGCCGCTCGGACACATCACCCTGTTCACGTCGCGGACCGCTGGTGCAGGCACCGGCGTTCGCGTCGCGGGACCACCCTACACGGCGTGACGGGCCCTCCGTCACGCCCGCGTCACACCCGCGTCAGGCCCGTCGCTGCGCGAAGAAGTCGTCGAGCAGCGCCCGGCACTCGACCTCCCGGACACCGCCGGCGACCTCGACGACGTGGTTCAGCCGCGGGTCGCGCACGACGTCGCGGAGGGAACCCGCCGCCCCGAAGCGCGGGTCCCAAGCGCCGAAGACGAGCCGGTCCACGCGGGACAGGACGGTCGCCCCCGCGCACATGACGCACGGTTCGAGGGTGACCACGAGGGTGCAGCCGGACAGGCGCCACTCCCCGCGGGCCCGGGCCGCCGCGCGCAGGGCGAGGACCTCGGCGTGGGCGGTGGGGTCGGCGGTCGCCTCGCGTTCGTTGCGGCCGCGGCCGAGGACCTGCCCGGTGGCGTCCACGACGAGGGCGCCGACGGGCACGTCACCGGTCTGCAGGCACCGGCGCGCTTCGTCCAGGGCCTCGCCCACCCACGTCGACCACTGCGGGGGGACGGCGGGGCCGTTCAGCGCAGGGACTCCAGGACGTCCGCGAAGCCGAGCAGTTCGCCGATCTCCACCGTCGCCTCCGCCGGATCGGCGCTCGAGGTGGCCAGGCGCACGAGGACGTCACCGGAGACCCCGAGGTCGCCGAGCAGTTCGGGGTCGCCGGCCCAGACGTCCTCGGCCACCCCGGACTCCGAGCGGGCGGGTTCGGCGGTTCCCTCGTCGGCGTCGCCGTCCTCGTCCTCGAGCCCGGTCTCGCCGTCCTCGTCGTCCTCGTCCCGGGCGGCGCGCACCGGCCGACCCGTCGCGGCGGGCAGTTCCGCGAACAGCGGTGCGTACGCGCTCTCGGCCGCGGCGACGGCGTCGGAGACGAACACCTTCACCTCGATGTCGCCCTCGGTGCGCACGAGGGCGAACCACTCGTCCTCCCGTTCCAGGACGGCCAGCACGGGGCGGTCGTCGTCGACGGCGCCGCGCAGGGCGTCGCCGAGTTCGTCGGGGGAACCCGCCTCGAGGTCGATGTCGACCGACCGCCAGTCGCGGTCGTCGCCGGAACCCTCGGGGGCAAGGACTGCGGTGAAGTACGCCACGTCCCCATCGTGGCAGGAGCAGGCGGGCGGAGGCCACCGCTGCGCTGGTGTCCGCGCTGGTGGGGCGCCCGCGGCTCGTCGGGCGGGGGCGGAGCGGCGTACTTTGGGGCCTCATGCGCCTGTCCGTCATCGACCACCCCCTCGTCGCCCACAAACTGACCGCCCTGCGGGACCGCGGCACCGACTCCCCGACGTTCCGCCGCCTCGCCGACGAACTGGTGACGCTGCTGGCCTACGAGGCCACCCGGGACGTCGCGGTGGAACCGCACCCGATCTCCACCCCGGTGGGTCCCACGACGGGGGTGCGCATCCGTTCCCCCAAACCCATCGTGGTGCCCATCCTGCGGGCGGGCCTGGGGATGCTCGACGGCATGGTGCGACTGCTGCCGACCGCCGAGGTCGGCTTCCTCGGGATGATCCGGGACGAGGAGACGCTGCAGGCGACGACGTACGCGAACCGGTTGCCCGACGACCTCACGGGCCGGCACTGCTTCGTGCTCGACCCGATGCTGGCGACCGGCGGAACCCTCGTCGCCTCCATCACCTACCTCCTGGAACGGGGCGCGCAGGACGTCACGGCGCTGTGCCTGCTCGCCGCCCCGGAGGGGTTGGAGGTCGTGCGGACGGCGTTCGACGAGCACGCGCAGGTGACCGTCGTCACCGCCGCCGTGGACGAGCGCCTCGACGAGAACGGGTACATCGTCCCCGGCCTCGGTGACGCTGGGGACCGCCTGTACGGCGTCGTCTGAGGCGCCCCGCCGGCCCACCCGAGCCCCGTGCCGCTCATCCTGCGGCGCGGGGCTTCGTGCTGCCGGGGCCTTTCCGGCAGGATGTCCCCCGATCAGCGCAGTCGTGTCCTCGATCGGTGAGCAGCAGGGCGTTCTCGGAGAACGCCGGAAGGGAGCCGGCCCGTGAAGTGGCGCCGAGTTCTGTGGTGGGTCCTGGTCGTCTTCGCGTTGTACGCGGTGTACCGCTCTCCGGAGCAGGCGGCGGACTTCGTCCGCGGTGTCGGGGAATGGCTGGGCCGGGCCGTCAACAGCATCATGAGCTTCTTCAACGGGTTGCTCAGCTGAAGCACGACCGCCACCGTGACGAGCCGGACCTCGACGAGGAGGGCCGGGAACTCGTCATGTACTCCGGCACCCGGCTGCGCAAGTCCCGCCGGGACGGCACGTGGCGCGTGGTGCACGGCGAGGACGGCCCGGACGGCGGGGCGTCGCGCCTGCCGGAACTGGACGACGACGACCCGCTGCCGTCCGGCGAGCTCGACGGTGACGACGAGCTGGACGACCAGGACGACGCGGTGGGGGGTTCCCGGGGCGACGTCGGCCGGGCGGGCGACCCGTTGTGGGAACGCCCGCCGAAGCGCGTCCGGCGCTACGTCCTGAGCACCGAGAAGCGCCTGGTCTGCCTGCGGCGCCACCTCGTCGTGCTCGCCGAACCGGTGCTCAGCTGCGTCACCGGGCTCGGCGGGTGGTTGTGGCTCGTCGTCCGCGCGGGCGACGTCCCGTACCTGCCGAACGTGACGTTCCTCGGCTGGCTGGTCCTGCTCGGCCGGGCCGTCTGGAAGTGGCTCCAGTGGCGGGGGGACTGGTTCATCGCCACGGACAAGCGGTTGCTGCTGACGTACGGCGTCGTGAAGCGCCAGGTCGCGATGATGCCGCTGTCGAAGGTCACCGACATGAGCTACAACCGCTCGCTGCTCGGGCGCTTCCTCGGGTACGGCGAGCTGGTCATGGAATCGGCCGGCCAGGACCAGGCGCTGAGCGACGTGGACCGGTTGCCGATGCCCGACCAGGTCTACGTGCGCATCTGCGAGCAGTTGTTCGGTGAGGTGGGCGCGGTGGACCTGCCGCGACGGCGGGGGACCCGGGTGGGACGCATCGCCCGCAAGGCGCTGCCACCGCGGTTCCGCTGACGGCTCCCCGGTCGCGAGGACCGGTGGACGCGCGAGAGGGGGCGGGATCCGAAGATCCCGCCCCCTCTGCGTGCCAGTGGTGCTCAGCTCACTGAGCAGCCTTGAACTGGTCGATGATGCTGGAGGAGATCGGGCCGCGCGGCGCGACGGCGATCCCGTTGGCGGCGGCCCACTCGCGCACGGCGCGGGCGTCCACGGCGCCGGAGGACGACGCGGGGGTCGACTTCTTCGCGGCGGCCTTCTTGGTGGTCGAGGCAGCGGTCGACGTGGCGGCCGTCGACTTCGCGGCGGACTTCGCGGCCGACTTGGTCGTCGCCTTCTTGGCCGGGGTGGCCGCGGGAGCCGGGGTCTCGGCGGCGGGGGCCGGGGTTTCCTCGACCGGAGCGGGGGCGGCCTTCTTGGCGGCCGCCTTCTTGGCCGGGGCGGCCTTCTTGGCCGGAGCGGCCTTCTTCGCCGGAGCGGCGGCCGGGGCAGCGGCGGCGGGGGTGCCGGCCAGCGCGGCGGGGAGGTCTTCCCACGTCACGGTGGTGGCGGCCTTGGCCGTCGCCGGGTTCCACGAGACACCGTTCGCGTTCACCGTGAAGGTGCCGATCTTGCGACCGTTCCGCTTGACGGGGATCTCGAGGTCGACGGCACCGACGGGCAGTTCGGTGGCCACCTTCAGTGCGACGTCGTGACTTGCCATGCTGGGCTCCCGGGGGAAGTGGCTGGATTAAGGCGTCTGCAATGAAACCACAGTTCTCCGGGAGTTCGCGCATCGAACGACCCGTTTACCGGAGCAGTTACTGCCCCCGGGACATCCCGTCTCCCGGGATCTGCGCGGGAGAGCTGCGGAGGAACTGTGCGGTTCCGGGAGCGGCCGAACCGGTGGGTGAACCGCGCGGTCCCCAGAACCGTTGCGCCCCGGTGGGCCCCGGCCACCCGGTGTTCTCCGCGCGCAGGTTCTCCGTCGCCGGTTCCCGCCGGGGTTCGGCGGCGCGTTCTCCGGGGTTCTCAGCGGCCGGGTCGGGGAACGCGCGGAAGGGTTCCCGGGGGCGCCGCCGGGTGGTGGGGGGAATGCGCGGAGATCCATTCCTGGAACCGGCAGCGGGGGTGGGTGCGACCTGTGAGCGGGGCCACAGGAATTTCGGGTTCAGGTGCTGCCGCGTGCCGCCGGGTGTCGCCGAGGGGCAGGGGGTGCTGAAGGGTGCCAGGGGGCCTGTCCGAGGCCGCCGCTCGGGCTGACCCGGGGGCCGGCGGGGAGCGGGCGTCGAGCTCGGGTGGGGAGCCCGGTCGGGGGCCGGCGAGCCCGGGCGGAGGAGGTGACACGCCCGGGAACGGCGAAAGGCCCCCGGGATGTCCCGAGGGCCTCTCGTCCTGCTGTGTGCGCCCGAAGGGATTCGAACCCCTAACCTTCTGATCCGTAGTCAGATGCTCTATCCGTTGAGCTACGGGCGCGTCCGGCGCGCCGTGACGCGCTGACTGGACCTACTGTAGCGGGCTTCCGCCGCGCTCACCAATCGGTTGCGGCACAACGCTTCTGGTGCCCCCCGGCGAGGGTGGCCCTCCGCCGGGAACGAGCGAGGGCCCCGGTCGCGTGGTGCGACCGGGGCCCTCGACCCTGGCGGAGGCGGCGGGATTTGAACCCGCGAGAGGGTGTTAGCCCTCAACCCGCTTAGCAGGCGGGCGCACTAGGCCACTATGCGACGCCTCCATCGCCCAGAAGGCTAGCAGCCCGTGACGTGCGAGCATCACGGGCGATGACCGACAACGGACCTGACCCCGAGCCCACGCCCCCGGGCGCGCAGCCGCCCTCGTCGTCCGGACCCCCCGCCGGCGCTCCGGGCCCACCCGGGGAGGGGGCGTCGCACCTCGGGCGCCGCGCCGTGGTGGTCGCCGGGTCCGCCGTGCTCGTCGCGGGGGCCGGCGTCGGGGCGTGGTGGCTGGTCTCGGGACGCGACGACCCCGCGGACGGCCTCCGGGCGGCCGCCGATGCGCTGGCGACGGCCTGGTCGGGCGGGACCCTCGGGACGGTCCCGTTCCAGGCGGCCCCCGGTGGGCAGCTGCCCGCGGACGTCGGCGCCGAGTACGCCCGGCTGGCCGCCGACCTCGCGCAGCCCGCGCCCGCCGTGTCCGTCACCTCGACGACCGTGGACGAGCAGGACCCCCGGTCGGCGAGCGCCGCGCTGGAGGTGGTGTTCGACCTGGCGGCCTCCCACGGCGCACCGCCCGGCGCGCGGTTCGCGTACGCGACCACCGTCCGCTTCGCCCGCTCCGCGGGCACGTGGCACCCGCTGTGGGAACCCGCCCTCGTGCACCCGGCGCTGGCCGGGGGTTCGGTGTTCCGGGTCGACCGGACGGCCCCCGCCCGCGCGGACGTCCTGGGACGCGACGGGTCGGCCGTCGTGACCGCCACCCCCGTGGTCCGGGTGGGGGTTCAGCCCTCCCGCACCCAGGACCCCGTGGCCACGGCGAACGCCCTCGGTGCGGCCCTCGGGGTCGACCCGGTCGCCCTCGCCGCCCGGATCCAGAAGGCGTCGCCCGACGCGTTCGTCGACGTCATCACGTTGCGGCGCAGCGACTACGACGCGCAGCGGGCCGTCCTGCAACCGGTGCCCGGGGCCGTGTTCGCCGAGTCCACGCAGCCCTTGGCCCCCACCCGGGGTTTCGCCCGGGCCCTGCTCGGCAGTGTCGGGCAGGCCACGGCGGAGGTCGTCGAGGCCTCCGGCGGCCGGTACGAGGCGGGTGACCTCTCGGGGTTGTCGGGGTTGCAGCGGACCTACGACGAGCGCCTCGCCGGCCGCGTCGGCATCGCGGTCCAGGCCACCGGTGGGGCGGACGCGAGTTCGGCGGAACTGTTCCGCGTGGAGCCCGCCCCCGGCCAGGCCGTCACGACGACCCTCGACGCCGCGGTGCAGCGCGCCGCCGACGACGCGCTCGCCGCGCGGGCCGCGGAATCCGCGCTCGTGGCGGTCGACGTCGCCACCGGTGCCGTCGTCGCCGTCGCCAACTACCCCGTCGACGGGGGAGACCGCGCCCTGACGGGCCGGTTCCCCCCGGGGTCGACGTTCAAGGTGGTCACGACGCTGGCCCTGCTGCGGCACGGGCTCGACGTCGCCGAGAACGTGCCCTGCACCCCGACGTACACGGTCGACGGCCGGTCGTTCTCGAACTTCGAGGACGAGGCCTTCGGGGACGTCCCCTTCCGCACCGACTTCGCGCGCTCGTGCAACACCGCGTTCGCGAGCCTGAGCCCTCGGCTGGGCGACGACGACCTGCCGGCCGCGGCGGCCGCGCTGGGGGTCGGGGCGGAGTGGGCCACCGGCGTGGACGCGTTCGCCGGCTCGGTGCCCCCGGCGCAGTCGCCCGTGGACCTCGCCGCGGCGAGCTTCGGCCAGGGCCGCACGCTCACCTCCCCCCTGGCGATGGCGGTGGCCGCCGCGTCGGTGGCGGCCGGTGAACTGCGCCGCCCCCAGGTGGTCGTCGACCCCGCGCCCGCCGCACCCTCGGCGCCGGCCGGCGCCGCCGAACCCGCGCTGCTCGGGACCATCGCCGGTCTCATGCGCGACGTCGTCACGAGCGGGACCGCGACGGCGCTCGCCGGGGTGCCCGGTGGTGAGGTCCACGCCAAGACGGGGACGGCCGAGTACGGCACCGCGGTGCCGCCCGCCACCCACGCGTGGACGATCGGGTACCAGGGCGGTCTGGCCTTCGCCGCCTTCGTCACCGACGGGGCCTCGGGCGGGACCGTCGCGGCGCCGTTGGCCGCCGACTTCCTCACCCGGCTGTCCGCGGCGGGCGGGTACTCGGGCGGTTCCTGATCCCTTCCTGTGCAGGTCCGGTGCGAGAACTGCGACCGGGCTGCGGCGGAAGCACTCAGGCTCGCCACGAAATCTCCGTCAGTCGGCGTGGAGGAATTGCCAACCGCCCCTGCCAGGGGTGAGGATGCTTCAGTACGCCCTGTGGGCTACATGCGGGCCCGGCTCATCCCCCCCGAGCCGGACCGTGGACGGCCCCCGCTCCCCCCCAGCGGGGGCCGTCTCTCATTCCCCCTTCTCCTTCCGGGCCTCTGACGGGCCGGGTGCCGACGTGTCGTCGTCCGTCGTGCCGTCCGTCCTCCTCGTCCACAGGGCCGCCCCTGTTCGCGCGGCCGTGTCGTCCCGGTCTCCACAGGGGCCGCGCGTCCACAGGGCGCCGACCGACGGCGGGGGGACGCCCCACCTCGTGACCAGGGTGGTCCTCCCACCGACGCGAGGAGCCCGGAGTGCCCGTCCACGAACCCGTCCGCGAACCCGTCCGACGGGCGGTCCCCCACCCCGCCCGGCACCCCGACCGACCGCGCTCGCGGACGCACGGTGCCCACCGGGGGGCGCCCGGCGCAGGGGCAGCCCTCCTCCTGACCGGCGACGAGGACCTCGCCGCCGCCCTCGTGCGGCTGGCCGCCGCGGCGGGAGCGGACCTGCACCGGGACGGAGCCGTCCCGTCCGTCGTGGACCTGGGCGGAGTAGCGACCCTCGTGCTGGCCGGGGTCGACGCCGACCCCGAACGGCTCGCCGCGGTGCGCCGGCCGGGGGTCCCGCTGGTCGTCGTCGGTCGCGCCCCGCTCGACCCGCCCTGGTGGCAGGTCGCCGCCGGTCTGGGGGCCGACCACGCCGTCGTGCTCCCCGAGGCCCAGGACTGGCTGCTCGAGCGGCTGTCCGACGTGGCCGACGGCCGGGGACGGCGCGGTCCCGTGCTGGGCGTCGTCGGCGGGACCGGCGGGGCGGGAGCCAGCGTGCTGGCCGCCGGGCTGGGCCGGGCCCTCGCGGAGGTCCTCGGCGGCTGCCTGCTCCTGGACGCCGACCCGCGCTCCGGGGGTCTGGACCTGCTCGTCGGGGGCGATGCGCTGCCGGGGCTGCGCTGGGGGGACCTCGCCGGCGTCCAGGGGCGGCTCGGGCCGCACGTCCTGCGCTCGGCCGTCCACCTCGGGGCCGGGCTGCACGTCCTGCCCGCCGACCGGCGCGGTGGCGGTGGGCCGGACGCCGACGCCGTCTGGACGGTGCTCGACGCGGCCCGGCGCGCCTTCGCCGCCACCGTGGTCGACCTGCCCCGCGGAGGTCTGTCGGACTTGGGGCCCGTCCTCGGTGCGTGCGACGAGCTCCTCGTCGTCACCCCCGGCACGACGCGCGGGGCCGCGGCGGCGTGCGCCGTCCTCGACGAGCTGCGGCAGGCGGGGACGACCGGGGCCCGCCTCGTCGTCCGGGACGTGGGCGCCGGCCTGGACGCCGAGGACGTCGCCGACGCCGCCGGGGCGCCGCTGGCCGGGACCGTCCGCCCCGACCGGGACCTCGACGTCGCGCTGGAACGGGGGGAGGGCGTCCCGGGGGGCCGGCGCAGCAGCCTGCGGGTGCTCGCCTCCGCCCTGGCGCGCGACTGGGCCGCCGCGGGGCTCGACGGGGCCCGGCGGTGAGGAGGCCCGGCGAGGACTTCGACAGGATCGTCGAGGCCGTCCGGGAGCGGCTGGCCCGCGACGGGACCGCTCCCGAACCGTCGGCCGTGGCGGCCGCGGCCCGGGCCGAGGGCGTCGTCCTCGGAGCCGCCGACCTGCTGCGGCTGCTCGACGGCGTCGGCGCCGAACTGGTCGGGGCGGGCCGGTTGCAGCCGTTGCTGCAGGTGCCCGGCACGACCGACGTGCTCGTCAACGGCGGCGGCGCGGTGTGGGTGGACGACGGTGCCGGGCTGCGTCGCGCCCACGTGGGCCTCGGCGGGGAGGAGGAGGTCCGCGCCCTGGCCGTGCGCCTGGCCGCCGGGGCCGGGCGCCGGCTGGACGATGCGAGCCCGTTCGTCGACGCCCGGCTGCCCGACGGCACGCGCCTGCACGCGGTCCTGCCGCCGCTGGCCCCCGACGGGACCCACCTGAGCCTGCGGGTCCCCGCGCTGCGGCGCCTCGGCTTCGAGGAGCTGGAACGCTCCGGCGCCGTTCCCGCAGGCTGGGGACCGGTGCTGCGCGCGGTCGTGGCGCAGCGGCGGTCCCTGCTCGTCAGCGGCGGGACTGGCAGTGGCAAGACGACGCTGCTCCAGGCGCTGCTGGGGCTCGTGCCGACGGGGGAACGCATCGTCCTGGTGGAGGACGCGGGTGAACTGCGCCCGGACCACCCGCACGTCGTCCGGCTCGAGGCGCGCCACGGCAACGTCGAGGGCCGCGGCGCCGTGGGCCTGGACGTCCTCGTCCGGCAGGCGCTGCGCATGCGGCCCGACCGCCTCGTCGTGGGCGAGTGCCGTGGCGCCGAGGTGCGCGACCTGCTGGCCGCCCTCAACACCGGCCACGCCGGTGGCGCGGGGACGCTGCACGCCAACGCGGCCGCGGACGTGCCCGTGCGGTTGCACGCCCTCGCGGCGACGGCGGGGGTCGCGCCCGCCGTCGTCGACGCCCAGCTGCTCGCGGGGGTGGACGTGGTCGTTCACGTCGAGCGGCACGGCGACCGGCGCGGAGACGACATCGACGGTCGGGACGGTGGCGGGCGCGCGGTGATCGAGGTCGGCGTCGTCGGGGAGGACCGGGGACGGGCCGTCGTGCTGCCGGCCCTGGTCCGCGGGAAGGGCCGGGCGGAGGGCTTCGACAGGCTCCGCGCCCTCCTGGGCGCACCGGCCTGCGCCGCGGCCGAGTCGTCGTGAGCGGCTCCGTGGGCGGCGTGGTGACCGCGTCGCCGCTGCTCGTCGCGGGCCTCCTGCTCGCCGCGGGTCTGCTCGGGCCGGGCCGTCGCGCGACCCGGCCCGGCTCACCCCGCCGCCGGCGCCGGCGTCACGGGGGCCGGACCACCGGCGGTGCCCGGGCCGCTGCGCCTGCCCCGGAACTGCAGGCGGCCGCGCGCGCCGAGCAGGTGGCGGCCCTGCTGCGGGCCGGTGTCGCCCCCGCGACGGCCTGGGCGCTGCTCGACGCGGCCCCGGCCGGCTCCGCCCCGTCCCCCGGCGTCGTGCCCGGGGAGCGGGTCGTCCACGTCGTGCGCCGGTTGGTGGCGACGACCGGGGCGCCGGCGGCCGAGGCGCTCGACGCCTGCGCGGCGGGTCTGCGGGCGGACGCGGCGGCCCGGGCCGCGGTCCGCACCGCCCTGGCCGGCGCCCGGACGAGCGCCCGGACGGTCTCCGCCCTCCCGCTGCTCGGGGTGGTCCTCGGTGCGCTGCTGGGGGCCCGGCCCTGGGAGGTCCTCGCGACGTCACCCGCGGGTCGTGCGAGCGCCGTGGCCGGGCTCGTCCTGCTCGTGGCCGGTCACCGGTGGAGCGCCCGGCTGGTCCGGCGCGCCGCGGCGGCCGGCCGGTGAGGCGGTCGTGAGCCCCGGTCCCGGGGCGGCCCTGGTGGTGGCGGTGCTGCTCGCCGCGGCGGTGCTCGTCCCCACGCGGGCGAGCGAGGACGTCGCCCGGCGCGGGCGTGCGGGGTTCCCCGCGGACCTCCGCGGCCGGTTCCGGCGCCGGCGGGTCCCGGACGGGCCGCCGTCCGTCGAGGCCCCGCTCGTCGCGGACCTGCTCGCCGCGGCCGTCACCGCCGGGATGCCGCCGGGCCGGGCCCTGGCCGCCGTCCTCGACGCGCTCGACGAGGAGGGTTTCGCCGCCGAACCGCCGCTGCAGCGGGCCGCGGTGCGGTTGTCGTGGGGGTCGGGGCCGGACGGCCCCGCCGCGGCCTTCGCCGACGACGCCGGCCGGTGGGACGAACTGGCCGAGCCGCTGCTGCTGTCGGCGCGGACCGGGGCGCCCGTCGCCGACCTGCTGCGGTCGGCGGCCGCCTCCGGGCGGGACCGCAGGCGCTGGGAGGCCGAGGCCGCGGCGGCCCGGTTGTCGGCCTCGCTGGTCCTGCCGCTGGGGTTGTGCACGCTGCCCGCGTTCCTGCTGCTCGGGGTCGTGCCCGTCGTCCTCAGCCTGGCCGGGGACGTGCTGTCGTGACGTCCCGGGACCCACAGGGGCGGTTCCGGTGAGGTTCTCCACAGGCCGACCGCAGGAGGTTCCGGCGGGGGTCCACGGCGGTGAGAGTGGTTGCGAGCCGGGGTTTCCCGGCCTTCGGCGGAGGAGGAGGAACGGTGTCGGAACGGGACCTGGAACTGGGGCGCGACGCGGAGGACACGACCACGACGGATCCGGGCGGGGCTGCGGGAACCGGAACCGGGGAACCCGAACCCCGGGACGCGGGGATGGCGACGGCCGAGTACGCGATGGCGACGCTGGCCGCCTGCGGTTTCGCCGGGCTGCTCATCGCCGTGCTCCGCAGCGACGAGGTGCGGGGGATGCTCCTCGGCGTCGTCCGGCAGGCGCTGACGCTGGGGTGAGCACCGGGACGCGGCGGCGCCGGGACGCGGGGTCGGTGACGGCGGAGTTCGCACTCCTGCTGCCCGCCGTCGTCGTGCTCCTGGCGCTCGCGCTTGGTGCCGTGCGCATCGTCGTGACGCAGGTCCAGTGCGTCGACGCGGCACGCGCCGCCGCCCGGGTCGCGGCGCGGGGGGAGTCCCTCGAGGTCGTGGAGCGGGTCGCCCGGGCGGCCGGACCGGCCGGGGCGGTGGTCCGCGTCGTCAGCGGGGACGAGGGCGGCTCCCCGGTGGCGGGGGCCGCCACGGTCCGCGTCGAGGTGAGCCTCCAGCAGCGGCTGGCCGGACCCGTCGGCGGGGCGGTCCTGGCCCGCGGGTCGGCGACGGCGGCGGTGGAGGCGCCGTGAGCGGGAGTCGCCGCGGGGCCGGGGACGACGCCGGCAGCGGGTCGGTCGTCGCCGTCGGGGTGTGCGCGGCGCTGCTGTCGCTGCTCCTGGTGGTCCTCGCGCTGGTCACCGCCGTCGTCGCCCGGCACCGGGCGGAGTCGGCGGCCGACCTCGCGGCGCTCGCGGGTGCGGACGTCGTGGTGGGTCGTGCCACGGGCGACGTCTGCGCCCGCGCGGCGGCGGTCGCCCGGGCCGAGGGTGCGGCGGTGGTCTGCGGTGTCGACGCCGCCGGGGTGGTCACCGTGACGGCCGCCGTGCGCCCGGTCGGGCTCGCGGGTCTGCTGGGCCCGGCCCGGGCCACGGCCCGCGCGGGTCAGGCGGGTGCTCAGCCGGGTGCTCAGACCGGTGTCGAAGCGGGTGCTCAGGCGACGTCGGGGGAGGCGGCCCCGGCCGGGACGGCGATCCAGTGAGCCTGCACGGCACCGAGGAGCACGTCGAGGACCGCGAGCGCCCCGGCCTTGTCGAGGGGTTCGTTGCCGTTGCCGCACTTGGGGGACTGCACGCACGCCGGGCAGCCGTCCTCGCACGCGCAGGCGCGGACGGCGTCCCGCGTCGCGGTCGTCCACTCCAGGAACCGCTCGTGGCCGCGGTCGGCGAAGCCGGCCCCGCCGGGGACGGCGTCGTGGACGAAGACGGTCGGCAGTTCGGTGTCGGGGTGCAGGGCGGTGGACAGGCCGCCGAGGTCCCAGCGGTCGCACGTCGCGAGCAGGGGCAGCAGGCCGATCGAGGCGTGCTCGGCGGCGTGCAGGGCGCCGGGCAGGCGCAGCACGTCACCCAGGACGCCCTCGGCGACGTCGACGTCGAGGGTCCACCAGACGGCGCGGGTGCGCAGCCGGCGTTCGGGGAGGTCCAGCGGCTGCTCTGACAGGACGGTGCCGGTGCCGGTGCGGCGGCGCAGGAACCCGGTGACGCGGCTGGTCACCTCCACGATCCCGGACGAGACGGTGACGGGGCCTGCGGTGCGGGTGCCGTCGACGCCGAGGATCCGCACGTCGGAGTCCGAGCGCGCGTGGGTCGTGTAGCCGGGGTCGGGTTCGAGGTGGACGACGGCGAGGGAGTCCTCGAGGTCGAGCCGGTCGACGAGGTAGGTGCGGCCCTGGTGCACGTGGACGGCACCCTCGTGGACGGCGGAGTCGGCCGAGGACGCCTCGACCGTCCCGAGGATGCGACCGGTGACGTCCTCGACGATCCGGACGCTGCCGCCGGCGCCGCGCAGGTCGGTGAGGTCCACGGCGCGGTCGCGGCGCGTCCAGTACCAGCCGTTCGCCCTGCGCCGCAGCATCTCCCGCTGGACGAGGAGGTCGACGACGTCGGCGGCGACCGGCCCGAACAGGTCGAGGTCGGCCTCGGTGAGGGGCAGTTCCTGGGCCGCGGCGGCCAGGTGCGGGGCGAGGACGTAGACGTTGTCGGGGTCGAGGACGGTGGCCTCGACGCCAGCGCCGAACAGCGCCTCGGGGTGGTGGGCGAGGTAGGTGTCCAACGGGTCGTCGCGTGAGACGAACACGCCGAGCGCCGGTGTCCCGCGGCGCCCCGCGCGACCGATCTGCTGCCAGAAGGAGGCGCGCGTCCCCGGCCAGCCGGCCACGAGGACGGCGTCCAGGCCGGCGACGTCGACGCCGAGCTCCAGGGCGTTGGTCGTGGCCATGCCGACGACCTGGCCGGACCGCAGCCCCTCCTCCAGCACTCGCCGGTCTTCGGGCAGGTACCCGCCGCGGTAGGCCAGGACGCGACCGGCGAGGTCCTCGTCGACGTCGGCCAGGCGCCGGCGCGCCCCGGCCGCGACGGACTCCGCGCCCGTGCGGCTGCGGACGAAGGCCAGCGTGCGCACGCCCTCGAGGACGAGGTCCCCGAGCAGGTCCGAGGCCTCGGCCGTGGCGGTGCGCCGCTCCGTCCCCGCCCCCGGTGCGCTCTGGCCGGCGGGTTCGGGCCCGCCCGGCCGCAGCGGGGGTTCCCACAGCGCGACGGAGACGGCGGGGCGGGCGGAGGCGTCCTCGGTGACGGCGTGCACGTCGATCCCCGTCAGCCGGCGCGCGGTCGTCGCCGGGTCGGCCACCGTGGCCGAGGCGAGCACGAAGACCGGGTCGGAGCCGTAGCGCGCGGCCAGGCGCCGCAGGCGGCGCAGGACGGCCGCCGTGTGCGAGCCGAAGACGCCGCGGTAGGTGTGCAGCTCGTCGACCACGACGTACCGCAGCCGGCGCAGGAAGCTGGCCCAGTGCTCGTGGCCAGGCAGGACCGAGCGGTGCAGCATGTCGACGTTGGTGAGGACGAGGGCGGCGTGCTCCCGGATCCAGCGCCGGACCTCCGGCGGGGTGTCGCCGTCGTACGTGCTGGTCAGCGGCCGGTCCAGGCCCAGGGCGCGCAGCCGGGCGTCCTGGTCGGCGGCCAGCGCCTTGGTCGGCGACAGGTAGATCGCGGTGGCGCCCTTGCCGTTGGGCGAGGTCAGCGCGCTCTCGCGCAGGGCCGTCAGGACCGGCAGCTGGTAGGCCAGCGACTTGCCCGACGCCGTGCCGGCCGACAGGACGGTGGAACGGCCCGCCCGGACCGCCTCGGCGGCCTGCACCTGGTGCCGCCACGGGCTGCCCCCGGTGCCGCGCTCGAGGGCGGCGACGACCTCGGGGTCGGCCCACTCCGGCCAGGGCAGGCGGACGCCGGGCCGGGCCGGGAGGCGTTCGACGTGGCGGACGCGGTCGGAGCGCAGGCCGGCGTCGAGCAGCCGCTGCCAGCGGGGGTCACCGCCGGCCGGACCCGTTCCCCGTACCCCGCCGCTCACGTCCCCAGTGTCCCCCCGCGGCGGCCCAGCACGGGACCCCTCGGCGCCGTGGGTCCGCACCGGGCGCACGTTGGGCAGGCCCCTCACGCAGCGTGGTGGTTGAATGCCCAGGGAGGGCACAGCGGTGCTCTCGCAGTCCACTGCACACACCTGCGCGCACGAGCGGGCAGCAGACCAGCAGCGAGGAGGGGTCCCTGTGGACCTGTCGGTGACCAGCCGCGAGGAGAGCGGCCGGACCGTCGTCGAGGTGTCCGGCGAGATCGACGTGTACACCGCGCCCACCCTGCGCGAGCGTCTCAACGAACTCGTGGGTGCCGGCCACCACCACCTCGTCGTGGACATGGAGGGTGTCGAGTTCCTCGACTCCACCGGTCTCGGCGTCCTGGTCGGCGGCCTCAAGCGCGTGCGTTCCCACGACGGGTCGCTGCACCTCGTCTGCCAGCGCGAGAAGATCCTCAAGGTCTTCCGCATCACCGGTCTGACGAAGGTGTTCCCCATCCACGACACGGTGGCCGACGCGATCGCCGCCTCCGCGTCCTCGGACGAGGCCAACGCCACCTCCTGAGCCCCGCCACGGGACCTCGCGGTCCCACCCGATCGACCAGGAGAACCGGAACCGTGCCCACCGTGACCCTGCGCTTCTCCCCGATGGCCGAGCACGTGCGCACCGCGCGCCTCGTGGCCGTCTCGGTGGCGCGGCGGGCCGGTTTCGGGGAGGACCAGCTCGACGAGATCCGCATCGCCATCGGTGAGGCGTGCGCGCGGGCAGTGGCCGGCGGGGTCCTCGCGGCCCCGACCGGTCCGCCGGTCTCCCTCGTCGACATGCGGTTGTGCGACGACGACGACCGCCTCGACGTCACCGTGAGCCAGTGCGGTCCCGACGGTGGACCCGTCCCCGACGGGCCCGGACCGCTCGCCACCGCCGACCCGTTGTCCCTGGCCCTCATGGCCGGGATGGCCGACTCCAGCGCCGAGACGAGTTCCGCTGGCGGGGTCACGCTGTCGTGGAACCTGCAACCGGCGAGCGAGGACACCCGCTCCTTCTGACACCTCCACGGCTCCCGGCCGACTCCTCCGCAGTTCCGCTGCGTAGCCACTCCGGGCACCGCTGTCCTACGCTGCGTGCAGAGGTCAGCACACGTCGAGGAGGACGGATGCCCGTGCCCGAGGAACTGTCGACTTCAGCCCAGGGGATCGCGGTCGCCGTCGCGGTCGTCTCGCTGCTGGCGCTCGCCGCCGCGTTCGTGTTCCGACGACAGGTGCTCGCCGCCGGTGAGGGCACCGAACGGATGCAGTCCATCGCCGGGGCCGTGCAGAGCGGGGCCGCGGCCTACCTGCGCCGCCAGTTCCGCACCCTCGCGTGGTTCGCCCTCGCGGTCGTGATCCTGCTGCTCGCGCTGCCGGCCGACGGCTGGGACCTGCGGGCCGCGCGCAGCGTCGCGTTCCTCGTCGGTGCCGGTTTCTCCGCCGCCATCGGGTACCTCGGCATGTCACTCGCGGTGCGGGCGAACGTCCGCGTCGCCGCGGCGGCGCGGCAACCCGCCGGGGGGCGCGAGGAGGGCATGCGCATCGCTTTCCGCACCGGTGGTGTCGTCGGCATGACGACCGTCGGCCTGGGGTTGCTCGGGGCGTCGATCGCGGTCGTCGCGTTCGGGCGCGAGGCCCCCACCGTGCTGGAGGGTTTCGGTTTCGGCGCCGCCCTCCTGGCGATGTTCATGCGCGTCGGCGGCGGCATCTTCACCAAGGCCGCGGACGTCGGGGCCGACCTGGTCGGGAAGATCGAGCAGGGCATCCCAGAGGACGACCCGCGCAACCCCGCGACCATCGCGGACAACGTGGGGGACAACGTCGGCGACTGCGCCGGCATGGCGGCCGACCTGTTCGAGTCCTACGCGGTCACGATCGTCGCCGCGGTCATCCTCGGCAGCGCCGCCATCGGCGAGGACGGACTCGTCCTGCCGCTGCTCATCCCCGCCATCGGCGCGATCACGGCCGCGCTCGGCGTCGTGCTCGTCCGCGCCCGTGCCGGCGTCAGCGGGCTGACGTCGATCCAGAACGGGTTCTACCTCTCGGCCGCGATCGCGCTCGTGGGGACGGCCGTCGCGTGCTTCGCGTTCCTGCCGTCCACCTTCGCCGGTTTCAGCGGGGCCGCCGGCACGGTCGCCTCCCTGAACGGCGACCCCCGGCTCATCGCCTTCGCCGCGGTGTTCCTCGGGATCCTGCTCGCGGTCCTCATCCTCTTCATCACGGGCCACTACACGGGCACCGAGGCGCGGCCCACGCGCGACGTCGCGGGGGCGTCGGTGACGGGGCCGGCGACGGTCGTCCTGTCCGGGATCGGCCTCGGCCTGGAATCCGCCGTCTACACGACGATCGTCATCGCGGGTGCGGTGTTCCTCGCGTTCGTGCTCGCGGGCGGGGTGCTGGCCCTGGCGATGTTCCTCATCGCCCTCGCCGGCTGCGGGTTGCTGACCACGGTCGGCGTCATCGTCGCCATGGACACCTTCGGCCCGGTCAGCGACAACGCGCAGGGCATCGCCGAGATGAGCGGTGACGTCGACGGGGAGGGCGCCGCCGTCCTCACCGAACTCGACGCCGTCGGGAACACGACGAAGGCCGTGACGAAGGGCATCGCGATCGCGACCGCGGTCCTGGCCGCCACCGCCCTGTTCGGCTCGTACCAGAACGCCGTCACCGAGCGGATCCAGCAGGTGGCCGTCGGGATCGAACGGCCCTCGGCCTACGTGCTGGCCATCCTCGGGGACTTCCAGATCTCCACGCCCACGACCCTCGTCGGCGTCCTGCTCGGGGCGGCGGTCGTGTTCCTGTTCTCCGGCCTGGCGGTGAACGCGGTGGGCCGCTCGGCCGGAGCCGTCGTCCTGGAGGTGCGCCGGCAGTTCGCCGACCACCCCGGGATCATGGACGGGACCGAGAAGCCCGACCACGGCCGCGTCGTCGACCTCTGCACGCGCGACGCGCTGCGCGAACTCGCGACCCCGGGGCTGCTCGCCGCGTTCGCCCCCATCGCCGTCGGGTTCGGGCTCGGCGTCGCGCCGCTGGCCGGGTTCCTCGGCGGGGCCATCGGGGCGGGCGTCCTCATGGCCGTGTTCCTCGCGAACGCGGGCGGGGCGTGGGACAACGCCAAGAAGCTCGTCGAGGACGGGCTGCACGGCGGGAAGGGGTCGGAGGCCCACGCCGCGACGGTCATCGGCGACACGGTCGGTGACCCGTTCAAGGACACCGCGGGCCCGGCGATCAACCCGCTCATCAAGGTGATGAACCTCGTCGCCCTGCTCGTCGCCCCGGCCGTCGTGACGCTGTCCATCGGGCCGGACTCCAACCAGTGGCTGCGGTACGGGATCGCCGCGGTCGCCACGGTCGTCATCGTGGCGGCGGTCGTCGTCAGCAAGAACCGCCGCGTCGACATGGCGGCGCCCACCTCGCCGCCGCCCGTGGGGGTCGACCTGCGCACGGAGGAGGGGGTCGAGCGACGCCCCTGACGTGGGGCAGACTCGGCGCACGTGACGTCCGACGTGCCTCCCGCCGAGAACCCCGCCGTGGACCCCGCCGGTCCGCTCGAACTCCTCGCGGGGTTGCGGGCGGACCTGCGGGCAGCGGACTACACCGTCGAGGGGGTGTCCGCGCTCGTCGGTGACGTCGCCTCGGCGGCTCTGGACCGCGAGCAGCCGCTGCCCGCGCTGCGGGCGACGGCCGGTTCGCGCGAACCCGCCGCCGTGCTGCTGCGCTGCGCGACGCTCGGCCGGACCGTCACGCGCGCCGAGCTCGACGCGGCCCTGCCCCGCACCCGCACCGCCGGGGCCGCCGCCCTCGGCCTCGTGGCCGCGGCCGGCGAGGGACCCGACGACGAGGTCCGCCCGCTCGTGGACCTGCGGCCCTACTCCGTGGCCGACGCCCTCGACGGTGACGCGAGCTGGTGGCTCGTCTCCGACCTCGGCGAGCTCGCCACCGGCGAGGCCCTGTCCGCCGACCACGTCCTCGGCGTCGGCGGCGCCTCCCTGACGCTGGCGTCCGCGACCGTGCGCACCCCCGTCGGGCGCGTCCTGGACGTCGGGACCGGCTGCGGCGTCCAGGCCCTGCACGCCTCCCGGCACGCGCGGCGCGTCACGGCGACCGACACCTCCGAACGCGCGCTCGACCTCGCGGCCGTCAATGCAGCGCTCAACGAGGTCACCCTCGACCTGCGCCACGGTTCGCTCTTCGAGCCCGTCCGCGACGGAGAGCTCTTCGACCTCGTCGTGTCGAACCCGCCGTTCGTCATCACCCCGCGCACCTCGGCCGTGCCCACGTACGAGTACCGCGACGGCGGGATGCCCGGGGACTCCCTCGTCGCCCGCCTCGTCGGGGAGGTGGGTCGGGTGCTGGCACCCGGCGGCGTCGCGCAGCTGCTCGGGAACTGGGAGCTGCACGACGGGCAGAGCTGGTCGCAGCGGCTCGAGGGCTGGCTCGAGGGCACCGGCCTGGACGCGTGGGTCGTCCAGCGCGAGGTCGCCGACCCGGCGCTGTACGCCGAGACGTGGATCCGCGACGGGGGGCAGAAGGCCGGCCCGCGCTTCGACGAGCTCTACGCGGCGTGGCTGGACGACTTCGACGCCCGCGGAGTCACGGGCGTCGGCTTCGGGGTCGTGACGCTGCGCCGCCCCGAGCGGTCGGGCGCGCCGCTGCGCCGGTTCGAGGAGAACCTCGCCGCGCTCAGCGACCCCCTCGGCGAGGTCTTCGCCCGCGGCCTGGCCACGCACGACCGCCTCGCTGCGGTGGAGGACCTGGGCGACCTGACCGTCACCGTCGCCCCCGACGTCACCGACGAGCGCTTCCACACCCCCGGTGACCCGGACCCGCGGATCGTCCTGCTCCGCCAGGGCGGCGGCCTGCGCCGCGTCGCGCAGGTGGACGGCGACCTCGCCGGCCTGGTCGGCGCGTGCGACGGGGAGCTGACGGTCGGCCAGATCACCGCGGGCCTCGCGGTCCTCGGCGACGAGGCCGTCGGGGACGTGCGGACGCGCCTCTACCCGCGCGTCCGGTCGCTCGTGGAGGACGGCTTCCTCCTCCTGCCCTGACCCTGCGTCACCGCCGGCCGGACAGCGTTCCCTCCCCGGCGCCGTGCGGAGGTGACGGTGGGTGAGGTCGCCCAGGGGCCCCGCGGACCCGCCGGTTGCGTGCCGCGGGGCCCGCCGTGGCACATTGGCAGGGCACGTCCAGAGCAGCCCCGGGTGTGCACAGGTGCACGCCGTGTCGCCGCGACGTGCGAGAGTGCACGGCGGGACGTGCCCGGCGGGGGACCAGAGCCGGCGTCCTGCAGGGGCGGACAGCGAGTCGAAGGTGAGAGGCAGGACCAGTGGCGGGCAAGGCCCAGGGAACGAAGGCGTCCGGTGACGGACTGCGCCGGCTGGTGATCGTCGAGTCGCCCAGCAAGATCGACAAGATCTCGACGTACCTCGGCCCGGGTTACCAGGTCGAGGCGAGCTACGGCCACATCCGCGACCTGCCCCAGCCCTCGCAGCTGCCCGACGACGTCAAGAAGGGCCCCTTCGGCAAGTTCGCGGTCGACGTGGAGCACGGCTTCGAGCCGTACTACGTCGTGGACGGCGACAAGAAGAAGAAGGTCTCCGAGCTCAAGCGCGCCCTGAAGGACGTCGACGAGCTCATCCTCGCCACCGACCGCGACCGCGAGGGCGAGGCCATCGCCTGGCACCTCGTGCAGGCGCTCGAACCGCGCGTGCCCTACCGCCGCATGGTCTTCGGCGAGATCACCCGCGAGGCCATCCAGCAGGCCTCCCGCGAGCTGCGCGACATCGACAACCGCATGGTCGACGCGCAGGAGACGCGGCGCATCCTCGACCGCCTCTACGGCTACGAGCTGTCCCCGGTGCTGTGGCGCAAGGTCCGCGCGGGCCTGTCGGCCGGCCGCGTGCAGTCCGTCGCCACCCGGCTGTGCGTCGAGCGCGAGCGCGAGCGGATGGCGTTCGTCGCCGCCGGCTACGCCGACATCACCGGCACGTTCCAGCCCGAGGGCGACTCGGCGTTCAGTGCCAAGCTGTCCAGCGTCGAGGGCAGGCGCGTGGCCAGCGGCCGCGACTTCGCCGACGACGGCTCCCTGAAGTCCGCGAACGTCGCCCACCTCGACGTCGCCGCGGCCGAGGCGATCGTCGCCGGGCTCGCGCAGTCGCAGTTCGCCGTCCGCGGGGTCGAGGAGAAGCCGTACACGCGGCGCCCGGCCGCGCCGTTCATCACCTCCACGCTGCAGCAGGAGGCCTCGCGCAAGCTGCGCCTCAACGCCCGGCAGACCATGCGCACGGCGCAGGGCCTGTACGAGCGCGGCTACATCACGTACATGCGTACGGACTCGATCCAGCTGTCCTCGCAGGCGCTGGCGGCGGCGCGGGCCCAGGCCCGGGAGCTGTACGGCCCGGAGTACGTGCCGGACTCCCCGCGCAACTACACGTCGAAGACGAAGAACGCGCAGGAGGGCCACGAGGCCATCCGCCCGGCGGGGGAGACGTTCCGGACGCCGGCGCAGGTCTCCGGCGAGCTGCGCGGGGACGACTACCGCCTCTACGACCTCATCTGGAAGCGGACCGTCGCCTCCCAGATGCACGACGCCCGCGGGACGACCGCGACCGTCCGCCTCGGCGCGACCACGGCCGACGGCCGCGCGGTCGAGTTCTCCGCCTCCGGCACGATCATCACGTTCCGCGGGTTCCTCGCCGCCTACGAGGAGGGCCGCGACGCCACCCGCGACGACGAGGGCTCGGGTGACGAGGACCGTCGCCTGCCGCAGGTCACCGCCGGGGACCCGCTGACGGCGCGCGACCTCGCCGCCGACGGGCACGAGACCACCCCGCCCGCCCGGTACACCGAGGCCAGCCTCATCAAGACGCTGGAGGAGAAGGGGATCGGGCGGCCCTCGACGTTCCAGTCGATCATCTCGACGATCGTCGACCGCGGGTACGTCTGGTACAAGGGTTCGGCCCTCGTCCCGAGCTGGCTCGCGTTCGCCGTGACGCGGCTGCTCGAGGAGCACTTCCCCAAGCTCGTCGACTACGACTTCACCGCCGAGATGGAGAACGACCTCGACGCGATCTCGCGCGGCGAGGCCGAGCGCGTGGACTGGCTGACGCGCTTCTACTTCGGTGCCGACGGCCCGGCCAACGGGGCCGTCGTCGCCGACGCGCCGCGCCCCGACGGTCCGGGGGACGGGGCGACCGCCGAGCTCGACGGCATCAAGGGCCTGGCCGACGACCTCGGTGCGATCGACGCCCGCGAGATCTCGACCGTCCCGATCGGCGAGGGGGTCGTCCTGCGCGTGGGCCGCTACGGCCCCTACCTCGAGGGCCCCGACCGCGAGACCGGCGAGCTGCTCAAGGCCTCGGTCCCCGAGGACGTCGCGCCCGACGAGATGACCGTCGAGAAGGCGTACGAGCTGCTGACCTCGCAGTCCGAGGGCGACAACGTCCTGGGGCAGGACCCGGAGACGGGGCGCACGATCGTCGCCCGCGTCGGCCGCTACGGCCCGTACGTCACCGAGCTCATCGAGGACGACGACGCCCCGAAGACCGCCGTGGAGGAGCGCGCCGAGCAGGCCGCGCCGAAGAAGCGGGCGGCCAAGAAGGCCGCGAAGGTCAAGCCGCGCACGGGCTCGCTGTTCAAGGACATGTCGGTCGAGACCGTCACGCTCGAGCAGGCGCTGCAGCTGCTGTCCCTGCCCCGCGTCGTCGGCGCCGACCCCGAGTCCGGGGACGAGATCACCGCGCAGAACGGCCGCTACGGGCCGTACCTGAAGAAGGGCACGGACTCCCGCTCGCTGGAGTCCGAGGACCAGATCTTCTCGATCACGCTGCCCGAGGTGCTGGCGATCTACGCCCAGCCCAAGACGCGCCGCGGTCAGGTCGCCAAGCCGCCGCTGAAGGAGCTCGGGCCCGACCCCGAGTCCGGCCAGCCGATCGTCGTCAAGGACGGCCGCTTCGGTCCGTACGCGACCGACGGCACGACCAACGCCACGCTGCGCAAGGACGACGACCCCGAGACGATCACGCTGGAGCGCGCGGCCGAGCTGCTCGCCGACAAGCGCGCCAAGGGGCCCGTGAAGAAGACCGCGAAGAAGGCCGCCGCCAAGAAGACGACGGCCGGGAAGACGACCGCGAAGAAGATCGCGGCCAAGAAGACGGCCGCCCCCGCGCAGTCGTGACCTCCGTGCACAGGCCCGTCGCGCGTGCGGCGGGCCTGTCGGAGGCGCCCCTTACCCTGACGTCGTGACCGCCGCCGCAGCTCCCGACCACGACGTGCGGGCCCTGCTGCGCGACCACCCCGACTTCCGCCGCATGTGGCTCTCGCTCATGCTGTCCAGCTTCGGGGACTGGCTGGGCATGCTCGCCAAGCTCGGGACGGCCGCGGGGCTCACGGTCGGCGACGCCACCCAGACGTCCGTCGCGGTCTCGACGGTCTTCATCCTCCAGCTCGCCCCGGCCGCCCTCCTCGGGCCGCTCGCCGGGGCCCTGGCCGACCGGCTGGACCGCCGCCTGACGATGGTCGTGGGCGACGTCCTGCGGTTCGCGCTGTTCATCTCCATCCCGATCGCCGGCAGCCTCACGTGGCTGTTCGTGGCGACCCTGCTCATCGAGCTCGTCACGTTGTTCTGGGGGCCCGCCAAGGACGCGACCGTCCCCAACCTCGTCCCGGCCCGCAAGCTCGAGGTCGCCAACCAGATCAGCCTCGTCGCCACCTACGGTTCGGCCCCCGTGGCCGGGCTCGCGTTCATCCTCCTCACGCTGCTCACGGGCGTGCTCGACAACCTCCTGCCGTTCCTGCGCGGCGGGCAGTCCGACCTCGCGATGTACGTCAACGCGGTGACGTTCCTCGTCGCCGCCGCCGTCATCTGGCGCCTGGACATCCCGCCGCGCGAGGTCCGCCCGCGCGAGGGCGGGCTCGCCCCGACGCTGGGTCGCGACATCGTCGAGGGCTGGCGCTTCGTCGGCGGCTCACCGCTGCTGCGCGGCCTCGTCTTCGGGATGCTCGTCGCGTTCGCCGCCGGTGGGGTCGTGCTGGGCCTGGGCCGCGCCTTCGTGACGAGCCTGGGCGCCGGTGACCCGGGGTACGGCGTGGTCGTCATGGCCGTCTTCGCCGGGGTCGCGCTCGGCGTGTGGCAGGGGCCGCGCTGGCTCGCGGGGCTCAGCCGCCGCCGCACGTTCGGGCTGGCGCTGTCCCTGGCGGGGGTCTCGCTCGTCCTCGTCGCGCTCGTCGGGAACATCGTCGTCGCCAGCCTGTTCGTCGTGGCCCTCGGCCTGTGCACGGGCCTGGCCTACGTCTCGGCCTACACGCTGCTGGGCCTGGAGGTCGACGACGACGTCCGCGGTCGGACCTTCGCCTTCGTCGGCTCCAGCACCCGCGTCGTCATCATCGCCGTCATGCTCGTGGCCCCGTGGGTGGCCAACGCCCTCGGTGAACGGACGATCGCCCCGAGCGAGCACTGGTCGGTGACGTACGCGGGGTCGGCGCTGGCCATGGTCGTGGCCGGGGTCATCACGGGCATGGCCGGGGTGGTGTCCTTCCGGCAGATGGACGACCGGCGCGGCACGAGCCTGCGCTCCGACCTCGTCCGGGCCTTCACGCGGCGGGGGGAGGTCGAGGAGGCTGCCCCCGTGCGTCCTGCGACCAGCGGGTTCTTCCTGGCCTTGGAGGGCGGCGACGGGTCCGGCAAGACGACCCAGGCGACGCTCCTGGCGGACTGGCTCGCCGAGCGGGGCCACGAGGTCGTCGTCACCCGTGAACCCGGCGGGACGGCTACGGGCCGGGAGCTGCGCGAGGTCCTGCTGTCCCACCGCGGGGACGCCTCGCCGCTCAGCCCGCGGGCCGAGGCGCTGCTGTTCGCCGCCGACCGCGCCCAGCACGTGGCCGAGGTCGTCCAGCCCGGCCTGCGCCGTGGCGCGGTCGTGCTCACCGACCGCTACGTCGACTCCTCCCTGGCCTACCAGGGCGCCGGCCGGGACCTGCCCGCCTCGGAGGTGGAGACGCTGTCGACGTGGGCGACGCAGGGCCTGCTGCCCGACCTCACCGTCGTCCTCGACGTCGACCCTGTGACGGCGGCCCAGCGCCGCGCCGGGCGCGCCGCCGACGACCGGATGGAGGCCGAGTCGCGCGCCTTCCACGCCCGCGTGCGCGAGCAGTTCCTCCTGCTGGCCGGGCGCGACCCGCGCCGCTACCTCGTCCTGGACGCCACGACGAGCCCGGAGACGGTGCACGCCAAGCTGCGCGAGCACCTCGAGCCGCTGCTGCCCGCCGCCACCGGGGTGCCCGGGACCGCGCCCGAGCCCGTGACCGTCCCCGGCCCGGTCCGCTCGTGAGCGTCTGGGACGACGTCGTCGGCCAGGAACCGGCCGTGCGGGTGCTGACCCGCGCCGCGACGGCCGCCCGCCGCGGCACGACGGGCATGACCCACGCGTGGCTGCTCACCGGCCCGCCCGGCTCGGGCCGGTCCACGGCCGCGCGGGCCTTCGCCGCCGCCCTGGCCTGCGAGGACCCGGCCGCGATCGGCTGCGGGCGCTGCAGCGGCTGCCGGACGGCGCTCGCCGGCTCGCACGCGGACGTGACGCTCTTCACGACCGAGCACACCTGGATCCGCCGGGTCGACGTCGAACCGCTCATCGCGACGGCCCAGCGCCGGCCCTCGGTGGGGCGCTGGCGCGTCATCGTCGTCGAGGACGCCGACCGGCTCAACGAGACGTCCGGCAACGTGCTGCTCAAGACCATCGAGGAGCCCCCGCCGCAGACGGTGTGGCTGCTCTGCGCGCCCGCGGTCGACGACGTCCTGCCGACGATCCGCTCCCGCGCACGGCACGTGCCGCTGCGGATCCCGCCCGCCGAGGCCGTCGCCGAGCTGCTCGTGCGGCGCGACGGCGTCGACCCCGTCATGGCGGCCTTCGCCGCGCGGGCCGCGCAGTCCCACGTCGGGCTGGCCCGTCGCCTCGCGCGCGACGAGGGCGCCCGCATCCGTCGCCGCGAGGTGCTGCGGCTGCCCCAGCGTGTGCGCGGGGTGGGCGACGCCGTCATCGCCGCGGGTGAGCTCGTCGACATCGCGGCCGAGGAGGCCGGGGCCTCGACGGTCGAGCGGGACGCCCGGGAGAAGGCCGAGCTGCTGCGCGCGCTGGGGGCCGACGGCTCGGCGACGGTCCCGCCGGCCGTGCGGGCCCAGGTGCGCCAGCTCGAGGAGGACCAGAAGCGGCGCGCCCGCCGGCACCAGACCGACGTCCTGGACCGCGCCCTGGTCGACCTGCTCGCGCTGCTGCGCGACGTCCTCGTCGTCCAGCTCGGCGCGCCCGTGGAGCTGGTGAACTCCGACATGACCACCGAGGTGCGGACGATGGCCGGGGCCGGCACGCCGGAGGAGACCCTGGCGCGCGCCGAGGCCGTCCAGCTGGCCCGCGAGCGGCTGGCGCAGAACGTCGCGCCGCTGCTGGCGATCGAGGCGCTGGCCCTGAGTCTGCGGCCCGCGCGCCGGGACGACTGAGGACCGCGGCCCCGTCGTGACGTCCCGTAGCGTGGGGCGCACCATGCGCTCCCTCCGCCGACCCTCCCGTTCGCGTGCCGTGGTCGGCCTGGCCACGGCTGCGCTGCTGCTCTCGGGCTGCTCGGCCTTCGGCGGGTCCAGCCCGGACCCCGAACCGGTCGGCACGGCCCGCGCGGTGGCGAGCGAGAACGCGACCGACCCGGCGCTGGCGTCCTTCTACGCCCAGCGGCTGCAGTGGGCCGACTGCTCCGGCGGGTTCCAGTGCACGCGCCTGACGGTGCCGGTCGACTACGCCGATCCCTCCGGCCCGACGACCTCCCTGGCGGTCGTCCGGCTGCGCACGAGCGCCACGGGGAAGGACCGGCTCGGGTCCCTCGTCCTGAACCCCGGTGGGCCCGGCGCCTCGGGCGTCGAGTACGCCCGGGCCGCGCAGAACGTCGTCTCCCGGGACGTCCGCGACCACTTCGACGTGGTCGGCTTCGACCCGCGCGGGGTGGGGGAGTCCGACCCGCTGCGCTGCCTGACCGACGCCCAGGTCGACACGTTCCTGGCCACCGACCCGACCCCGGACGACGCCGCCGAGGTGCGGGCCCTGCAGCAGCAGACCGACGAGCTCGGCCGGGGCTGCGCGGCGGCCGGCCCGCTGGCCGCCCACGTGGACACGCTGTCGGCCGCGAAGGACATGGACGTCCTGCGCGCCGCGCTCGGCGACGACAAGCTCAGCTACCTCGGCAAGAGCTACGGCACCTACCTCGGCGCCTGGTACGCCGAGCAGTTCCCCCAGCGCGTGGGCCGCTTCGTCCTCGACGGGGCCATCGACCCGGCCCTGACGAGCGAGCAGGTCAACGCCGGGCAGGCCGCCGGGTTCGAGGTCGCCCTGCGCTCCTACGTGCAGGGCTGCCAGGACGGTGACGACTGCCCGCTCACCGGCACCGTCGACGACGGCGTCGCCCAGGTGCGCGCGCTGCTGGACCGCCTGGACGCGAACCCGCTGCCCACGGGGACCGACCGGCCGCTCGTGCAGGGCCTGGCCTACCTCGGCGTCGCCTACCCGCTGTACTCGGCGTCGCTGTGGCCGGAGCTGTCGAAGGCCCTGACGGCGGCCCTGCGCGGGGACGGGGCCCCGCTGCTGGCGCTCGCCGACGCCTACGCGCACCGCGGCGCGGACGGCCGGTACACCGACAACTCCAGCACCGTCATCTACGCCGTGAACTGCCTGGACCGCGACGACGCGCAGACCGAACCCGAGGTCGCCGACACCGTGCGGGAGTTCACCGCGCAGTCCCCGACCTTCGGGCCGTACCTGGCGTGGGGTGCCCTGGCCTGCACCGACTGGCCCGTCGCGCCCGTCGGGCAGGCGCGCGCCGTCCACGCCGAGGGCGCCGGCCCGATCGTCGTCGTCGGCACCACCCGCGACCCGGCCACGCCGTACGCGTGGGCGAAGAGCCTGGCGGGGGAGCTGTCGTCCGGGCGCCTGCTGACGTACGAGGGCGACGGGCACACCGCCTACGCCACCGGGTCCTCCTGCATCGACGACGCCGTCGACACCTACCTGCTGAGCGGGACCGAACCCGCCGAGGGGACCACCTGCCGCTGACCGGAGGATGGACGCCCGGGGGCTCGTGATCACCGTACGGTGGGGCCCGTGCGCGAGGTGACGGTCCCAGACGGTCCGCTGGGACCCCGGGGCCGGCGGGCGCTGCGGACCGCCGGCGACGTCGCGCTCGTCCTGCTCTGCTGGACCGCCGGCCTCGTCGTCGTGGGCATCACGCTGGAGGAGACGCCCGGTCAGCGTTCGGACGTCGTGGTGTTCCTCGACGTCCTCCTCGGGGTTCTGCTCACCCCGCTGCTGTTCGCACGCCGCCGGTGGCCCGTCGCGGTGGCGGCCGTGGTGACGGTGACCTCGACGGTCTCGACGGCGCTCGCGCTCGCCTCGCTCGTCACGTTGTTCACCGTCGCCGTGCGGCGGAGGTTCGGCGTGGCCGTCTGGGTGGGTGTCGCGTCCGTCGTGTCCGGGGTCGTGCAGGCGGTCGTGTGGCCCGAACCCGGACTGCCCTGGTGGGCGGCGGGTCTCGTGTTCGTCGTCGTGGCCGTCGGGGTGCTGGCGTGGGGCATGTACGTCCGGGCCCGCCGGTTGCTGACGGCCTCGTGGCGGGAGGCGGCCGAGCGGGCCCGGGCCGAGCAGGAACTGCGCGCCGAGCAGGCCCGGTCGGTCGAACGGGCCCGCATCGCGCGGGAGATGCACGACGTCCTGGCCCACCGGATCTCCCTGGTGAGCATGCACGCCGGGGCGCTGGAACTGCGGTTGGAGTCCTCCGCCGACGAGGAGGTCGTGCGGTCGGCCGAGACGATCCGCCGCAGCGCGCACGCCGCCCTCGAAGACCTGCGCGACATCCTGGGCGTCCTGCGCGAGCAGTCGACGGGTGCGGCCACGACCCCGCAACCCACGCTGGCCGACCTGCCCGCCCTCGTCGCCGAGGTCGACGCCGCGGGAACTCCCGTCGATCTCGACCTCACCGTCGCCGATCCGGCGGAGGTTCCGGAGGCGTTGGGGCGCACGGCGTTCCGGGTCGTGCAGGAGGGGCTGACGAACGTGCGGAAGCACGCGCCGGGGCACCGGGCGCGGGTGGTGGTCGAGGGGCGGCGCGGGCGTTCACTGCGCGTCGTCGTGCGCGACGCGCCCGACGGGTCGGTGGTGCGCGGACGGGGGAGCGCGCCGGAGTCGGGGTTCGGCCTCGTGGGTCTGCGCGAACGCGTGGAACTCGTGGGCGGCACCGTGCGGGCGCACCGGGTGGGCGACGGGTTCGAGGTGTCGGCGAAGCTGCCCTGGCCACGCCGCTGACCCAGGCGCTGGTCTCAGTCGTGCAGGTGCGCGCGTTCCCCGTCGCGGTCGAAGATCGACAGCACCTCCAGTTCCCCCGACCCCGGGACCGCGCTGATCCGGTGCGGCACCATCGTCGAGAACTCCGCGGCCTGACCGGGCCCCACCTCGACGACCCTCCCCCCGAGTTCCAGGCGCGCGCGGCCGGACAGGACGGTGAACCACTCCCTCCCGGGGTGCACGCCGAGTTCGTCCGACAGGGCTCCGGAGAACCGCATCTTCGCCACGGTCACGCCGGCCGCGGCCCGGTCGCGGGACAGCAGCCAGGACGTCACGCCGGGCCGGTGCTGCGGTTCGGGGCGGATGAGGACGTCCTCCTCGTCGGCTGTCGCGACGAGGTCGTCGAGGGTGGTGTCCAGGGCCCGGGCGATGGGGACGAGCTGGTCCAGCGCGATGCGGCGGTGGCCGGTCTCGATCCGGCTGAGCGTGGAGGGGCTGAGGAAGCAGCGGGCCGCGAGGTTGTCGAGGGACCAGCCGCGGGCCAGGCGCAGCCCGCGGATGCGCTGGCGGATCACGGCGTCGAGGTCCACCTCGGACTGCGGTTCTTGCTGCATGCGCAAGAGGGTATGCCATCCGCGCACAGTGCGTCGTAGCGTCGAGGTATGAGCCACGGTCACCACCACTCCCACTCCCCTGAGCCCGCAGCAGACGACGGGGCGGCGCACCGCCGCACGTTGGACCTCGACGCCGAGGTGTTCGGCGCCCAGCTCGGTGCCGTCGTCGACCTGCTCCCGTCGACCGTCCCGCCCCGCCGGATCGTCGACCTCGGCGCCGGCACGGGAACGGGCAGCCGGCTGCTGCGCGACCGCTTCCCCGCCGCGACGGTCACCGCGGTCGACAGCGACCCCCGGATGCTGCCCGTCCTCGCCGACCAGGGGTTCGCCGTCGTCGCGGCCGACCTCGACGAGGGTTTCCCGGCGCAGCTGCGGGGCGCCGACCTCGTGTGGGCAGCGTCCTCCCTGCACCACGTGGGCGACGTCCCGCGACTGCTCGCCGACGTGCGGGCGGCCCTCGCGCCCGGCGGTGTCCTGGTCGTGGTGGAACTCGAGGACCTGCCGCGGTTCACCGCCGACCCCGTCGAGGACCGGGCGCGCGCCGCGGCCCGGGCCGCAGGGTGGAACCACCACCCGGACTGGACCCCGCACCTGCGCGAGGCGGGTTTCGCGGTCGAACGGCACGACCTCGTCCTCGACGTTCCGCCGTCCGCGGCCGCCGAGGAGTTCGCCCGAGCCTGGTTGCCGCGCTACCTCGCCGTTCCGGGGTTCGACGAGGCCCCGGCGCTCCAGGCCCTGCTCGCAGGCGACCTGCCACTGGAACCCCGGGCCCGGCGCGCGGTGTGGGTGGCCCGGTGAGCGCCGCGGTCGACCCCTCGTCGGACGCGGACGCGGACGTGGACGTGGACGTCGCCGTCGTCGGGGGTGGCGCGGCGGGCCTGGCGGCGGCGGTCGCGCTGGGCCGGTCCCTGCGCTCGGTCGTGGTCGTGGACGCCGGGGAACCCCGCAACGCCCCCGCTGCGCACGCGTTCGACGTGCTGGGGCGCGAGGGGATCGGCCCCCTGGACCTGCTGGCCGCCGGCCGGGAGGAGGCCCGCGGGTACGGGGTGCGGTTCCTCGCCGACCGGGTCGTGACGGCCGACCGCGAGGTGGCCGGGTTCCGTCTCGGACTGCTCGGTGGGTCGGGGGTGCGGGCGCGCCGGCTGCTGCTGGCGACCGGTCTCGTCGACGAACTGCCCGAGGTCCCGGGGCTGCGGCGGTGGTGGGGGACGGGGGTCCTGCACTGCCCGTTCTGCCACGGGTACGAGGTGCGCGGGCAGCACGTGGGGGTCCTGGGGTCGCGCCCGGGTTCGCTGCACCAGGTCCTGCTGTTCCGTGCGCTCACCGACCGGGTGACGTTCTTCCGGCAGGACCTCGACGTCCCTCCGGAGACCGCCGCGCAGTTCCGCGCGCTCGGGGTCGAGGTCGTCGAGGGCGCCGTCCGAGGGCTGACCGGGGAACCCGGCGCGCTCCGGGTCGACGTCGGCGGTGCGGGTGTGGAGGTGGAGGCGCTCGTCGTCGCGCCGTGGTTCCGCGCCCGCGGCGAGGTGTTCGCCCAGCTCGGCGGCGAACTGGCGACGAACGCGGTGGGGGAGTTCGTGCCCGTCCAGCCCGGCGGCGCGACCAGCCTTCCGGGGGTGTGGGCCGCCGGGAACGTCGCCGACCCGGGGGCGATGGTGGCCGCCGCGACCGGCGCTGGGGTGCTGGCCGGGGTGGCCCTGCACGGTGACCTCGTGCAGGAGGACGTGGGCGCGCTCGTCGCGTGACCCGGTGCGAGAGGCGGGCGCCCCCGCCAGGATGGGCCGGTGCCCACCGGTCTCCCGCTCGCCGTCGACCACCGCCCCGGACCCGGCCCGCTCGTCGTCGCCCTGCACGCCGGCGTCGCCGACCGCCGCTGCTGGACGGACGCCTTGCCGTCCGGTGCGGCGACCCTGACGTACGACCGGCGCGGGTTCGGGGCCTCGCCGCCCTCGCCCGACGGGGAGTTCACCCACCTCGACGACCTCCTCGCGCTGCTGGCCGACGTCGCCACCGGGCCTGCCTGGCTCGTCGGGAACTCGATGGGCGGCGGGTTGGCCCTGGACGCGGCCGTCACCGCCCCCGACCTCGTCGCGGGCCTCGTCCTGCTCGCCCCCGCCGTGAGTGGCGCACCCGACCCCGTCGAGGACGACCCCCGGACCCTCGACCTCGACGCACGGGCCGACGCGGCCGCCGAGGCCGGTGACCTCGAGACCGCCGTGGAGCTCGACGCCCAGCTGTGGCTCGACGGGCCGACGTCGCCGCCCGGGCGCGTCGGTGGTGCGGCCCGCGAGCTGTTCCGCGCCATGGACACCACGGTGCACCGGAACCGCGCGTTCGCCGTCGGGAACGGGGCCGGCGACGCGTGGGCGCGGCTGGGGGAGCTCGACCTGCCCGTCGTGCTCGCGACCGGCGACCTGGACTGCGGCTACCTCCGGCACCGGACCGAGGAGCTGCTCGCCCGGATCACCGGCGCCCGCCGCGCCGACCTGCCCGGCGTCGCGCACCTGCCGTCCCTCGAGCGGCCCGACCTCGTGCGGGCGGTCGTCGAGGACGCGGTGCGGACCGCCTGAGTCGTGGTGGGAGCAGGGGCCGACGTCCTGTAAGCTCACTGTCCGTGCCCGAGAGGGCGCTGGTACTGCCGCCTTAGCTCAGTCGGCCAGAGCGACGCACTCGTAATGCGTAGGTCCGGGGTTCGATTCCCCGAGGCGGCTCCACCGCGAAGGGCCCGTCCGATCCGGACGGGCCCTTCGTCGTTCCCGCCGGGTCGGACGCTGGCGCCTGGCCAGGGCGCACCGGCCGCAGGCAGGGTGGTGATGGGACCGGCCGCGGGAACGGGCCCCCAGTCGTGGGGACGACGTCCGCGCCGGTCCCGCTCCCGGTCCGACGCGGGACCACCCGTGGGTGTCCGCGGGACGTCGTCAGGGCGGCCGGACCGGGACACCCACGCCTCCCTCCACGTGGTGACACCGGTGGGTGTCCCGACGGGTGTGCGGTCCGACCGGTGGGGACCCAGCTGCGCGACTGCCATCCTGGTCCCACCGTGCTCACCACCGCCCTCACCACCTCGCTCAGCTGGTCGTTCACCGACCTCCTCGACCCCACGTCCCACGCCGACAACTGGCTGTGGGCGCTCGCCGTCCTGCTCGCGGCCGTCGTGACGGGGGCGCTGCTGCCGGTCCTGCCGACGGGGGCCGTCGTCTCGGCGATGGCGGCGCTGGGGCACCACCGCTCGTGGCTGTCGTTCGGGGAGGTCGTCGTCGTGGGGGCCGCGGCGGCGTACGTGGCCGACCTGGTCCTCTACACGCTGCTGCTGCGCGGCGCGCACACGCGGGCCGGGCGCCGGTTGCGGCGGCAGGCCGAGGCGCACGGGCACCTCGACGAGCTGGGGGAGCGGCTGGCCCGCCACGACGTCGGGACGCTCGTGACGTCGCGGCTGCTGCCCGGCGCCCGCATCCCGGTGATGGCCGCGGCGGCGGCGACGTCCTACCCCGTCGTCCGCTTCGCGGTCGCGAACGTCGTCCCGGCGGTCTGCTGGGCGCTGGCCTACGGGGCGCTCGGGCTGGCCGGCCGCGGGGTCAGCGACAAGCCCTGGGTCTCCGTCGTCGTCGCCGTCGGGTTCGGCGTCCTGGCCTCCGGCGCGGTCAGCCTCGTCCGGCGGTGGCGGGCGCGCTGAGCTCGGCCGCCGACCGGGGCCGGCCGAGCAGGTAGCCCTGCGCGGCGTCGCAGTGGGCGTCGCGCAGCGCGAGGAGCTGGTCGTCCTCCTCCACGCCCTCGGCGACGACGCCGAGCGAGAAGCTGTGCGCTGCACCGATGACGAGGCGCACGAGGTCGGCGTGCGCCCGGTCGCGGGAGGCGACGAAGCTGCGGTCGATCTTCAGGGTGTCGACGGGCAGGCGGGACAGCTGCCCGATCGAGGTGTACCCCGTCCCGAAGTCGTCGAGCGCCACACGGACGCCGAGGGCCCGCAGCGCGCGCAGGTGCTCGCGCGCGGTCGGCTCGTCGACGAGGACGGTCTCGGTGACCTCGATGGTCAGGCGGTCGGGGGCGATCCCCGCCCCCGCGCACGCGACGGCCACGTCGCCGAGCAGCCGCGGCTGGGCCAGGTGCCGGCCCGACACGTTGACGGCCGCGGTGATCCCGGCGAGGTCGCCGCCCTCGGCGTCCCACGCGGCGAGCTGCGCGGCGGCGGTCGTCAGGGCCCAGCGCCCCAGGTCGCAGACGAGGTCGGAGGCCTCGGCGACGGGGATGAACGCGTCCGGCCCGAGCAGTCCGGCGCCGGGGCGGTCCCAGCGCACGAGCGCCTCGACGCTGCGCACGGAGTCCGTCCGCAGGTCCATGACCGGCTGGTAGTGCAGGACGAGCTCGCCGTCGTCGAGCCCGGCGCGCAGGGCGTGCTCGAGGTCGGTGCGGTGGGCGATGTCGCGGCGCAGGGCGTCGTCGAAGACCTCGACGGTCCCGCGGCCGGCGGCCTTGGCCCGGTAGGCGGCGGCGTCGGCCTCCCGCAGCAGCCGCTCGGCCGAGCAGCCGCCGACGGGGCTGATCGCGACCCCGACGCTCGCGCCGACCCGCACCCGGACGCCGGTGTGCCGGCCGGACAGCTCGACGGGCGCGCAGACCGCGTCGATGAGCCGGGTCCCGAGGTCGACGAGCCCACCCTCGTCCTCGACCTGCTCGACCACGACGACGAACTCGTCGCCGCCGAGCCGCGCCACGACGTCCCCGCCCCGCAGGCAGCCGGCCATCCGGGCGCTGACGACGCGCAGCAGCTCGTCGCCGGCGGCGTGCCCGTGGGTGTCGTTGACGGCCTTGAAGTGGTCGAGGTCGACGAACAGCAGCCCCACCCGGCCGTCGTGCCGGGCCATCCGGTGCAGGGAGGCGTCGATGAGCTCGGAGGCCTGCGCGCGGTTGGGCAGCTCGGTGAGGGCGTCGTGCGAGGCCTGGTGGGCCAGGACCGCCTGCAGCCGTTCGCGTTCCTGCAGGGCGTTGACCATCTGCCGGACCGAGGCGTGGACGACCTCGCCCAGCGGGCCGTGCACGGGGCGGGTGACCACGTCGGCGTCGAGCGCACCGTCGGCCACGGCCTGCGCCTGGTCCCGGACGCGGCGCAGGTTCGCGACCGCCACGGCGAGCCCGCGGGCGACCGTCCGCACCTCGACCGGACCGCCCTCCTCGACGTCGACGAGCTCGCCGTCGCTCACCGCGCGCGCCTGCTCGGCCAGCCGGCTGAGCGGCAGCGCGATCCAGCGGCGCAGCAGCAGGGCGGCGCCGAGCGTGCCGAGGACGATGACCGAGCAGGCCCCGACGAGCAGCCACAGCGTCGCCTGGGCCCGGTCCACGGGGCCGACGGCGAACTTCCGGGCCTCGTCCCCCGTGCGCTCCACGACGGCGCGGACCGCGGTGTCGCGGGCGGTGTTCGCGGCTGCGAGCTCGACGAAGCTCTCCAGGGTCGCGTCGCCGACCTGACGGGCCCCCTCGTCGAGGGGTTGGTCAACGGCGCGCGCCTCGGGCCCCGTCGTGGCCGTGCGCCAGTCGGCCGCCAGTCGCGGCGATCCCTGGGTGAGGACGTCGGCGGAGGCCGCCCGGTAGCCGCCCCAGGCCTGCAGGAAGGCCTCGCGGTTGGCTGCCCGGTCGGCGCCGTCGCCCGCAGTGGCCGCGAAGTACAGCGGGACCTCGACGCCGGCCAGCGCCGAGGCGCGGGAGACGAGCTGCAGGTCGGCGAGCGCCCGGGTGCCCTGCTCGTCCAGGCCCTGGGCCCGGGCGGCCTGCAGCAGGGTGCTCACGCGGTGCGCGAGGTCGACGGTGACGCGCTGGTAGCCGGCGAAGACGGCGTCCAGGTCGCCGCCTCGGGCGCCGGCCCGCAGCTGCGCCACCGTCGCCGCCGTGCTGACGGCGAGGGCCCGGGAGGCCTCGTCCTGCCGCGCCTCCCGCAGGGCGTCGTCGGTGTCGCCGCGGACGGTGAGGGCCTGACCGGCGAGCGTGGGACGGGCCAGGGAGGACAGGGAGGTCACGGCGCGCTCGTCGACGCCGACGGAGGCGGCCGTGCGCGGGTCGTCCAGGACGGCCTGGCCCAGCACGGGCACGACCTCGCGGGCGACGGCGGCGCGCACGGCGTCCAGCGCGACGGCCGCGGCGACGTCGTCGGCCGCGGTCTCCGCCGTCTGCGCGCGCCGGGCCTGCTCGTCGACGGCGTAGGCCATGAGCCCGACGAGCCCCAGCACTGGGACCAGCACCAGGGCGATGAGGCTGCGCCGCAACGTCCCTGCCCTGCGGTGCAAGGGGTTCGCGAGCGCCCACCGGAGCCTGCGCAACGGCCGGCGCGGGCGGGCGCTGGGCAGCGTCACGAGGGCTCCTCGAAGGCGGGGGGTCACCTGCTGGTCACAGGGGGTCACCCAGAGGGTGTCACGTCCGGAGCTCGGTGACGAGGCTCGGCGTCACCGGCAGCTCCGCCGCGGGCAGGTCGGCCGCGGGCACCGGACGGGCGAAGAGGTACCCCTGCGCCGCGTCGCAGGAGGCCGCGAGCAGGGCGGACAGCTGCCCGTCCTCCTCGACGCCCTCGGCGACGACGCCGAGCGAGAAGCTGTGGGCCGCGCTGATGAGCAGCCGCACGAGGTCGGCGTTGCCCGCCTCGGGGGAGGAGACGAAGCTGCGGTCGATCTTCAGCACGTCCACGGGCAGCCGGGACAGCTGCCCGATCGAGGTGTAGCCCGTCCCGAAGTCGTCGATGGCGACCCGCACGCCGAGCTCGCGCAGCGACCGCAGGTGCTCCAGCGCGAGGGGCTCGTCGACGAGGACGGTCTCGGTGATCTCGACCGTCAGCCGGTTCGGGTGGATCCCGCTGGCCGTCAGGGCGTCGGTCACGTCGTCCAGCAGGTGGGCCTGGGCCAGGTGCCGTCCGGAGATGTTGACGGCCACGTCGAGGCCGCCGCGGTGCCCGCCCTCGGCGTCCCAGCGCACGAGCTGCGCGGTGGCCTCCGCCAGGGCCCAGCGGCCCAGGTCGCACACGAGCGAGGACGCCTCGGCGACGGGGATGAAGGCGTCCGGCGGGACGAGCCCGTGGCCGGGACGGATCCAGCGGACGAGGGCCTCCACGCTCTTGGTCCGGCCGGTCTCGAGGTCGAGGACCGGTTGGTAGTAGAGGACGAGCTCGCCGGTCTCCAGGCCGTGGCGCAGGGCGGTCTCGAGCTCGGTGCGCGCGCTGAGCTCGGCGCGCAGCTCGTCGTCGAAGACCTCCACGACCCCCCGGCCGGCAGCCTTGGCGCGGTAGGCGGCCGCGTCGGCGTCCCGGACGAGGCGTTCGGCGTCCAGCGTGCCGGGCACGCTCACCGCGACGCCCACGCTGGCCCCCACCCGCACGTGCTGGGCCTGCGGCAGCCCGGCGAGCGCGACGGGGGCGCTGAGCGCGGTGATGAGGCGTTCGCCGAGGTCGACGAGGCCCTTCTCGTCCTCCACGCCCTCGACGAGGACGACGAACTCGTCGCCCCCGAGCCGGCACACGACGTCGCCGCCGCGGACGGTGGCGTGCATCCGCGCCGCGGCCGTCCGCAGCAGCTCGTCGCCTGCGGCGTGCCCGAAGCTGTCGTTGACGGCCTTGAAGTGGTCGAGGTCGAGGAACAGCAGCCCGACGCGGCTGCCCTGCCGGGCTGCGCGGTGCAGGGCGCGCTCGGTGAGCACGAGGGTCTGCGCGCGGTTGGGCAGCTCGGTGAGGGCGTCGTGCGCGGCCTGGTGGGCGAGGTCGGCCTGCAGCTGCTCGCGCTCGTGGAAGGCGGCGAGCACCTGCGTCACCGAGGCGTGGACGATCTGCCCGAGGGGACCGGGCACGGGCGTGCGGACGACCTCGCAGTCGAGCTCGCCGGCGGCGATGGCCTCGGCCTGCACCTGCACGCGGCGCAGGGTGTCGACGGCCGCGGCCAGACCCTGGGCGACGACGCGGACCTCCGTCGGCCCCTGCTCCCGGACGTCGACGAGCTCGCCGGCGGCGACCGAGCGGGACTGCTCGGCGAGGCGGCCCAGCGGTCCGGCGATCGCGCGCCGGACGACGAGCGTCCCGACGAGGGTCGCGGCGACGACCAGCCCGCACAGGACGAGCAGCTGCTGCAGCTCGCGGCGGGCCGCGTCGGCCTGGGCCTGCGCCTCGTCGACGACGACGGCGGCCGCCCGGGCCAGCACCGCGCGCAGGGCGGCGTCGCGGTCGGCCGAGCCCATGCCGACGACGGTCAGCCCGGCCAGGGTGGTGGTGGCGTCGCGGTCCGTGGTGGCCGCGAGCACGTCGTCGAGCCGCCGCGAGCTCACCGACGCCTCCGCCGCGGACCAGTCGGCGGCGATGGCGGGGTCGGTGAGCGCGACGACGTCGGCCGAGGCCTGCTGGTAGGCACCCCAGACCCGCAGGAAGTCCCGTCGCTGGACGGTGTCGGCCTCGGCGACGGTGCCGAGGTAGGCGGTGATCTCGTGGCTGGCCAGTGCCGAGGCCCGCGAGACGCGCTGCAGGTCGGCCAGGGCCGACGCCAGGTCGCCCTCCAGACCGAGCGAGCGCGCGGCCTTGAGGTGGACGTTGACCTGGGTGGTGAGGTCGGACAGGAGCTGGTCGTAGAGGGCCAGGCCCGTGTCCACGTCGCCGGCCGTGGCCGTCCGGGCCTGCAGGAGCCGTTCCGGCAGCGCGGCGACGACGGCGGCCCGGGCCGCGTCTCCCGTCCGGGCGGCGGCGACGGCTGCGTCGGTGGCGGCCGTGCTGCCGGCGGCGCCGGACGTCGTCCGCTCGCTGAGGATGCGCTCCGCGGCCTCGGGGGTCAGCCCGAAGGCGGTCAGCACCCGCGGCTGCCGCAGGGCGGCCGCCCCCAGGACGGGCACGACCTCCTGACCGACGGCGCTGCGGACGTCGTCGAGAGCCACGGCGGTCCGGACCTCGTGCAGGGCCGTCTCGGCGTCCCGGGCGTGGCCCAGCCGGTCGTCGACCCCGACGACCGCGACCGCGCTCAACCCGACCACCGGCACGAGGACCAGGGCGAGCAGGGTGCTCTGCAGGGGTCGGCTGCGGCGCGGTCGGCGGGGGAGACGGGTGCGCGCAGGGGTCACGAGGGGCGTCTCGTCCCGCGCGGGAACGGACCTGAGCCGTTCCGCGCGCAACCACCCGTCTGCCGCGGAACCCCTGGAAGACAAGGGGTTCCGCTTCTAGAAGGTCAGGGCTTGAGGAGGACCTTCAGCGCCCCGCGGCGGGCGGCGAGCTCGTCGAGGGCGTCCTTCGCCTCGGCCAGGTCGAACTCGTGGGTGATGAGCGGCGTCGGGTCCAGGATCCCCGCGGAGAACGCCCGGACGGCGTAGGCCCAGGCCCGCGTCGGCGCGCCGAAGACGGTCAGGACGTGGACGTTGCGCGAGACCAGCTCGAGGGAGGACAGGTCGTCGGCGTCCTGGGCGGGGATGCCCGTCAGGACGACGCGGCCCCCGCGACGGGCCAGGCGGACGGACGTGCGGGCGATGCCCGGGACGCCCGCGGCCTCGATGACGGCGTCGAACGTCGCGCCCAGCGTCGAGGCGTCGCCGGTGTAGTGCGCGGCGCCGCAGCGCTCGGCGAGCTCGCGGCGCTCGTCGTTGTGGTGGACGACCGTGACCTCGCAGCCGGCGCCCTCGAGCAGCTGCACGCACAGCAGCCCCAGCGTCCCGGCGCCGACGACCGCGACCTTCGAGCCCGCGGTGACGTCGGCCAGCAGGACGGCCTCGGCGACGCACGCGGCGGGTTCGATGCCGGCCGCCGCGCGCAGGTCGGCGCCCTCGGGCAGCAGGTGCAGGTACCGCGCCGGCAGCGTCAGCCACGTCGACCAGCCGCCGGGGAGGGTGAACCCCGTCTCCTCGTAGTCCTGCGGCCAGCCCTCGGTGTCGCCCTCGACCGAGGCCGGGGTGCCCTCGGCGGTGCGGATCCCCTGGCCGACGACGCCGCGGCCGACGAGCTGCTCGGGGACGCCCGCCCCCACCGCGCGGACCGTGCCGGACCACTCGTGGCCCGGGACGACGGGGTATCGGACGAACTCCGCCGGGCGGGTGCCCGCGAAGACCTCGCGGTCGGAGCCGCAGATGCCGCAGTACGCGACCTCGACGAGCGCCTCGCCCGGGCCGGGTTCGGCGTGGGTGGTGTCGACGAGTTCGAGGGAGCCGGGTTCGGTGATCCGGACGGCGCGGCCGGTGCGCTGGGTCATGGGCGCAACGTATCCGGTCCTCGGGGTCGGTCCCGTCCGCCGGGTGTCGGGGCGCCCGCGCGGCCCCGACGGCGCGTCCGGGGCGGGGCGTCAGGTCCGGGGCGTCAGGCGGTCGGGCCCTCGGCGCGCTCGATGACCTCGGTGAGGGCGGCGACGAGGCGCTGGGCCTCGGGCAGGGACAGCTGCGCGATGTCGCCGATGAAGACGCGCGGGCCGAAGCGGCGCAGCACGGTCTGGCCGTGCTCGGCGTAGGCGAGGTCGGTGGACTCCAGGCGCACGGGGCAGGGGCGCTCGGCGCCCTCGTCACCTTCGAGCGGGACGACACGGGCCTCGTAGCTGTGCAGCCACCCGCCCTCGACCTCCAGACCCCGGGAGGCCCACTTGGGCGCGTCCCAGCGGATCACCTGGACCGAGTCGTCCGCGACCTGCGAGGGGCTGGCCGCGGGGGTGCGCTGGTCGTCCATCGAGGCTCCACAACTGAGAAGTAGGCGTCAAGAAGTACTGCTGAACGTGAAGGAGGTGTCGCACAGAGTTGCTGGGCCAGCCTGCCAGACGTTCGGCGGTTTCGCGGAGTGTTCGCTAGAACACTCTCCGTTGATCTTGAGCACACAACCGGCGTCCCGCAGGTTGCCGGGGAGTCACCCCCACCGGCACCATCGGAGCGTGCTCCCGCCGCTGGTCGTGCTCGACCCGTTCTGGCCGAGCCGGCGCGCGTACCTCTTCGACGGGCTGTGTCGGCGCTCCTGACGCGCCCCGACCCCACCCCACCCCACTCGAAGGACGAAGCGTGAGCACCGAGAACACCCCTGCCGTCGACCCCGCGACCTGGAGCTTCGAGACGCTCCAGGTCCACGCCGGGCAGACCCCCGACCCCACGACGGGCGCCCGCGCGCTGCCGATCTACCAGACGACGAGCTACGCCTTCCGCGACACCGAGCACGCGGCGGCCCTCTTCGGCCTGACCGAGATGGGCAACATCTACACGCGGATCATGAACCCGACGCAGGACGTCGTCGAGCAGCGCATCGCCGCGCTCGAGGGCGGCGTCGGCGCCCTCCTCGTCGCCTCCGGCCAGGCCGCCGAGACCCTCGCCGTCCTCAACATCGCCCAGGCCGGCGACCACGTCGTCTCCAGTCCGCGGCTCTACGGCGGCACGTACAACCTCTTCCACCACACGCTGCCCAAGATGGGCATCACGGTGAGCTTCGTGGAGGACCCGGACGACCCGGCGTCGTGGGCCGCGGCCGTCCGCCCCGAGACCAAGCTCTTCTACGGCGAGACGATCTCCAACCCCGCCGGTGACGTCCTCGACATCGAGGTCGTCGCGGGGGTCGCCCACGAGCACGGCGTCCCGCTCGTCGTCGACAACACCATCGCGACGCCGTACCTGATCCGCCCGCTCGAGCACGGCGCCGACGTCGTCGTGCACTCCGCGACGAAGTACCTCGGCGGCCACGGCACGACGATCGCCGGCGCCATCGTCGACTCCGGCCGCTTCGACTGGGCCGCCTCCGGCCGCTTCCCGGGCCTGACGACGGCCGACCCCAGCTACCACGGCGTGGTCTTCACCGACGCGGTCGGTCCGCTGGCGTACCTCATCAAGCTGCGCGTGCAGCTGCTGCGCGACCTCGGTCCCGCCGTCGCGCCCTTCAACGCGTTCCTCATCGCCCAGGGGCTGGAGACGCTGTCGCTGCGCATGGAGCGGCACGTCGAGAACGCCGGGAAGGTCGCGCACTTCCTCGCCGAGCGCGACGACGTCCTGTCGGTGAACTGGGCCTCCCTGCCGACCTCGCCCTGGCACGCGCAGGCGCGCAAGTACGCGCCCAAGGGGTCCGGGGCCGTGCTGGCCTTCGAGATCGCCGGCGGTCTCGCCGCGGGCCGGGCCTTCGTCGACGCGCTCGTCCTGCACAGCCACGTCGCCAACATCGGCGACGTGCGCTCCCTCGTCGTGCACCCCGCGTCCACGACGCACAGCCAGCTGACGGAGGAGCAGCAGCGGGCCTCCGGCGTCACCCCGGGCCTGGTGCGCCTCGCCGTCGGGGTCGAGCACGTCGACGACGTCCTGGCCGACCTGCGCGCCGGGTTCGCGGCCGCCGCCGCCGTCCGCTCCGAGTCCGCCTCCGTGTCCGCCTGACCGTCCGCGGTCGGGGACACTGGGGACGTCGAGGGGGTACGAACGCGCGTGGTCGTCGCTGAAGTGGGTCGCAACGTGGGTGCACGGGAACTGGCTGCGGACGTGCCGGAGCAGGTGTCGCGCGCCCTGGCGCCCGCCGCACCGCCCGCGACCGGCGCGTGGCGCGAGGGGGACCCGGTCGGGCACCGGCGCTTCGCCGACGTCGGCGACCTCCCGCTGCAGCTGGGCGGGGTGCTGCCCCAGGTCCGGCTCGCGTACGAGACGTGGGGCACGCTCGCACCGGACGGGTCCAACGCCGTCCTCGTCGAGCACGCCCTGACCGGGGACTCCCACGTCACGGGGGAGGCCGGCCCGGGCCACCCGACCGCTGGCTGGTGGTCGGCGCTCGTCGGCCCCGGCCGGGCCCTCGACACCGACCACTGGTTCGTCGTGGCGGCCAACGTCGTCGGCGGCTGCCAGGGCAGCACGGGCCCGTCCTCGCCGCGGCCGGGCACGTCCCGGCCGTGGGGGTCGGCGTTCCCGCGGCTCACCGTCGCCGACCAGGTCGCGGCCGAGGTCCGCCTCGCCGACCACCTCGGCATCGCCCGGTTCGCCGCCGTCCTGGGCGGGTCGATGGGCGGCATGCGGTCCCTGGAGTGGGCTGCGGCGCAACCGGACCGCGTCGGCGCCGCCCTCGTGCTGGCGTCGGCCGCGGCCTCCACCGCCGACCAGATCGGCGGGCAGTCCGCCCAGATCACGGCCGTCGTCTCCGACCCCGGCTGGCGCGGGGGCGACTACCACGACGCCCCCGACGGGCAGGGCCCGCACACCGGCCTCGGCCTGGCCCGCCGGCTCGCGCACCTGTCGTACCGGACGGCCGCGGAGCTCGACGTCCGCTTCGGCCGGGACGCCCAGTTCGGCGAGGACCCCTTGGACCCGAGGGCGCCGGGCCGCTACGCGGTGCAGAGCTACCTCGACCACCACGCCGACAAGCTGGTCCGCCGCTTCGACGCCGGCTCCTACGTCGCGCTCACCGACGCCATGAACACGTGGGACGTGGGCCTGGGCCGCGGCGGGACGGAGGCGGCGCTCGCGGCCGTCCGGACGCCCCTGGTCGTCGTGGCCGTCGACTCCGACCGGCTCTACCCGGTCGCCGACTCCCGGCGCATCGTCGACGCGGCCCCGTCGGTCGTGGGGGGCCTGCGCGTCGTGACCTCGACGTCGGGCCACGACGGGTTCCTCCTCGAGGCCGACCAGATCGCGCCGGTCGTCACCGAGACCCTGGAGCTCGGCCGCCGCGGCTGAGGCGGGCGCCGACGAGGCACCCGGCCGCGGCCGCCAGGAGCACCAGTCCTGCGACGGCCGCGAGCAGCCCCCACCCCTGACCAGAGGTCAGCAGGACGACGCCCTCGAGCGACGGGGTGGGGCAGCCGGGGACGTCGTACCAGCCGAAGCCGACTGCCCCCGGCCACCACAGCACGACGCCGCCGGCCACCAGCAGCACCGCCCCGGCAACCGTCAGCAGGACCAACGGGGTTCTCGGGGTGCGCACCCGGGCACGGTCCCACAACGCGGGTCAGACCCGTGACGATCATGCCGATGGAACGTTCGTGCGCACAGTGCTGGACCTCCCCGTCAAGACCAAGATCTTCGCCCTCATCGCCCTCATGGCGGTGGTCTCGGTCGTCATCGGCGCCGTGGGGGTGTCCCGCGTCCTCGAGCTCCGCTCGGACATGGCGAGCACCCAGCGCCTGCACGTCGCGCCGCGCACCCACCTCACCGACGCGCAGCGCTGGTTCCAGGCGACGAAGACGCGCGTCATCGAGTACGGGCCCGTCGCCGAGGGCGACCGCGCGAAGATCCTGCAGGAGCAGGACGACTACCGCGCCAAGCTCGAGGCCTCCCTCGCGGCGTACCAGCCGTTCGTCGTCGACGACGCCGCGATGGCCGACGCGCAGCAGCAGCTCACGGCCTACTGGGCCGCGTTCGACGCCATCAAGCCCGTCGCCGAGCAGGGCCCGCTGGCCTACGAGGCCGCCTACATCGCGCAGGTCCGCGGCATCACGACGAAGTTCCTCAACGACCTCGCGGCCGAGCTCGACAAGCAGACCGAGATGGGCAACGCGGCCGTCGCCCGCGCCGACCGGTCCGCCGGGACGGCCGTCACGGTCATCGTCGTCGTGGGGATCCTCGGCCTGCTGCTGAGCGGGGTCTTCGCCACGGTCGTCGGGTCGACGATCGTGCGGCGCATCCACCGCCTGCGCGAGTCCGCCCTGTCGCTGGCCGACGGCGACCTCACCCACGACGTGACCGTCGACTCCCGCGACGAGCTGGGCGTCACCGCCGGCGCGCTGAACACCGCGCTGGGGAACCTGCGGTCGCTGCTGAGCGCCGTGGGCCACTCCTCGACCGCGGTGTCCGCGGCCGCCGAGGAGATGACCGCCACCGCCGCCGGCATCGCCGACTCCGCCCACCGCACGTCCACGCAGGCCCAGGTCGTCGCCTCCGCCGCCCACGAGGTGTCGACGAACCTGCAGACCGTCGCGGCCAGCGCCGAGGAGATGGGGGCCTCCATCGCGGAGATCTCCGGCGGCACCACCGAGGTCGCCCGCGTCGCCGGGACCGCCGTCGCGATCGCGGACTCCACGAACAGCACGGTCTCGGCCCTGGGGGAGAGTTCCCGCGAGATCGGCAACGTCATCAAGGTCATCACCGCGATCGCGGAGCAGACGAACCTGCTCGCGCTCAACGCCACCATCGAGGCGGCCCGCGCGGGCGACGCCGGCAAGGGTTTCGCCGTCGTCGCCGGCGAGGTCAAGGAGCTGTCGGTGCAGACCGCGCAGGCCACCGAGGACATCGCCCGCCGGGTCCAGCGCATCCAGGAGGACGCCACGTCCGCGGCCGCCGCCATCGGCGAGATCGTCGACGTCATCACGCAGATCTCCGACCACCAGGGCACCATCGCCTCGGCGGTGGAGGAGCAGACCGCGACGACGGCGGAGATGAACCGCAACGTCGCCGACGCGGCCCTGGGGTCCGGTCAGATCGCCGAGAACGTCGGGTCCGTCGCGGACGCGGCCTCCGTCACGAGCGAGGGCGTCGCCCAGACCCGCGCCGCGGTCTCGGAGTTGTCGAGCATGGCCGTGCAGCTGCGCGAGCAGGTCGCCCGCTTCCGCGTCTGACCTCCTGCAGGACAGCCGAACGCCCCGACCCTTGCGCAGGGTCGGGGCGTCCGGGGTCTGGGGACCGGTCGGGTCAGGGGACCGGTCGGGTCAGGGGACGGTGACCGGCGTCTTCTGCTCCTGCTGTGCCGGAGCGTTGTGCGCCGGGTCCATCGACGTCTCGTCGAACGGGCGGTTCCCGGCCAGGACCGCGGAGAGCTGCTCGCGGTCCAGGGTGTGGCTCCAGGTGGCGATGACCAGGGTGCCGACGGTGTTCCCGATGAAGTTCGTGACCGCACGGGCCTCGGACATGAACCGGTCGATGCCGACGATGAGGCCGACGCCGTCGAGCAGGGCCGGCTTGTGGGCGGCGAGGCCGCCGGCCAGCGTGGCCAGGCCGGCGCCGGAGACCCCGGCCGCACCCTTCGACGCGACGACCATGAACAGCAGCAGCGAGACCTGCTCGCCGATCGACAGCGGGTCGCCGAGCGAGCTGGCGATGAACAGCGAGGCCATCGTCAGGTAGATCGCGGTGCCGTCGAGGTTGAAGGAGTACCCCGTCGGGACGACGATGCCGACCGTCGACTTCGAGACGCCGGCGTGCTCCATCTTGGCGATGAGCCGGGGCAGCGCGGTCTCGGAGCTGGAGGTGGAGACGATGAGCAGGAGTTCGCGGGCCACGTACTTCAGGACCTTGAACAGCGAGATCTTTGCGACGACCCGCAGCAGCAGGCCCAGGACGATGAAGACGAACAGCGCGCAGGTCACGTAGAACCCGACCATGACGATCGCGAGCGCCTTCAGCGCCTCGACGCCCGTCTCGCCGACGACGGCCGCGATGGCGCCGAACGCCCCGATCGGCGCGACCCACATGACCATCGCGAGGACCTTGAAGACGATCTTCTTGATGGCCTCGATGGCGACGAGGGCCTTCTGGCCGGTCTCGCCGAGGCCCTGGATCGCGAACCCGACGAGGAGGGCGACGAACAGCGCCTCGAGGACCGAGCCGTCGGTGAGGGCCGAGGGCAGCGACGTCGGGATGATGCCGAGCAGGAACTCGGTGGTGCCGCCGCTCTCGCCCGCCTTCGCGGCGAGCTCGGCGCCCTGGCCGCGCAGGGCGTCGGTCAGCTGCAGGTTCGTGGTCGGCAGCAGGTTCCCGACGACGAGGCCGATGACGAGCGCGAAACCGCTCATCACGAGGAAGTACAGCAGGGCGACCCCGCCGACCCGGCCGACCTGCGCGGCCTGCCGGACCGAGCCGATGCCCAGGACGATGGTGCAGAAGATGACCGGCGCGATCATCATCTTCACCAGGGCGACGAAGCCCGTCCCGAGGGGCTTGAGCTCCTTGCCGAGGTCCGGCGCCAGCAGCCCGACGGCGATGCCAGCGGCGACGGCGACGATGACGGCGATGTACAGGAAGTGCGTGCGGTCCCGCTTCTTGGCGACCTGCGGAGCGGAGAACGGCGAAGCGGAGTTCTGAGCGCCTGTGCTCATGGGACCCTCTCGGTGACGTCCGGGTACTGCTGGCTGAAGGACTGGGGTGATGGTGCTCACAGGAGGTCGGACCGGTCGCGCTTCCGGTCGTTTCGTTCACGTCCCCGCCCTCGCCGGGACACCGCGGCGCCGCCGGCACTGGACCCTGGCCTCGCGCGTCCTCGTCCTCCAGCTGCTCGTCGTGGGGATCGTCCTGGTGGCCGCGACGGCGGCCCTGGGCTGGCAGCTGCGCACCGACACCCGCCGCGACGCCACGACCCAGGTCGCCGACGTGGCCGCCGCCGTCGCGCAGGCCCCGGACGTCCGCGACGGCCTCGCCGATCCCGCCACGGCGGACCGGGCAGGCATCCAGCAGCACGTCGAGGACGTCCGCCGGGCGACGGGCGTCTACTTCATCACCGTCATGGACCGCGACAAGGTGCGGTGGACGCACCCGGACCCCGCCCGCATCGGGCAGACGTTCGTCGGCAACGCCGACGCGGCGCTGGCCGGCGGAGAGGTGGTCGAGACGTACACGGGCACGCTCGGGCCGTCGGTGCGGGCCGTCCTGCCGGTCCGCGGACCCGACGGCACCGTCGTCGGCGCGGTCGCGGCGGGCGTCGCGACGCGGTCGGTGACGCAGGACCTCCTCGACCGGCTGCCCGTCCTCGTGCTGGCCCTCGCCCTCGCGCTCGCGCTGTCCCTGGTCGGCAGCTGGGCGCTGTCCCGCTGGGTGCGTCGCCGCACCCACGGCCTCGAACCGGCCGACCTCACCCGCCTGTGGGAGGTCAACGACGCCGTCCTGCACTCCCTGCGCGAGGGGCTGGTCGTCGTGGACCCCTCCGGGCGCGTGCAGGTCGCCAACGACGAGGCGCGGCGCCTGCTGCCGACCGGCGCGGGCGGCGAGCTGGAGCTCGGTCCGGCGCTGAGCCGGCTGCTGGAGGCCGGCGAGGACGTCGTCGACGACGTGCAGGTCACCGACGACCGCGTCCTGGTCGTCAGCCGGCTCGACGCGCACTGGGAGGGCCGCCGCGTCGGCACGGTGGTGACGCTGCGCGACCACACCGAGCTGCAGGCCCTGACGCGCGACCTCGACGCCGTCCGGGCCCTGGCCGAGGCGCTGCGGTCCCAGGCCCACGAGTCGGCGAACCGCCTGCACGTCGTCGTGACCCTCGTCGAGCAGGGCCAGCCCGACCGTGCGATCGAGTTCGCGACGGCGGAACTGGCTGCGGCGCAGCAGCTCACGGACCTCGTCGTCGCGGACGTGGCCGACCCGGCCGTCGCGGCGCTCCTCATCGGCAAGTCCGCGCAGGCCGCCGAGCGGGGGGTCGAGCTCGAGGTGGAACCCGACACCGCCCTGGCCGAGGGGCTGCTCCCGGCGCGCGACCTCGTCACCGTCGTCGGCAACCTCGTCGACAACGCCGTCGAGGCCGCGCTGGAGGCCCCCGGACCGCGCTGGGTCCGCGTCCGCATCACCGCGCCCGGGGGTCGGGTCGAGGTGCGCGTCACCGACTCCGGGGAGGGGCTCGGAGCGGCGGGCCTGGAGCGGGCGATGCAGCGCGGCTGGTCGCGCAAGGAGCACCGGTTGTCCCCCGAGGGGGCGCACGGGCTCGGGCTCGCGCTGGTGGGGCAGGTCGTCCGGCGGCACGGTGGGACGGTGCGCGTGGAGGAACCCGTGACCCTCGACGACGGCGGCGGGACGGTCGTCGTCGAGCTGCCCCTGCCGGCGCAGGTGCCGGTGGGCTCGTGATCCGCGTCCTCGTCGTCGAGGACGACCCCCTGCTGGCGGCCGGGCACGCCGACAAGGTCTCCGCCGTGCCCGGGTTCACCGTCGTGGCCGTCGCGAACTCCGGCCGCGAGGCGCTCGCCGCGGTGGGCGCGGCCGGGGAGCGGACGCCCATCGACCTCGTCCTGCTCGACATGACGCTGCCCGACGTCGGCGGCCTGCAGGTGCTGCGGGCACTGCGGGCGGCGGCCGTGCCCGCCGACGTCATCGCCGTGACGGCCGCGCGCGACCCTGCGGTCGTCCGGCAGTCGCTGTCGATGGGCGTCGTGCAGTACCTGCTGAAGCCGTTCACGGCGGCCGCGCTGGAGGAGCGGCTGCGCGCCTACGCGCGGTTCCGCGCCGACGTCGCGGCCGCCTCGGGGGACCACGGCATCGACCAGCAGGCGATCGACGAGGCGCTCTCGCAGCTGCGGACGTCGGCCGTCCCCGCCCGCGGAGTGGCCGGCCCGACGCTGCAGACCGTCGTCGCGGCGCTGCGGGAAGCGCCTGTGGGACAGGGGCTCTCGGCGGCGGAGGTGGCGGCCGGGACGGGGTTGTCGCGGGTGTCGGCCCGCCGCTACCTCGAGCACCTGACGACGGCGGGACGGGCCCGGCGCGAACCGCGCTACGGCGGGTCCGGGCGGCCGGAGCTGGCCTACCACCCGACGCCCGCGCTCTGAGACCCCGCGCCGGTGCGACGGCCCCGCCGGGGTCGACTCCCCTCCGGTCGACCCCGGCGCGAACGGCCATTCGCCCCGGCGATGAGGGTATCGACTCCTCGGGGGCCCGGAGTTCGGGGACCGGTGGCCACTAGGGTGCGGAGCGTGGCAGCAGCGGAGCGCATCACCGACCGGCTCGTGGGACACGGCGAGGGGCCCTGCTGGTCCCCGACGTGGGGAGGTCTGCGCTTCGTCGACCTCTACGAGGGCGACATCGTGACCCTCGGTCCCGACGGCAGCACGTCGCGCAAGCACTACGGCGACGTCGTGGCCATCACCCGGCCGCGCGTCGGCGGGGGAGCGGTCGTCGCCGTCGAGCGCGGCATCGTCCTCGAGGACGCCGACGGGGAGCTGACCCGCCTGCCGGAGCTGTGGGGCCCGCGCGTGCGGATCCGGATGAACGAGGGCGGCTGCGACCCCGACGGCCGCTTCTACGCCGGGAACATGGCCTACGACCAGGCCGACGGCAAGGGCGTGGGCCGCGGCGCGGTGTTCCGCATGGACGCCGACCGGAACGTCGAGGTCGTCATCGAGCACGTGACGATCTCCAACGGCCTGGGCTGGAGCCCGGACGGCACCCTGGCGTACTACAACGACACCGCGACGGGCCGCACCGACGTCTTCGACTACTCCCGCGACGGCGGGCTGACGAACCGCCGTCCGTTCGCCCAGGTCAACGACGAGGGCGGCACCAACCGCCCCGACGGGCTGTGCGTCGACGCCGAGGGCGGGGTCTGGATGGGCCTGTTCGGCGGCTCCGCCGTCCGCCGCTACGCCCCCGACGGCACGCTGGACGCCGTCGTCGAGGTCGGCGCCCGGCAGGTCACGGCCTGCACCTTCGGCGGGGACGACTACTCCGAGCTGTTCATCACGACGTCGCGCGAGGGCCTCGCGGACGACGACGACCCCGCGGCCGGGAGCGTCTTCCGGTACGTCCCGGGTGTGCAGGGGATGCCGGCGCTGCCCTACGCGGGCTGACCCGGGGTTCGGGGTCTGGGGGATCCGGGGGACGTCAGCAGCGGACGACGTGGACGAGGGACTCGGCGACGACGAGGTCGCTGGTCCTCGTCACGTCGACGCAGTCGCCGGGACGCAGCCCGCCGAGCGCGAGGTGCTCGATGTGCTCGCGGTCGAGGCAGACGCCGTGCCCCGAGGTGCTCAGGCAGACCTCGTCGGTGCGGACGCTCGTGACGGTGCCGGCGGCCGTCGTGGCCGCGGGCTGGCGCAGCAGGACAGTCCCGGCGAAGGCGACGAGCGCGGCCATGACGACGACCGGGACCACCTGGCCGACCCTGCGCTTGTGCACACGGGGTCATCGACCCCCGGGACGGCCGGCTTGAGGTCGGGCCCCGGGTCAGGCGGAGGTGTGCGCCTCGCGCACGGGCGGTTCGGGGGCGGGGGAGCCGCCGTCGTGGCGCCCCTCGGCCTCGTCGCGCAGCCGCTGGGAGAACTCCTCGGCCATCATCAGCCGGTCCCGCAGCTTCTCCACGCGCGCCTCGGCGGCCTGCCGGAACTCGTCGAGCTTGGCGAACAGCTCCTCGCGCGGCGTCTGCGAGGGGACGCGGCCGTCGAGGGCGTCCAGGACGGACAGCAGTTCGCGCATCTCGTCGAGGGAGAAGTCCAGCGGCTTCATGCGCTTGAGGACGAGCAGCCGGTAGACGTCCATCTCGGTGTAGAGGCGGAACCCGCCGGGCGTGCGCTGGGTGGGGGTGACCAGGCCCATCTCGTCGTAGTAGCGGATGGTGCGGAAGCTGTACCCGACCCGTTCGACGACCTCGCCGATCTGCATGAGTTCGGACACCACTTACCCCCTGCTCGCCGGCCCGTCGCCGTCACGACGACAGTCGATCGTAACGGTCGGGACACGTCGGAACGGCACCCTCGGGGTCGTCTCACCCGTTCGTTCGCGCAACCGACCGCGGGCCAGGTGTTCCCAGCGGGGCGGCTGGTGGTTACTCTTCACGCTGTGACGGGTCTGACTACTCTGGGTGACAACTGTGACTGAGCGCACCACCCGCCGGACGCTGCTGCTGGCGTTCGCGTCCGCCGTCCCCGTCGCCGCCCTCGCGGGGCTGCAGGGATCCGCGGCGGCCGACCCCGTCTACCCCAGCCAGGGCGACGTCGACGCGGCCCAGTCCGCGGCCGACGCCAAGGCCGCCCAGGTCGCCTCCTTGCAGGCCCAGCTGGCCGCGCAGCAGGACGCGCTCGACGCCGCGCAGACGAAGCTGTCCGTCGCCGCCGAGGACTACGACGAGGCCCGCGCGCTCCTGCAGCAGCGGACCGACGAGGCCACGGCCGCCCAGGCCGCCGCCGACCGCGCGGCCGCCGCCTACGCCCAGGCCCGCACCGCGCTGGGCCGCGTCGCCTCCGAGCAGTACCGCGGGGTCTCCGACGGGTGGTCCCCGCTGGCCACCGTCGTGACGACCGGCGACATCGAGGGCTACGTCGACGGTCAGGCCACCCTCGACCACGTCGCGGGCAACCGGGCCGACGTGCAGCAGGAGGCCGCCGACGCCAAGGCGCTGGCGCAGTCCACCGCCGCGCAGGCCGCCGCCGCCAAGACGGCGCAGGAGGACGCGACGACGAAGGCGGCCGCCGCCCAGGCCGTCGCCCAGCAGGCCGCCGACGCCGCGAACAGCGTGGTCGCGTCCACGCAGCAGCAGACGAACGCGCTCCTCGCCCAGCTCGCGACGCTGCAGCAGACGACCGTGCAGCTCGAGCAGCAGCGGCAGGCCGGTCTGGAGGCCGAGCGCCAGGCCGCGGCCGCCGCCGCCGCCCAGGCCGCCGCGCAGGCGGCCGCGCGCGCCGCCTCGGCCGGTGGGGGGTCCGCCGCCTCCGTCCGTCGGGCCGCCGCCCCGACGGCGGGCGCGGGCACCGCGGTCGACTGGGCGCTCGCCCAGCTCGGCAAGCCGTACGTCTGGGCGGCCGACGGCCCCGACTCCTTCGACTGCTCCGGTCTGACCATGCAGGCCTGGGCCGCGGCGGGCGTCTCGCTGCCGCACTCCTCGCGGATGCAGTACTCCGGCCAGGACAAGGTCGACCTCGCGGACCTCGAACCGGGCGACCTGGTCTTCTACGCCACCGACACCTCGGACCCCTCGACCATCCACCACGTCGGGATGGTCATCGCGCCGGGGACGATGGTCGAGGCGCCGCACACCGGCGCGAACGTGCGGACCAGTTCGATCTACCGCTCGGGGCTCATGTCCCTGGGGACGCGCCCCTCCTGACCGCCCACCCGCGCGCCGACCTCGTCGTCCGCGCGCTGGTGTCGGGGGTCGGGCTCGTCGACGCATCCAGCTCGACCTACGAGCGCGATGCGTCAACGAGCCCCCCCGCGGAGCGCCGTCAGTGGCTGGATGCGCCCAGCTCGTACGAGGTGCCCTTGGCGCGCTCGAAGCTCGCCTGGATCTCCTTCTCGGCCTCCTCGCGACCGGCCCAGTTGGCGCCCTCCACGCTCTTGCCGGGCTCGAGGTCCTTGTAGGTCTCGAAGAAGTGCTGGATCTCCAGGCGGTCGAACTCGGAGATGTCCGCGAGGTCCTGGATGTTCGCCCAGCGCGGGTCGCCCGCGGGGACGGCGAGGATCTTGTCGTCGCCGCCGGCCTCGTCGCGCATGTGGAACAGGCCGATGGCGCGGCAGGTGATGAGGCAGCCGGGGAACGTGGGCTCCTCGAGGATGACGAGGACGTCCAGGGGGTCCCCGTCCTCGCCCAGCGTGCCCTCGATGAAGCCGTAGTCGTGCGGGTACCGCGTCGACGTGAACAGCATGCGGTCCAGGCGGATCCGGCCCGACTCGTGGTCGACCTCGTACTTGTTGCGCTGACCCTTGGGGATCTCGATGGTCGCGTCGAACTCGACTGGGGTGCTCACGTGGCTCCTCTCGACCGGGGTCGCCCGACCCCGTCCGTCACGGTGTGGTTCGCGGTCGGCCGGAGGACTCCCGGCCGACGGACCGCGCTAGTGTCGCGCAGACAGGGGCTCTGGAACGAACCGGGTGCGACGCGCTGTGCGCCGCCCGTGACGAGTGACCGGGCCGACGACGACGGGGGAGCGGCGTGCGCAGGGTCCGGACCGTCCTGGCCTCGGGCGCCGCCGTCGTGGTCCTCGCCGCCGGGTACGCGGGTCTGGACGTCGCCGGTGCCGTGCCCGGCCCCCTCACCACCACCCCCGCCCCGACCGCGAGCCCCCTGCCGACGGCCCCCGGCGCGCAGCGGCCCCCCGCGTCCCCGACGCCCGTCCTGCCCGCCCTGGACGCCGACGCCCCCGTCCCGGACCCGGCCGTCCTGGCCCGCACGATCGGCCCGCTGCTCACCGACCCCACCCTGGGCGCCTCGGTCTCCGCGCGCGTCGTCGACGCGAGCACCGGCCGGTCCCTGCTGGCCACCGCCGAGACCGTCCCGCGCACTCCCGCGTCGACGACGAAGATCCTCACGGCCGTCGCCGCGCTGCGAGCCCTCGGCGACACCACGCGCGTCCGGACGGAGGTCGTCGCCGGCGCCACGCCCGACGAGGTCGTCCTCGTCGCCGGCGGGGACGTCCTGCTCGCGGCCGGGGCGGGCGACCCCGACGCCGTCGACGGTCACGCCGGCCTCGGCGACCTCGCCGCCCAGACGGCCGCCTCCCTGCGCGCGGCCGGACGCACGACCGTCGCCGTCCGCCTCGACGACGGACTCTTCACCGGTCCCACGACCTCGCCCGGCTGGGGCGCCGGGGACGTCGGCGCCGGGTTCGTCATGCCCGTCGCGCCGCTGGCGGTCGACGAGGCCCGGCTCGCCGACGCCGAGAACGCCCCGCGCGCGGCCGACCCGGCGATGGCCGCGGCCCGCACGTTCGCGCAGGCCCTGGCCGCCGACGGCATCACCGTCCTCGATCCCGGCGGCGGTCCCGTCGCCCGGGCCGCGGCCCCGCCCGGCGCCGCGGTGCTGGGGTCGGTCGCGTCCGCGACGACGTCGGAGCAGGTCGAGCTCATGCTCACCGCCAGCGACAACACCCTCGCCGAGGTGCTCGCGCGCCGCGTCGCGCTGGCGACGGACCGCCCGGGCACCTTCGACGACGCCTCCGCGGCCGTCGTGGAGGAGGTCGCGGCCCTCGGCGTCGACGTCACCGGCGTGCAGCTGCAGGGGGCCAGCGGGCTCGGCCGCGACACCCGGATCACGGCCCGGGCCCTCACCGACGTGCTCTCCCTCGTCGCCGCCGGCAAGCACCCCGAGCTCGGGCCCGTCGCCGCGGGGCTGCCCGTGGCCGGCGTGACCGGCACCCTCCACGACCGGTACGACCAGCCCGACTCGGTCGCCGCCGCGGGCGTCGTCCGCGCCAAGACCGGCACGCTCACCGGAGTGAGCAGCCTCGCCGGGTTCGTGCGCGACACCGACGGGCGGCTGCTGGCCTTCGCCGTGATGTCCGACAGCGTCGCCCCGGGCGGCTCCGTCCTCGCCCGCCGCGCCCAGGACCGGTTCGCCACGGCGCTCGCGGGCTGCGGCTGCCGCTGAGAGCGCCGTCCCGACGGTCGGTCGGGGGGCACGGGGTGACCCCGCGCCCGAACGCGTGGGCGGCTACCTCGTGCCCGGTCCCGCGCAGGGTCCGCCGCCGCGTACGGTGCGGGCATGCACGCACGCGGTGACGAGGCGGTCGGGGACGGGCCGGGGGTGGCTGAGCTTCGCACCGGAGTCGACGACGGTGGTCCGGACGTCCAGCTCGGGGGCCGGTCCGTCGTCGACCTCGTCGACTTCGACCTCGCCGCCCAGGTCGCCGGCCGCCTCGTCGGCCCCGGTCCGAAGCTGAGCCGCGCCGAGATCGACGACGTCGTCGCCGAGCTGCGCACCGCGGCCGCCGAGGCCGCCGGACCCGTCGCGAGCACCGCCCACCTGCCCTCACCCGTCCCCATGCCGCCGGCCCTGGTCGTCGACCGCGCCTCCTGGGCGCAGGCCAACGTCGACGCCTTCCGCGCTCTGCTGGCGCCCGTCGTCGTCCCGCACCGCCCCGGCTCGCCCCCCGGCCGCGCCGGGCAGGCCGTCGACCGCGCCACCACGGCCGTGGGGCGCCGGACGACGGGCGCCGAGCTCGGCAGCCTCATCGCGTTCCTGTCCAGCCGCGTCCTCGGGCAGTTCGACGTCTTCGCCGGCCTCGACGCCCCTGCCGGCCGCGTGGAACCGGGCCGGCTGCTGCTCGTCGCGCCCAACGTCGTGCAGGTCGAACGCGACCTCGGCGTCGACCCGCACGACTTCCGCCGCTGGGTCTGCCTGCACGAGGAGGCCCACCGGCTGCAGTTCGGGGCGAACCCGTGGCTGCGCGAGCACGTCACCGCGGAGGCGCGCGGGCTGTCCGGGGAGCTGCTGGCCCAGCCGCGGGACCTGTCCGAGCGCCTCGCCGGTGTCCTGCAGTCGCTGCCGGACGTGCTGCGCGGCACGACGGAGGGGTCCGGGATCGGCCTGGCCGACCTCCTGCAGACGCCCGCCCAGCGCGAACGGGTGTCCCGGCTCGTGGCCGTCATGTCGCTGCTGGAGGGCCACGCCGACGTCGTCATGGACGACGTCGGCCCGCAGGTGGTGCCGAGCGTGGCGACGATCCGGTCCCGTTTCACCCAGCGCCGCAAGGGCGGTGGCAGCGTGGACCAGGTCCTGCGCCGGCTGCTCGGCCTGGACGCCAAGACCCGCCAGTACGCCGACGGCGCCAAGTTCGTCCGCGGGGTCGTCGCCCGGGTCGGCTGGGACGGGCTGAACGTGGTGTGGACGGGGCCCGAGCAGCTGCCGCAGCCGGCCGAGATCGCCGACCCGGCCGCCTGGGTCAGCCGCGTCCACGGCTGAGCCGTGAGCGGACCCCCGGCGGCCGTCGCGGCCGTCCGGGTCGCCGTCCGGCACTCCCTGCGGAACCTGCCACCCGGGCCGGTGCTCGTCGCCTGCTCGGGCGGGGCCGACTCCGTGGCCCTGGCCGCCGCCACGGCGTTCGAGGCGCGGGCCGCCGGCCGCCCGGCCGGGCTCGTCACGGTCGACCACGGCCTGCACCCGGACTCGGCGGCCGTCGCCGACCGCGTCGTCGCCCTCGGGCACGCCCTCGGTCTCGATCCCGTCCGCGCGGTCCGGGTCGCGGTGGGCCGGACGGGTGGTCTCGAGGCGGCCGCCCGGACCGCCCGGTACGCCGCGCTGGAGGCCGTCGCGGCCGACGTCGGGGCGGTCGCCGTGCTGCTCGCCCACACCCTCGACGACCAGGCCGAGACCGTGCTGCTCGGACTGGCCCGGGGGTCCGGGACGCGGTCCCTGGCCGGGATGGCCGCCGCCCGCGGACTGTTCCGCCGCCCCCTGCTGGGCGTGGCGCGCACGACCGTCCGGCGGGCCTGCGCGGACGAGGACCTGCCCGTCTGGGAGGACCCCGCCAACGCCGACGACCGGTTCCTGCGCGTGCGGGTGCGCCGCGACGTGCTGCCGCTGCTGGAGTCCGCCCTCGGGCCGGGGGTCACCGCGGCCCTGGCCCGGACGGCCCGCGCCGCCCGCGACGACGCCGACGCCCTCGACGCCCTGGCCGCCGACGCCGACCCCTTCGCCGACGGGTCGGCCCCCGTCGAGGACCTCCTCGCCGCCCCGGCCGCCCTCCGCCGGCGGTGGTTGCGGTCCGCGGCGCTCGCCGTCGGCTGTTCCGCGAGCGCGCTCACGGCCGGGCACGTCGACGCGCTCGAGGCGCTGCTGCTGGACTGGCGCGGGCAGGGGCCCGTGCACCTGCCGGGCGGTGCGGAGGGCGCTCGTGCGTGTGGCAGGCTCGTGCTCACCCCCCACCCAGACCGATGACCCACGGGAGACTTGCGTGGACGCCGCCACCGCCGGGACCGACCTCGAGCACGTCCTGCTGAGCCGGGAGCAGGTGGCGACCCGCATCGCCGAGCTCGCCGCAGAGCTCGACCGCGACTACGCCGACAAGGACGTCCTGCTCGTGGGCGTCCTCAAGGGCGCGGTCATGGTCATGGCCGACCTCTCGCGCGCCATGAGCATCCCGCTGTCCATGGACTTCATGGCCGTCAGCTCCTACGGCTCGGGCACCAAGAGCTCCGGCGTCGTGCGGATCCTCAAGGACCTCGACACCGACATCTCCGGCCGCCACGTGCTCGTCGTCGAGGACATCATCGACTCCGGCCTCACGCTGTCGTGGCTGCTCGCGAACCTGTCCTCCCGCGGCCCCGCCTCGGTCAAGGTGTGCGCGCTGCTGCGCAAGCCCGAGGCCGCCAAGGTCGAGGTCGACGTGTCCTACATCGGCTACGACATCCCCAACGAGTTCGTCGTCGGCTACGGCCTGGACTTCGCGGACAAGTACCGCAACCTGGACTGCGTCGCGACGCTGGCGCCGCACGTCTACAGCTGACGACACGTCCTCGTCCGGGGTCGTCGTCGAGCACACGCATCCACCTGCTGTCGCTATTGCGATAGCGCTATCGGCATAGCGATACTTGTGCCGTGGATGCGTCGAACCCCCTCCGTACGATCGCGCCCACGGTCGACGCGGACGTCCTCCAGGTGCTCGCCGGGACGCACCGTCCACTGAGCGGAGCCGCGGTCGCGACCCTCAGCCGCCGTTCCTACGCACGCAGCCGAGATTGCCTGCACCGCCTGGTCGAGCACGGTCTCGTGACCGCACAGGACGCCGGCTCGGCAGTCCTCTACGCCCTCAACCGCCAGCACGTGCTCGCCGCCGCTGTCCTGGCGGCGGTGGGCTCGCCGCCGGCCGTCGAGGCATTCCTGGTGGACCGGCTGGCCGCCTGGAACCCGCCGGCGAGGGCCGTCGTCCTCTTCGGGTCGTGGGCGCGGGGCGAGGCCGGCCCCGACAGCGACCTCGACGTCCTGCTCGTGCGGGACGACACCGTCGACGTCGACGGCCCGTGGGGAGACCAGGTGCACGCGACGGGGCAGGCTCTGGAGGTCATGACGGGCAACTCCGTCCAGTTCGTCCAGGTCAGCCGCTCACAACTGGCGACCGCCGTCCGAGAGGACCAGCCGCTCATCGCCAGCCTGCGCCAGGACGGTCGTGTCCTCGCGGGGCCGTCGTTGCGGGCACTGCTCACCGCTGGAACAGCGGCATGAGCCGTCTCGGACCACGTACTGGCGACTGCACCCCAGCGGATGCCCGGACCCGGTTGCGGCAAGCTCGGCTGTACCTGGAAGCGGCCGACCTCATACAGGCCGAGTACGTGGCGGAGGCCGCGACCGTCGCGACTGGCAACGCCGTGCTCGCCGCCATCGCTGCGGCGGACGCGATCTGCTGCTTCGCGGCCGGGGTGCGGTCGCGCGGTCAGGACCATCGTCAGGCCATCACCCTCCTGCAGGAGACCACCGGCGACGCCGCACTGGCGAGAGCGTTGCGGGAGGTGCTCGACCTCAAGGACACGGGTCACTACGGGTTGAGGAACGTGTCCGCGAGCAACTGCACTGCGGCACTGCGGAAAGCACGCACGTTGGTCGACGCAGCGGCCCACCGCGTGCGCTGAGGACCCTCAGAACCGCAAGACGACCCGGCCCTCGTTGTCCGGGTCGACCGCGGCCCCCTTGACGAGCTTCGCGATCTGCGGCTGCCGCAGGTACGTCAGCACGCGGGCGCGCAGCTTGCCCTCGCCCTTGCCGCAGATGATCTCCGCGGTCGGCTCCCCGCTGGCGGCCGCGCGCAGGACGAACGTGCGCAGGGTGGTGTCGATGTCCCGGGTGTTGCGGAACACGGAGTGCAGGTCGACGGACATCACGACGCCCACTCTGCCGCGGTCCTCACCCGATCCGCGCGAGCACCTCGCCCGCCCCGATCGCGGCGCCCTCCTCGGCGACCCGCCGCAGCGTCCCCGCCCGGTGCGCGGCGACGCGCGCCTCCATCTTCATGGCCTCCACGACGACGACGTCCTGGCCCGCCGCGACCTCGGCGCCGTCCTCGACGAGCCAGCTCGTCAGCGTCCCGGGGGCCGCGGCGGCCAGGGCGTCCTCGTCCGCTCCCGTCTCCGCCTCGGCCGTCCCGGGACCGACGGACCCGAGCGAGGCCAGGAACTCCGCGGGCAGCCCGACCGTCGCCATCCGCCCGTCGATCTCGACTCCGAACCGGCGCAGGGCCGCCCCCTGCACCGGAGCCGGTCGCAGCTGGGGTTCGAGCCGCGGCATGAGCTCGGTCTCGATCCACTGCGTGTGAACGGCGAAACCCTCCGTCGAGAAGTCGGGTTCGTCGACGACGGCCCCCGCGAACGGCAGGACCGTCGCGATCCCGGTGACGTGGAACTCCGCCAGCGCGCGTCGGGCGCGGGCCAGCGCGGTGTCGCGGTCGGCGGCGTGGACGAGCAGCTTCCCGGCGAGGGAGTCGAACGCGGCCTGGACGGTGTCGCCCGTCTCGACCCCGCCGTCCCACCGCACACCCGGACCCGACGGCACTCGCAGCTCCTCGACGAGCCCGGGTGAGGGCAGGAAGCCCCGCCCCGGGTCCTCGGCGTTGACCCGGAACTCGAACGCGTGACCCCGCGGCTCGGGCGTCGTCGCGAACGACGGGCCGGCGCCCTCGGCGATGCGGAACTGCTCGCGCACCAGGTCGGTCCCCGTGACGAGCTCGGTGACGGGGTGTTCCACCTGCAGGCGGGTGTTCACCTCGCAGAACGACAACGTGCCGTCCGCACCGAGGAGGAACTCCACCGTCCCCGCGCCGCGGTAGTCGACGGCGGCGCAGATGTCGCGGGCCGCGCGGTGGATCGTCTCGCGTTCCTCGTCGCTCAACCCGGGGGCGGGAGCCTCCTCGACGAGCTTCTGGTTCCGGCGCTGCAGCGAGCAGTCGCGGTCCCCGACGACGGTGACGGACCCCTTCCCGTCGCCGAGCACCTGGACCTCCAGGTGCCGGGGCCGCTCGAGGAACTTCTCCACGAAGCACTCGCCGCGACCGAACGCGGCGACGGCCTCCCGCGTCGCGGACTCGAACGCGTCCGCGATGTCCTCGCGCGTGCGGGCCACGCGCATCCCGCGACCGCCGCCGCCGTGGGCGGCCTTCACCACGACCGGCAGCCCGAACTCGTCGGCGAACGCCTGAGCCTCCGCGGCGTCGGCCAGGGGTTTCGTCGACCCGGGGGCCAGGGGGGCGCCGGCGTCGCGGGCGATGGCGCGGGCGGTCACCTTGTCGCCGAGGGCCTCGATGGTCTCCGGGGCCGGGCCGATCCACGTCAGGCCCGCGGCCTCCACGGCCCGGGCGAACTCGGCGTTCTCCGACAGGAACCCGTACCCGGGGTGGACGGCGTCCGCGCCAGAGCTCTCCGCGGCGGCCAGCAGGGCCTCCACGTCCAGGTACGTCTCCGCCGCCGAGGTGCCGTGCAGCGCGACCGCCGCGTCGGCCAGCCGGACGTGCAGGGCGCCGGCGTCCTGGTCGGCGTAGACGGCGACGGACCGCAGCCCCGCCTCGGCGGCGGCGCGGACGACGCGCACGGCGATCTCGCCGCGGTTGGCGATCAGGACGGTCTTCACGACTGCTACCTCCGGGTGTTCAGACGGTCACGGTGCTGCGTGGAAAACACTCCTTCCGCCCTCGAAACGCCCCCACAGGGGCGGAAAGAGTGTTTTCCACGCGGGTCGGGGCTGGGTCAGAGGTCGGCGAAGGGGGCGCGGGGGCGGAAGCGGACGCGGGCGCCCGGGGGCAGTTGACCCAGGAGGTCGAGGTGGGCGTCGACGACGGCCCCGACGACGGGGTACCCGCCGGTGAGGGGGTGGTCGGGGCCGAAGAGGACGGGTTGCCCGTCCGGCGGGACCTGGATCGCACCGGTGACGGCGCCCTCGCTGGGCAGTTCCCCCTCGCGGCGGCGTTCCAGCGGGGTCCCCGCCAGGCGCAGGCCGACGCGGTCGGACCGGGGCGTGACCTCCCACTCCTGGGTGAGCAGCGAGTCCACGGCCTCGTCGGTGAACCAGTCGGTGCGCGGCCCGAGGACGACGTCGAGCTCGACGACCTGCCCGCTGCGGGGGAGTTCCGTGACGGGGTGCGGTCCGGGGTCGACGGCGTGCGGGGCGGCCGCGGGCCCGTGCAGCGCGACGCGGTCCCCGGCGGCGAGCGGTCGCGGGCCGACCCCGGACAACGTGTCCGTGGCCAGCGACCCCAGCGCGGCGGGAACGCGGAACCCCCCGCGGACCGCGACGACCGTGCGCACCCCGGACCGCTGGGCCCCGAGCCGCAACCTGTCGCCGTCCTCGACGGCCACGGGCTGCGCGGCCGGGACGGGGAGACGCGTCCCGTCCACCGCCACCAGCGTCGCGTCGGTCTCCGCCCCGGCCAGGGCCAGCACGCCGGCGCCGGTGAACCGCAGCACGGCCCCGCCGCCGGCGAGTTCCAGGACGGCGGTGTCCGCGCAGTTCCCGACGGCGCGGTTCGCCGTGCGCACCGCGGCCCGGTCGGCGGCTCCCGAGGCGGCGACGCCCTCGGCCAGGTGCCCCGGGCGTCCGAGGTCCTGCAGCAGCAGCTGCACCCCCGGGGAGACGACCTCCACCGAGAACGGCGACGCGACGGGTTCCGGGCGCGGCGCACTGACCTGGACGAGGTCCCGGTCGACCTGCCGGAACCGGACCGTCGTCCCCGGCGCGAACAGTGCGGGCGGGTCGCGGTCGATGTCCCACATGACCGTGTCGGTGCGGCCGATCAGCTGCCAGCCGCCCGGGCTCTCCCGTGGGTAGACCCCGGAGAACGTCCCGGCCAGGCCGACGGAACCGGCGGGGATCCGGGTGCGCGGGGACGACCGGCGCGGGACGTCGAACAGCGGGTCGTCCCCGACGAGGTAGCCGAAACCCGGGGCGTACCCCGTGAACGCGACCGTCCACGTCGCCGCCTGGTGCCGCCGGACGAGTTCCTCGGCCGAACACCCCAGCAGGACGGCGACCTCGTCGAGGTCCTGGCCGTCGTAACGGACCTCGACGGTCACCGACCGCGTCCCGGACGCCACCTCGGACGCCGGTTCGACGGCACGCAGCCGCGCCACGAGGTCGGTGGGCGTGGTCGCGCGGGGGTCGAAGACCACGAGGACCGTGCGGGCCGCGGGTACGACCTCGCGCACCCCGGGCAGGTCGGCGGCGAGGAGCGCGGGGAAGAACCGCGTCGTCTCGTCGAGGTCGGACAGTTCGACCACGACGGCCGTGTCGCTGACGGGCAGGAACCTCACGCCGCCCCCACCCCGGTGTCGTACTCGCGGTCGAGGACGTCGGTGACGAACATGTGCCCCGGTGCGTGGGTGACGGCGAACGGCGGGCGCGAGGCGAGCAGCGCCGCCTGCGGCGTGACTCCGCACGCCCAGAACACGGGGACCTCGCCGTCGCGGACGACGGGCGGGTCGCCGAAGTCGGGGGAGCCCAGGTCGCCGATTCCCAGTTCCGCGGGGTCCCCCACGTGGACGGGGGCCCCGTGCACGGCGGGGAACCGGCCGGTGATCGCCACGGCGTCGGCGACCTGGCCGGCGGGGACGGGGCGCATCGAGACGACGAGGTCGCCGCGCAGCCGGCCGGCGGGTGCGCACGCCCGGTCGGTCCGGTACATCGGGACGTTCCGGCCGAGTTCCTGGTGGCGGACGGGGATCCCGGCGGCGAGCAGCGGTGTCTCGAACGTGAAGCTGCAGCCGATGAGCAGGGTCACGAGGTTCCGCCAGTACGGCGTGGCGTCGGCGACCTCCTCGACCACCTCCCCGTCGCGGAAGATCCGGTACGCGGGCAGGTCGGTGCACACGTCCGACCCCGGCGCGAGCGCCGACTCGACCTGCCCGACCTCCAGGACGTCGAGCACGGGGCAGGGTTGCGGGTTCCGCTGCGCGAACAGCAGCAGGTCGAACGCCCAGTCCGCCGGGACGGCGACGAGGTTCGCCTGCGTGAACCCCGGCGCGACGCCGCTCGTGGGTTCGACGCGTCCGGCCCGGTAGGCCGCGCGGGCGTCCTGGGCCGCCGAGCGCAGGACCGACGGGGCGAGCGCCACCATCAGGCGGCCCGCACGACGAACGGCGCGATCTCGACACCCGCGCCGGTCAGGGCGGCCCGGACGGCGCTGGCCATCGCGACCGCGCCCGGGCTGTCGCCGTGGACGCACAGCGACTGGGCCCGCACGGGGACGTCCGTGCCGTCGACCGCCTCGACGACGCCCTGCTCGACGAGCCGCACCATGCGCCGGGCCACGAGGTCGGCGTCGTGCAGGACCGCGCCGGGTTCCTTGCGCGAGACGAGCTGCCCCGCGGGTGTGTAGGCGCGGTCGGCGAAGGCCTCGGCCGCCGTCGCGAGCCCGGCCCGGTCGGCGACGTCGAGGGCGACCCCGCCGGCCAGGCCCAGCAGGACCAGCGTGGGGTCGACGGCCTTCACCGCCGCGACCACGACGGCCGCGGTCGCCTCGTCGACGGCCATCGTGTTGTAGAGCGCGCCGTGGGGTTTGACGTAGACGACGGCGTCGCCGACCGAACGGGCCAGTGCCCACACCGCACCGAGCTGGTACTCCACGTGGGCCTGCAACGTCGCCGCGGGCAGGTCGAGGCGTTCGCGGCCGAAGTTCTCGTAGTCGCGGTACCCGGGGTGGGCGCCGATCGCCACGCCGGCGCGCGACGCGGCCAGCACCGTCTCGCGGATCCCCTCGGGGCTGCCGGCGTGGAACCCGCAGGAGACGTTGGCGCTGGAGACGACGGAGAGCATGGCCGCGTCGTCGGAGACGGGACGGTCGGGGGTGTTCTCCCCGAGGTCGGAGTTCAGGTCGAGGGTCGACACGGGTTTCCTCCGGGTTGAGGCGGGGTCAGGCGGACAGGAAGTCGAAGACGGGACCGACGGACTGCGAGGCCATGAAGAAGCTGATCGCCAGCGCGACCGTCCCCACGACGAGCAGCCACACGGGGTAGCGGTACCCGCCGAGCACGTCGCGCTGCCGGAACCAGCCGATGTAGAGGAACACCGTCAGGCCGATCGGGAGGATCAGCCCGTTGAACCCGCCGACGAACACGAGCAGTGCGGCCGGTGCCGTGCCGATGACCAGGTACACGACGAGCGAGACGACGATGAAGGCGACGGTCGTGAGCTGCAGCGGCCACCCGCCGGCGAGCCGGCGGGAGAACGTGGAGAGGAACGTCGAGGAGGTGTAGGCGGCGCCGATGACCGACGTGAGGGCCGCGGCCCAGAAGATCGCCCCGAAGATGCGGATGCCCGCGTCGCCGAGGACGGCGCCGAACGCCTGGCCCGCGGGGTTGGCCGCGCGGCCCGAGAGGTCGAGGGCGACGCCGGAGGCGACGACGCCGAGGACGGCGAGGAACAGCACGTAGCGCATGACGCCGGTGACGAGGATGCCCGTGACGGACGCGCGGTGGACGGCGCGGACGTGCTCGGGGCCGGTCTGCCCGGAGGCCAGGTAGCGGTGGGCGCCGGCGTACGTGATGTACCCGCCGACCGTGCCGCCGACGATCGTCGTGATCGTCGCGAAGTTCACGGTGTCCGGCACGAAGGTCTGCCGGAAGGCGTCGCCGACGGGCGGCCCGGAGGCGATGGCGACGGCCACCGTCATGACGATCATGCCCACCCCCAGGACGAGCACGACGCGGTCCACGACGGTCCCGGCCCGCTTGAAGAGGAACACCGCGATCGCGAGCAGCCCGGTGACGAGGCCGCCCACCTTGGGGTCGAGCCCGAGCAGGGCGTTGAGGCCGAGCCCGCCGCCGGCGATGTTGCCGATGTTGAAGGCCAGGCCGCCGACGACGATGAGGACGGTCAGCACGTGGCCGGAGAAGGGGACGGCGCTGTTGGCCAGGTCGCCCGCGCGCTTGCCGGTGACGGTGATGAGCCGCCAGACGTTCATCTGGACGGCGAAGTCGATGAGGATCGACAGCAGGATCGCGAAGGCGAAGGCCGCCCCGAGCGTGGCGGTGAAGGTCGCGGTCTGGGTGATGAACCCCGGGCCGATGGCGGACGTGGCCATGAGGAAGATCGCGCCGACGACGGGCCCTCGGCCCGGCCTCCTGCGCGTCGTGCTGAGGGACGAGCTCGAGTCGGTGGCGGTGCTGGCGCTCTCCTGGGCGGGGCGCTCGGTCATGGGGGCTCCCGGGGACGTGGCGACGCTGCTGCGGGCGGGGCTGCCGGGCGGCAGCACTCTGTCACCGCTGGTTGAAGAACACAATGGCGCAGATTGTTGAACAACGTGTTGCGCCGTGTTGCGTTCGTGTGAACTCCGCGTCCCGCTGGTCGCGTGCGGCCGGCCACCTACGATGGCGAGGTGACCGAGGCCGCCACGCTGACCCCCGCGCCCGACGGCGGCCTGGAGGGCGCGACGGGCGGCGAGGCGGGGGGCACCCTGGCCCGGCTGCTCAGCGCGCGGATCGTGGCGGGGGAGCTGCGCCCCGGCCAGCGCCTGTCCGAGGCGGCCCTCGCCCAAAGCTTCAACGTCTCCCGCAACACCCTGCGCGAGGCCTTCCGCGTGCTGGCCGAGCAGGGCCTGCTCGAGCACGTCCCGCACCGCGGGGTGTCGGTCACCTCGCCGCGGGTGGCCGACGTGCTCGACATCTACCGCGTCCGCCGGCACGTCGAGACCGGGGTGCTGGCCCGCGCCGACGTCTCCCACCCCGCCGTGGAGCGGATGCGGTCCGCGGTCGACGCCGCGGACGTCGCCGTCGCGAAGGGGGACTGGGTCGCGGTCGGCACCGCGAACATGGCCTTCCACGAGGCCCTCGTCTCCCTCGCCGACAGCCCGCGCCTGCTGCGCCTGTACCGGCAGCTCGCCGCCGAGCTGCGCCTGGCCTTCCTGCTCATCGGGGACCCGCAGACGCTGCACGGCCGCTTCGTCGCCCGCAACCGCTCGGTGCTCGACACCTTCGCCGCCGACGGCGGGACCGCGGCGGCGCGCGAGCTGGAGGAGTACCTGACGGAGTCCGAGCGGACCGTCCTCGGGGCGTTCTCGCGCCTCGGCGTCGGCTGAGGAGCGCGGCCGGCTGGGCCCCCACCTGGCCGACGGTCGGCCGACTGTCGCTCAGCTCACAGCGAAACGGCAGGAGCCCGGCGGAACAGCGTCCCCGTCCCGCCCGTTCGATGGGCGTAGGACCTGCGGCGAGGGTGCCCGGGCCTCCGTCACGTCGTCGGCTCCCAGGAGCGTCACCGGCGTGTCGGTGGCGCGGTGTACCGTCGAACGTCAGGCAGGAACGAGCAGGAGGGACGGGGGGGCGACCCCTCACAGATGCCCAACACTCTCAAGCGCATCGTCAGGGGCCCGTGGCTCTGGATCGTCGTGGCGATCGCGGCTGTCGCGATCGGCGCCTCCTTCTTCGCGTCCAGCGGGACGGCGGAAGTCTCCACGACCCGCGCGATCCAGCTGATCGAGCAGGGCAAGGTCCAGAAGGCGACGCTCACCGACGGCAACCAGCGGATCGACCTCACGCTGAAGTCCGGTGAGACGGTCGACGGCGCCACGTCGGTCCGCTCGTACTACATCTCCCAGCGCGGGACCGAGGTCCTGACTGAGCTCAACGACAACCCGCCGCCGGACGGCGTGACCGACGAGGTGCCGACGACCGGCATCCTGCAGTCGCTGCTGTTCACCGTCGGGCCGATCCTGCTCCTCATCCTCCTGTTCTGGTTCCTCATGAGCCAGATGCAGGGTGGCGGCAGCCGGGTCATGCAGTTCGGCAAGTCCAAGGCCAAGATGATGACAAAGGACACCCCCAAGACGACGTTCGCCGACGTCGCGGGCGCCGACGAGGCCGTCGAGGAGCTGCACGAGATCAAGGAGTTCCTCCAGGACTCCGCCAAGTTCCTGGCCGTCGGGGCCAAGATCCCCAAGGGCGTCCTGCTCTACGGCCCGCCCGGCACCGGCAAGACGCTGCTCGCCCGGGCCGTCGCCGGTGAGGCCGGCGTGCCCTTCTACTCGATCTCCGGGTCGGACTTCGTCGAGATGTTCGTCGGTGTCGGCGCCAGCCGCGTCCGCGACCTCTTCGAGCAGGCCAAGTCCAACGCCCCCGCGATCATCTTCGTCGACGAGATCGACGCCGTCGGTCGCCACCGCGGTGCCGGCATGGGCGGCGGGCACGACGAGCGCGAGCAGACGCTGAACCAGCTGCTCGTCGAGATGGACGGCTTCGACGTCAAGACGAACGTCATCCTCATCGCGGCGACGAACCGCCCCGACATCCTCGACCCGGCCCTGCTGCGCCCTGGCCGCTTCGACCGCCAGATCGCCGTCGAGGCCCCGGACATGGAGGGCCGCCACAAGATCCTCCAGGTCCACGGCAAGGGCAAGCCGCTCGCGCCGAACATCGACCTCGAGGCCGTCGCCCGCCGCACGCCGGGCTTCTCCGGCGCCGACCTGGCCAACGTCCTCAACGAGGCCGCGCTGCTGACGGCCCGCGCTGACGCGAAGGTCATCGACGACAGCGCGCTCGACGAGGCGATCGACCGCGTCATGGCCGGTCCGCAGAAGCGCACGCGCCGCATGAACGAGAAGGAGCTGCGGGTCACCGCCTACCACGAGGGCGGTCACGCCCTGGTGGCGGCGGCCATGGCCAACACCGACCCGGTGACGAAGGTGACGATCCTTCCCCGCGGTCGTGCGCTCGGCTACACGATGGTCCTGCCGACCGAGGACAAGTACTCGACGTCGCGCAACGAGATCCTCGACCAGCTCGCGTACGCCCTCGGCGGCCGGGTCGCCGAGGAGCTCGTGTTCCACGACCCGACGACCGGGGCGAGCAACGACATCGAGAAGGCCACCGGGATGGCCCGCAAGATGGTCACCCAGTACGGCATGAGCGAACGCGTCGGGGCGATCAAGCTCGGCTCCGGCGGTGGCGAGGTCTTCCTCGGCCGCGACATGGGCCACGAGCGCGACTACTCCGAGGGTCTCGCCGGCATCGTCGACGAGGAGGTGCGCCGGCTCATCGAGGCGGCGCACGACGAGGCGTGGGAGGTGCTCGTCGAGCACCGTCCCGTCCTCGACGCGCTCGTCGTCGCGCTGCTGGACAAGGAGACGCTGAACCAGGCCGAGCTCGCGGAGATCTTCGCCCCCGTGGTGAAGCGCCCGCAGCGTCCGGTGTGGCTGTCGTCGGAGCGCCGGCACGTCTCGGACATCCCGCCGGTGAACACCCGGGGGCAGCTGAACGGTCACGCCGGCGGGTTCCAGGCGCCGGTGAACTACGAGAACGGGTCGAACGAGCAGTCGTGAGCAGCACGGGGACGCCGGCCGCGGGCAGCCGGTCGTTCGACCGGGCGCGGGCCGAGAACGCGGTCCGGGAGTTCCTCCTCGCCATCGGTGAGGACCCGGACCGCGAGGGCCTACGGGACACCCCGCAACGGGTGGCCAAGGCGGCGACCGAGCTCTACGCGGGCCTGTGGCTCGAACCGGCCGACGTCCTCGTCACCGACTTCGGGCTCGAGCACGACGAGCTCGTGCTGGTGAAGGACATCGAGGTCCAGTCCACCTGCGAGCACCACCTCCTGCCCTTCCACGGCGTCGCGCACGTCGGGTACATCCCGGGCGAGCACGGCCGGGTGACGGGGCTGTCGAAGCTGGCCCGGTTGGTCGACGTCTACGCCCGCCGCCCCCAGCTGCAGGAACGCCTCACGACGCAGGTCGCCGACGCCCTCACCGAGCACCTGCACCCGCGCGGCGTCATCGTCGTGGTCGAGGCCGAGCACTCCTGCATGACCTACCGCGGCGTCCGGAAGCCGGGCGCCAAGACCGTCACCTCCGCCGTCCGCGGGTCGTTGCGCAACGCCGCCACCCGCGCCGAGGCGATGAGCCTCATCGTCGCGGGCCACCGGTGAACCCCCTCCTCGCGCCGGGACCCACGCGCGTCCTGGGCGTCCTCAACGTCACGCCGGACTCCTTCTCCGACGGCGGCCGGCACACCGACGACCCCGTCGCGCGCGGGATCGCGCTGCACGCCGCGGGCGCCGACCTCGTCGACGTCGGCGGGGAGTCCACCCGCCCGGGCGCCACGCGCGTGGACGCCGCCGAGGAGCTGCGCCGCGTCCTGCCCGTCGTCGAGGGCCTCGTCGCCGCAGGGGTGCCCGTCAGCGTCGACACCATGCGCGCCGCGACCGCCCGCGCCGTCGTCGGGGCCGGGGCGGCCGTCGTCAACGACGTCTCCGGCGGGCTGGCGGACCCGGACATGGCCGCCACCGTCGCCGGGCTCGACTGCGTCTACGTGCTCTCGCACTGGCGGGGGGCCTCGGACGTCATGAACTCCCTCGCCACCTACGACGACGTCGTGGCCGAGGTCGGCGCCGAACTGCAGGCCCGCCTGCAGGCGGTGACCGCGGCCGGGGTCGACCGCGACCGCATCGTGCTCGACCCCGGCCTGGGGTTCGCCAAGCGCGCCGAGCACGACTGGGCCCTGCTCGCCCGCCTCGACGAGCTCGAGCGCTTAGGGCTGCCGCTGCTCGTCGGGGCGTCGCGCAAGCGCTTCCTCGGTGCGCTGCTCACCGGGCCCGACGGAGCCGTGCCCCCGCCGGAGGGGCGGGACGCCGCCACGGCCGTCGTCACCGGGCTGGCCGCCGAGCGCGGGGTCTGGGGCGTGCGCGTGCACGACGTCGCCTCCTCGGTCGCCGCGGTCCGTGTCGTCGGCGCCTGGCGCGAGGCAGCGCGGGTGAGCGTGCCGTGAGCTCCCTCGACGCCGCCGGCGCCGTCCTCGACGCGGACGGCCGCCCCCTGGACCGCATCGTGCTGCGCGGGCTGTCCGGCCGCGGCCGGCACGGCGTCCTGGACGCCGAACGCGAGCTGGGGCAGCACTTCGCGCTCGACGTCGCGCTGCACCTCGACACCCGTGAGGCCGCTGCGGGCGACGACCTGGAGGCGACCGTCCACTACGGCCTGCTCGCGCAGGACCTCGTCGCCGTCCTCGTGGGCGAGCCCGTCGCGCTGCTGGAGACGCTCGCCCAGCGCCTCGCCGACGTCGCCCTGGCCGCGTCGCCGCGGGTCGCCGCCGTCGACGTCGTCGTCCACAAGCCGCAGGCGCCCGTCCCGGTGCCCTTCGCCGACGTCGAGCTGTGCGTCCGCAGGAGCCGCTCGTGACGCGGGGGACGGGAGGGGCCCGGGCCGTGCTGGCGCTCGGCGCCAACGTCGGTCACCGCGCCGCGACCCTGCACGCTGCCGTCGAGGCCCTCGCCGCCACCGACGGCATCACCGTGGACGCGGTCTCCACCACCATCGAGACGGCCCCCGTCGGCGCGGTGCCCGACCAGCCGGACTTCCTCAACGCGGTCGTCCTCGTGCGCACCGACCTCGACCCGCACGCGCTGCTCGCCGCCGCGCACGCCGTCGAGGCCGGGCTCGGCCTGGACCGCAGCACCAAGGTGCACGACGGACCGCGGCCCATCGACGTCGACGTCGTCACCGTGGGCCACACCGTGCTGGACGAGGACGGGCTCGTCCTGCCCCACCCGCGCGCCCACGAGCGCGACTTCGTCCTCGGCCCGTGGCTGGAGCTCGACCCCGACGCCGCCCTGCCCGGACCGCACGGCGGTCGCGTCGCCGACCTGCTGCGCCGCCTGGAGGAGGAACCCGCGTGAAGCCGACCCGCCCCGGGCTGCTGCTCGCCCTCGGGTTCCTCGCCGCCGTCGGGGCCTGGTCCGGCCTGCAGGTCTGGGTGGCCGGCGGGCACGCCGAACCGGACCTCATGTGGCGCACCACGTTCACCATCGGGCTGCTCGTCCTCGCCGTCCTCGGCGTGGGCTGGCCGGTCAAGCAGTGGGTCGACGGCGACAAGAGCCGCCGCATCGACGCGCTGCGCGCCGCCCGCACGGCCGCGCTGGCCAAGGCGGCCTCCGTCGCGGGCGCCCTGCTCGTCGGGGTGTTCCTCGGCTGGGGCGTGCACTACCTGCCCACCCTGCACATCGCCGCCCGCCGGTCCGAGGCGTGGGTGGCCGTCGGCGACGTCGTCGTCTCGGCGCTGCTCCTCGTCGCGGGCCTCGTCGTCGAACGCTGGTGCCGCGTGCCCCCCGAGGACGACGACGAGACCGGGGTGCGCGCGAGCGGGGGAGGCCGGGCGTGAAGCTGTCCCAGCGCGCCGAGACGACCGAGCCGTTCCACGCGCTCGCGATCGGCCAGCGCGCCGCCGAGCTCGCCGCGCAGGGTCACCACGTCGTCCGGCTGAGCATCGGCGAACCTGACTTCGGCGCCCCGCCGGAGGTGCTCGCCGCGCTGCGCGACGTCGCCGACGGGCGTCCCCTGCCCTACACGCCCGCGCTCGGGCTGCCCGAGCTGCGCGCCGCGATCGCGCGGAACTACCGGGACCGGCACGGCGTCGACGTCGACCCCGCCCGCATCGCCGTGACGTCCGGGGCGTCGGCCGCCCTGCTGCTCGTCCTCGCCGCGACCGTCGACCCCGGCGACGACGTCCTGCTCGCCGACCCGTCCTACCCCTGCAACCGGCAGCTGATCTCCACCTTCGGCGGCCGGGCCCTCACGCTGCCGACGACGCCGGAGGACCGCTACCAGCTGTCCACCGACGCGGTCCGGCGGGCGTGGACCCCCGCGACGTCGGTCGTCATGGTCGCCTCACCGTCGAACCCGACGGGGACCTCCGTGCCCCCGGGCGAACTCGCGGCGCTGTGCGCCGAGGTCGCCGCCCGCGACGCGTGGCGGGTCGTCGACGAGATCTACCTCGACCTGGCCGACCCCGCGCCCGACGGGACGCCCGCCCGGACCGTCCTGGCCGCCGACCCCGAGGCCGTCGTCGTCAGCAGCTTCTCGAAGTACTTCGGCATGACGGGGTGGCGGCTCGGCTGGGCGGTCCTGCCGCCCGCGCTCGTCGAACCCGTGGAGCGGCTGGCGCAGAACTACTTCATCGCCGCCTCGACGCCGTTGCAGCAGGCCGCGCTGGCCTGCTTCACCCCGGGCTCGCTCGCCGTCTGCGAGGAGAGGCGCCTCGAGTTCGCCGCCCGCCGCGCCCTCGTCCTGGAGGGTCTGGACGCGCTGGGGCTGCCCGTCCCCGTCGTCCCGGACGGGGCGTTCTACGTCTACTTCGACGTCCGGTCCAGCGGTCTGGACGCGGGGGAGTTCTGCGCGCGGGCCCTGGCCGAGCACCACGTGGCGCTGACTCCGGGGCGCGACTTCGCGTCCGCGCAGGGGACGGCGCAGACCCACGTGCGGTTGTCCTACGCCGCCTCCCGCGCCGAACTCACCGAGGGGCTGCGCCGGATCGGGGAGTTCCTCAGCGCGGTGTCCGCCACGTCGACACGTGCGAGCGCGACGCAGCCGTGAACTCCGAGCGGTCCCACCCGCTCCAGCGGCTCTCCAGCCGCAACCCGGCGATGCGCGCCATGAGGTCGTACTCCGCCGGCCAGGCGTACCGGTGGTGCGAGGCGAACCTCGACGCCGTCCCGTCGGGACCGAACCGGACGTGGTGCGACGTCAGCCGGGATGCCACGAGGTCGTAGGTGTCGAACCCGAGGTGCTCGGGGGAGACGTCGAAGGGGCGGGCCGAGTCCCCGGGCGGCAGCCGCTGCAGTTCCGGGACGAAGGTCTCGACGAGGAACGCACCCCCGGGTTCCAGGTGCCGGGCCGCGTTGACGAAGCACTCCACCTGTTCGTCCTGCTCCAGCAGGTTCGTGACGGTGTTGAAGACGAGGTAGACGAGGGAGAACCCCCCGGCCACGCGGGTCGTCGCCATGTCCCCCTCGACCACCTCGACGGCGGGGGCCCCGGCGGCCGTCTTCGCGCACAGTTCCGCGATCATGTGGGGCGACAGTTCGATGCCCGAGACCGGCACCCCGCGGGCGGCGAGGGCGAGGCCGACACGCCCCGTGCCGATCGCGAACTCCAGCGCGCGGCCCGACCCGGCGAGGTCGGACAGCACGTCGACCGTCGGCCCGAGGACCTCGGGGGCGAACATCCCGCTCGAGTCTTCGTCGTAGGTGCGGGCCACGTCAGGGCCCCACAGGTCACTCGTCACCCGGGCGACGGTAGGCGCCCCCGCCGCGGGGTTCCAGGGAGTTTCAGCGCGGCCAGGCGAGGTCGGCCACGACGGGGGAGTGCGTGCTGCCGCCCGGCGCCCCCTCGAACGTGTCGACGGGGTCGAACCCGGCGACGAGCACGACGTCGACCCGTGCGAACCCCGGGGAGGCGCCGCGCGTGAGGCCCGGTCGCGTCCCGACGGCGCGGTGCGCGTCGAGGAGGCCGTGGGAGCGCAGTTCGCGCAACGGCTCGTTGAACTCTGCGGAGTTCAGGTCCCCCGCGACGACGACGGCCTGACCGGCGGCCCGGCGCTGCGCGGCGACGTCGGCGTAGCGGCGCGCCTCGGCGACGCGGACGCGGGCCGCGTTCCCCGTCGACCCCGCGGGGCTGCGCGCAACGGCCCGCGCCGTGCAGAACAGGCAGGGCGAGGCCAGGTGCACCGAGACGACGGCGACGGGACGCCCGTCCACGTCGAGCGTCACGACGTCGGCGGGCCTGGCCCCGGCGGGCAGTCCCGTGACGGGGACGACGGACGTCAGGGGGAACCGCGACCACACGGCGTCGCCGTCGCCCTGGCTGCTCGTCGCGCTCCAGCTGCGGTAGGGGTACTGCGCCCCGTAGCGGGCCTCGTAGCCGGCGCGCTGGTCGGGGGCGACCTCCTGCAGGGCCAGGACGTCCGGCGCGGCGGTGCGCACGAGCTCGGCGAGGCCGTCGGCTCCGCGGTGGCTGGAGGTGTTGAAGGTGGCGACGCGCAGGTCCCGGGTGCGGTCGACCGGGTCGACCCGGTGGACGGCGTCGGTGGCACCCCACCATCCTGCTACACCCGGCCTCCCGCGAGCGCCGGAACCGCCCGGGTGGCGGGCGTCCGCAGGGCGTACAGCTCCTCGAACCGCGCCAGCGTCACCTGCTCGTCGTGGCCGGCCGCGATCTGCGCGCTGCGCCGGCCCATCCGCCGGTGCAGGCCGTCGGGCGCGTCCTCGGAGACCTCGCCCAGGACGAGGGCCAGCCGGGCGGCGAGCACCGCGGGACGGGCGTGCGGGAAGAGGAAACCGTTGTCGCCGTCGCGGACGAGGTGCGGCAGCGCGCACGCGTCCACCCCGAAGACCGGCAACCCCGACGCCATCGCCTCCAGGACGACGAGCGACTGCAGTTCCGCCGTCCCGGCGTTCGCGAACACGTCGCACGCCAGGTACGCGGCGGGCAGGTCCTCCTCGGGGACGAAACCCGTCGAGACGACGCGGTCGGCGACCCCGAGGGCGGCGGCCTGCCGCAGCAGCGCCGGGCGCAGCGCCCCGTCGCCGACGAGCAGCAGCTGCGCGTCGACGTCGGGCCGGACCGTCCGGACGAGGGCGAGCGCCTCCACGAGTTCGGACACGTTCTTCTCCGGCGCGAGGCGCCCGACGTACCCGACGGTGGGCCGGTCCGGCACGCCGTACCGGGTGCGGAAGTCCCGCCGCCGCTGCCCGGTGGGGTCGGGGGAGAAGCGGCGCAGGTCCATGCCGCACGAGATGGGCAGCACGGGCCCGGGGACGCCGGCGCGTTCGGCCAGGGCCGCCGCGTACGGGGTCGGCGCGGTGACGACGTCGGCCTTGGTGAACACCGCGGCCGCGTCCGCCCAGGCCCACGCGTGCAGCCGGCGCTCCACCGCCCGGCCGAACCGGACGTGGTGGGTGAGGTTCTCGGGCATGAAGTGGTTCGTCGCCACGACCGGGATGCCCAGCCGGTTCGCCGCGGTCACCAGGGCCCGGCCGATCAGGAAGTGGCTCTGCACGTGCACGACGTCGGGCGAGACCTGTCGCAGGACCCGCGTCGCGGCGCGGACGAGCCCGACCGGCGGGCAGAACCGCAACCCCGTCCCGCCGGCGACGACGGGCAGGGCGGGCAGCCGGTGCTCGGTGACGCCCGCGGCGGTGCGCGTCGTCGTCGTGCGCAGGTCGCGGCCGGGGGCCACGACGTGCACGTCGTGCCGGGTGGCGAGCCCGGCGGCGAGGCGGCCCGCGAAGGCGGCGGCGCCGTTGACGTCGGGGGCGTAGGTGTCGGCTCCGAGGAGGATTCGCATGGGTCGATCGAACCCCGGCGGGGGTGCCGGGGGCATCGGTCCGCGGAGCCGTCCTGGTGGGGACGGGAGTTCCACCGGCCGTACCCCCGGGGTAGGGGGTCGTGCGGGAACCGCTGCGCCGCAGGGCGTCAGGCGCGGGGTTCGGGCGCGTCCCGACGCAGGGCGGTGTGCACGACGTCCGGGGTCAGGGCGCCGACGTAGTCCTGCCCGTCGAGGACGGGCAGCAACGGCGCCTCCTGGGCCAGCAGCCGGGAGAACGCCGAGCGCAGGTCCGCGTCCGCCGGGACGCTCGCGGTGAACGGTTCCACGAGGTCCCCCACCCGCGCGTCCCGCGCGCCCGAGCGGGCCGCCCTGCGCACCCGGCCGCGCGCCACCCAGCCCAGCACCCGTCCGTGGGAGAGGACGACGGCGTGCTGCCCGCCGTCGAGGTCGAGGGCCGTCGCCGCGTACTCCACCCCGTCGGCCGGGGCGAGCACGAGCGGTTTCGCGAGGTCCTCCACGCGCACCGGCGTGACGGCCAGCCGGCGCAACCCGCGGTCGGAGCCGACGAACTCGACGACGAACTCCGACGCCGGCGCCGACAGCAGCGTCCGTGGGTCGCAGAACTGCTCCAGCACGCCGCCGGGGGAGAACACCGCGATCCGGTCGGCGATCCGCACCGCCTCGTCGAGGTCGTGCGTGACGAACAGGACGGTCTTGCGCAGGCTCGTCTGGATGCGCCGGAACTCCGTCTGCAACCGGTCCCGCACGACGGGGTCGACCGCGCCGAACGGTTCGTCCATGAGGAGCACGGGCGGGTCCGCCGCCAGCGCCCGGGCCACGCCCACGCGCTGCTGCTGCCCGCCGGAGAGCTGGGCGGGGTAGCGGTCGCCGTACACCTGCGGGTCGAGGCCCACGAGGTCCAGCAGCTCGTCGACGCGGCGGGCCGCGACCGCGTCGTCCCAGCCGAGCAGCCGCGGGACGGTGGCGACGTTGCGGCGCACGGTCCGGTGGGGGAGCAGCCCGCCGGCCTGCACGACGTACCCGATGCCGCGGCGCAACGTGACGGCGTCGACGTGGGCGCTGTCGCGGCCGTCGACGACGATCCGGCCCGCGGTGGGTTCGACGAGGCGGTTCACCATCCGCAGGATCGTCGACTTCCCGCAGCCCGAGGGGCCGACGAGCGCGACCAGCTCACCGCGGCGCACGGAGAACGTCAGGTCGGTCACCGCGGGGGACTGCTGCCGCGCGTACCGCTTGGCGACCCCCTCGAACCGGATGACGTCGTCGACACCGGTCTCGAGCTCCTCCGCGTCGGTGATCACCCTCGAAGCCTCGCCGACGCCCGCCCCGATCGGCAACGCGGGGCCAGCCGTTGGTCGGAGGTTCCGCGCGACGGTGTCTGACAAGGTGGGAGCCATGGCCGACGCGGATCCCACCACCTCCCCCTCGGCGGCCCGGCCGGGGGACGTGGACCCCTTCGCCCCCGCCGACGTCGTCTGGGAACGGATCGACCCGCGGTGGGCGACGGCCCAGCGGGTCGTCGGCGGCGTCGTCGCCGCGGTCGCGACCGTGGTGGTCGCCGTCGTGGCGGTGCTCGTCACGCCGTGGGTCTGGCTGGGGCTCCTCGTCGTCGTCCCGCTGTGGTTCTGGGACTTCTCCTGGGCGCGCCGCCAGGCGCGGGCCTGGGGGTACGCCGAGCGCGACGACGACCTTCTCGTCGTCCACGGCATCCTGTTCCGCACGCTCGTCGTCGTCCCCTACGGCCGCCTGCAGTACGTCGACGTCGAGGCCGGCCCGGTCGACCGGAAGTTCGGGCTGGCCAAGGTGCAGCTGCACACCGCCTCCTCGGACACCGACGCGGCGATCCCGGGCCTGCGGCCGGAGGAGGCCGCCCGGCTGCGCGACCGGCTGGCCGCGCGCGGCGAGGCCCGGCTGGCGGGGCTGTGAGCTCGCCCGGCCCTGACGAACCCGTCCTGGAGGTGCTGCCCGAGGGCGTCGCCGACCGGCTGGACGCCCCCACGCGCGCGGTCCTCGCCGACCCGGGCTGGAAGCGGCTGCACCCCGTCACCCCGGTGCTGCGGGCGTGGAAGGTCGTCGCGGCCGTGCTCGCCGTCGTGGTCGGGCAGAACGTCGACGACCTCCTGCGCCTGGAACTGCCCGGCTGGGTCCTGACCCTCGCGGTCCTCGGCGGGGTCCTCGCGCTGGCCCTCGTCGGGGCCGGGTTCAGCGCGCTGTCGTGGCGGCGCACCCGCTACCGGATCGACAACGAGGGCGGCGTGGGCGCCGTGCACGTCGAGCGCGGCATCCTGTGGCGCCAGCAGCGGCGGGCCCAGCTCGACCGCCTGCAGGCCGTCGACGTCGTGCGCCCCCTGCTCGGCCGCCTCTTCGGCCTGGCCGAGCTGCAGCTCGAGGTCGCCGGCGGCTCCGGCAGCAAGGTCTCCCTGGCCTACCTCAAGGAGGAGGAGGCCCAGCGCGTCCGCAACGCCCTGCTCGCCGCGGCCGCCGGTCTGGTCGTGGCCGAGGGGGAGGAGGCACCGGAGGCCCCGCAGCGCGAGGTCGTCGAGGTGCCCGCCACCCGGCTCATCACCTCGACGCTGAAGTCCGGGCTGACGATCGGGATGGTCCTGGTGCTCGTGGGGATCGCGGTCGGGTGCTGGTTCGCGCGCAGCCCGACCCCGCTCTTCGGGTCCGCCGCCGTCGTCCTCGGCCTCGTCTCGGCCGTCTGGCAACGGTTCAGCACCGGCTTCAACTTCACGGTGGCGGACAGCCCGGACGGCCTGCGGCTCACCCACGGGCTGCTCGAGCAGCGCTCGCAGACCGTGCCGCCCGGCCGCGTGCAGGCGCTGCGGATCACCCAGCCGCTGCTGTGGCGGCGCTCCGGCTGGTGGCGGGTCGAGGTCAACGTCGCGGGCTACTCCTCCGAGAGCGGCTCGGGCTCCGAGCGCAGCACCACGCTGCTGCCCGTCGGGACCGTCGAGGAGCTCGGCCTCGTCCTCGGCATCGTGCTGCCCGACCTGGCCACCGAGGACCGCTCCGCCCTCGACGTCGTGCGCGCCGGGCTCACCGGGTCCGGCACCGACGGCGGCTTCACGACCGTCCCGCGGCAGGCGCGCTGGCTGGACTGGATCAGCTGGCGCCGCCGCGGCTACCTCACCACCGACCACGCGTTCCTGTCCCGCGGCGGCCGGGTCGTGCGCGGTCTGGACGTCGTCCCGCACGCGCGCACGCAGAGCCTCGGGCTCGAGCAGGGCCCGTGGCAGCGCAGGCTCGGACTGGCGAGCGTGCGCCTGCACTCCACGCCGGGCAAGGTCAGCCCCCGCGTCGACCACCTCGCCGCCGACGTCGCCGCGCGCCTCCTGCGCGAGCAGACCCAGCGCGCCCGCACCGCCCGCGCCGGCTCCGGCCCCGAGCGGTGGATGACCCGCTGACCCCCCACCCCGACCACGCGCAGTGACGGCTACCGGTAGCGGCGCGGGACGCTCCAGGGCTCCCCGAAGACGGCGTCCCAGTGCTCGGGGTGGAAGGGGCTGTCGCCGCCGGCGGGGTAGTTCGTGAGCTCCCCGACCACGACGCGGTCGGGCAGGACGTAGAGGTCGACGCGCACGAAGTCGGTGCCCGCGCCGAGGCGCTCGGCGAGGGCGATCGCTTCGGCGAGGTGTTCGGGCCGCGGGTGGGGCGGGTCGGCCCAGGGCGGGCCGCCGGACAGCGGCAGGTGCTCCCAGTCGGGACGGTGGAAGTCCTGGGTCCGGTGCCCGAACCGGCCCGAGTCGACCTGCACCCAGTGGCAGCGGCCGTGGACCACGAACAGCTTGAGGTCGTCGGGGACCGACCCGCCGGGACCCTGCAGCAGCTCCTCCACGACGACGCGCCGCGGCACGTGGCCGTAGGCCCACTCGCGGTTCGGGCCCTGCCCGTAGAGCTGGCTCGTCCAGTGCCGCGCGATGGCGACGAGGTGGTCGCGGTCGGCGTGCTCGGGGCGGACGTGCCGGTAGACCCAGCTGTGGTGGGCGACGGGCAGCCGGGCGTCGGCGGGGGCCTGCGGGGACACGACGACGACGGCGCCGCTGCCGTGGCTGGGTTTGACGACGTAGGACTCCGGCAGGTCCACCGCCGCGAGGTCGGCCGGGTCGTCGCAGACGGCGATCAGCGCGGGCAGGTGGTCCGGGCCGACGGCGGCCGTGACGTGGTCGCGGACGGCGACCTTGTCGGCGAAGGTCACGACCAGCGGACGGTGGTCGCGGAGCATCTTGTAGCGGACCTTCTCGGTGAAGGTGCGCGGACGGCGGGTGCGGGCCAGCCGCCACATCCGGACGAGGCGGCTGCGTTCGTGCCACCGGGGCCGGGGAGATCGTTTCGGCACCGGGTCAGTGTGTCGCAGTCCCCGGTGCCCTGGGCAGGATGTCGGGGTGCGCCAGCCCCCGACCCGCCGCGACCTCGGCGTCACCGCCGCCCTGCAGGACGTGACGGCCGCCCTCTGGTGGGCGTGGCTCGCGCCCCGTGGCGGTCTGTGGGTGCTCGTCGCCGTCACCTGGACGGTCGCCGCGACGGTGTCCGTCGTCCGCTGGCGGCGCGCCCCTACTCCCCGGTGACGCGCCCCGCGAGCCGTCCGTGCAGGGCGGCGGTCGCGGGGTTCATCCCGACGATGACGGCTTCCTTGCCGTGCTCGACGTACTTGCGGCTGACGGCGTCGAGGGCCGCGATGGAACTGGCGTCCCACACGTGGGCGTCGCTGAAGTCGATCGTCACGCGCTCGGGGTCGGCGGCGTAGTCGAACTGCGTCACGAGGTCGCCGGAGGAGGCGAAGAAGACCTGCCCGTGGACGGAGTACGTACCGGGTTCGGCGCCGGGCCGGACCTCGACCAGGTGCGCCACCCGGCGGGCGAACAGCACGCACGCCAGGAGCGTCCCGCCGAGCACGCCGTAGGCGAGGTTGTGGGTCAGCAGCACGATGACGACGGTGACGACCATGACGGCGGTCTCGCTGCGCGGCATGGTCTTCAGCGTCGCCGGCCGCACGCTGTGCCAGTCGAACGCGCCGTAGCAGACGAGGAACATGACGGCCACGAGCGCGGCCAGCGGGATCTGCGCGACGACGTCGCCGAACCCCACGACGAGGACGAGCAGGAACGTCCCGGCGAGGAACGTGGACAACCGCGTGCGGGCGCCCGAGACCTTGACGTTGATCATCGTCTGCCCGATGACCGCGCAGCCGCCCATCCCGCCGAACAGCCCCGTGACGATCTGCGCGGTGCCCTGCCCGACGCACTCGCGCGTCTTGGACGAGCGGGTGTCGGTCAGCTCGTCGACGAGCTGCGCCGTCATGAGCGACTCCATGAGCCCGACGAGCGCGACCCCCACCGAGAACGGGGCGATGGTGCGCAGCGTGTCGAGGGTCAGGGGGACGTCGGGCAGGCCGAGCGTCGGCAGCGTGCGGGGCAGGGCGCCGTCGTCCCCGACCGTCCGCACGTCGACGTGGAGCACGACGACGAGGACCGTGAGCAGCGCGACGGTGATGAGCGGGGCGGGGACGGACTTCACGAACCGCGGGACGACGACCAGCAGCGCGATGCCCGCGACGAGGACGGCGTAGCCCGTGACGCCGGCGCCGCGCAGGTTCGGCAGCTGGGCGATGAAGATGGAGATGGCCAGCGCGTTGACGAACCCCGTCGTGACGCTGCGGGGCACGAACCGCATGAGGCGGGCCACGCCGAGCAGCCCGAGCGCGATCTGCAGGACGCCCGCGAGCAGGATCGCCGCGATGAGGTAGCCGACGCCGTGGCTGTGCGAGAGCGGCGCCACCACGAGGGCGACGGCCCCGGTCGCGGCGGAGATCATCGCGGGCCGGCCGCCGACGAACGACGTCGTGACGCCCATGACGAAGGAGGAGATGAGCCCGACGCGCGGGTCGACGCCCGCGACGATGGAGAAGGAGATGGCCTCGGGCACGAGGGCGAGCGCGACGACGAGGCCCGCGAGGACCTCGGTGCGCAGCACCCGGACGGACCGCAGCCACGACGGCCGGCGCAGGGCAGCACCGGGCGAGGCGAGGGCGGAGGGCACCGACGAACTCTAACCTCGCGTCAGTGTGGCCCTCACCGCTCCACCCGCGGGCTCACCCGGTCAGCGCGGGGTGCGGGTGCCCGTCCCCGAGCCGCCGGAGCCACCGCGGAACTTCGAGACCGCGTCGGTCAGCTTGCGTCGCGTCGCGGGGTCCTTCAGCGCCCGCTGCGCCTGCTGCGTGACCCGCTTGCCCTCGGGGGACTTCAGGAACTGCCCCAGCTTGCCCACCAGGCCTGCCACCGTGACCTCCTCGACCGCTGCACGCGGTGCGTCGTCTGTGAAGGCTCCAACGGTGACGCCCGTCGCGTGGTTCCGCGAGTCGGCGCTCCTCACTTGCGCAGCACGACCGCCACGTCGGTCACCGCGAAGAGGAAGGTCCCGTTGCGTGCGGCCCGCCGCAGCCCCTCGACCCAGCCGGCGGCGCGGGCGGCCAGGTCCGGGTCGTCGCCGGCGGCCGCGAGGATGCCCGTGGCCACCTTCCACGCCACGGACCCCTCGTCGAAGCGGCGGTGCGGGTCGGCCCAGGAGTGCACCGACTCGACGGTGAACGGGCTCGCCGCGGCGTGCCGGAGGAGCTTGCGGCCGGCGAACCCGTCGGTGCTGGCCCCCTGCGCGGGGACGTGCGCGACGAAGCGGTCGAGCAGGTCGCGGGTCAGGTCGTCGTCGTCGCTCGTGAACAGCGCCGTGTCCCAGTCCGAGTGGGCGAGCACGGCCGTCCCACCGGGCCGCAGCACGCGGTGCACCTCGTGCAGGTGGGCGCCGACGTCGGCCAGGTGCTCGACGGCGTTGAGGCTCACGGCCGCGTCGACGCTGCCGTCCTCCAGGGGGAGCGCGTCGAGCTCGGCGATGTGGGCCCGCACGCGCGGGTCCAGGAGCAGGTCGTCGTCGAGCGTGGAGCCGACGTCGACGGCGTGCACGAGGCGCGGACCGGCGGCCAGCAGGGCCCGGGTCGTGCGGCCCTGCCCGCAGGCCAGGTCGAGCGCGACGGACTCCGGGGCGATGGCGGCGAGGTCCGCGACGTTCTCGAAACGACCCACGCGGTCAGCCTACGATCACCCGGACCGGCTCGCCCGCAGGTGGTTTCGGTACCGGTTCGTCACTGCTGGTACTTGTTCGGGCGCAGGCGGTCACGAGGTGCGGCCGGACGGTCGAAGATTCCGTGAACGGCCACTCTCACGTGGCGTCAAAGTGTCCCGGACTCACCTACAGTCGTGCCTGCACCGGTCCGGTGCGCGCATGGCCGGGGGGCGGTGCGGTCGACGGTGACGGGGTTCGGGACACGCCGGCCGGCACACGGTGCCGCAGGGCGCAGAGCTCCGTCCGAGGGGGAGAGGCGGACTCGCGCAGTGGTGGACACGACGCACCAGGAGAGCCCCGCGACCGGAGGTTCCAAGGAGCCCCGCAAGCACGGGCGGCGCAAGGTCATCGGGGCCGGTCTCGGCGTCCTGGCCGTCGCGGCCGGCGGCGGCGTGTACTGGGCCACGCGCGACGGGAGCGCTCCCGTCCACAACACGCCCAAGCCCGCCTGGACGCCGAAGCAGGCCGTCCCCGCCGAGGACCTCGACACCAAGTGGGTGGGCATCCAGACCCACGAGACGGCCGCGGCCGCCGCCTTCGGCGAGTGGCTGGGCCGGCCGCTGGACTGCGTCGTCGTGTTCAACTCCGACGCCAACTGGGCGGCGATCTCCGGTCCGTGGTTCGCGATGGTCCCCCAGGAGGGCCAGGACTGGGGCCAGTGGGTCCGCGACGACCCGGACAACCGCACCCTCGTCATCTCCACGGGCCTGGTCCCGGCCGACCCGCCGGACGACTGGCGCGAACGCGGCGCCGCGGGGGAGTACGACGAGCACTGGACGACGTTCGCGAAGAACCTCCTCTCCAAGGGGCTGGGCGGGTCCATCGTCCGACTCGGCTGGGAGCTCAACGGCGACTGGTACGAGACGCACTACATCGGGGACACGCAGGAGAAGCGCGAGCAGTGGAAGGCCTACTTCCGCCGCATCGTGGAGACGGTCACGGCCGTGGAGGGCACGGCGTTCGAGATCGACTTCAACATCGCCGAGGGTCAGCAGGACTCCGTGGAGATCGCCGACATGTACCCCGGGGACGACTGGGTCGACATCATCGGCGTCGACGTCTACGACTCCTACATCTCCCCGATCGACCCCACGGCCCGGTGGGAGGAGAAGGACGCCAAGGTCAACAGCCTGTCGGCCGTCATCGCCTTCGCCGCCGAGCACGACAAGCCCATCAGCATCCCCGAGTGGGCGATGGTCGCCGAGGGCAAGACCCAGGGCGGCGGGGACAGCCCCGAGTTCATCGACCAGATCGCCGACGCCGTCGTGAGCGCTGACGTCCGCTACCAGGCCTACTTCAACGTCCCCGACGGTGGCGTGGGCATGACGCTCGACGACGCCCCCAACGGCAAGGCGGCGTTCCTGAAGCGCTTCGGCGCAACGGGTGACGCGGGGCCGAGGACGGCGTGACCGCCGGTAACCTCGACGGCGTGGTGGAGGTCGAGCAGGCGCCGGGCGGGCGGTCCGGACCGCTGGGCAAGCTGCGCAGGCTCCGCAGCGCGGGGATGACCCGCAGCCTGTGGAACATCGGCGACCAGGTCGTCGCCAGCCTGAACAACTTCCTCATCCAGTTCGTCATCACCCACGCCTTCACCAAGGACGTCTTCGGCGCCTTCGCGATCGCGTTCTCGGTGTTCTCGATCTCCACGGGCTTCTTCCGGGCCCTGTCGACGTCGCCGGTGGCCATGCGCTTCGCCGACGCCGACGACCGGGAGTTCTCCCGCGCCGCCGGCTCGGCCGTCGCGCTCACCGCGTCCGGCAGCGCGCTCGTCGGCGTCGTCCTGGTGCTCATGGGCTGGCTGCTGCCGTTCGGCGAGTCGCTGTCCCACGTGTTCATCGCCCTCGGTTTCGTCCTGCCCGGCCTCATGCTGCAGGACGCCTGGCGGCAGGTGTTCTTCGCGCGCCTGCGGCCCGCCGCGGCGTTCTCCATGGACGTCAGCTGGGTCGTGCTGCAGCTCGCCGGCCTCGGGATCCTCGTCCTGGTCACCGACGAGAACCACATCGCCGCGTTCACCGCGGTCTGGGGCGGCGCGGCCTACCTCGCCTCGCTGCTCGGTCTCGTCGTCCTGCGGCTCAAGCCCCGCGTCTCGATGGCCTGGGCCTGGCTGCGCGAGCAGTCCTCGGTCACGCGCTACCTCGTCCCCGAGTTCGTCATCATCCAGACCGGTGGGCAGCTCGCGCCGGTCCTCGCCGCGGCCGTCACGACCATCGACGCGGCCGGTGCACTGCGCGGGGCGAACCTCCTGACCGTCCCGGCGACCATCGTGTCCACGGGCCTCATGAGCTTCGCGGTCCCCGAGCTCGTGCGCCGCCGCTCGCGGATGACCCCGAAGACGTGGCAGCTCGCCGCGGTCGCGATCTCCGGGCTCGTGCTCGTCGTCGGTGCGGTGTGGGGCGCGATCACGCTGCTGCTGCCCACGTCCGTCGGCGAGATGGTCCTCGGCGACACCTGGGACGGTGCGCGGACGGTCCTGCTCGCCACGATCGTCGGCCAGGCCGGGTCCGCCGTGACGGTCGGCTGCGCGGCCGTGCTGTACGCCACCGAGGGCGCGAAGGTGACGATGCGACTGCACCTCGTCTTCGCCCTCTTCCTCGTCACGTTCTCGACCATAGGGGCCTTCACCTGGGGCGCCCAGGGCACCGCGTGGGGCATCGCGGCGGCGTTCTGGATCGTCGCGCCCTGGTGGTTCGTCTCCGTCCGCAAGCACGTCCGGCGGCCCGTCCCCGAGGCGCCCGCCACCACGCCCGCCGACGCCGGCTGACCGGTCCTTCACCCGGCCCCACGCCTGGTCGCACGCCTCGACGGTGTGGGACCGGGTGTGAGACCGGCTCAGGCGTCGTCCTGGTGACCGCCGCGCCGTTCCCACACCTGGTCCCATGCTCCTGAGGAACGGGACAGGCTGTGGGGCCGGCCGTGGGACCGGCCCAGCACGCAGAACGCCCCCACCGGACACCGGTGGGGGCGTTCTGCGTGCGGGTTCAGACGGCGGTGAGCTCCACGCCGGCCTCGCGGGCCAGGGCGTCCAGCCGCGGGTCGCTGCCGCGCTTGCGCGGACGGGAGACGGCGGGGGCGCCGGTGGCGACGTGGTCGGCCGGCACGTCCTTGGTGACGACGGCGTTGGCGCCGATGACGGCCCGGTCCCCGACCCTCACCCCACCGAGGACGCAGGCCCCCGCGCCGATCGTCACGTCGTCACCGACGACGGGCTGACCCGGCGTCGAGCCGTCGCCGAGGGTCACGTTCTGGTAGATCCGCAGGCCGCGCCCGATGCGCACGGACGGGCCGATGACGATGCCCGTCGAGTGCATGAGGCACAGCCCAGGGCCGATCTGTGCGAACGGGGAGATCTCGGCGCCGGCCGAGCGCAGGGCCCGCGCCTGCAGGAGGTGCGCGGCGGGCATGAACCGCGGCGCCACCGCCTGGGCGGCGCGCAGCTGCACGACGGCGCGCACCCGGGGGACGAGGGCGACGCGCGCCAGGACGTCCGGCAGCCACGATCCCGTCGAGCGGCCCTCGGGTTCCACCATGTGCTCGAGGTCACCGCGCAGGGCGGCGAGGTGGTGGTTCATCGGGTTCCTCCAGGGGTCGGGTTCCACGACGGCACGGTCACGGGGAACGGCGCCGCGTGCTGGCCGGGGGTCTGTTCGACCTGCCGGCGCTGGCGTTCCCAGACCGACAGCTCGGTGCGCCGGCCGACGAACAGGACGGCCATCGGCAGCAGGACGTAGAAGATGTTGGCGGCCAGGAAGCTCGAGGACGTGACCGCGTTCAGGAAGATCGCCGCGAGGGCGACGGTCGGTGCGGGGGAGCGGCGCACGACGGCGACGTAGAGGAACACCCCGGCCAGCACGGACGCCGGCACCCCGTACTCGAGCACCATCTTCACGGCCCCGGCGAAACTGATCGGCAACCCGGTCTCGGCGAAGATCGCGTCGGAGATCCGGTCGGCCTGTCCCGGGCCCAGACCCGTGAGGATCGACCAGGGGTCCGAGGACCAGCGGTTGAGCAGGTACTCGTACGGCTGGACGAACCGGAGGCTGCCGGAGGAGTTCGTCTGCCCCGCCTCACCCGTCCGGCTCAGCAGGATCGGCCCGACGGGGGACAGCAGCGCGGCGACGCCCGCGACGGCGAGGACGACGGCGGCGCGGACGGCCCAGAGCCCCCCGCGGCGGACGGCGAGGACCATCAGCCCGAAACCCAGGACCATGATCCCGGTCCCGGTGACCGTGCAGACGAGCGCGACGGCGAACACCGCCACCCGCCAGTACTCCTTGCCGCGGCTGAGGACCGACAGCAGGGCGAGCGCGAGGAACTGCGAGAACACCGACGGCTCGACGAACACGAAGGCGTTCGCCTTGATGACCGGGGAGCCGTACTCGATCGGGTAGGACGTGTTGTAGCCCTGGAACAGCAGGTTCTGCGGCACGACGCTGCGCAGCAGGTCGGTGTAGGACCAGATCCCCGCGAACTGCACCAGCACCTGCAGGATCCCGATGGCCGCGAAGACGAGCATGAACGTCTCGAACCGCCGCTGGACGCGGGGGAACAGGTGCAACCGGCGTTCGTCGACGCGGAAGCACAACGCGGCCCACGTGACGACGAGCAGCAGCAGCGAGGTGAGCGAACCCGTTCCGCGCCAGACGATGTCGACCAGGGCGAACACGGTCAGGGCCCCCATCGCGAGGGCGTACGTGCGCACCGACGCACCGTCGTCGCGGACGTGGCCGTGGTAGGCGAGGTACCCGAGGACGGCGGCGACGACGGGGATCGTCACGGGGACGGGCGAACCCAGCGGCAGCGCGAACCGCTGCAGCACGGTGAGGGCGACGATGACGATCGTGACGCCGGTCATGACGCGGGCGTCCGCGGTGCTGGTCGTCCCGGACGCGTCCGCGCGGCGAGCGGCGGCGGTGGCCGCACCGGCGCGCAGTCCCGGGGTGGCGGGGCGGACGGTGGGGGCGACCCGGCGCAGACCGGTTCCCGCGCGGGCGCCGGCACCGGGAGTTCCCGCGCCGTTGCCAGCCGTACCCAGGCGGTGACGGTGCGTCGACGAACCGCCCCCGTGGCCGGAGTGACCCGTGTCGTCCGTGCGGTGCTGCGCGTCGTCCACGCGTCGATACCCCCCGTCTGTGCGGCCCGGCCCTGCGTCGTGCGTCGCCGTGCGACTGTCCGTCGTCCCCGCAGGCCTGCCGTCGCGGTCCCCCCGCGGTGCCTCATGCTAGGCGGAGGAGGCTCGCGGCGGGACCGGCGACGGAGTTCCCGCAGGCCGACCGGGGGCTCTGCGTGACAACTTCACACGTTCGCAGCAGGCCGTTCACCCCCGTTCGGCCGCCTGCGTGACAACCACAGACGCCGCCGGGAAAAGGGTGCAATAGTTACGCCCGCAGCGGCCGCCGAGTGCCTGATCACACGGCGTAGGGAAACCCCAGCACCGAGTAACGGGCGGTGGGGGCCGCGGGGTGGACCGGCACGCTGCACCGGGGGGCGCGGTTCTGCGTCACGTCAGGGAAGGGACTGGTAGTCGGTGACAACGAGCTCGCACGTGCGGAGCGGTTCTGGTGCGTGGGGTGCCATCAGCCGGCAGCGCTGGAAGATCCTGGTGGTGGCCGTCCTCGTGGCCGTCCTGGGGTACGTCCTGCCGTCGCAGCTGCTGACGCCGACCTACCAGGCGACCTCGACCATCACGCTGTCGAAGGACCGCCCCTACGACCCGACGACGTCGAACGCCTCCTCGTTGGGTGACCCGACGAAGTGGGCCACCCTGCAGGCCGCGGTCGCGGGGTCGGAGACGGTCCTGTCCGTCGCCGGCCAGACGCTGCCGCAGAACCTGCAGTCGACCTTCCGCGACGGCCTGACGATCACGGCCGTCGATGAGTCGAACCAGATCACCGTGACCTCGAGCGCGCAGGACGCGCAGGACGCCGCCACCATCGCCGACGCCGTCGCGACCGCGTACCAGACGGTCAACACGCAGAAGGTGCAGCAGGCGACGGCCAACGCCCTCACCGCCGTCGGCAACGACACCGCGCAGCAGCAGACGATCAACCTCAACGCCAGCGCCTACGGCAACGGCATCTCCGTGCTCGACGCCGCGACCGTGCCGACCCAGCCGGCGCCTCCGTACGCCTGGCAGATCGCCGTCCTCGCCGGCCTCGTCGGGCTCTTCGCCGCCGCCGGCTTCGTCGCCTGGCGGGCGCACCTCAACCAGCGCGTCGAGACCCCGCCGCTGGAGGACGTGGCCGAGCTCGGCCGGTGGAACTCCGTGCCCCGCGGCCGCGGCATCGGCGACCAGAACTCGGTCGAGTCCCGCAACGCCGGCATGGTCCTCGTCGGCCTGCAGCACCTCGGCCACCTGCGCACCCCGCGACTGGAGGTCTCCAGCGTCCTCGTCACGGCCGCCAGCGGCAACGCCGGCGCCCTGGCCACGGGCCTGGCCGCCTCCGCCGCGCGGGCGGGCCGTCGCGTCGTCCTCGTGGACGCCGACGAAGCCGGCAGCCGGCTGGGTGCCTTCGGGGCCCCCGTCGCCGACACCGACCAGCGCGTCCTGCCCGAGCGCCGATGGAGCGACGAGATCCACCCGTGGGTCATCGGCGGCGGTGCCGTCGTCGGTGTCCTGCCGCTGGAGGCCCGTTCGCTGCAGCCGCACGTCGTGGGTGCGGGTGTCCGCCAGCTCGTCGAGGCCGGCTACCTCGTGATCTTCGTCGGCGGGTCCGTCGTCACGTCGCCGGTCGCCTTCGCGGTCGCCGGTGAGGTCGACGCGGTCCTCGTCCAGATCGAGGCCGAGCCGCGCGCCGAGGTCGTCAGCAAGACGGTTGCCCAGCTCTCCATCGCCGCCCCGGCCGTCGTCGCGCAGGTCGTCGTCGGTGACACGAGCAACGGCGCCCCTGCCTCCGGCGACCGCTCCGAGCCGGTGCGCCAGCGTCCCGTCGTCCAGACGCAGCCGCAGACGCCCGAGGTCTCGCGCCGCGGCTGACCCGCAGCGAGCACGAAGGGCCGGTCCCCCACGGGGGACCGGCCCTTCGTCGTCCACGCCGCCCTCAGGGCGCCGGCGTGGCGGCGATCTCCTCCCAGGGCCCGGGAGCGATCCACCCGTCCTCCATGTGCGTCGCCAGCGCGGGCTCGGCCCCCAGCAGCACCCGTCGCCGCGAGGGTCGCCGCAGGGAGCGCACGTCGACGGCGGTGCGCATGCCCGTGAGGTAGGCGCGGCGCAGCGCCGACTTCCAGGCCGGGGTGCCGTCGGCGGGCTCGTGGTGGTCGAGGAGCTCGCGCAGCGTGAACCGCCGCCGGCCCTGCAGCGTCAGGCAGCTCGCGTAGTCGAAGTTGCCCCCGGACAGGGCGCACAGCCACAGCAGCCGCTCGTCCTCGCGCAGGGCGTGCACCCGGGCGGCGAAGGTGCTCGTCGTGCTCTCCAGCCGCTCCCAGCGCACCGGCAGCCCCGTGTCGGGCACCTCCTCGCCGTAGGGGGCGAAGTAGTCGGCCGCCGCGTGGCGCGGGTCCCGGGCGGCGTCGACGAGCGCGACGAGGGCCTCGGGACGCCACAGGTAGTCGTCCTCGGCCAGCAGGAGCACGTCCCGCCCGTCCCAGCCGCGCCGCCGGGGCAGACCCAGGGCGGTCAGGTAGCTGCGCCGGTTGGAGCCGCCGTCGATGGTGACGGGGTCGCCCCAGCGCGCCATGAGGTCCAGCCGGTCGGGCGGGACGGGCCCGTCGTTGAGGAAGACGACCTCCGCCTCGGCGTCCGGCCGCTCGTCCCGGACCCGCTCGAGCGCCCGGCAGAAGGACGCCAGACCGACCCGCTTGCTGTACCAGTCCGGCCGGCCCTTGGCGTTCTCCCCGCCGTGCGAGCGGTAGACGACGTGAAGTCTCACGCCTCGATCGTAGCCGCGGCGGCCCCCGGGACCCGGTCCCGTGATCACGGGGGTCACTCCTATCGCCGCAGGTGGGCGGCGCGTTACAGGTTCCGGCGAACTTTCTTCTCAAGTCCCGGAGCGGGGCGGCCGAAGACCTCTCTGTCACCCCGAACGGGCCACATCGGCACCCCCGCTCCCCCCGCGGAGGCGCCCTGAGCACAGCGAGGTTGATCCACCCGTATGAGCAAGCTTTCGAAGTTCCTTCTCAGCACTGCCGCCGTCGCCACCGTCGCCAGCGGTCTCACCACCGCGGGCCTGACCGCGGCCAACGCAGCGGACGCCCCCACCCTGCGCGTCAGCACCCAGCGCGCCTCCTACACGGACACCAGCGGCAACGTCTGGTCGGCCGACAGCGGCTTCGAGGGCGGCTGGCAGAACCCCAACGTCACGACGGCCCCCATCGCGGGCACGACGGACGCCAAGCTCTACCAGTCCGAGCACTACGGCATGAAGGGCTGGAGCGCCAAGGTCCCCAACGGCACCTACGACGTCACGCTCAAGACGGCCGAGACCTACTGGACCCAGAAGGGTGCCCGCGTCTTCTCGGTCACCGCCGAGGGCCGCAGCGTCGTCAGCAACCTCGACATCTTCGCCGAGGTCGGCAAGAACCGGGCCCTGGACAAGAAGTTCACGGTCACCGTCGCCGACGGCACGCTCAACCTGGGCTTCACGCAGTCCCGCAACTGGGCCACCGTCGACGCGATCCTCGTGCAGCCCGCCGGTGCCGGCACCCCCGCCCCCGGCAACGGCGGCGTCGTCGTCAACCCCGGGCCCCGCCCGACCAACCCCACCCCCGTCGTGAGCACCCCGCCGTCCACCACCCCGCCCGTGACCACGCCGCCGAGCACGCCGCCGAGCACGGCCCCCGTCACGGCCCCGCCCACGAGCACCGCGCCGAAGCCCCAGACGGGCAACGTGTCGGGCCACGAGTGGATGTCGGGCTCCTCGGGCGTCGGCGCGGCGAACGGCCAGTTCGGCTCGTGGCGCGGCAGCAACCTCGACATCGTGTCGAGCTGGGCCGGCAACGCCGACAACTCCGCCAACTTCTACACGCTGTGGAAGGGCGCCGAGTACGGCAGCTGGAACGGCTCGATGGACATGTCCGTCGGCGGCATCGACCCGGGCGAGACGTGGGCGCAGGCCGCCTCCGGCAAGTTCGACGCCCGCTGGGCGGCCTCGCTCACCAAGCTCAAGCAGCTCTGGGGCGGCCGCGACGGCACCATGTACATCCGCTTCGCCCACGAGATGAACGGCTACTGGTTCTCCTGGAGCGTCAACAAGAACAACTACCAGGACTTCATGACGTCCTGGAAGCGCTACCGCGCTCTGCAGCAGCAGATCTTCCCCGAGGCCGAGCTCGTCTTCTCCGTCAACAAGGAGACGAACGGCGCGGGCATGGACTGGACGAAGTTCTTCCCGGGCAAGCAGTACGTCGACGTCCTGTCGGTGGACTACTACAACAACTGGCCCTACGCCTCGACCCTGGCGCAGTTCCAGCAGCAGTCGTGGGACAAGGACGGGTACGGCGCCCCCAAGGGCATCAACGCCCACCTCGCCTTCGCCAAGAGCCAGGGCCTGCCGCTGGCGGTCTCGGAGTGGTCCGGCAACGCCGACGACGGTGACTCGCCCGCGTACATCCAGGGCATGTACGACTTCTTCAAGGCCAACGCCGGGTCCGGCGCCGGTCAGCTCCTCTACGAGGTGCAGTTCAACGTGAACATCGACGGTCAGCGCTGGCTGCTCAACGGCGGCACGCGGATGCCGAACTCGGCTGCGAAGTACCGCGAGCTCTTCTGAGCCCCGGGGGACCGCGAGGCCCCGCACGACCCCGCACGCACGGCGCCCCCGTCGGCCAGGTGATGACCTGGCCGGCGGGGGCGCCGTCGACCTGCCCGGGTCGAGCTACTTGATGCGCTCCATGACGACGCGGCCGGCGACCGAGGCGCGGCCCGTCGTCACGCCCTTGACGTAGGCCCAGTGCTGGGCGGCGCGGTCCTGGCGGCGCAGCGCCTTGCACTGCAGCGTCCGGACGGCGTACCCGAGCGCGAGCACCGAGCTGATGCCGGTGACCGTGGCGCCGGAGTGGTGGCGGGCGAGGTAGCGGCGCATCGCCGCCCCGCGCAGGCGGAGCATCTCCAGGTTCGGCGCCCCGGACCCGCCGGCGGCGTGCGGGACGATGACGTCGGTGCGCAGCCGCTCCCGCAGTCCCGCCTGTCGCGCGGTGCGGCCGAACATCATGTCCTCGTTGTAGACGTAGAAGTCCTCGTCGAAGCAGCCGAGCTCGAGGAAGGTGCTGCGGCGCACCGCCATGCAGGCCCCGGTGGTCCAGTCCACGTCGAGCGCCTCGCCCGGGGCGGGCTTGGCGTACAGGCCCGCCCGCGGGAAGAGCTTGTGCAGCCCGGCCGAGTGCACGACGGCGCGGGCGGCCGTGGGCTCCCAGCCGCCGACCCCGAGCTCGACGTGCCCGTTCACCCCCGCCATGGTTGCGGCGGAGGCGGCCAGGCCCGGGTCGGCGGCGACGTCGGCGACGAGGGTCGCCAGGTGCTCCAGCGTCGGTCGGGAGTCGGGGTTGCCGAAGACGACGTACTCGTGGGTGGAGGTGCGGGCGCCCATGTTGGCCGCCTTGGCGAAGCCCTTGCCGCCGCCGGAGTCGACGTAGCGCGTCGCGGGCCGCTCGGCCGGCAGCTGCGACAGGCCGTCCACGTCGGAGGCGTTGTCGACGACCACCACGGGCAGGTCGTCGGGCAGGCCGGCGAGCAGGGCCCGGATCTGGTGGGCGCTGCGGTAGCTGACGAGGACGAGCTCGACGTCGTGCTCCAGTCCCGCCACCGGTGCGGTGCTCCGCCCGGCCTCCTGCTCCGTGCCGTTCGTGACGTCCACGCTCACTCCGCCCGTCCCCTCCCAGTGCTTCCCCCGCCCGGCCCGACCGTGCGCTGGCGCCCCGGCTGGTCCGTTCCGGTGGTGGTCGTCCCACTCACCGAGGGTCCAGTGTGGCCCCTCACGGGGCGACCTGTCGGGTGACCGTCCGTGGCGAACGGGTGGTTTCCCGGCGGAGGCCACGGAATCCCCGCAAACTCGTCACTCCCCGCTGACCTGCGACAACTCGCGGTCACGACTCCCGGGAATTCTCCGCCGGTCCTCCGGGGAACTACAGACAGTGATTGGTTAGATACGGAAAGGCCTTGTTGCTCAGCGTGTCACGCCCTTGCAAGAATGCGCGGACCACCCGCGGACTGCGCGGGGGTCACGGGGGCGGTGAGGGGGGTCCGGCGGCCGGCAGGCCGGTGGAACTCACCGCTCCGGACGTTCGTCTGGGGGGTTCCACACGTGAAACTGGGTCGACCGAGCCCGACCGTCAGCGCGCTGACCGTCATGTCCTTCGCCGGTCACGTCATGTACCCGCTGTACCTGCTGGCCAGCGAGCGCCTCGCGCCGCGCAGCCCCGTCCGTCCGCGGGCCGGAGAGGCCGGCTGGACGTGGGACGACGTCGACGTGCTCATCCCGGCGTTCGGCGAGGCGAGCATCCTCGCCGAGACCGTGCCGCAGCTCCTGGGTGAAGGCGTTCCGCTGGACCGCATCACGATCGTCGTCGACGAGGACGAGAAGACCCGCGCGACGGCCGAGCACCTCGGCTGCCGCGTCGACTGGTCGCCCACCCGGGCCGGCAAGGCCGCCGCCGTGAACCGCGGCGTCCAGAACTCCACGGCCGACATCGTCGTGCTGCTCGACGCGAACGCGTTCGTGCCGGGCGACGGGTTGCGCGCGCTCATCGACCGGGTCGCGACCGACCTGCACCTGGCCTCCGGCGTCCGCAAGGAGTCCGGTGCGGCCGACGAGGGCCTGTACTGGCGGTACGAGAACTGGATCAAGCAGACGGAGGCGGGACGCGGCGGATCGCTGGCGCTCGTCGGCGAGGCCGTCGCCCTGCGGCGCGAGTCGTTCCGCCCCATCCCGGGCTCGGTCCTCAACGACGACCTGTTCCTCGCCTTCGACTTCGCCCGCCGCGGGCTGAACGTCGGCGTCGTGCCCGAGTGCGTCGCGATCGAGGACTCCGCGCCCCGCAACGACCAGCTCGAGCGGCGCGTCCGCATCATGAGCGGGCAGCTGCGGCTGTTCTGGGGTTTCCGCCGATCCTTCCTGTCCGGGGACGACAAGTTCCTGCACTTCGCCATGCACAAGGGATGGCGTTCGACGCTCGGCCCCGCCGCGCAGCTCACGCTGACGGCCGCCTGCCTGGCGCGTCCGAAGAACCGGTACAGCCAGCTGTTCCTGCTCGGGGAGGCCGTGTCCGTCGCGGCCTACCTCAAGGGGGACAAGCTGCAGGGCAAGGCGGCCGCGCCGCTGCGCGTGCTGGGGCAGGCCGTCGGCATGCCGCCGGTGATCTTCGCGCTGTCCATCCCGCGCGCCCTCGGTCGTTCGCGGTCGGGTGCCTGGAAGAAGCGCACGCGTTGACCGCTGGGTCGACGTCCGTGAGCACGCCTGACCGCACGGCCTGGGTCCTGGCCAAGCAGCTGCCGGCGAGCACCGATTCCGGTGGGCGCCAGCGGGTCCGGGCCGTCATCGACGCCTACGCCGCGTCGTTCGACCGGGTCCACGTGGTCGGTTTCGACCGCTGGCCCGGCTGGCGCGACGTCCTGCCCGCCCACGTGACGGTCCACGAGGTGGCCGCCCCGGGACCGACCCCGGGGGCCGTCCTGCGGGGTTCGCTGTTCGCCGGCAAGTGGTTCTCCCGGAAGGTCCACGACCTGCTCGCCACGGGCGTGCGCGCCCGGGACGTCGTGCACGTCGACTTCCCGCAGATGGCCGTCAACGTCCCCGCGGACGTGCGCATCGACGTCCTGGACCTGCACAACGTCGAGTCCGACCTCGTCGCGCGCCGGTTGCGCACCGAGCGGCCGCTGGCCGGCCGGTTGCTCGCGCCGGAGGTGGCGCGGTTCCGCCGCTTCGAGTTCGCCGTCGCGGCCCGGGCCGAGCACGTCACGGCCTGCAGCCGCAAGGACCAGGAGGTCCTGTCGGCGCACGGCATCGACAGCACGTTCGTCCCGAACGGCGTCAGCGCGGTCGCGCACGTGCCGACGGTCCCGCCGGCCACGCGCACGGCCCTGTTCGTCGGGGCGGTCGACTACGGCCCCAACAAGGCCGCGCTGCGCTGGTTCCTCGACGAGGTGTGGCCGCAGGTCCTCGACCGGGTCCCGTCCGCGCGGTTCCTCGCGGTGGGCCGGGGGGTGTCGGCGGTGCACCCGCGCTCGACCGGTGAACCCGGGGGAGTGGAGTTCCACTCCGACGTCGCGTCCGTCGACCCGTTCTACGACCGCGCCGACGTGTGCGTCGTGCCGCTGCTGTCGGGCGGGGGGACGAAGATCAAGCTGGTCGAGGCCCTGTCCCGGGGCCGCGCCGTCGTCACCACGAGCCTGGGCCTGGAAGGCCTCGAGGAGCACCGCGACGTGCTGCGCGTCGCCGACGGTGCGCCGGCGTTCGCCGACGCCCTCGCCGAACTCCTGCAGGACCCCGAGCAGGCCGCGAAACTGGGCTCGGCCGCGGCCGACGTCGCCCAGTCGTTCTCGTGGGAATCCGCGATGACTCCGCTGCGTGACCTGTTGGCGACGATTCGTCGCTGAACATCGCGAACGGGGACCAACGTCACCCGCTTCGCCCAATCTCACGCTCCGTGTTCGTCCGCCTGTAGTAATCTCGCGGCAGCACCTCGGCGGGAAACCGGTGGCTCGGATTCGTGGGGGGTTCGGACCGCCACCGGAGTTCCCACGCGCACGACGCGACAGGTGTGCTGTTCCCCCACGGACGGTTCGCGGGCGCGGTGCGCCTGCACCGACGACATCCGACCGATCAGGTTCGAGTGAGGGAAGAACATGACCGAGGCCACTCCCGTCTCCGAGATCCCCGTCGTCATCCTCTGCGGTGGCATGGGCACCCGACTGCGCGAGGCCAGCGAGAAGCTGCCCAAGCCGCTGGTGGACATCGGCGGACGGCCGATCCTCTGGCACATCATGAAGCTGTACAGCTCCTACGGTTTCCGGAAGTTCGTCCTGTGCCTGGGGTACAAGAGCGACCTCATCAAGCGCTACTTCCTCGACTACCGGATCAACGCCGGCGACTTCACGCTGAACCTGTCGACGCAGGACGCCCCGACCTTCCACACCAACGGTGTGCAGGAGGACTGGGACGTCACGTTCGTCGAGACCGGCCTGACGACCGCGACCGCGGCCCGCATCAAGCGCGTCGAGCAGCACCTGACCGCCGACAAGTTCGTGCTGACCTACGGCGACGGCCTCGGCGACGTCGACATCCTCAAGACCCTGCGCGACCACGAGGCCGGCGGCCGCCTGGCCACGGTGACGGCCGTGCACCCGAGCTCGCGCTACGGCGAGATGCACGTCACCGGCGACACCGTCACCGAGTTCAACGAGAAGCCGACCCTGGCCGACGGCTGGGTCAACGGCGGGTTCTTCGTCTTCGACCGCGCCTTCGCGGACAAGTACCTCGAGGACGACCCCGACATGATGCTCGAGCAGAAGCCGCTGCAGACCGTGGCGCGCGACGGCCAGCTGACCGTCTCGCAGCACGAGGGGTACTGGCTGGGCATGGACACCTTCCGCGAGTGGACCGAGTTCAACAAGCTCTGGGACTCCGGCAAGGCGCCGTGGAAGACCTGGGAAGACTGAGACCCGCCAGACCCACGAGAACCGGAGAACTGCTGTGAAGATCGTCGTCACCGGGACCGAGGGCTACCTCGGCGCCCTGCTCGCCCCCACCCTGCTCGAGTCCGGCCACTCCGTGCTGGGCATCGACACCGGCTACTACAAGCAGGGCTGGCTCTACAACGGCGTCCCGGCCTCGGTCGAGACGCTGGCCAAGGACATCCGCCACGTGACCGTGGAGGACCTCGCCGGCGCCGACGCCGTCGTGCACATGGCCGAGCTGTCCAACGACCCGCTCGGGGAACTGATCCCCGACGTCACCTACGTGGTGAACCACAAGGGGTCCGTCCGCCTGGCCGAGACCGCCAAGGCCGCGGGGGTCTCCCGGTTCGTCTACATGTCGAGCTGCTCCGTCTACGGCGTGGCCGAGGACACCGTCGACGAGACGTCGGCCGTGAACCCGCAGACCGCGTACGCCGAGTGCAAGGCGCTCGTCGAGCGCGACGTCGCGCCGCTGGCCGACGACGACTTCTCGCCGACGTTCATGCGCAACGCGACGGCCTACGGCGCCTCCCCGCGCCAGCGGTTCGACATCGTGCTGAACAACCTCGCCGGTCTGGCCTACACGACCGGCAAGATCGCCATGACGTCCGACGGGTCGCCCTGGCGTCCGCTGGTCCACGGCCTCGACATCGCCAAGTCGATCCGCGCCGTCCTCGACGCCCCGCGCGAGAAGGTCCACAACGAGGTCTTCAACGTGGGCGACTCCGAGCAGGTCTACCGCGTCCGCGAGATCGCCGAGGCCGTCGGCCGCGCGCTGCCCGAGGCAGAGATCACCTTCGGGCAGAGCAACGGCGGGGACAACCGCAGCTACAAGGTGAACTTCGACAAGATCCACGCGACGCTCGAGGGCTTCTCGTGCGACTGGAACGCCGACAAGGGCGCCCAGCAGCTCGTCGACGTGTTCAAGGCGATCGACCTCGACGAGGCGACGTTCACCGGCCGCGGCCACACCCGGCTCAAGCAGCTCGAGCACCTCATCCGCACCGAGCAGCTCGACAAGGAGCTGTTCTGGCGCGTCCAGCCGACCTCGGGGATCGCCCAGTGAAGTTCACGACCACCGACATCGAGGGCGTCGCGATCATCGACCTCGAGGAGCGCGCGGACGACCGCGGGTTCTTCGCCCGGTCCTTCTGCCGCGAGGAGTTCCTCGCGGCGGGGCTGAACCCGGCGGTCGAGCAGTGCAACCTCTCCTACAACCACAAGGCCGGGACCCTGCGCGGCATGCACACGCAGGTCGACCCCGCGCCGGAGGCCAAGCTCGTGCGCTGCACGGCCGGCGCGATCCAGGACATCATCGTCGACCTGCGCCCGGACTCGCCCACGCGGTTCCAGCACGTCGCGGTGGAGCTGTCGGCGGAGAACCGCACGGCGCTCTACGTGCCCGAGTACTTCGCGCACGGGTACCTCACGCTGACCGACGGCGCCGAGGTCGTCTACCAGGTGTCCCAGAGCTACACCCCGGGCACCGAGCGCGGCCTGCGCTACGACGACCCCGACCTCGCCCTGCCGTGGGCGCGCGACGTGGCCGTCATCAGCGACAAGGACAAGAGCTGGACGCTGCTGGCGGACGGGGCGCAGCTGTCGTGATCATCGTCGACAACGCGCTCAAGCAGCGCCAGGCCGAGGGGCGGCCCATCCGGGTCGCCCTCGTCGGCGCCGGGTTCATGGGCCGCGGTTTCGTCAACCAGGTCGTGAACTCCGTGCCCGGCATGGAACTGGTCGCCATCGCCAACCGCACCGTCTCCAAGGCGCGCGACGCCTACGAGCAGGCCGGGGTCACCGGCGTGGTCGAGGCCGACGACGCCGCGGCGGTCGACAAGGCCATCGCGCAGGGCAAGCCGGTCGTGTCGGCCTCCTACGAGGCCGTCGTCGACGCGGGCCAGGTCGAGGCCGTCGTCGAGGCGACGGGCAACACCGAGTACGGCGCGCACGTCGTCGTCCGGGCCATCGAGCAGGGCAAGCACATCGTCCTGCTCAACGCCGAGGTCGACGGCACCGCCGGCCTCGCACTGCGCACCCGCGCCGAGAAGGCCGGTGTCGTCTACACCGGCTGCGACGGCGACCAGCCCGGCGTGCAGATGAACCTCATCCGCTTCGTGCGCTCCATCGGCGTCACGCCGCTGGTGTCGGGGAACATCAAGGGCCTGCAGGACGAGTACCGCAACCCCACCACGCAGGAGGGTTTCGCCAAGCAGTGGGGGCAGGACCCCTACATGGTGACGAGCTTCGCCGACGGCACGAAGGTGTCGTTCGAGCAGGCCCTCGTCGCCAACGCGGCGGGGTTCTCGGTCGAGAAGCGCGGCATGCGCGGCGCCGACCACCGCGGGCACGTCGACGAGCTGACGACGATGTACGACGTGGACCAGCTCAAGGAGCTCGGCGGCGTCGTGGACTACGTCGTCGGGTCCAAGCCGGGCCCCGGCGTCTACGTCCTCGGGACGCACGACGACCCCAAGCAGCAGCACTACCTGAACCTGTACAAGCTCGGCACCGGGCCGCTGTACTCGTTCTACACGCCGTACCACCTGTGCCACTTCGAGGTGCCGCTGACCGTCGCCCGCGCGGTGATCTTCGCCGACGCCGCCATCGTGCCGGGTGACGAGGTGAAGGTGGAGGTCGTCACGACGGCCAAGACCGACCTCGCGGCCGGCAAGGAGATCGACCGCCTCGGGGGGTACGACACCTACGGCGTCGCCGAGACGTACGCGGCGACCACGGCCGGGAACCTCCTGCCCATGGGGGTGGCCGAGGGCTGCGTCCTCAAGCGCGACGTCACGAAGGACCAGGTCCTGACGTACGACGACGTCGTGCTGCCCCAGGGCCGGCTCATCGACGCCCTCCGCGCCGAGCAGGCCGCGCTCCTCGGGCGCTGACGCACCTCCGCACGTCCCGAACGGCCCCCGCGGGGTCGGGGTCGTTGACGCATCGCGCTCGCTCGTAGGTTGAGCCCGTTGCGTCAGCGAGCCACCCCCGCCGGGGCCGTTCGGCGTCCCCGGGACGGTGCTGGGCGACCCGCGCGTTAGGGTCGCCGACGTGAACTCCGCGGGCAGGCTCGACGTCGCGGTCGTCGGGGCCGGGCGGGTGGGACCGGTGCTCGGGGCCGCCCTGCGCGCCGCGGGGCACCGCATCACCGGCATCACCGCGCTCACCCGGCAGGCCGCCGAACGCGTCGAGGCGCTGCTGCCCGACGTCCCGTGGATCGAGCCCGCGGCCGCCTTCGCCGCCGACCTCGTGCTGCTGGCCGTCCCGGACGACGTCCTCGGCCCCCTCGTCACCGAGCTCGCGCCGAACGTCCGGGCGGGGCAGCTCGTCGTCCACACGTGCGGGCTGCACGGCCTCGGGGTGCTGGAACCGGCCGCGCAGCGCGGGGCCCTCACCCTCGCCCTCCACCCGGCCATGACCTTCACGGGCACGTCGCTGGACCTGCAGCGGCTGCTCGGCGCGGCCGTGGCCGTCACCACGCCGCCCGTCCTCGCTCCCGTCGCGGACGCGCTCGTGCGCGAGTGGGGGGCGACCCCCGTCGTCGTCGCCGACGGCGACCGGGCGACGTACCACGCGGCCCTGGCCCACGGCTCGAACCACCTCGTCACGCTCGTCGCCCAGGCGCTCGACGCGGCGCGGGCGGCCGTGGGGGAGGACGCCGAACGCGTCCTGCGCCCGCTGCTGCAGGCCGCCCTCGACAACGCGCTGCGCGACGGCGACGGCGCGCTCACCGGTCCCGTGGCCCGCGGCGACGCCGGCACGGTGGCCACCCACCTGCGCGTGCTCGGCGCGCTCGACGCCCCCACCGCCACCACCTACGCCCAGCTCGCCGGCGTCGCCGCCGACCGCGCGCAGGCCGCAGGACGCCTCACCCCCACCGCGGCCGACGCCGTTCGTGCCGAACTGACCCCGGGAGAACCGTGACCAGCACGACGCAGCCCGACCTGACGGTCGCCCGCACCCGCTCCGAGCTCGCCGCCGCCCGCGACGCGCTGCCCGGGCCCGTCGCCGTCGTCATGACGATGGGTGCGCTGCACGCCGGGCACGCCCGCCTGATCCGGGAGGCGCGCTCCCGGGCGCGGTCGGTGCTCGTGACGATCTTCCTCAACCCGTTGCAGTTCGGGCCGAACGAGGACCTCGCCCGCTACCCGCGCACGCTCGACGAGGACCTCGCCCTGGCCGCCGGGAACGGCGCGGACGTCGTCTTCGCGCCCGGGCCCGACGTCGTCTACCCCGACGGAACCCCCGGGGTCCGCGTGGCCGCGGGGCCGCTCGGCGAGGTGCTCGAGGGCGCGAGCCGCCCGGGCCACTTCGACGGCGTCCTGACCGTCGTCGCCAAGCTGCTGCGCCTCACGCGCGCGGACCTGGCGTTCTTCGGCCAGAAGGACGCGCAGCAGCTGCTGCTCGTGCGGCGCATGGTGCGGGACCTCGACCTGGGCGTCGAGGTCGTCGCCGTGCCGACCGTCCGCGAGGACGACGGGCTGGCGATGTCCAGCCGGAACCGCTACCTCACGCCGTTCGACCGCGAGGTCGCCCTCGTCCTGCAGCGCGCCCTGGCCGCGGGCCGGGCCGCCGCACCGGAGGGCCCCTCGGCCGTGCGGCGCGCGGCGCGCGACGTCCTCGTCGCCGAACCCGCGGCGCGCGTGGACTACCTCGCGCTCGTCGACCCCCACGACCTCGCCGACGTCCCGGAGCACTTCCGCGGTGACGCGCTGCTGGCGGTCGCGGCCCGCGTGGGCTCGACCCGGCTCATCGACAACACCCCCCTCGTCGTGGGTCACCCGGCGGACTGAGGGACGCGCGTCGCCACCACGGGACCCCCACTAACCTGGGGCGGGTGAGCGACCAGACGCCCGACCTGCCCGAGGACGAGTTCGAGGACCTGCCCGAACAGGTCAGGGTCCGCCGTGAGAAGCGGGACCGGATCCTTGCCGCCGGTGGCGAGGCCTACCCCGTCTCGGTGCCCCGGACGACGTCGCTGGCGGACCTGCGCGCGCGCTACGAGCACCTCGCGCCGGGCGAGGAGACGACCGACGAGGTCGGGGTCACCGGGCGCGTGGTGTTCCTGCGCGGCACCGGCAAACTCGTCTTCGCCACCCTCCAGGAGGGCGACGGCACCCGGTTGCAGGCCATGGTGTCCCGCGACGGTGTCGGCGAGGACGCCCTCGCCGGCTGGAAGTCCGACGTCGACCTCGGCGACGTCGTGTTCGTCCACGGCACCGTCATCTCCTCCAAGCGCGGGGAGCTGTCGGTGCTCGCCGACTCCTGGCAGATGGCCTCGAAGGCGTTGCGCCCCTTGCCGGTCCTGCACAAGGAACTGTCCGAGGAGACCCGCGTCCGGCAGCGCTACGTCGACCTCATCGTGCGCGAGGCGGCCCGGTCGAACGTGCGCGCGCGCTCGAACGTCGTGCGCTCGGTCCGCCGGACGCTGGAGGACCGCGGGTTCCTCGAGGTCGAGACGCCGATGCTGCAGACGCTGCACGGCGGCGCCAGCGCCCGGCCGTTCGTCACCCGTTCGAACGCGTTCGACACCGACCTGTACCTGCGCATCGCGCCGGAGCTGTTCCTCAAGCGCCTCGTCGTCGGCGGCATCGAGCGCGTCTTCGAGATCAACCGCAACTTCCGCAACGAGGGGGCCGACTCCACCCACTCGCCCGAGTTCGCGATGCTCGAGGCGTACGAGGCCTGGGGCGACTACGACTCGATCGCCGAGCTCACCCGCACGATCGTGCAGGAGGCCGCGCAGGCCGCGTTCGGCTCGCACGTCGTCACGTGGGCGGACGGCACCGAGTACGACCTCGGCGGGGAGTGGCGTTCCATCTCCATGTACCCGTCGCTGTCGGAGTCCCTGGGGGAGGAGATCACCCCGGAAACCCCGCGCGAGCACCTGCTCGCCGTCGCGGAGAAGCTCGGAGTTCCCGTCGACGCCGCCCGCTGGACCGGCGGAAAGCTCGTCGAAGAACTCTGGGAACACCGGTTGGGTGATTCCCTGGAAACGCCGACCTTCGTCCGCGACTTCCCCGTGGAGACCTCCCCGCTGGTGCGCGCGCACCGCAGCATCCCGGGCGTGGTGGAGAAGTGGGACCTGTACGTCCGCGGTTTCGAGCTCGCGACGGGGTACTCCGAACTCGTCGACCCGGTCGTGCAGCGCGCGCGGTTCGTCGACCAGGCCCGGCTGGCCGACCTCGGCGACGACGAGGCCATGCGGATCGACGAGGACTTCCTGCGCGCCCAGGAGCACGGGATGCCGCCCACGGGTGGGATGGGGATGGGCATCGACCGCCTGCTCATGGCCCTGACGGGCCTGGGCATCCGCGAGACGATCACGTTCCCGCTGGTCAAGCCCCGCTGACCGCTGTCCCCGGGGGCGTCCGCACGCGGACGTACCCTGGGGGCGTGGACCAACTCGCCGCTCTGCTGCCCCCCGCGGGGCTGGCGCTCCTGTTCGTGGTGCTCATGCGCTCGATCCTGCACGCCGACCGTCGTGAACGCGCCGCCCTGCGCCGGGCGGAGAGCGAACGCCGGGCGTCGGCCGCTGTTCCCGGGGAAGGCGCCGGGGAAAGCGGCGGCAACGACCGCCCCGCGTGAGCGCGACACGAAAAGCGGCATTCCTGCGGTGATTTGACCTGAAAGCCGGAAAGGGCCAGAGTGTTCCCGACCGGCGCACCCGCGAAACCGGTCGTGGTCCCTTTCGAGAGGAAATCCCCGGGATGGCGCAGAAGGTTCAGGTCCTGCTCGTCGACGACATCGACGGCAGCGAGGCCTCGGAGACGGTGACCTTCGCGCTCGACGGGGTCAACTACGAGATCGACCTCTCGGACGAGCACGCCGCCGCCCTGCGCGACGCCTTCGCCCCGTGGGTGGGGCACGCCCGCCGCGTCGGTGGCCGCGCCAGCTCGGGCCGCCGCTCCTCCGCGGCCGCCTCCCGCCCCGCGGCCAAGAGCTCCGACGGCCCCGAGCGCGACACGGGCGAGGTCCGCACGTGGGCCCGCGAGAACGGCTACACGGTCTCCGACCGCGGCCGCATCTCCGCCGAGATCCTCCAGGCGTTCGACGCGGCGCACTGACGCCGGCCCCACCAGACGCACCCCAGGGCCCGACCACCGCACCGGTGGTCGGGCCCTGCGTCGTCCCCGCGGCGTCCGTCGGGGGCGCGGGACCATCCCTCCGCCCGACGGGCGGTGCGCCCATCGGTGGATGCGGTGGCTCGTGACGGTGCGTGAGGATCGACGTGTTCCGCTGCGGCGGCTCCCGGTGACGGGGGCCGTGCGGCGTCCCCACCCGTCACACCCACCACCACGAAGGGGCACCCCATGATCGAGGCGGTCGGCCTGCGCAAGGTCTACGGCAAGAAGGTCGCCGTGCACGACCTCAGCTTCACCGTGCGCCCGGGCATCGTCACCGGGTTCCTCGGGCCCAACGGGTCCGGCAAGTCGACGACGATGCGGATGATCGTCGGCCTCGACCGCCCGACCGCCGGTCAGGCGCTCGTGGACGGCAAGCCGTTCGCCGCGCACCGCGCGCCGCTGTCGACGGTCGGGGCCCTGCTGGACGCCAAGGCTGTGCACACCGGTCGCTCGGCGCACAAGCACCTGCTCGCCATGGCCGCCACGGCCGGCATCCCGCGCTCGCGCGTCGACGAGGTCGTCGACCTCGTCGGCCTGCGCGAGGTGGCCCGCAAGCGCGCCGGGGGGTTCTCCCTCGGGATGGGGCAGCGCCTCGGCATCGCCTCGGCGCTGCTGGGCGACCCGTCCACCGTGATGTTCGACGAACCCGTCAACGGCCTGGACCCCGACGGCATCCTGTGGATCCGCAACCTCATGAAGGAGCTCGCCCGTCAGGGCCGGGCCGTGTTCGTGTCCTCGCACCTCATGAGCGAGATGGCGCTGACGGCCGAGCACCTCGTCGTCATCGGCAAGGGCCGGCTCATCGCCGACGAGAGCGTCAAGGCGTTCGTCGACCGCGTCCAGCCCCGCGGCGTGACCGTCCGGTCCCCGCAGGTCGAGCAGCTGCGGGAACTCGTCACCGTCGAGGGCGGGCAGCTGGCCGCGATGGAGGACGGCAGCTTCGACGTCCGGGGCCTGACCGCCGAACGCATCGGGGACGCCGCGGCCCGTCGCGGCGTCGCCCTGCACGAACTCACCACCGTCAAGGCGTCGCTGGAGGAGGCCTTCATGGAACTCACCGCGAACGCCGTCGAGTACCAGGCGCACGGACCGGCCGGGGGTGGACCGCTCACGGTTCCCGAACCGTCCGGCCGCGCCCGCGAGGAGGTCGTCCGATGAGCACCACCCAGCCGGCACCCCAGGTGCAGCACCGGCAGTTCCAGGCGACCGAGTTCCGGGTGACGTTCCCGGGGCTGGTCCGCTCGGAGTGGATCAAGTTCTGGAGCGTCCGCTCCGTCGTCGTGACGATGGCCGTGTCGTTCGTCGCGATCGTCGGGATCGGGGTCCTCACCTCGCTGGCGACCCGGGCCGCGTTCTCCAGCGCCGAAGGCGCGCAGGCGATGGCGGCGCAGGGTTTCGACGGGGTGGCCGCCAGCCTCACGGGGGCCCAGATGGGGACCCTCATCGTCGCCGCGGTCGGCGTCATCGTCATCGCGGGGGAGTTCTCCACCGGGATGATCCGCACGTCCGTGGTGACCGCCCCCCGCCGCCTGGGCATCATCGCGGCCAAGGCCGTCGTCCTCGCGGTGAACGTCGCCGTCGTCACGGCCGTCGCCGTGCTCCTGGCGTTCCTGCTCGGCCAGGCCGTGCTGAACACCCAGGACCTCGGCGCCTCCCTCGGCGACGACGGCGTCGTGCGCGCCCTGCTGGGCAACGTCGCCATGCTCGTCGGCGTGTCACTCGCGGGCCTGGGCGTCGGTGCGCTCATCCGGAACGCGGCCGGGGGCATCTGCACCGTCGTCGCCGCCATCTTCGTGGTCCCGCTGCTGCTCATGCCCATCCCCGAGTCCTGGGGCGGGGACCACATCCGCGAGTTCTGGTTCAGCAACACCGTGACGAACGCGACGATGGTGACCCAGAGCGACAGCTACCTCTCGGCCGGCGCCGGGTTCGGGATGTTCGTCGTGTGGGTCGCGGTGCTGCTCGGCCTCGGCACCCTCGCGCTGCGCAGCCGGGACGTCTGACCCTCCTCCAGGGCTCAGGACGAGGAGGCCCGGACCACGAGTTCGGGCAGGTAGACGACCTGCCGGTCGGGCACCACGACCGGCAGGTCGTCCCGCACGTCCACGGTCCGGTCCGCCGTCGCGCCCGCGGCGTCCGCAGCGGCACGCTGCAGCAGCAGTTCCACGGCCGAGCGCCCGAGCAGGTCCGTCGGCTGGCGGACCGACGTCAGGGGCACGGTGGCCGCGGCGGCGAAGTCGATGTCGTCGTACCCGACGAGGGCCAGGTCGTCGGGGACCTTCAGCCCCCGCTGCACGACCTCCTGCAGGACACCCAGCGCCAGCAGGTCGTTGAGGCAGAACACGGCCGTGGGCCGGTCCGGACGGCCCCACGAGTCCAGGGTGGCCCCGATGGCGCGCCCGTTCTCCAGGTGCATCGCCGGCACCTCGACCTCGACGAGCGTCTCCGGTGGCAGACCGGCGTCGGCCACCGCCCGCCGGGCCCCCTGCATCCGGTGGTCCACCTGCAGGAAACCCCGGGGACCCCCGACGACGGCGATGTGCCGGTGCCCCGCCGCGAGCAGGTGCGCGACCGCGAGGCGGCCGCCCTCGACGTCGTCGACCGAGACCGACGGGGTGGGTCCGTCCGGATCGCTGCGGTCGAGCAGGACGAGGGGCACGTCGAGGCGGCGCAGTTCGGCCAGCCGCTCCTCGGAGGTGTCGACGGGGGACAGGACGATCCCCGCGACGCGTTGCTGGCGCAGGACCTCGAGGTGCCGGCGCTCGCGGGCGAGGTCCTCCGCGCTGCTGCACAGCAGGAGGGTGTGGCCGCCGGCCTCGGCCGTGAGTTCGGCGCCCCGGGCCAGTTCCGTGAAGAACGGGTTCGCGATGTCGAGGACGACGAGGGCGAGGAAGCGGCTGCGGCCCATGCGCAGCTGCCGCGCCGACTCGTTGCGGACGTACCCCAGCTCCTCGATCGCCTCCTGCACGCGCAGGCGGTTGGTCTCGGTGACGGTCTCGGGACGGTTGAGGACGTTGCTCACGGTTCCGATCGAGACGCCGGCCCGGGCGGCGACTTCCTTGATGCTCACTGCGGCCACCGGTGGATGCTAACCCGAATGTTCTAGATACATCACGTTCCGTGAATACCGCGGACGCGGAACCGCAGCGCTGGGGCGCGGTACTCCTCGAGCGCGTGCGCGACCCAGCCGGCCGTCCGGGCGACCGCGAAGACGAACTCCCCCGCCTCGGCGGGGAGCCCCCGGGCGAGGGCGTGCGCGGCCAGGGCGAGGTCGACGTTGGGGTAGGCGCCGGCGCCGTGCGCGCGCAGGACGTGCACGAGCAGCATCGGCAGCGCGTCCGCGACCTCCCCCGGGGGCAGAGCGTCCAGGAGGGCCTCGGCCCGCGGGTCGGCGCTCGTGTGGACGACGGTCCCGAAGCCCGGCGGGACCTGGTCGGCCCACCCCCCGAGAGCGGCCGCGGGCCCGTCCTGCAGCACCCGCTCCAGGAACTGGTGGGCCACGACCGAGGCCCTCGCGTGCAGCGGCCCGTCCGCCGCCCCGAGCGCCGCCGACAGGACCGCCGGCAGCGGGGCTCGCGCGCTGGCCGCCACGCGGGCCGCGACCGTCGAGACCGCGAGCCCGTGGTCGGCCAGCAGGACCAGCGCCGGCCCCCAGTCGCCGGGCGCACCCAGCACGTCGTCGACGGTCGCGGCGACCCCGGCCCCGCGGTCCAGGACGGCCGACAGCAGCGGCTCGGGGTCGGGCTCAAGGGTGGGGTGCGGGGTGGGGTCCTGCTGCGGCGGTCGCAGGGCGCCGACCACGGCCACGGCCACCCGCAGGCGAGCCGCCGGCCGGGTGCCCGCCGGCAGCCCCCGCAGGACGGCGTCGACCCCCGCGGTGAGCGCGCGGTCGGCGGTGAAGGGGCCCGGGGTCGCCGTCCCCGTCCACAGCAGACGGGCGACGGACTCGAACGAGTGCGTGCGGGACAACGCGACCGCGTCCTGGCCGCGGTAGCGCAGCCGGTCGTCGTCCAGGGATGTCAGGCCGCTGCGGACCGTCTCCACCGCCCCCGCCGGCCGGTTGCGGCCCCGCGCCGCGAGGGCGTCCACCTCCGCCGCCTCGAAGAGGCTGCCGCCCGGCGTCCGGTGCGCGTGCAGCAGCCCGCGGCTGACGTAGGCGTAGAGCGTCGCCCGGCGAACGCCCAGCCGGTGGGCCGCCTCCGCCGACGACAGTGCGGGGGCCGGGGTGGGGGTCGGTGGCGCCACGGTTGATCGGATCAACGTTGACCGCGTCCGGTCAAGGTCCGGACGCTCGCGGCATGAGCGCACCCACCGTCAGCCCCGCCCCCACCGCCTCCACCACTGCGCCTGACGCGCCCGCCGGGCTGCGCGGTGTCGTCGTCACCACGACCGAGCTCGGTGACGTCCGCGGCGAGGAGGGGTTCTTCCACTACCGGCAGTACTCCGCCGTCGACCTGGCCCGCACGCGCACGGTCGAGGACGTGTGGTTCCTCCTGCACCGGGGGCACCTGCCGTCGGTGGTCGAGCTGGCCGCCTTCCAGGCCGAGGTCGCGCCGCTGCGGGTCCTGCCGCCCGCGCTGGTCGACGCCCTGCCGGTGCTCGCGGCCGCGGGCGGTTCCCCGCTGGCCGGGCTGCGGACGGCGCTGTCGCTGCTGGGGGCGGCCGAGGGGGTCCGGCCCGTCCTGGACCTCTCCCCGGAACAGCGTGCGGCCGACGCCCTGCGCGTCTGCGCGGTCGTGCCGACGGTCCTCGCCGCCCTGCACCGCACCCGGGCGGGCCTGCCGCCCGTCGCGCCCCGGGACGACCTCGACGCGGCGGCGAACTGGCTGTGGATGCTGACGGGCGTCGAGGCTCCGGAGGCGCACGTCCGGGCCGTGCGCCGCTACCTCGTCGCGACCGTCGACCACGGCTTCAACGCCTCCACCTTCACGGCCCGCGTGGTGGCCTCCACGGGCGCGGACGTCGTGGCGGCGGTCGTGGCCGCGCTCGGCGCGTTCTCCGGTCCCCTCCACGGTGGCGCCCCCGACCGGGCCCTGGACGCCCTCGGGGAGATCGGCCACCCCGACCGGGCGGCGGCCTGGGTGCACGAGCAGCTCGCCGCGGGCCGGCGGGTCATGGGGTTCGGCCACGCCGTCTACCGGACGCTGGACCCGCGCTCGGTGCTGCTGCGGGAGACGGCCCTGGAGCTCGGCGGGGACCTCGCCGAGCTCGCCGTGGCCGTGGAGGAGCGGGTGGTGGCCGCGCTCGCGGAGGCCAAGCCGGGACGCGCCCTGCACGCCAACGTCGAGTACTACGCCGGCGTGGTCATGGCGACGTGCGGCCTCGCCCCCGAGCTGTTCACGCCCACCTTCGCCACGAGCCGGGTCGTCGGCTGGTGCGCCCACGTCCTGGAGCAGGCCGAGGACCCGCGGATCATCCGGCCCTCGGCCCGGTACACCGGCCCGGCCGCTCCCGTCCCCGTGCCCTGAGCCGCGGCGAGGTGGCGGCTCGTACGGGATGTCTGCACGGTGCTCGCCCAGGAGCGCGGGAACGGTCCTTCCGGGGGCGGCGTGCAGACATCCCGCACGGCCCCGCTACGACGGTCCGGTCCCCGTCCCCTGACCCAGCGGGAAGCGGCGTCGTACGCGCCACCCGTCCGGCGCGAACGTGCCCTGGAGCAGCGTGAGCTCGCGGACGTGCTGGGTGACCGGCAGTCGAGGCGCCAGGTCGGCGCGGACCGCGGCCGGGTCGGGTGCGTCCTCGGCGACGGTGAGGTGCGGCACGGCGTCGTCGACCCCGCCGTGGGCGCCGCCGTGGGGCAGGAGCCCGAAGGCCGCGCAGACGGCCCGGGTCAGGGCCCGGAGGGGCTCGGCCGGCTCGGGCGCGAGCCACAGCACCGCGTCGCCGGAGCCGTCGACGCGGCTGGACGCGAGGGTGGAGGCGGGCGTCGCGGCGGCCAGGGCCGTGAGCGCGTCCTCGACGTCGTCGTCCAGCGCCTGCGGCGGCAGGAAGGGGAAGCAGACGGTGACGTGGGCCGGGACGCCGGCGCGGGCGGCGCGGTCGTGGCGTCGGCGCCAGTGCGCGACGGCGGCCTCCGCGGCGGGCACCTCGACGACGAGCGCCGTCTGCTCCTGCGCGGCCGCCTCCACGCCCCGACCGTAGCGCTCCCGGGGGTCCTGAACCGTTGCGCCGACGGCGAACGAAGTGGCGGAACACCCCGCCCGAAGCGCAGGTTGGTCAGGACAACCGAGTCACGACTCGTTCACGATCACCGTCAGGTGCCCCCGGGCGCCGCCGATGGGAGTGAGAGTGTCAGAGCTCGGGACTAGCATCGGAATGGTCCGGTCGGGGGATTGCCCCCCGTGCACTCCGGATCCGACCACCCGCGAGGAGCGCCGCATGTTCGAGAGGTTCACCGACCGCGCCCGACGGGTCGTCGTCCTGGCCCAAGAAGAGGCCCGGATGCTCAACCACAACTACATCGGGACCGAGCACATCCTGCTCGGCCTGATCCACGAGGGTGAAGGCGTCGCCGCCAAGGCCCTCGAGTCGCTGGGCATCTCCCTGGACGCCGTCCGCGAGCAGGTCCAGGAGATTATCGGCCAGGGCCAGCAGGCCCCGTCCGGTCACATCCCCTTCACCCCCCGCGCCAAGAAGGTCCTCGAGCTGTCGCTGCGCGAAGCGCTGCAGCTGGGCCACAACTACATCGGGACCGAGCACATCCTGCTCGGCCTCATCCGCGAGGGTGAAGGCGTCGCCGCCCAGGTGCTCGTCAAGCTCGGCGCCGACCTCAACCGGGTGCGTCAGCAGGTCATCCAGCTGCTGTCCGGCTACCAGGGCAAGGAGCCCGCGACCGCCGGCGGTCCCCAGGAGGGCACGCCGTCGGGCTCGCTCGTCCTCGACCAGTTCGGCCGCAACCTCACCCAGGCCGCCCGCGAGGGCAAGCTGGACCCGGTCATCGGCCGCGACCCGCAGATCGAGCGCGTCATGCAGGTCCTCTCGCGCCGCACGAAGAACAACCCGATCCTCATCGGGGAGCCGGGCGTCGGGAAGACCGCCGTTGTCGAGGGGCTCGCGCAGTCCGTCGTGCGCGGGGAGGTCCCCGAGACGCTCAAGGACAAGCAGATCTACACGCTGGACCTCGGCGCCCTCGTCGCCGGCTCCCGCTACCGCGGTGACTTCGAGGAGCGCCTGCGCAAGGTCCTCAAGGAGATCCGCACCCGCGGCGACATCATCCTGTTCATCGACGAGATCCACACCCTCGTGGGTGCGGGTGCCGCCGAGGGCGCCATCGACGCCGCGAGCATCCTCAAGCCGATGCTGGCCCGCGGTGAGCTGCAGACCGTCGGGGCGACGACCCTCGACGAGTTCCGCAAGCACATCGAGAAGGACCCGGCCCTGGAGCGCCGCTTCCAGCCCATCCAGGTCCCCGAGCCGACGCTGCCGCACGCCATCGAGATCCTCAAGGGCCTGCGCGACCGGTACGAGGCGCACCACCGCGTCTCCATCACCGACGCCGCCCTCGTGGCCGCCGCGACGCTGGCCGACCGCTACGTCAACGACCGGTACCTGCCGGACAAGGCGATCGACCTCATCGACGAGGCGGGCGCGCGACTGCGCATCCGCCGCATGACCGCACCGCCGGACCTGCGCGAGTTCGACGAGCGCATCGCCGACGTCCGCCGCGAGAAGGAGAGCGCGATCGACGCGCAGGACTTCGAGAAGGCGGCCTCCCTGCGCGACAAGGAGAAGAAGCTCCTGGCGCAGAAGGGCGAGCGCGAGAAGCAGTGGAAGTCCGGTGACATGGACGTCGTCGCCGAGGTGGACGAGGAGCTGATCGCCGAGGTGCTGGCCACCGCGACGGGCATCCCCGTCGTGCGCCTCACCGAGGAGGAGTCCTCGCGCCTGCTCAACATGGAGGGCGAGCTCCACAAGCGCGTCATCGGTCAGAACGACGCCATCAAGGCGCTGTCCCAGGCCATCCGCCGCACGCGGGCCGGCCTCAAGGACCCCAAGCGCCCCGGTGGGTCGTTCATCTTCGCCGGCCCCACGGGCGTCGGGAAGACGGAGCTGGCCAAGGCGCTCGCGGAGTTCCTCTTCGGCGAGGAGGACGCGCTCATCCAGCTCGACATGAGCGAGTTCTCCGAGAAGCACACCGTCTCGCGCCTGTTCGGTTCGCCCCCCGGCTACGTCGGGTACGAGGAGGGCGGTCAGCTGACGGAGAAGGTGCGCCGCAAGCCGTTCTCGGTCGTCCTCTTCGACGAGGTCGAGAAGGCCCACCCGGACATCTTCAACTCGCTCCTGCAGATCCTGGAGGACGGTCGCCTGACCGACTCCCAGGGCCGCATGGTCGACTTCAAGAACACCGTGATCATCATGACCACGAACCTCGGCACCCGGGACATCTCCAAGGGCGTCGGCACCGGGTTCGCGGCCGGGTCCCAGACCCAGCTGACGAACTACGAGCGGATGAAGTCGAAGGTCAACGAGGAGCTCAAGCAGCACTTCCGGCCCGAGTTCCTCAACCGCGTCGACGACATCGTCGTGTTCCCGCAGCTGACGCAGGAGGAGATCGTCGAGATCGTCGACCTGTTCATCAAGCGGGTCGACGACCGCCTCAAGGACAAGGACATGGGCATCGAGCTCACGCCGTCCGCGAAGGTGCTGCTGGCCACCAAGGGCTACGACCCGGTCCTGGGGGCCCGTCCGTTGCGCCGCACGATCCAGCGCGACATCGAGGACGTCCTGTCCGAGAAGATCCTGTTCGGCGAACTGCGCGCCGGCCAGATCGTCTCCGTCGACACGACCGGCGAGGGCAAGGAGCAGGCCTTCACCTTCGAGGGCACCTCCAAGGAGGACCTGCCGGTGACGGTCCCCGTGGGGGACCTCGGCACCAGCACGGACGACTGACCCGCACGGCTTGACCTCAGGACGGCCCGGTACCCCACGTGGGGTGCCGGGCCGTCCTGCGTCCGGGGCTGGACAGGCGTCTGGGAGGATCGGTGGATGCCGAGCGCCGACGTCCGTCCGCAGGTCCGGGTCCGTCCCGCCCGCACGGGGGACGTGCGCGAGGTCCGACGCCTCGTCGAGGAGTACGCGCGGCAGCGGATCCTGCTCGGCAAGGAGCTCATCACCCTCTACGAGGCCGTGCAGGAGTTCGTCGTCGCCGAGCTGGTCGACGCCGACGGTGCCGGGGGCCGCGTCGTCGGCTGCGGCGCGCTGCACGTGCTGTGGGAGGACCTCGCCGAGGTGCGCACCCTCGCCGTCGACCCGACGGTGCGCGGCACCGGCGCGGGGCACCTCATCCTCACCGCCCTGCTGGACCGGGCCGACGCCCTGGGGGTGACCCGGCTGTTCTGCCTCACCTTCGAGAAGGCGTTCTTCGAGCGGCACGGGTTCGTCGAGATCGAGGGGACCCCGGTCGAGCCGGAGGTCTACGCCGAGATGCTGCGCAGCCACGACGAGGGGGTCGCGGAGTTCCTCGACCTGGCGCGCGTCAAGCCGAACACGTTGGGCAACAGCCGGATGCTGCGTCTGACGGCACCACCGGAACGAGGAGGGGCATGAGCACGACCGTCATCGTCATGGGGGTCTCGGGCAGCGGGAAGACGACGCTGGCCCAGGACCTGTCGAAGGCCAAGGGGTGGACGTACGCCGAGGGCGACGACTTCCACAGCGAGGCCAACGTCGAGAAGATGCGGTCGGGTCACGCCCTGACCGACGAGGACCGCTGGCCGTGGTTGCGGTCCATCGCCGCCTGGATCGGCGAGCGCGAGGCGGAGGGGGAGTCGGCCGTCGTCACCTGCTCCGCGCTCAAGCGCGTGTACCGGGACCTGCTGGCCGAAGGGAACCCGTCCGTCGTGTTCTGCGAGCTGAAGGTGCCCGACGAGGTGCTGGAGGACCGGCTCGCGCACCGCGAGGGGCACTACATGCCGGCCTCCCTGCTGCGCAGCCAGCTCGACACCCTCGAGGACCTGCACCCCGACGAGCGTGGGTTCCGGGTCCGGGTGCAGGGTGGTCCCGCCCAAGTTCTCGACGAGGTGCTGAGCCACCTCTGACCCGGAGGTAGCACCCCATGCCCGTGTCCGTCCCCTCGCTCGTCCCGGCCGCGGTCCAGACCGCGGCCTGGACCGGCCACGACACGCGGCTGGTGGTCGCGGCGCTGCTGGGGATCGCGGTCGTCGTCGTGACCGTCTCCTGGGCCAAGCTCAACGCGTTCATCGCCCTGCTGCTGGGGTCGGCGGTCCTCGGCCTCGTCGCCGGGTTGTCCGTCTCCGACATCGTCACGTCGTTCTCCATCGGCCTCGGGGACGCCGACGGCGCGGCCGGGGGCGCGGGGAAGACGTTCGCCGACGTCGGGATCCTCGTGGCCCTCGGCGCCGTCCTGGGCCGGTTCCTCGCCGACTCCGGCGGGGCGAACGAGATCGTCGACCGGATCGTCGACCGCGTCCACGGCAAGGCCCTGCCGTGGGCGCTCGCCGGGGCCGCGGCCCTCGTGGGGCTGCCGATGTTCTTCGAGATCGGGCTCGTGCTGCTCGTCCCGATCGTCCTGCTCGTCGTCAAGCGCACCGGTCGGCCCGTCCTGGCCCTCGGGATCCCCGCCCTGGCGGGGTTGTCCGTCCTGCACGGGTTCGTCCCGCCGCACCCCGGCCCTCTCGTGGCGATCGCCAACCTCAACGCCGACCTCGGCCTGACGCTGGGGTTCGGGCTGCTCCTCGCGATCCCGACCGTGGTGATCGCCGGGCCGCTGCTGGCCCCCCTCGTCTCGAAGTACGGCCCTCAGGACGCCGAGCACCTGCCCACGTCCGGCGGGGACCTCGGCGGAGCCGACGAGCACCAGCGCCGGCCGAAGCTGCTCGCCGTGCTGACGGTCGTGCTGCTGCCCGTCGTCCTCATGCTGGCCCGCGCCGTCGCCGAGATCGTCTCGGAGAAGGGCAACGCGGTCCACGACCTGCTCTACGCCCTCGGCACGCCGCTGGTGGCGCTGCTCATCGGCGTGCTCGTCGCGATCCCGCTGCTCGGGACCGCCGTCGGGATGGACCGGCGCAAGATCGGCGCGACCATCGACGCGTCGCTGCCGCCCATCGCCTCGACCCTGCTGATCATCGCCGCGGGCGGCGGGTTCAAGCAGGTGCTCGTCGACGCGAAGATCGGTGACCTCGTCGGCCAGCAGGCCGCCGCGCTGGCGCTCTCGCCGCTGGTCCTCGGCTGGCTCGTCGCCGTCTTCATCCGCCTCGCGACCGGCTCCGCGACCGTCGCGACCATCACCGCGGCCGGCATCGTCGCCCCGCTGGCCGGAGACCTCAGCGCCAACCACCTCGCGCTGCTCGCGCTGTCGATCGGTGCCGGCTCGCTGTTCTTCTCCCACGTCAACGACGTCGGGTTCTGGCTCGTCAAGCAGTTCTTCGGCCTGACCGTCGGGCAGACGCTCAAGAGCTGGTCGGTCATGGAGACGGTCATCTCCGTCTGCGGGCTGGCCGGGGTGCTGCTGCTCTCGCTCGTCGTCTAGCCGTGGACCTCGTCGTCAACCGCCGGGTGACCGTCCCCGAGGCCGAGCTGCACGAGCGGTTCTCCCGGTCCTCGGGGCCCGGCGGTCAGGGCGTCAACACCACCGACTCGCGCGTGGAGCTCTCGTTCGACCTCCTCCGTTCGCCGTCCGTGCCGCAGGACCTGCGCGAGCGCGCCCTGGAGCGGCTCGAGGGCCGGCTCGTCGACGGGGTCGTCACGGTGTCGGCGTCCGAGCACCGCGCGCAGCTGCGCAACCGGGCCGCCGCCGCGGAGCGGTTGCGGTCCCTGCTGGCGCTCGCCTTCGCCCCGCCCCCGGCCTCCCGCCGCGCCACCCGTCCCACCCGCGGGTCCCAGCGCCGCCGCCTCGACGGCAAGCGTCGTCGCGGTGAGGTCAAGCGCCTGCGCCGTTCCTCCGACGACTGACCTCCGCCCGCGCCCGCCCTGGGGGTTGGAGTCGTTGACGCGGAGCATCGAACCCATGAGCGCGATGCGTCAACGACGCCGACCCCGGCGCGGGCGGCGTCAGGTGCGGGGGAGGGAGAAGCGGCCGTCGGGCAGGGGCTCGACGAGCCCGTCGGCGACGAGGCCGTCGAGGCAGCGGGCGCGCTGCCGGGCGTCGGCCCAGCAGGCGGCGAGCTCGTCGGCGGTCACGGGGTCCGCGCTGCCGCGCAGGACGGACAGCAGCTTGCCGCGCACCTGGCGGTCGGTCCCGGCCCAGGCCTGGCCTCGGCGGGCGGGGCCGTCGTGGGCCGGGCGGCCGGCGAGCACCCAGGCGCAGCGGTCCAGCAGCGGGCAGTCGTCGCAGCGGGGGGAGCGGGCGGTGCACACGAGGGCGCCGAGCTCCATGACGGCGACGGCCCAGCGGGCGGCCGTGGGCGCGTCGTCGGGCAGCAGGGCGACGGCGAGCCGCTGCTCGGCGGCCGTGAGGGCGGTCGCGGGTTCGGCGGCGCCCGTGACGGCCCGCGCGTGCACGCGGCGCACGTTGGTGTCGACGACGGCGTACCGCTGTCCGAAGGCGAAGGACGCGACGGCCGCGGCCGTGTAGCTCCCGATGCCCGGGAGGGCCAGCAGCTGGGCGTGGTCGTCGGGCACCTCACCGCCGTGCTCGTCGCGCAGGGCCACGGCCGCGGCGTGCAGGCGCAGGGCGCGGCGGGGGTAGCCGAGCCGGTCCCAGGCCCGCACGGCGTCCCCGGGCGCGGCGTCGGCGAGGTCCGAGGGCGTCGGCCAGCGTTCCATCCAGGCCAGCCACTGCGGCAGGACCCGGGCGACGGGCGTCTGCTGCAGCATGACCTCGCTGACGAGGACGCCCCACGGGGTGCGGTCGGCGGCCCGCCACGGCAGGTCGCGGGCGTGGTCGGCGTACCAGTCGAGGACGCGGGTGTGCAGGTCGTCCAGGTCGTCGGGGCCTGCGACGGCGGGCGCGGTGCTCATCGCGCTGGATCGTCGCACGGCGGTCGCGGCGCGCCTCCACCCGCGGGGTCGGACCGGCGCCTACCTTCGCCCGGTGAGCAGCGTCCTGCACCCGGTCGGCCCGGAGGACAAGGGCACCTACTGGCGGCGACGCCTCGTGGTCGTGCTCGCACTCGTCGTGGTCGTGGTGCTCGTCGCCCTGGGCGTCCGCGCCCTCACCACGTCGGACGACGCCGCGGCGCAGGGGCCGACGAAGCTCGATCCGAGCACGGTGGCCACCACCGACGCCCAGACCCCGACGGGCAGCCCGAGCGCACCCTCCGAGACGCCCGGGACGTCCGCCACGGACACCACGGCCTCGACGGCGACCACCGCCACGACGGGGGCCACCGCGTGCTCCGACCAGTCCCTGGCGGTGACCCTGACGACGAAGGCGACGACCTACGGACCCGGACAGGCCCCGAACCTCTCGCTCACGGTCGAGAACACGTCGCAGACCCCCTGCACCGTCGAGACCAGCAGCGCTGTCCGCGTCCTGACGGTCAGCGACGCCGCCGGAGCCCAGGTGTGGTCGAGCGCGGACTGCCAGACCAAGGGCGAGTCCGCGACGGACCAGCTCGCGCCCGGCGCCACGCGGTCGAAGACCGTCACGTGGTCGCGCCAGCACTCCGCCGCGGGGTGCCCCACCGCCCAGAAGGCCGTGGACCCCGGCACCTACACCGTCAACGGCACGTGGGACGGTGTCGCGGCCAAGCCGATCACCCTGGCCCTGACGAGCTGAGACCCACCGCTCCTGAGGGACCCCGCCGGCTCACCGGCGGGGGCGGGCCTCAGACGTAGCGTTCGAGGATCGAGCTCTCGGCCAGCCGCGAGAGCCCCTCGCGCACCGCGCGGGCGCGCTGCTCGCCGACGCCGTCGACGGTCATGAGGTCGTCGATGCTGGCCGCCAGGAGCTTCTGCAGGTCCCCGAACTGGTCGACGAGACGTTCCACGATCGCGCCGGGCAGGCGCGGGACGCGGTTGAGGAGGCGGAAACCCTTGGGGGAGACGGCCGAGTCGAGGGAGTCGCCGCCGACGGAGAAACCCAGGACGCGGGCCACCGAGGCGAGGTCGACGAGGTCGGCGGAGTGCAGACCCGCGAGGGCGTCCAGGACGGCCTCGAGCGGTCCCTCGTGCCGGGAGGCCTCGAGGTAGTCGCGGACGACGAGTTCGCGGTCCGGGCCCACGCCCCCGACGAGTTCGTCGAGCTGCAGGGACAGCAGGCGGCCGTCGACCCCGAGTTCGACGACGTACCCGGAGATCTCGTCGGCGATGCGCGAGACCATCTCGATGCGCTGCACGACCGAGCAGACGTCCCGCACCGTGACGAGGTCCTCGATCTCGAGGGCGGACAGCGTGCCGGTCACCTCGTCGAGGCGGGCGCGGTAGCGCTCCAGCGTCTGCAGTGCCTGGTTCGCGCGACCCAGGATGGCGTCCGAACCCTCGAGCACGTAGCGGCGGTTGCCGGTGTAGACGGCGACGATCCGCATGGACTGCGAGACCGAGATGACGGGGAAACCCGTCTGCTTCGCGACGCGTTCGGCGGTGCGGTGGCGGGTTCCGGACTCGCTCGTCTCGATGGAGGAGTCGGGGACCAGCTGGACGGCTGCGCGCAGGATGCGGGAGACGTCGCGGTCCAGGACGATCGCGCCGTCCATCTTCGCCAGTTCGCGCAGGCGCGTCGCCGAGAACTCCACGTCGAGGGCGAAACCCCCGGTGGACAACGAGTCGACGACGCGGTCGAACCCCAGGACGATGAGCGCGCCCGTGCGGCCGCGCAGGATGCGTTCGAGCCCGTCACGCAGCAGCGTGCCCGGCGCCACGATCGCCAACGTCGCCCGGAGGACCTCCTCGGGGGTGCGGTCCACCACCGGCCACCTCCGAAACCTCGCACGTCACGACCACGAACCTGGGCGGAGTCTAGCGGTGCACCCGTCGGGGCGGGGGGTGCCCTCCCCGCGACGGTTTCACGAGGCCACGAGTCGCGCGGCCACGCAGGCGTCCAGCAGCGTCTCGACCTCGTGCACCCGCAACCCGGCGGGCACCGCGCCGTCGCCGAGCGACCCCTTCGGGACGATCGCCGTCGTGAACCCCAGCCGCGCGGCCTCGCTGAGCCGGCGCGGGACCCCCGTCACCCGGCGCACCTCCCCGGCCAGCCCGACCTCGCCCAGCGCGATGGTGCCCGCGGCGATCGGCCGGTCCTTCGCGGCGCTGGCCACGGCGAGCGCCACCGCCAGGTCCACCGACGGCTCCGTCAGCTTCACCCCGCCGACGGTGGCGACGAACGTGTCGCGGTTGCCGAGGGCGACGCCGAGGCGGCGCTGCACGACGGCCAGGACCATCGCCATGCGGCTCGACTCCAGACCGCTGGTGACGCGGCGGGCGTTGCCGGGCGTGGTGTCGGTGGAGACCAGGGACTGCAGCTCGGCCAGCAGCGGCCGGCGCCCCTCCAGCGTCACCGTCACGCACGTGCCCGCCACCGGTTCCGGGGTGCCGGAGACGAACAGGCCGCTCGGGTCGGGCAGGCCGACGATCCCGTCCTCGCCGAGCTCGAAGCAGCCGACCTCGTCCGTGGGGCCGTAGCGGTTCTTCACCGCGCGCAGCAGCCGCAGCCGCGAGTGGCGCTCGCCCTCGAACTGGCAGACGACGTCGACGAGGTGCTCCAGCGTCCGCGGGCCCGCGATCGAGCCGTCCTTCGTCACGTGACCCACCAGCAGGGTGGCCAGCGCCCGGCGCTTGGCGACGCCGATGAGCGCCCCGGCCACCTCGCGCACCTGCGAGACCCCGCCGGCCGCCCCGTCCACCTCACCGGAGGCGATCGTCTGCACCGAGTCGACGATGAGCAGGTCGGGGTTCGAGTGCTCGACGTGACCGAGCACCGTCGCCAGGTCCGTCTCGGAGGCCAGGAGCAGCCGCGGGCGCAGCGCCCCGATCCGCTCGGCCCGCAGGCGCACCTGCGCCGCCGACTCCTCGGCCGTCACGTACAGGACGGTCCGGCCCGTCGCGGCCGCGCGGGAGGCCGCGTCGAGCAGCAGCGTCGACTTGCCCACGCCCGGCTCGCCCGCCATGAGGACGACGGCGCCGGGCACCAGGCCGCCACCCAGGACGCGGTCGAACTCGTCGACCCCCGTCGGCGTCGCGCGCGCGGCCTCGACGTCGACCTCGGCGATGGGGCGGGCCGGTTCGCGCACCGGGGCCGCCGTCGTCGTGCGGACGGTGACCGCCCCGGTCTCCTCGACCGTGCCCCACGCCTGGCACTCCCCGCAGCGGCCGACCCACTTGGCCGTCGTCCAGCCGCACTCGGCGCACTTGTAGGCGGGACGGGACTTCGCGGACGAACCACGGGCGGACGAGCTCTTGGCGGGCACGTCCTGCACCGTAGGGGCCGGGTACGACACGACCCCCGCACCGGGCCGGTGCGAGGGTCGTGGCGGAGCGGACGGGGCGGTGGAGCCACCGGTCAGGTGCCGTAGAGGACCTTCATGGTCGTCATGAGGATGCCGAGCGTGGCCATGACGAAGCTGGGCACGAAGGCGAGGATCGCGGCGCCGATGCTGCCGCTCTTGCGGTACAGCAGGTAGGCCGAGAAGACCATGACGAGCGCGCCGACGAGCGTGAAGGTCAGACCCACCGCGATCCGGCTGCCGGGGGCCGCCTGGTAGGGGTCCGAGCCCAGGAGCAGCAGCGGGACGACCCCGGACAGGACGAGGCCCACGACCCAGATGGCCAGCGCGGCGACCGTGCCGCCGTTCGGCTTGGACCACTTGATGGGGGCGATGGCCCGTTGTTCCTCGTGCTGGACCGGCGGGGTGGCGTGCGCGCTCATGCCTCCATCATCCACGCTCGTGACCCTCCGCGGCGACCCAGGTGCACCGTGCGCCGTGCCGCGGCTCCTACGCCGGGCGGGTGAGCGGGCTCCGGAGCCCGAGCGAGGGCGCCGACACCACCAAGGTGACCGCACCGCCCCGAGCAGGCAGCCTGCTGCCCCGGCCCTTCGAGGCGGACCTGGAACGGGAGTTCCGGGTGGTGCGCAACGCGTCCCGGTCGCGCTGGTTCGTCCCGACGGCCCTGCTCGGGCTCGTCTTCTTCGACCTCTACGTCCTCATCGACCTGGCGCTGGCCCCGCAGGTGCTCGCGCTGTCGCTGGGGCTGCGGCTGGGGCTGGTCACCCCCGTCGCGCTCGTGGGCCTGTGGCTGCGCGGGCGTCGGATCGCCGCCCGACCTGGGTCCCGGGTCGACGTGCCGCTGGTCGCCGGCGCCGCCTCGCTCGTCGTGGGGGTCCTCGCCGTGGTCCAGCGCAGCGCGCCCGGAGCCCTCGGCGGCGCCTACTTCGCGGGCGCCCTCATCGTCGTCGTCTTCTTCAGCACGCTGCTGCGCAACGACGTCCGCGGGGCGGTGGCCGTGCTGGCGACGCTGGTGGCCGCGTTCGGGTCGGGACAGTGGTTCGTGGGGTCGGACCCCGTCGCGATCCAGGCGACCGCCCTGCTCGCGGTCGCCGTCAGCGGTCTCTTCGGGCTCGTCCTGGCCGGCACCCTGGAGGAGAGCGAGCGGGCCCGCTTCCTCGCCGAGCGCCGCGAGCGCCGGCTGGCCGCCGAGCGCGAGGAGCTCATCGCGGCCCTGGCCCAGGCCGCCGTCCGGGACGAGCTCACGGGCCTCCTGAACCGGCGGGGCCTGCTGGACCGAGTGGCGACCCAGCCGGCGACCGCCGGCGGGGCGGGTGTCCTGCTGGTCGACGTCGACCACTTCAAGGAACTGAACGACCGGTTCGGCCACCTCGAGGGGGACCGGTGCCTCACGCTGGTCGCGGACGCCCTGGCGTCGGCGTGCCGTCCCACCGACGTGGTGGCCCGCTTCGGCGGGGAGGAGTTCGTCGTGGTGCTCGACGGGGAGCACGGGCAGGACGCTGGGGAGGTCGACGTGCAGCTGGCCGGGGAACGACTGCGCGCTGCCGTGCGCGCGTGCGCGCTGCCGCACCCCCGCGGCGGGGTGGTGACCGTGAGCGTCGGTGCGGCGCGCGGGGAGTGGGAGGCGGCGCTGGCCGCCGCCGACGAGGCCGTCTACGCGGCCAAGGCGGCCGGGCGGGACACCGTCGTGGTGGCCGCAGCGGTGACCGGGCCGACCGCGGGAGCCCTGACGTGAACCGCCGACGCCGGGAGCAGCTCGGCGAGCGCCTGCGCCGCCTGGGGCTGCCCGTCGTCTCGCCGAGCTACGAAGCCCTGGCCCGGCAGGCGGCCGACGAGGTGCTCGTGACGGACACCGACGGCACCGTCCGCTTCCTCAGCCCGTCCTTCAGCCGCCGCTGGAACCTGGACCGGTGGGGTCTGGTCGGGCGCGACGCCTTCGAGTGGGTCCACCCCGACGACCGGGACAGCGCTCGCGAGCTCCTGCGGCAGGCGTGCCTGCCGGGGGCCGGTCCCGTCGACTCCCAGCACCGCTACCTCGTCCGGGCCACCGGCGAGGTGCGCTGGTGCCGCGTGCGCTTCAGCGACGCCCGCCACGAACGCAGCGTCCGCGGCGTCATCTGGAACTGCGTCGACACCACCGACGAGAAGCGCGCCCTGGAGGCGCTGCACTTCGCCGCCGGCCACGACGGCCTCACGGGCCTGCCCAACCGCCGCAGCCTCTTCGAGTCCTTCGCAGCCGCCGCCGACGCCGGGGCCACGTGCGGTCTGGTGCTGCTCGGCCTCGACGGGCTCAAGGCCGTCAACGACCGGCTCGGCCACTCCGCCGGCGACGAGGTCGTCCGGCGCACCGCCGAGCGCCTGCTGCAGGTGGCCGGCGCCGGCGCCGTCGTCGCGCGCCTCGACGGGGACGAGTTCGCCGTCCTGGTGACGGGCGGCGAGCGGGAGGTCGGGCAGGCCGTCGCCACCCTGGGCGACCGGTGCGTGCGCGCCGTCCGCGAGCCCCTGGCCGTCGGCGGGAGGACGGTCGGCGTGACGGCGGGGGCCGGCACGGCGCTCGCCGTCCCGGACACCGACGCGCTGCAGGACCGGGTCCGTCAGCTGTTCCAGCACGCCGACATCGCCCTGGTGGCGGCCAAGGCCGGTGGCGGCGACCGCGCCGTCCCGTTCTCGCGCGGCCTGCTCGACGCCCGGCACGAGCGCGCCGAGCTCGCGGCCGACCTGCGCACGGCCCTGGCCCAGCGGCAGCTGCACGTGGTCTACCAGCCCCTGGTCGACCTCGCCGCGGGGTCGACCGTCGGGGTGGAGGCCCTCGTCCGCTGGGAGCACCCGCGCCGCGGGGCGGTGTCCCCGGCGGTCTTCGTGCCCGTGGCGGAGGAGTCCGACACCATCCTCGACATCGGTGGGTTCGTCCTCGACCAGGCGCTGGGCGCCGTGTCCGGGTTCCGGGCGGCCGCGGGCGGGGACGTCCTCGTCAGCGTCAACCTGTCCGGGCACCAGCTCCTGCAGCCCGACCTCACCGTCCTCGTCGCCGACGCCCTGGCCCGTCACCGCGTCGACCCCGCGGCCCTGTGCCTGGAGGTGACCGAGAGCGCGGCCGTCGCGGACCTGTCCGCGGCGCGCGAGACGCTGCTGCGCCTGCGCTCGCTCGGTGTGCGGACCGCGCTGGACGACTTCGGGACGGGGTACTCCTCGCTGTCCTACCTGCGCCGACTGCCCGTGGACAAGCTCAAGATCGACAAGTCCTTCCTCGACGACGTGGCCGACGGCCAGGGGGTGGCGGTGCTGTCGGGCATCGCGGCGCTCGCCTCGGGGCTGGGGCTGACCACGGTCGCCGAGGGCATCGAGACCGACCAGGTGGCCCGGCTCGTCGCCCGGGCCGGCTGCACGTGGGGGCAGGGGTACCACTTCGCGCGGCCGCTGGCCGAAGAGGTGGCGCGCGAGCACTTCGCTCGTCGGGCCGGCCGGGGTGGTCCTCAGAACCCCCTGTGGCGCAGCACGACGGCGTAGTCCACCCGCGTCCCCGGGTGCCCCGCGAGGAACGCGTCGGCGAGCCGGGGGGTGAACTCGATCCGGACGACGGCCTCCAGGTCGGCGCGGGAGTCGAACTCCCACGCCACGTCGAGCCGCTCGACGTCCCACCCGCGGCGGGCGAAGAACCGGTCCACGGCGACCGGGTCGTAGGAGGGCAGCGACGTCGCGAACCAGCGGCCGACCGTCGAGCGGGTCGCGTCGTTGTCCACGACGAACGCCGTCCCGCCCCGGCGCACGACGCGGTCGAGCTCGGCCAGGCCCGGTTCGCAGCCGGGCCCGAAGAAGTAGGCCCACCGGGCGTGCACGACGTCGACGCTCGCGTCCGGCAGCGGCAGCGCGCCCGCTTCCCCCTGCAGCACGGCGACTCCCGGGACGCCCGACGTCCGCTCCCGGGCCCGCCGCACGAGCGGCGGGTGGGGTTCGACGCCGGTGACGGAGCGGGCCGTCGCCGCGAACCGGGGCAGGTGGAACCCCGCACCGCAGCCGACGTCGAGGACGTCCTGCCCGGCCCAGTCGTGGACCGCGCGCATCGCGCCCTCGATCAGGCCGCCGCGGTCGACGGCGAGGTTCTCCAGCTCGTAGACGTCGGGGGAGTCCCAGATGTTCGGGCTGGGGACGACCCCGCTCACCGGTGCCGGTCGGCGGGGTGCACCGTCAACGGCAGGAGGCGTCGGTGCGCCGACCCCGAGCGCGTCCGCGCCACGAGCGCCTCGCAGTGCCGGGCCAGCTCCTCGTAGGGCGCGTCGCCGACCATCTCGCGCAACTCGTTCTCACAGCTGAGGAACACCGGCCGCTCCCCGACGTGCGCGGCGGGGTTGCCGGTGCAGTACCAGTCGAGGTCGTGCCCGCCCTCGCCCCAGCCGCGGCGGTCGTACTCGGCGATGCTCACCTCGAGGTAGGTCGAGCCGTCCCCGCGCGTGACGGTCCGGTACGAGCGCTTGAGCGGCAGCTGCCAGCAGACGTCGGGCTTGTAGGTCAGCGGGTCGACCCCGTCCCGCAGGGCCTGCAGGTGCAGCGCGCAGCCGGCGCCGGCGGGGAACCCCGGCCGGTTGGCCAGGATGCAGCCACCCTCGTGCACGCGCGTCTTGCGCTCGCCGTCCTCGACCTCGGTCCAGCCGCCCGCGCGGCCCTCGTCGTGGAACTGCCACACCTCGGGGGTCAGCCTCTTGACGACCTTGGCGACGCGCTTCTCGTCGGCCTTCTCGGTGAAGTGCGCGCCCAGCGCGCAGCAGCCGACGTCGGGGCGGTCGGCGTAGATCCCCGGGCAGCCGTTGCCGAAGATGCAGGTGTAGTCGCTGGTGAGCCACGTGAGGTCGACGCGGTAGACCGTGTCGGGCTGGTCCTCGGGACCGCGCGCGGACGCCACGTCCTGCGGGTCGGGGAACTCCAGCCACAACCGGGCCGTGTCCAGCGGGGTCTCGACGCTCACCGCTGCAGCGTAAGCGTGCCCCCGGGAGGCACGGGGGACCCGCCGTCGTCCACTAGGGTCGCCGCGTGCGCTTGGGTGTCCTGGACGTGGGCAGCAACACCGTCCACCTGTTGGTCGTCGACGCCCACCCCGGGGCCCACCCGTTGCCCGCGCACTCCACGCGCCGGCTGCTCCGGCTGGCCGAGCACCTGACCCCCGAGGGCGCGATCGACGTCGCGGGTGTCGACGCGCTCACCGACGCCGTCGCGGCGGCGGCCGCCGCGGCCGAGGACGCCGGCGTCACCGAGATGCTGGCGTTCGCCACGTCCGCCGTGCGCGAGGCCGTCAACGGCGAGGAGGTCCTGGACCACGTCGAGCGCGCCACGGGCGTGCGGCTGCAGGTGCTGCCCGGGACCGCCGAGGCCGACCTGACGTTCCTGGCCGTCCGTCGCTGGTTCGGCTGGTCGGCGGGCCGGTTGCTCGTCCTCGACATCGGCGGCGGCTCCCTGGAGGTGGCCGCGGGCCTGGACGAGGCGCCCGACGTCTCCTTCTCCCTGCCGCTCGGCGCCGGCCGGCTCACCCGCGACCGCCTCGCGGGCGACCCGCCCTCGCCCGAGGCCGTCCGCGACGTGCGCCGCTCGGTGCGCCAGCAGGTCGCCGCCCGCGTGCGCGACGTGACGCGCGCCGGCACGCCCGACCGCGTCGTCGTGACGTCCAAGACCTTCCGCAGCCTCGCCCGCCTCACGGGGGCGGCCCCGGCGGAGGAGGGCCCCGCGGTGCGTCGCGTGCTGCGCCGCGACGACCTCGCCCCCTGGGTGCCAAAGCTGGCGGGCATGACGTTCCGCCAGCGTGCGGAGCTGCCCGGGGTGAGCGTGGAGCGCGCGCCGCAGGTCCTGGCCGGTGCCCTCGTCGCCGAGGCCGCGTTCGAGCTGCTCGGCGTCGAGGAGGCGCTCGTCTGCCCGTGGGCGCTGCGCGAGGGCGTCATCCTGCGGCGCCTCGACGCGATCACCGCGGCGGGGGCTGTGGACGGCGCGCACGGTGGCGTCGGGACGGGGAACTAGCGTGAGCGCCGTGGAAGACACGTCCCCGACCGCCGCGGACCTGCCCGAGGGCCGGATCCGCGTGGCCCTGTCGACGACGTGCTCGTACCCCGAGTCGACGACGGCGGCCTTCGAGATCGCCGCGCGCCTGGGCTACGACGGCGTCGAGGTCCTCGTCTGGACCGACCCCGTCAGCCAGGACGCCGCCGCCCTGCGCCGGCTCGTCGAGCACTTCGAGGTGCCCGTCCTGTCCGTGCATGCACCGACGCTGCTGCTGACCCAGCGCACGTGGGGCCGGGGCGACCCGTGGGGCAAGCTCGAACGGTCCGCGGAGCTGGCCGCCACGCTCGGGGCGGACACCGTGGTCGTGCACCCGCCGTTCCGCTGGCAGCGCGACTACGCGACCGGTTTCGTCGCCGGCATCGAGGCCCTCGAGGCCCGGACGGGGGTGACGATGGCCGTGGAGAACATGTTCCCGTGGCGCGCCCGCGGCCGTGAGCTCGTCGCCTACGCCCCCGGCTGGGACCCGACCGAGCTCGGCTACCGGCACCTGACGCTGGACTACTCCCACGCCGCGACGTCGGGCCAGGACTGCCTGGAGCTGACGCGGGCGTTCGGCTCCCGGCTCGCGCACGTCCACCTGTGCGACGGCACCGGGTCGGCCAAGGACGAGCACCTCGTGCCCGGTGACGGCACCCAGCCCGTGGCCGCCGCGCTGGCCGAGCTGGCCCGGACGGGCTTCTCCGGGGTCGTCGCCGCCGAGGTGAACACGCGCCGGGCCCGCGGCCGCGCCGCCCGCGAGGAGGCGCTCGCCCGCACCCTGCGGTTCGCGCGCGAGCACCTGGCGCGGACCCCGGAGGTCACGGCGTGACCGGGCCCGAGCTGCTGACGGACGAGGGGGAGTGCGCGTGACGCTGGCGTTGGTCGGGGCCGGGGTGATGGGCCAGACCCTGCTGGGGGGCCTGCTGCGCGCGGGGCGCGCCGCGGACGACGTGCTCGTCGTGGACCGGCGGGCGGGTCGCGGCCGGGAGCTGCACGAGCGCTTCGGCGTCCGGGTGGTCGACGACGTGGCGGCGGTGCGGGGCGCCCGGACGGTGCTGCTCGCGGTGAAGCCGCAGGACCTGCCGGCCCTGCTGGACTCCCTGGCCCCGCACCTGGACGCCGACGCGCTCGTCGTGTCCCTCGCCGCCGGCGTCACGACGGCGGCCATCGAGGCCCGGCTGCCCGCGGGGACGTCGGTCGTTCGGGTCATGCCGAACACGCCCTCCCTCGTGGACGAGGGGATGGCGGCCCTCGCGGCCGGGTCCTCGTGCGCGGACGCCCAGCTCGCCGAGGCGGAGGACCTGCTGCGCTCGTGCGGTCGCACGGTCGTGCTGGCCGAGAAGCACCTCGACGCCGTCACGGCGCTGTCCGGGTCCGGTCCGGCGTACGTCTTCTACGTGGTGGAGGCGATGGTCGAGGCGGGCGTCCTGCTGGGCCTGCCACGGGCGACCGCGACCGAACTCGTGGTCCAGACCGTCGTGGGGGCCGGAGCGATGCTGCGCGAGACCGGGCAGCACCCGACCGTCCTGCGCGAGCAGGTGACGTCCCCGGCGGGCACGACGGCCGCGGCGCTGCGCCAGCTCGACGACTCCGGCGTGCGGGCCGCGCTGGTCAACGCGGTCGAGGCCGCCGCCGCCCGGTCCCAGCAGCTGTCGGGGGGCTGAGCCGTGGGCGAGGGCACGCGGGACGAGGTGCGGGTCGTCTGGGACGAGGCGTTCACGCGCTACGACTTCGGCCGGTGGCACCCGATGGCGCCCGTCCGGCTCGACCTGACGGCCCGCCTCTGCGCGGACCTCGGACTGTTCGACCGCCCCGGCGTCGTCGTCGTCGGGGCCGAACCCGCCGACGACGAGCTCCTGTGCACCGTCCACGACCGCGCCTACGTCGACGCGGTCAAGGCCGCCTCGGCCGACCCGCGGCAGGCCCAGCCGGTCTTCGGCCTCGGGACCGAGGACGACCCGGCCTTCCCCGGGATGCACGAGGCCGCCGCGCGCATCGTCGGCGGGTCCGTAGACCTCGGCCGGGCGCTCGTCGCGGGTCGGACGCTGCACGGCGTCAACTTCTGCGGCGGCATGCACCACGCGAAACCGGGCTGCGCCAGCGGGTTCTGCGTCTACAACGACGCCGCCGCGGCCATCGTGGCGATGCTGCGCGACGGGGCCGAGCGGATCGCCTACGTCGACCTGGACTGCCACCACGGGGACGGGACCGAGGCGGTCTTCTGGGACGACCCGCGGGTCCTGACGGTCAGCGTCCACGAGTCGGGCACCACCCTGTTCCCGGGCACCGGCTTCGCCGACGAGCTCGGCGGGCCGGACGCGCTCGGGTCCGCCGTGAACCTGGCGCTGCCGGCGGGCACGGGCGACGCGGGCTGGCTGCGAGCGGTGCACGCCGTGGTCCCGCAGCTCGTGCGGGCCTTCGCCCCCGACGTCCTCGTCACCCAGCACGGCTGCGACACCCACGCCCTGGACCCGCTGGGCCACCTGACGGTGTCCGTCGACGCGCAGCGGGTGGCGTCGGCGGCGATGCACGCGCTCGCGCACGACGCGTCGCACGGTCGGTGGCTGGCGCTCGGCGGTGGGGGCTACGAGGTCGTCGACGTCGTGCCGCGGACCTGGGCCCACCTGGTCGCCGAGGCCTCGCAGCAGCCGCTCGACCCGGCCACCCCGCTGCCCGCGTCGTGGCGCGCGCACGTGGAGGCGACGCTCGAGCGGGAGGCCCCCGCGGCGATGACGGACGGTGAGCCCGCGACCTTCACGGGGTGGGAGTCGGGCTACGACCCGGACGACGCCGTGGACCGCGCGATCCTCGCCACCCGCCGTGCTGCGTTCCCGCTGCACGGGCTCGACCCGGACTTCGACTGAACTCCCAGCAGATTTTTACGGAGCGTCAGTGCTGGTCACAGCCTGTCCAGGTCACTCTGAGTGACTCAATGAGCACGGAGATCTTCCACGCACGTCACACGTGCCCCTAGAGTGGACGGTGAACGCGCCCCCACCGGGCCGTCCGCGGGGGACGGTGCGCAAATGGCGCGCGAACTGAAGGGTGCTGTGGGGATGCCTGAGGATCGCCCGCTGTCCGAGGTCCGGTTCCTGACCGTGGCCGAGGTCGCGTCGATGATGCGCGTGTCGAAGATGACGGTGTACCGACTGGTGCACAACGGGGAGCTGCCCGCCGTCCGCGTCGGCCGCTCCTTCCGCGTGCCCGAGGACGCCGTCCACGAGTACCTGCGGCAGTCGTTCATCGACACCGCCTGAGCCGGACGGCCCGCACCGCCCGGCACGTCGCGCACGAGGAGACGGGTAGACTCGACGTCGGTCTGCCGCTCGCTGAGCGGCACGTCGCGTGCCGGTCCGCCGGGGCGTCGGCAGCAACCAGTCGTATCGAGTGAGCGAGGACCCCTTGGGCTCTGTCATCAAGAAGCGTCGCAAGCGCATGGCGAAGAAGAAGCACCGCAAGCTGCTCCGCCGCACGCGTCACCAGCGTCGCAACAAGAAGTGATGTGCTGAAGGGCGGCTCCCCCGCGGGGGAGCCGCCCTTCGTGCGTTCCAGGGTCCGCGCCGGTCGCCGCCCGGGTCCCGGTCGTCGGCACCTCGCCCCCGATCGACGGGAGCGAGGTGCCGACGATCCTCCCCGGAAGGCGAGGGACGGTCGTCAGGAGCAGGTGATCGTGGCCGGCGTGGCGGTGCTGCCGGTGGCGGCGAGCTGGTAGCCGAAGCTCGTCGTCCCGCCCGCGGCGAGGGAGCCGTTGTAGGAGGCGTTCTTCACCGTCAGCGTCCGGCCGGACTGCGTCCACGTGCCGTTCCACAGGTTCGTCACCGTCTGCCCGGCGGGCAGCGTCGCGACGGTGGTCCAGCCCGTCCGGGCCTCGCCGCCGTTGGTGACCGTGACGTTCTGCACGGCCCCCGCGCCCCAGGCCGACTCGGTCTTCGCCGTCGCGGAGCAGACGGGACGGCCGGACGTCGGCCGCGGCGAGCGGGTCACCGTCGCGGTGGGGCTGGCGGTGGCGGTGGCGGTGGGCGTGGCGGTCGGGCTGGTGGTGGCCGTGGGGGTCGCCGTCGAGCCCGTGCCCGCGGCGAACGACGTCACCGCCAGGCCCGTCCCGCCGGTCCACGGCTCGAACCCGGCCTGGATGCTCGTGAGGTACCAGGAGCGCTGGACCCAGCCGCGGGCCAGGGCGTCGTCGAAGAACGTGCTCACGGCGAAGTCCGCCGACGACGTCGGGGTCTGGCGGACGTAGGAGACGACGTTCCAGCCCGTGTTGCCGAACCAGACGTCCCACGTCGCGCCGGCGAGGGTCACGGTGCCGACCTTGCTGCCGACGGGCTGCGGGCGACCGGCGTGGTTGAGCCACACCATGACCTCGGCGCCGGTGTTCTGGCCGTCGGTGCGCGGCGTCGGGTCGAACCAGAGGTCGTAGGACGCGTCCCACTCACCCGTGGTCGGGTAGGTCATGGCGACGCTCGTGCGGACCGACCCGAAGGTGCTGCTGGAGGCCTGCACGGGGGAGAAGCCCGTCGTGCAGTCGGCGTAGTGGCAGCCCCAGTAGATCGACGGGTAGCTCTTGGGGGCGCCGCTGGTCGACACGCTGCCGTCGGCCTGCGTGACCGTGAAACCCGTCGCCGTCGGCTCGATGCACTGCTGCGCGGACGTGCCCCAGCGGTTGTTCTGGATGCGGTACTTCCCGTCCGCGGTAGTCGTCTTGGCGTACTGGTCGCACAGGGCCGTCGCGGCCGCCGCGCTCGGGGTGCCGACGGTGGTCACCGCCGTGGCGGCGCCCGCCACGAGGGCGGTCACGGCCGCGGCCACTCCGAGCTTGGGTCCGACGGTGGCGGCGAGGGCACGCAGGCGAGGCACGCCGCTGTCTCGTCCGCCCGTGCCCCCGACCTGAGCGTTCTCGGGTGTGGTGTGCATCACAGCTCCTGTCTCCTCACCTGCGGCGGACCAGGCCGGCCACCACCACGGCACCCGCGGCCACGCCACCGGCGCGGACCGTCCAGCGGGCGACGTGCTGCCACGAGCGGAACTCGTGGACGGGCCACCCGTGGGTGACCGCGTGCCGGCGCAGGGCGCGGTCGGGGTTGACCGCGCTGGGGGAGCCGACCAGCCCGAGCAGCGGCAGGTCGTTGGCGGAGTCGGAGTAGGCCGCGCAACGGGCCAGGTCCAGCCCGGACCGCTCGGCGAGGTCCCGCACGGCGTCCGCCTTGGCCTGCCCGTGCAGGGGTTCGCCGATGAGGCGGCCGGTGTACGTGCCGTCGACGGACTCCGCGACGGTGCCGAGCGCGCCGGTCAGCCCCAGGCGGCGGGCGACGACGTCGGCGAGCTCGACGGGGGCGGCGGTGACGAGCCAGACGGGGGCGCCGGCGTCGAGGTGGCGACGGGCGAGCGCACGCGTCCGGGCCTGGACCTTTGCCTCGACGTGCTCGTCGTAGACCTCCTCGCCGATCTGCCGGATCTCCGTCGTGGTGTGCCCGGCGACGAACGCCAGCGCGAGCTCGCGGATCTCCCCGAGGTGGCCGAGGTTCTCCCCGCGCAGGGCGAAGTGCAGGGCGCGACGGCCGAAGCGCTGCAGCTCGCGGCGGGAGAAGAAGCCCCGGGCGGCCAGGCCGCGGGCGAAGTAGAAGAGGGAGGCGCCGCGGACCATCGTGTTGTCGAGGTCGAAGAACGCCGCGTCGCACGCCCGGCTAGGTCCGGCCACGGAGGCGGGGCGGAAGGCGTCGTCGCGGTGCACTGCGGCATCGTAGGACGAGCCACCGACAGGAAGGGTGACGAATGGACCACGCAGAGCGAACGAACGCGGGGGCCGCGCGGGTCGTGCTCGTCTCGCGGGTCGGCTGCCACCTGTGCGACGACGGCCGTGAGGTGGTCCGGGCCGTGGCGGAGGGGGCCGGTGTGGCGTGGGAGGAGGTCGACGTCGACGCCGACCCGGAGCTGCGGCGGCGGTTCACGGACAAGGTGCCGGTCGTCCTCGTCGACGGTGCCGAGCGGGACTTCGGGCGCCTCGACGCCGACCGGCTGCGGCAGGCGCTCGCTGGGCGCCGCTGGTGGCGGAGGGGTCGCTGACGGCTCGGTGAGGCAGAGGTAGGTGAGGCTCACCTATCCGTGAAAGCCCAGGTCAGGGGCGACGTGGTCCTCGTCACGCGAGGCCTCCACGACTTTGTGCGTGGCTTCACAAGAGCCTAGGCTGCTGGCGCACGACCAGGGGTCCCGGGTTCTCCCGGACCCGAGCGACGCGTACGAGGATGCTGGTCTGACCGCTGTGGACGAGGACGACGTGGGGACGGTCGACGTCCCCGAAGCGACCGTGGCGCGGCTGCCCCAGTACCTGCGCGCGCTGTCCGTCCTGGCCGAGGGCGGGCTGCAGACCGTCTCCTCCGAGGCGCTCGCCGAGGCCGTCGGCGTCGGGTCGGCCAAGCTGCGCAAGGACCTCTCCCACCTCGGCAGCTACGGCACGCGCGGGGTCGGCTACGACGTCGCCGAGCTGCACCGGCAGATCGCCGACCACCTCGGGCAGACGACCCCTTGGAACGTCGTCATCGTGGGCATCGGCAACCTCGGCCACGCGCTCGCCGGCTACGGCGGCTTCGCCAGCCGCGGGTTCCGCGTCGTCGGCCTCTTCGACGACGGGGCCCACGTGGTGGGCGAGGTCGTGGGCGGCGTCCGCGTCCGTCCGCTGGCCGAGCTGCCCGACGTCGTGCGCCCCGGCGAGACCATCGGCGTCCTCGCCGTCCCCGGCGAGCACGCCCAGGCCGTCTGCGACAGGCTCGTGGCCGCCGGGGTGCGGAGCGTCCTGAACTTCGCCCCGACCGTGCTGCGCGTGCCCGCGGGCGTGGACGTGCGCAAGGTCGACCTGGCCTCGGAGCTGCAGATCCTCGCCTTCCACGCCCAGCGGCGCGCCTCCCGCGTGCCGACCCTGGCGCGCGTGGCTGAACCAGTGACCGAACGTGTCGGAGAGGTGGTCTGAGTGGCCCTCATGGTCGTGGGCCTGTCCCACCGGACGGCGTCCCTCGGCGTGCTCGAGCGCGCCAGCTTCGACGCCGTCGCCGCGGGGGAGGTCGTGGCCTCGCTGTCGGCGTCGCCGCACGTCGACGAGGTCTTCGTGCTGTCGACGTGCAACCGCGTCGAGCTCTACTGCGACGTCACCCGCTTCCACGGCGGTGTCGCCGACGTCGGCGACGCGCTGTGCCGGCGGATCGGCCTCGGGGTCGACGAGCTCGGCGAGCAGCTCTACGTCCACTACGAGGACGCCGGGGTCGAGCACCTCTTCCGCGTCGCCTGCGGGCTGGACTCGATGGCCGTGGGGGAGAGCCAGATCCTCGGCCAGCTGCGGCTCGCGCTGCGCGACCTGCACGACCGCGGGCTGGCCGGCGGGACGCTGGACCGGCTGCTGCAGAACGCGTTGCGCGTGGGCAAGCGCGCCCACTCCGAGACCCGGCTGGACGCGGCGGGCGCCTCCCTGGTGGACGCCGCGATGACCCGCGCCGCCGCCGTCGTCGGCGGTGAGCTCGCGGGCCGGCGCGCCCTGGTCGTCGGTGCCGGCGCCATGAGCGCCCTCGTCGCGACGACGTTCGCCCGCGCCGGCCTCGACGTCGTCGTCGCCAACCGCACGCCGGACCGCGCCCAGCGCCTGGCCGCGGCCATCGGCGGCCGGGCCGTCGGCCTGGAGGACCTGCGTTCCGAGGTGGCCGCCGCCGACCTCGTCGCCAGCTGCACGGGTGCCGTCGGGCACGTCCTGGACGTGGCGACCGTCGCGTCCGCCCTGCTGGACCGCCCGGAACGGCCGCTCTTCGTCGCCGACCTGGCCCTGCCGCGCGACGTGGCCCCCGACGTGGCGACGCTGCGCGGGGTGCACCTGGCCGACCTCGAGGCCCTCGGCACCGACCTCGCCAGCACCGCCGTCGCCGACGACCTGCGCTCGGTGCGCGCCATCGTCGCCGAGGAGGTCGCGGCCCACGCGGCCTCGCTGCGGGCGGCCGACGTGGCCCCGACGGTCGTCGCGCTGCGCGCCCAGGCCCGCCACGTCGTGGACGTCGAGATGCGCCGGCTCACCAGCCGCGTCGACCTCGACGACGCCGCCCGCAACGAGGTGGACCGCACGGTGCACCGCATCGTCGAGAAGCTCCTGCACACCCCGACCGTGCGGGTGAAGGAGCTCGCCGAGTCGCCCGGCGGCGTCGGGTACGCCGCCGCCCTGCGGGCGCTGTTCGACCTCGAGGTCGGGCCCGACCGCGCCCGCGGCGGGGCCCTGCCCGGCGACGCCCCGCTGTCCGGCACCGTCGCCGACGCCGTGGGACGCGTGTCGTGACGCGTGCGCTCCGGCTCGGCACCCGCCGCAGCGCGCTGGCGACCACCCAGAGCTCCTGGGTCGCGGACCTGTTGCGCAGCAACGGGTCCGAGGTCGAGCTCGTCGAGGTGACGACGCACGGCGACGTCAACCGCGCGCCGCTGGCCCAGATCGGCGGCACGGGGGTCTTCGTCTCCGCGCTGCGCGACGCCCTGCTCGCGGGCGAGGTCGACCTCGCCGTGCACTCCCTCAAGGACCTGCCCACGGCCCCGGCCGACGGGCTCGCCCTGGCCGCCGTCCCCGAGCGGGAGGACGCGCGCGACGCGCTCGTCGCCGCGGGCGGGCGCACGCTGGCCGAGCTGCCCAGCGGTTCCCGCGTCGGCACCGGTTCGCCCCGCCGGCACGCGCTGCTCCTGGCACTGCGGCCCGACCTCGACGTCGTCGCCATCCGCGGCAACATCGACACCCGCGTGGGCTTCGTGACCTCCGGCGAGCTCGACGCCGTCGTCCTGGCCGCTGCCGGGCTGGCCCGGATCGGCCGCTCGGACGAGGTCAGCGAGTTCTTCGACCCCGGCACCTTCGTCCCGGCCCCCGGCCAGGGCGCGCTGGCGGTGGAGTGCCGCGCCGACGACGACGAGGTCCTCGCAGCGCTGGCCCGCCTGGACGCGCCCGCCGTCCGCCGGGCCGTCGCCGCCGAGCGCCAGGTGCTGGCGTCGCTGGAGGCCGGCTGCTCCGCGCCCGTCGGGGCGCACGCCAGCGCGGGCGTCCTCCACGTCGCGGTCCAGGACGCCGACGGCGCCCTCGTGCGCCGCGCCCTGCCGTTCGCGACTGTCGCCGACGAGGCCTCCGCGCGTACGTTGGGTGCCGACGTCGCCCGCGACCTGCTGGCCCACGAGCTCTCGGGGGCCTCGGTGACCGGTCGTCGTCCCGAGAGCCCCCCCGCGTCAAGACCCGGTGCACCCGCTGGAAACCACGGCGACGGACCGCAGGTCTCGTCGGAGAACCACCCCCAGGACCGTCCGGACGACGGTCCACGTCCCGATCCGGAGAGTGGCTCGTGAGCACGATGACGAACAGCCCCCTCGTCGCCGACCCGGAGCAGGTGCCGGTCGTCGAGGTGGCGGTGGCCCCCGAGGTGAGCGTCCTGACCGAGGTGGTCGACGCGGGGAAGAACCGCGACGAGGTGCCCGCGCAGCCCCGCTCGAAGAGGACGTCGGCGAAGGGGTCGGTCCGCAAGGACAAGGCCGGCGACAGGGACCGCGCCACGAAGGCCGACAAGGAGCTCGGGCACGTCTCCTTCGTCGGCGCGGGCCCGGGCGACCCGGGTCTGCTCACCGTGCGCGCCGTCGACCTGCTGCGCACCGCCGACGTCGTCGTGCTCGACCAGTCCAGCCGCGAGGACCTCGTGGCCCGCTTCGGCCGCACCGGCGTCGAGGTGCTCGACGCCGGCTTCGGCGAGGACGGTCAGCCCCTGACCCGCGCGGCGCGCGCCAAGCTCGTCGTGCGGGCCGCCAAGGCCGGTGGCCGCGTCGTGCGCCTCATGGACGGCGACCCCTCGACGTTCACCGGCCTCGTCGACGAGGTCGCGGCCTGCCGCAAGTCCGGGGTCGGCTTCGACGTCGTCCCCGGCGTCTCGGCCGTCAACGCCGTGCCCGCCTACGCCGGCGTCCCCATGACCACGCCGTCGACGTCGAGCGTCAACGTCGTGCACCCTGCGGGCCGGACGCTGGACTGGTCCCGCCACGCCGACGCCGACGCCACCGTCGTGGTCCTCGGCACCGGTGACGACATCGCCGCCGCCGCCCGCGGGCTGCTCGCGGCCGGCCGGTCCCCGGCCACGCCGGTCGCGCTGACCTCGCACGGCACGACGACGACGCAGACGACGACCACCGCCACCCTCGGCACGCTCGAGGCGGCCGCGACCGTCATCGACGGCTCGCCCACGACCGCCGTCGTCGGCGACGTCGTCGCGCTGCGCGAGCAGAACAGCTGGTACGAGACCAAGCCGCTGTTCGGCTGGCGCGTCCTCGTCCCGCGCACCAAGGAGCAGGCCGGCGGCATCACGACGCGCCTGTCGGACCACGGCGCCACCGCCGAGGTCGTGCCGACCATCTCCGTCGAGCCGCCGCGCACGCCGCAGCAGATGGAGAAGGCCGTCAAGGGCCTCGTGACCGGTCGCTACGAGTGGATCGGGTTCACCTCGGTCAACGCCGTCCGCGCCGTGCGGGAGAAGTTCACCGAGTACGGCCTCGACGCCCGCGCGTTCTCCGGCCTCAAGGTCGCCGCCGTCGGCGGGGTCACCGCGGACGCCCTGCGCGAGTGGGGGATCGAGCCGGACCTGCTGCCCGAGGCCGAGCAGTCGGCCGCCGGGCTGCTGGAGGCGTGGCCGCCCTACGACGACGTCCTGGACCCCATCAACCGGGTCTTCCTGCCGCGCGCGGACATCGCCACCGACACCCTCGTGGCGGGCCTGCAGGAGAACGGCTGGGAGGTCGACGACGTCACGGCCTACCGGACCGTGCGCGCCGCCCCGCCCGCCGCGCCCGTGCGCGACGCCATCAAGACGGGAGCGTTCGACGCGGTCGTCTTCACGTCCAGCTCGACCGTGCGCAACCTCGTCGGGATCGCGGGCAAGCCGCACCCCTCGACGGTCGTCGCGTGCATCGGCCCGGCCACGGCCAAGACCGCCGAGGAGCACGGCCTGCGGGTCGACGTCCTCGCCGCCGAACCGAGCGCCGACGCGCTCGTCGAAGCGCTCGCGGGCTACGGCCAGGGTCTGCGGGCCAGCGCCGTGGAGGCGGGCGAACCCGTCCTGCGGCCCAGCCAGAAGAAGTCGTCCGCGCGCCGCCGGGCGCGCTGAAGCAACTGCGCGCCCGCGCGCTGGAGAGGTGCCCCCCGTGGTGCAGCTGCCCGTCCGTCCCCGCCGTCTGCGCTCCACCCCGGCGATGCGCCGGCTGGTGACGGACGTGCACCTGCACCCGGGGGACCTGGTCCTCCCCGTCTTCGTGCGGGAGGGGATCACACAGGACCAGCCCGTCCGCACGCTGCCGGGGGTCGTGCAGCACACCCGTGAGTCGCTGGTGGCGACGGCCGAGGAGGCCGCGGCGGCCGGGCTCGGCGGGATCATGCTGTTCGGTGTCCCGGAGCGCCTCGACGCGACCGGTTCGGGCGCCGACGACCCGGACGGCATACTGAACGTCGCGCTGAGGGACGTGCGGGACGCCGTGGGCGACGACCTCGTCGTCATGGCCGACCTGTGCCTGGACGAGTTCACCGACCACGGCCACTGCGGGGTCCTCGACGACCGCGGCCGCGTCGACAACGACGCCACCCTCGAGCGGTACGCGTCGATGGCGCTGGCCCAGGCGGCCGCGGGCGCCCACGTCCTCGGGCCCAGCGGGATGATGGACGGCCAGATCGGCGTGCTGCGCAGCGTCCTGGACTCCGGCGGCTACGACGACGTCGCCCTCTTCGCGTACGCGGTGAAGTACGCGAGCGGTTTCTACGGTCCGTTCCGCGAGGCCGTGAACTCCCAGCTCAAGGGCGACCGTCGCACCTACCAGCAGGACCCGGCCGCGAACGTCTCCGAGGCGCTGCGCGAGGTGCGGCTCGACCTCGACGAGGGCGCCGACATGGTCATGGTCAAGCCCGGTCTTCCCTACCTCGACGTGCTGCGCGCCGTGGCCGACGTCGCCGACGTGCCCGTCGCGAGCTACCAGGTGTCGGGGGAGTACGCGATGGTCGAGTTCGCCGCGCAGGCGGGCGCGATCGACCGGGAGCGGGTGGCGCTGGAGTCGCTGCTCGCTCTGCGGCGGGGCGGGGCGCAGATCGTGCTGAGCTACTGGGCGCTGGAGGCCGCGCGCGAGTGGCTGTGACGGGCTGATCCTTGCACGAGCCGCGAGTCCGTGAAGGTTCGAGGGGTCAACCTCGCCTCGATGCGTCGAGCAGCAAGGTTCCGCTTCGAGGGGGCGCCCGACGGTCCAGCGGCCGTAGCGGGAACGCAGTCCTGGATCGCCACCTTCGCGGAGGCCGCTGCGGTCGCCGTCGAGCAGGCCAGCGCGCTCGTCGCGGCGGTCAGGGAGTTGCGCGTCGACGGGGACGGACGGCCGGCCCGTCACCGCACGGGGGGCGGTCGGCGCGAGGTGCCTCGCGCGGACTCGGCCACGGCGCGGCTCCTCGCTCTGCTGCCGGAAGCGCCGGTCGTGACGGCGCGAACGGTCGAGCGGGTTCTGCGCGTGTCCTACCCGGCCGCCCACGAGGCCGTGTAGGAATTCGCGGCCGCCGGAATCGCGCGTGCCCGGCAGTTGGAGCGAGGAACCGCGGGGTACCTGGCCACGGAGGTGCTGGACCTCACCGAGCGCCAGCTGGCCAGCACGGCGTTCGACACCCGGACGAGCCCGCCCAACCGCCCGTGCCCGCGCGCCGCCAGGTCTGACGAGGAGGTGCCAGACGCTGAGGCCGGTACCCGGGGTGCGACGCCGTGGCGACGGGCACCGATCTGGGCGCGCTGAGAGCGCTCCCACCAGATCGTTGACGCGGGCCACCGGTCGCACCTACCGTCTCAGGCGCCCCACAGTGCGCAGGGGCCACACCGGAGCTCGAGGAGGAGCAGTCCGCATGACCTTCACCCCGTCCCGACGAGCCGTCGTCCTGGCCGCCACCGGCGCCGCGGCGCTCGTCGGCGCCACCGCCACGCCGGCGTTCGCCGCCGAACCCGACCTGTCCACCCAGTACTGGGGCACGCTGCCCGACGGCCGCGACGTCGAACGCTGGACCCTCACCAACGGCGAGGTGACCGCCCGCGTCATCACGTACGGCGGCATCCTGCAGAGCCTGGAGTTCCCCGACCAGCGCGGCCGCGTCCGCAACGTCGTGCTCGGGTTCTCCGACCTCGAGGGCTACCTCGCGGGCAACAACCCCGGCCCGTACTTCGGCGCGCTCATCGGCCGGTACGGCAACCGCATCGCGGGCGGGAAGTTCACGCTCGACGGCGTGGAGCACCAGTTGCCGCTCAACGACGGCACGAACACCCTGCACGGCGGCACCGACTCGTTCGACAAGCGCCTGTGGGAGGCGACCCCCGTCACCGAGCAGGGGAAGGTCGGGGTCCGGCTGGCCCTCGACAGCCCCGACGGTGACCAGGGCTTCCCGGGCAACCTGCACGTCGAGGTCACCTACACCCTCGACCGGTTCGGGCAGCTGACCCTGGACTACTGCGCCACGACGGACGCGGCGACGGTCGTGAACCTCACGAACCACACCTACTGGAACCTCGCCGGGGAGGGGACCGGCAGCGTCCTGGACCACGAGCTGACGATCCACGCCGACCGCTACACACCTGTCGACAGCACGCTCATCCCGACCGGGGAACTCGCCCCCGTCGCCGGCACCCCGCTGGACTTCCGGCAGCCGACCCGCATCGCGGCGCGGATCCGGCAGCCGTTCCAGCAGTTGCTGTTCGCCAAGGGGTACGACCACAACTGGGTCCTGGACCGGGGGAGCGAGGCCGGGCTCGAGGAGGTCGCCGTCCTGCACGACCCGCGCAGCGGCCGCACGCTGCGCATCTCGACCACCGAACCCGGACTGCAGTTCTACTCGGGCAACTTCCTCGACGGGACCCTCGTCGGGTCCGGTGGCGGTACCTACCGCCAGGGCGACGGACTGGCCCTGGAGACCCAGCACTTCCCGGACTCCCCGAACGAACCCGACTTCCCCTCGACCGTCCTGCGGCCGGGCCAGGAGTACCGGACCACGACGGTCTTCGCGTTGTCGCGCTAGGACAGTCCGGCAGGGACGTCGGGCAGCCGCCGGGGTTCCGGCGACAGGTCGATGCCCAGGTCGGCGGCGCGGACCACCCGGGTGCCCACGAAGACACCCGGGTGGTCCTGCGACAGCTCGAACACCCGCGCCCCGCGCAGCCGGTGGACGTCGTCACCCGGCAACCCGTACGCGCCGAACCCCGACCCGGGGCCGTAGCCGAGCTGGATGCCGAAGTAGTCCCCGGAGTAGTCGTTGACGTGGTCGTGGCCGCAGAACATGCCCTTGACGTCGCCGCGTTCCAGCGCCGCGTGGAACAGGCCGGGGTTGAAGGGGGCCGTGGCCTCCTCCTCGTTCCGCTCACCGACGATGCCGTGCTTCGCGACGGCGGCCGCGTGCGCCTCCTCCGAGGCCTCGGTGGGGGAGCCGAACCACAGGTGGCGGAACTCCCACAGCGGGATGTGGAAGAACATCAGCCCGGGAACCGGTTCGGGTGCGGACCCCTGGAGCTCGATCGACGTCCGCCGGTACCAGGCGACCTGGTCGGCGTGGATCGTCTCGTAGGGTTCCACCGCGACGAACTGCCCGCCGAGCGTGGCCGGCCCGTACCGGCCCGAGTCCAGGAGCCACAGCGCGAACGCCGTCGCGTCCCCGCGCGCGGAGCGCAGGCGCACGACCTGGTTGGAGCCCCCGCTCACCCCCGGCGCCGTGCCGCCGACGTGGTGCGGGTACGTCCGCAGGAACTCGGCGGTGCGCTCGGCCGTCATGCCCGTCACGGGGGCCGAGTCGGCGTCGTGGTTCCCGAACGTGACGGCCCACGGGACGCCGCGCTCCTCCATCGGCGCGACGACGTGGTGGTAGGCCCGGCGCACCTGCTCGGCCGTCGTCATGTCGCCGTTCACGACGTCGCCGTTGAGGACGACGAACCCGGGACGCTCGGTGTCCAGCACGCGTTCGACGAGCTGGACCGTCCGCTCGTCCGGGGTGTGGGAGTCCTGGGTGTCGTTGAACTGCACGACGCGGAACGTGCCGTCGGGGGAGAACGCGAGATCCGGGTGGGCCGTCACGCCTCGACGCTAGCGCTGCTGCCGTCGTGGACGAGTCGTACGGGCTGCGCCACACTCGACGGGTGCCCCCGTCCCGCGACGACCTGGTCCGCCTGCGGCGCGTCCGCGACCGGATCGACCGCGACCACGCGCAGCCGCTCGACGTCGCCGTGCTGGCCCGCCAGGCGCTCATGTCGCCGGGGCACTTCTCCCGCAGCTTCAAGGCGGCCTGGGGCGTGACGCCGTACGACTACCTCATGACCCGGCGGATCGAGCGGGCCAAGGCGCTGCTGCGCCGGGGCGACGTCTCGGTGACCGAGGCGTGCTTCGCCGTCGGCTGCTCGTCGCTGGGGTCGTTCAGCGCGCGCTTCACGAGGCTGGTGGGGGAGAGCCCCAGCGCCTACCGCGCCCGCGACCACTCCGCCGCCGCCGCCATCCCCAGTTGCGTCCTCGCGCGGGCGTCCCGACCGGTCAGGATCGGAGAAGCGCCGGAGGGCACCGCCGACCTAGCGTCGTCCCCATGCTGAAGGTCACCAACGTCCTCCTCACCGTCCACGACCACGACGAGGCCCTGGGCTTCTACCGCGACCAGCTCGGGTTCGCGGTCACCCAGGACGTCTCCTACGAGGGCATGCGCTGGGTCACGGTGACCCCGCCCGACCAGCCCGACGTCCACGTCGTCCTCGAGACGCCGCAGTCCTGGCCGGACGCCCCGCAGTCCGACCGCGACGCCGCCCTGGACCTGCTGGCCAAGGGGCTCATGTCCCGGTTGGTCTTCACCACCGACGACGTCGACGCGCTGCACGACAAGCTGTCCGCGGCCGGTGCCGAGATCACCTCCGAGCCCGTCGACCAGCACTACGGCGTGCGCGACTTCGGGGTGCGCGACCCCTCGGGCAACCAGCTCCGCTTCAACCAGCCCCTGGCCTCGGCGCCGTCCTGGGGCTGACGGGCCTCAGCGGAAGGGGTCCGGGCCGGGGCCGCGGTCGTCGCGGGCGGAGCGGATGCCGTCCCGGACCCCCGCCCGCACGGCGCGGTACACGACGTAGGCCGTGACGGCCAGCCCCAGAGCCCAGAGGAGCAGCGGGACGCCGAGCGCGACGAGGCCGCCGAGGCCGGGTTCACGGAACATGCTGGAACGGTAGCGACGTCGACCGCTGCGCGTCGCGGAGGCGGTGCCGACGGGCCAGCACGGCGCGTCCCCCGTGCCCCACGACGAGCGCGGCGAACAGGCACCAGAGGCGGGCCCAGCCGGTGCCCCGGTGCACGGCCTCGGCGACGAGCACCAGGACGAGGGCGAAGCCCAGCTCGAGGGCCACCTCCCGCAGTCCGCGGCCGATCCGGCCGGTCACGACCGCGCCGCCGGTTGCAGGCACCAGGGAGCCGCCACCCAGGCCAGTCCGGCCGCGACCCCGCCGGCCAACAGGGCCTGCCCGAGCGCCGGCACCTCAACGGTCAGGAAGGCGAGCGCCGTCAGCGCGGTCAGGACCCCGGCCACGACGGCGAGCGCGGTCCGGGCCGCGCGGTCGCGGCCGTCGGCGGCCAGACGCGCCGCCAGGCACCCGCCGGTGGTCCCGACCACCGTCCCGAGGACGGCGCCGACGAGGGCTCCGCCGGTTCCGCCGAAGAAGAGCTCGGCGCTGAGGTGGAGGTCGGCGTCGCCCAGGAGGGCGAGGGACCCGGTGAGCGCGCCCCCGGCCGCTCCGAACCCGGCCCCGGCCAGGGTGGCGCGACCCGCGCTGCGGCAGTGACCCTCCTCGAAGCACCCGGCGGTGTCGTCCACGGTCCTCCTCCTTCTCCCTGGCCCGGTGGTCCGTCGAGCGTGGCAGTGCGGGCGGCGCGGCGGGTCCGTTCGCGACCTCCGGGACCCGGTCCCGTGCGCCGCGGGTGTCAGCTGCGGTAGAGCCCTTCGGCGTAGCTCGGCCCGTAGTACCGCTCCAGCTCCTCCAACGGCGTCTCGGGGCGCTCCAAGGTCTTCGCCAGCTGCGCCCGGGGCGGGGCGGCCTCGGGCGTCCAGGTCGCCGGGTCCCACAGCTGCGAGCGCAGGAACGCCTTGGAGCAGTGGGAGAAGACCTGCTCGACCTCGACGACCACCGCGAGCAGGGGGCGGTGCCCCTTGACCACCATGCGGTCGAAGAAGGGGGCGTCCGTCACGAGCCGGGCACGGCCGTTGATGCGCAGGCTGTCGCCGCGGCCGGGCAGCAGGCTGATCAGCCCCACGTGGGGGTTGCCCAGCACGTTCCGCAGTCCGTCGACGCGGCGGTTCCCCGGCCGCTCGGGCAGCGCGACCGTCCGGTCGTCGAGGACCTGGACGAAACCGGGCGGGTCGCCGCGGGGGGACACGTCGCACGTCCCGTCCGGGGCGGAGGTCGCGAGCAGGCAGAACGGGGAGGCCGCCAGCCACGCCCGGTCCAGCTCGTGCAGGTGGTCGCGCTCCTTGGCCAGTGCCTGCGGCACCGGGTCGCCCACGAGCCGCCGCAACTCGTCCTCGTCCGTGATCTCTCGCACACGCCGAGTGTCCTCCCCCGGGTGTGGACAGGGGGCGCCCGTGTCGTCCCGGGACCCCCAGGCTCGAGGCGGCGGCGTGTCGTCCACAGCGGCCCGACGCGCGGTGCCGGGGGAGTCCTCGTCGGCGCAGGGTCGTCGCATGAGCCTCGACACCACGCCCGCGCCCTCCACGACCGACCGTCCCCGGTCCCGGGAGACCCTCGAGCAGTGCTGGCGCCGCCTCGCCGACGGCCGTCCCAGCTGGACCGGTGACCTCCTCGACGTCGTGGAGCCCTACGTGCTCGGACGGCCCGGCCACCCGGGCGACGTCGCCCGCTTCCGGGACCTGCCCTGGACCGCGGCCGCCGCGCTGCTGCACCGCGTTCCGGCCGGTCACCTGCGGGACAAGCAGAACGCCGCCCCGAGCCTGGGGTCGGTGCTCGTCGCGGCGGTCGGGCACCCCCAGGAGGTCGAGGTCCACGGCTACCTGGTCCCACCCTGCCGTCCGGACGAGCGGATCGCCGCCGAGGGGATCGTCGTCTACGACCACCCCGAGCTCGACGAGTTCCGCCTCCTCGACGAGGACGGTCCGTGCTCGGAGACGGGGTGCGAGTGCCGGGCGTTCTGGTCGTCGGTGCAGGCCTGGTTCGGCCTGGAGGACGCCGACGGCGGGCCGCAGGTCATCGCGCCCCGCACCTGCCGGCGGACGGGGCGGACGGGCTGGTACCTGTGGTGGACCTGAGGGGTCGCTCAGCGCGGGGACGGGATGCGCCGACCGGGTGAGGGGGCCGCGCGACGTGAAGTCCGTCACGCTCGACCTCCGACACGCCGTCGTAGACGCCCCTGGGGCACTCGCACCCACGGAAGCTTGCGACACTGGGGCCCGTGACCGCGTCGACGCCTGCCCCGACGACCTCCTCCGGCTCCGATCCCGCCGCTGGCTCGGCCGTCCTGTTCGAGCGCGCTGCCGCGGTCATCCCCGGTGGGGTGAACTCGCCCGTCCGGGCCTTCCGGGCCGTGGGCGGCACGCCGCGCTTCGTCGCCTCCGCGCAGGGGCCGTGGCTGACGGACGTGGACGGCCGCCGGTACGTCGACCTGCTGTGCTCCTGGGGGCCGATGATCCTGGGCCACGCGCACCCCGACGTCCTCGCCGCCGTGCAGGCCGCCGTGCTCGACGGCTTCTCCTACGGGACGCCCACCGAGCGCGAGGTGCTGCTGGCCGAGGAGATCGTCTCCCGGGTCGAGCCGGTCGAGCAGGTCCGCCTCGTGAGCTCCGGCACCGAGGCGACGATGAGCGCCATCCGGCTCGCCCGCGGCTTCACCGGCCGTCCCGTCGTCGTGAAGTTCGCCGGGCACTACCACGGGCACGTCGACGCCCTGCTGGCCAGCGCCGGTTCGGGTCTGGCGACGTTCGCGCTGCCGGACACCCCCGGCGTCACGGGAGCGGCCGCCGCCGACACCCTCGTCATCCCCTACAACGACCCCGAGGCGCTCGAAGGCGTCTTCCGCGAGCACGGCGACCGCATCGCCTGCGTCATCACCGAGGCCGCCGCGGGGAACATGGGCGTCGTCCGCCCGCAGCCCGGGTTCACCGCGCTGCTGCGGCGCCTGACGCGCGAGCACGGTGCCCTGCTGGTCTCCGACGAGGTGATGACGGGGTTCCGCGTGAGCGCCGCGGGCTGGTACGGCTACGAGGGCCTCGGGCTCGAGCACGCCCCCGACCTGCTGACCTTCGGCAAGGTCATGGGCGGCGGCTTCCCGGCTGCGGCGTTCGGCGGCCGGGCCGACGTCATGGCCCACCTCGCGCCGGCCGGTCCCGTCTACCAGGCGGGCACGCTGTCGGGGAACCCGATCGCGACCGCCGCCGGCCTCGCCACGCTGCGCGGCACGACCCCGGAGGTCTACGCCGCGGTCGACGCGAACGCGGCCACCGTGCGCGACGCCGCGAGCGCCGCCCTGTCGGAGGCGGGTGTCCCGCACGTCGTGAACACCGCGGGCTCCATGTTCAGCGTCTTCTTCACCGAGCTCGACGCGGTGCGGAACTACGACGAGGCCCGTCAGCAGGACCTCGGCGCCTTCCGCGCGTTCTTCCACACCATGCTCGACGCGGGCGTGCACCTGCCGCCGAGCGCCTTCGAGGCGTGGTTCCTGTCCGCCAGCCACGACGAGGACGCGATCGGCCGGATCCTGGACGCGTTGCCGGGGGCCGCGCGCGCCGCGGCGCAGGGGAGGGGTTCGCTGTGAGCACCGCGACACGCACGACCGTCCACCTCGTCCGGCACGGCGAGGTGTTCAACCCCGAGCGCGTGCTCTACGGCCGGCTGCCCGGTTTCCGGTTGTCCGACCGCGGGCAGCGGATGGCGACCCGCCTCGGGGAATTCTTCGCCGACCACGACATCGCCTCGGTGACGGCGTCCCCGTTGCAGCGTGCGCAGGAGACCGCGACGCCGGTCGCGCGCACCCACGACCTCGACCTCGGCACGGACGCCCGGCTCATCGAGGCGGGCAACAGCTTCGAGGGTCACCGCGTCACCGACGGCGCCGGTTCGATCCGCGACCCGCGCGTGTGGCCGCGGCTGTGGAACCCGTTCCAGCCCAGCTGGGGCGAACCGTACGAGCAGCAGGTCGCACGCATGTCCGCCGTGGTCCGCGACGTGCGGGACGCGTTCCCGGGACGGGAGTCGGTGCTGGTCAGCCACCAGTTGCCCGTCTGGGTGACCCGGCTGCGCGCCGAGGGTCGCCCGCTCGTGCACGACCCGCGCCGGCGGCAGTGCGCGCTCGCCTCGGTGACCTCGCTGGAGTTCTCCGGTCGCACGCTGGTCTCCGTCGCGTACACCGAACCCGCGGCCGACCTGCTGATCGGCGCCGATCCGGTTCCGGGGGCCTGATGGCGCTGTCGCGCAGGGCGTTCGGGGTCGCGGCCCTGTCGGCGGTCTCGACCCTCGTCGTGGCCGGCTGCGGCGGGGGCGACGGGTTGCCGCAGTCGCAGGGGCAGAACTACATCGAGGGCGACGGGACCGTCGTCCGCTTCGCCTCGGCCGAGCGGAAGGACCCGGTCGAGTTCACGGGGACGGCCGTCGACGGCTCGACCGTGGACCTGTCGCAGTACCGCGGCAAGGTCGTCGTGCTGAACACGTGGTTCGCGGGCTGCTCACCGTGCCGCAAGGAGGCCCCCGACATGGAGGCCGTCTGGCAGGAGTACCAGGGCCGGAACGTGCAGTTCCTGGGCATCAACACCTACGACACGGCCGCCATCGCCGAGTCGTTCCAGAAGAGCTTCGGCATCACCTACCCCTCCGTCCTCGACGGCGGTTCCGGTGCCGCCATGCTGGCCCTGCGCACCTACTCCCCGCAGGCCACACCGACGACACTCGTCCTGGACACGGAGGGGCGGGTGGCCTCGCGAGCGTCCGGCATCGTGCGGCAGCTGACGCTGTCCGGGATGCTCGACGACGCTGGCGCCGCCCCGGCCGCCAGTCCCTCTGCCACCGCGACGAGTGCCCCCGCATGACGTCCGCGCTGGCGACGGCCACGACCCTGCCGCAGTACGTCCAGAGCGGACCGCTGCTGCTGGCCGTGCCGCTGGCGGCGCTCGCGGGGCTCGTGTCGTTCCTGTCGCCGTGCGTCCTGCCGCTGGTCCCGGGGTTCCTCGCCTACGTGACGGGGTTGTCCGGGGGAGGGCTGGAGCAGCAGCGGCGCGGGCGGATGTTCCTGGGCGCCTCGCTGTTCGTGCTGGGGTTCTCCGTCGTGTTCGTCCTCATCGGCTTCACCGCCGGCAGCGTCGGCGGCTGGCTGTACGGACTGCGGTACGCCCAAGCCTTCCAGCGCGTCGTGGGCGTCGCGGTCATCGCCGGCGGGTTGTTGCTGCTGCTGTCCCCGCTGTGGGCCCAGCGGGAGTTCAAGGTGCGCTGGCGTCCGCGTGCCGGCCTCGTCGGTGCACCGCTCCTGGGGGCCCTCTTCGGCCTGGGGTGGACACCCTGCATCGGGCCGATCTTCGCGGCCATCTCGGCCATGGCGCTGACCACCGGTCGCGGTGACCGCGCTGCCGGGCTGAGCCTGGTCTACTGCCTGGGTCTGGGGATCCCGTTCATCCTCGTCGCCCTCGCCTACGGCCGCGGCATGAAGGTGCTCGGTGTCCTGCGCCGGCACCGCGTGGCCATCGACCGCTTCGGGGCGGTCCTGCTGATCGTGATCGGGGCCCTGCTGGCGACCAACCAGTTCCAGCCCCTCGTGAGCTGGCTGCAGGTCCACCTCGTCTCCAACTTCCAACCGGTGATCTGACGTGATGCTCTGATGGCCCGCACCGACGAGACGCACCTCGACGACCTCCGCGACGCCTACCGCGACGAGGCCGGTCGTGAGGCTGGCCGCAAGCCCCAGCGCGAGCTCGCCTCGGAGATGAAGCCGCTGGAGTTCCTGCGGTACTGCTGGCGGCAGCTGACGAGCATGCGCACGGCGTTGTTCCTGCTCATGCTGCTCGCCGTCGCCGCGGTCCCCGGTTCGACGTTCCCGCAGCAGAACAACGACCCGTCGGGCGTCGCGACGTGGATGGACGACCACCCCACCGCGGGCCCGTGGGTGGAGCGGCTGCAGGGGTTCCACGTCTACTCGTCGGTCTGGTTCTCGGCGATCTACCTGCTGCTGTTCATCTCCCTCATCGGCTGCGTGCTCCCGCGCGTCTCGGTGCACTGGCGGTCGCTGCGCTCCAAGCCCCCACGCACCCCGGCGCGGCTGGACCGCCTGCCCGAGCACCGCGAGGCGACGCTCTCGACGCCACCGGCGGAGGTGCTCGAGGTCGCCCGCACGGTGCTCGCCAAGCGCCACTTCCGCGTCGAGCGGCGCGACGGATCGGTCGCGGCGGAGAAGGGCCACCACCGCGAGAGCGGCAACCTGCTCTTCCACCTCTCGCTCGTGGGCCTGCTGGTCGCCATCGCGTCCAGCTCGCTGTTCTCCTACTCGGGTCAGCGGATCGTCACGACCGGCGGCACGATGGTCGGCACCCAGCTCGACAGCTTCTCCGGCGGCACCTGGTCGACCATCGACGACGTCCCGCCGTTCACGCTCAAGCTGGACTCGATGGACGTGGCCTTCGAGGCGCAGCAGACGTCGCAGATCGGTGAGCCCCGCCGGTTCGCGGCGTCGGTCGAGCTGACGGACGAGCCGGGGGACACGCCGCGTCGGGAGACGATCAAGGTCAACCACCCGGGGAAGGTCGGGCACACCCAGATCTCGCTGTCCGGGAACGGCTACGCGCCCGTCGTCGTCGTGCGCGACGGCCAGGGCAACGTCGTGCAGGACGGGGCGACCCCGTTCCTGCCGCAGACCTCGAACTACGACTCCACCGGCGTGGTGAAGGTGCCCGACGCGGTCGACGCGGACGGCAAGCCCGTGCAGCTGGGGATCCAGGGTGTGTTCCTGCCGACGGCGACCGTCAACGCGGCCGGCGAGCCGGTCTCGGCGTTCCCCGACACCGCCAGCCCACTGCTCGTGGCGCGCGTGTGGACCGGTGACCTCGGCCTCGGCGACGGGGTGGCCCAGAACGTCTACACGCTCGACACCTCGCGCATGACGCAGGTCCAGGGCACTGACGGCCAGCCCTTCCCCCTGACCTTGAAGCCCGGCGACACCGTCCAGCTGCCGAACGGGCTCGGGTCGGTGGAGTTCGCCGGCATCGAGCGCTTCGCCAGCTTCGACGTCCGCTACACCCCCGGGCAGACGGCCGCGCTCGTCTTCGCGCTGCTCGCCACGACGGGGCTGATCCTGTCCCTGTTCCTGCCCCGTCGCCGCGTGTGGGTCAAGGCGTCCGCCGCTGGGGGAGGAGCCGGGACCGTCGTGCAGGTCGGCGGGCTGGCCCGCGGCAACGACGCGGGCCTGGCCGAGGAGGTCGAGGGCGTCCTGCGCCGCCTGCGCGAGTCCCTGGGCGAGCCGGAGCCCGACCCGGAGCCGTCCGGGCAAGCCGGTGGTTCGCCACCACCCCCCGCGGTGGGGGACCATGAGCATTCAGTGCACGTGCCCGAGGAGAGACCGTGACCGTCGACGAGAACATCGCGAACGTCAGCAACGTCCTGCTCTACGGCGGGATGACCGCGTACCTGTTCTCCTTCATCGCCTACGCGAGCGACCTGGCCGAGGGCGCCAAGGAGATCAAGTCCCGCGAGGCCCGCCGTGCCGCGGTCGCCCAGCAGTCCGCCGCCGGCGGCACGACGGCGACCCTGGAACGTCCCGCCACGCCGCGCCGCCGTCGCGCTGCCGCCGTCGGCACATCGCTGTTCGTCGTCGCGACGCTGCTGCACCTGGGCGCCGTCGTGACGCGCGGGCTGTCGGTGCACCGGGTGCCGTGGGGCAACATGTTCGAGTTCGCGCTCACGGGCTCGTGCGTCGTGGCCGTCGGGTACCTCGTCGCGGTCCTGCGGGCCCACAAGGCCGGTCTCGGCGGGGGGCGCGACGCGCGCTACCTCGGCACGTTCGTGGCCGCTCCGGTGCTCGCGACGCTCGGCATCGCCCTGCGCAGCTTCTACGTCGAGGCCGCCCAGCTCGTCCCGGCCCTGGACAGCTACTGGCTGATCATCCACGTCTTCGTCGCGATCCTGGCGACGGCGCTGTCGACCCTCGGCTTCTCCGCGACGGTGCTGCAGCTCGTGCAGCAGAAGCGCGACGCGAGCCGCGCGGCCGGCGGGCGCCCCGGCGGGGTCTTCATGGACGCCCTGCCTGGTTCGGTCGAGCTGGAGCGCACCGCGTTCCGCCTCAACGCGGTCGCCTTCGTCATGTGGACGTTCACCCTCATCGCCGGTGCGGTGTGGGCGCAGGTGGCCTGGAACCGCTACTGGAACTGGGACTCCAAGGAGGTGTGGACGTTCGTCATCTGGGTCGTCTACGCCGCCTACCTGCACGCCCGCGCGACCCGCGGCTGGGACGGCAAGCGCGCGGCCTGGCTGTCGGTGCTGGGCTTCGCCTGCATGCTCTTCAACTACCTCGTCGTGAACATCTTCTTCCCCGGCCTGCACTCCTACGCGGGGGTCTGACGCATGGGTGTGACGCTCCGCTACACCGTCCTGCGGCTCGGCATCTTCGTGCTGTGCCTCGTCGTCGCCCGTGAGGCCGGCGCCGTCGGCTGGCTGGCGATCCTCATCGCCGCCGTCGTCTCCGTGCTGCTCTCGCTCGTCCTGCTGCGCCGGCAGCGCGAGCAGATGGCCAGCGCCCTGCAGCAGCGCATCGACGGGCGCATCGACGCCCGCCAGAACGGCACCGCCAAGAAGTCGCGCTTCGCCCGTGGCGTCGACGAGGACAACGCCGCCGAGGACCGCTGACGGTTCCGGCCGTCGTGTCGGACCTCCAGGACAGGGTGCGCGCATGCGCGCCCACGCCCTCGTCGGTTCCTCGTCCGTCGCCTCGGTCAACCTGACGAGAGTTCAGGAGTCGGCTCTGGAGACGGTCTTCCGCCTCGACGTGCAGCACCTTCTCCCCGGCGGCCTGGACGTCGCGTCCGACCTCTTCGACGAGGCCGAGGCCTTCGGTGAGCCGGTGGGCGGTGGTAGGCGCCTCCACCTCGTCCTGCGGTTCGCCGACGGGACCAGCGTCGACACCGCGTCGTCACGGCAGGCCTGGGCGCAGGGCACCACGGACGGCGGCGAGGACTGGCGGCCCCGGTACCCGCTGCTCGTCGGTGGTGAGGGAAGCGCCTACGAGACGGACGCCCGCCCCACGCGGTCGGCCGAACGGGTCTTCCGGCTCGCGCCGCGGCCTTCGGCTCCGCTGGTGGAGGTCGAGCTGCGGTGGCGCGCCCTGGGGGTCGAGCGCACCCTCACCGCCTGGTGACCACGGGGGTCGCCTGCGGGGCGCCTCAGCGCAGCGGCACGCTCGGCAGCAGGTCGGGACGCTCGCGGTCGAGCTCGCGCAGGTCCACGACCGCGGGGACCTCGCCGCCGGACGTCTCGACGGTGTCGAGCAGCACCTCCAGCACGCGCCGGACGAGGAAGGGCTCCTCGGCGTCGGTCGCGTGGATGCGTTCCAGCAGTTCGCCGTCGCTGGTCACCACGTGCTCGGTGCGCTGCCCGGCCGCCGTCTCCAGGACCGCGCGGTAGCGGTGCTCGCCGTCCGCCCACACGTCGATGTCGCCACGCGTCTCAGCCACGGATCTCACCCATGGGCGCACTGTCCCGCGCCCCGGGTCGCCCCGCCAGTCACAGCGCTGGTCAGAGGGCCAACCCCAGCGCCAGCAGCGCCCCGGCGAGCAGCTCGAGCTGCCCGGTGTCCTTGAGGACGGGGATGAGGTCGCGGCCCGTGGCGCCGCCCAGGACCGTGCGCAGCGGCCGTTGCGCGAGGACCCCGGCGAGCAGGACGAGGGCCGCGAACGGGTGCCACGGGACCGTCGTCAGGGCCGCGACGAACGCGCCCACGACGAGGACCGCGTAGAGCGTCCGGGTGCGCTGCTCGCCGAGGCGCACCGCGAGGGTTCGCTTGCCGGCCAGGGCGTCGGTGGGGACGTCGCGCAGGTTGTTGGCGACGAGGATCGCGCAGGCCAGGAACCCGACGCAGAAGGCGCCCGCGACGGCGCTGCCCCCGATCCGCCCGGCCTGGACGTAGGTGGTGCCCATGACGGCGACGAGGCCGAAGAAGACGAAGACGAACACCTCGCCGAGACCGGCGTAGCCGTAGGGGCGCTTGCCGCCGGTGTAGTACCAGGCGGCGGCGACGCTGGCGGCGCCCACGAGCAGCAGCCACCACGACCCCGAGAGGGCCACGACGACGAGGCCGGCGAGCCCGGCGACGGCGAAGCACGCGAAGGCGGCGTCGCGGACGTGCCGCGGCTCCGCGGCACCCGACCCCACGAGGCGGAACGGCCCGACGCGGTCGTCGTCGGTGCCGCGGATGCCGTCGGAGTAGTCGTTGGAGTAGTTGACGCCGATCTGCAGGGCGAGCGAGACGATGAGCGCGAGGACCGCGGGCACCCAGGCGACCCCGTCGAGCGCAGCGGCGGCCCCCGTCCCGACGAGGACGGGCGTGATCGCGGCGGGCAGCGTGCGCGGCCGGGCGGCGGCGATCCACTGCCGGGGGGTGGCGCGCCGGTGGGTCACCGGGCTGGAGGGCAGGGGGAGCGGCGCGGGGTCGGACACGAGCGTCCATCGTGCCAACCCGCCCGGACCGCCCCGCTCACGGGGTGGCCCTCACAGGCCACGGAGGAACTCCTCGTCGTCGTCGGGACCGCGCGGCGCCGGGCGCGTCCCGTACGAGCGGGGCGGCTGGTCGGTGGGGCGGCCGGCGATGACGTAGGCGATGCCGCCGACGAGGGGGAAGAAGAGGACGAGCAGCAGCCACGCCCACCGGGGCAGGTTCCGCAGGGCGCCCTCGGGTGCCTGGACGATGCTCACCAGGCACCACACGGTGAACGCCAGGATCAGCACGGTCGGCACCACGCGGGTCATGCCCAAGTTTCGCACCCGCTGACCGCATCCCCCACCGGGGACGTCAGGCGTCCTGCGCCGCCAGAGCCCGCAGCCGCGTCCGGTCGGGCTTGCCCGGTCCCCGCAGCGGCAGCTCCGCCAGCAGCAGGAGCTGGCGGGGCGCGGCCCAGCGGTCCAGGGCGCCGGCGACCCGCTCGCGGACGTCGGCCAGCGTCGGGGGCGTCCCCGACGGCACGACGCACGCCACCACGCGCTGGCCCCACTCGGTGTCCGGGACCCCGACGACGACGACCTCCGCGACGCCCGGCGTCCCGCTCAGCGCTTCCTCGACGAGCCCGGGTGCCAGCTTCAGACCCCCGGTGGTGATGAGGTCGTCGACCCGGCCGAGGATCCGGACCGTCCCGTCGCGGACCTCGGCGGTGTCGTCGGTGCTGAACCTGCGGGTGCCCGCGACCACCGGGAAGGCCGGGTGCCCGGGCAGGCCGCGGTAGCCGCGCGCCACCACGGGGCCGGACAGCACGAGCCGCCCGTGCTCGACCTCCGCGCGGACGCCGTCGAGGGGCCGGCCGTCGTAGACGCACCCCCCGCAGGTCTCGCTGGACCCGTAGGTCGTGACGACCCGCACCCCCGCCGCCCGCGCCCGGGCCAGCAGCGGCGCCGGGGTCGCGGCCGAGCCGACGAGGACGGCCGCGTAACGGCGCAGGGCGGCGACGGGCTCGGAGTCGACCGCGGGAGAGGCGTCCAGCAGCCGCACGAGCTGCGTCGGCACGAGGGAGGTCAGCAGCTGCGCCCCGGTGGCCGCGGCGGTCGCCGCGACGAAGGCCTCGGGAGTGAACGGGCCGGCCGGCAGCACGACGGGACCGGTCCCGGCGCGCACCGACCGCAGCAGCACCTGCAGCCCGGCGACGTGGTGGGCGGGCAGCGCCAGGACCCACTGCTGGGCCCCCGGGCCGGGGGACAGGCGCGCGGCGGTGGCGGCCGCGGAGGCGCGCAGGGCGCTCGCGGGCAGCAACGCCCCCTTGGGGGTCCCCGTCGAGCCCGACGTCGCGACGACGACGGCGGTGGGGTCGGCGGGGTCGTCCTCCCCGTCGTCCAGCGGCTGCCCCGGGCGCAGCGCCGGGTCGGGGGCCGCGCCGGCGGCGTGGGGGAGCAGCGCGTGGTCGAGCTCGCCGGCCAGGGCCTGCGCGAGGGTCGGCAGCAGGTCCAGGACGGCCTCGCCGGCGGGGACGGCGAGGGGGAGGAGCGGTCGCACGGGCGCAGGCTACGTCCGCGGCGCCTGACGGCTCCCACTGCGTTGCGTGGTGACCCGTCAGCGCTTGAGACGTTGCAGGTCAGGGTCGTTCTCGGGTTGCTCCGATCAGGTGCAAGGAGTTCGCTGATCCTTGATCGAGCGTGACCGCACGGTGTCGGAGTGTCAGGATGACGGCGTCCGGGACGGTCGTGGACGGCTGGGGAGGTGCTGATGAGCGCAGGCGTGCGAGAACGCCGGCGGACGGCCAGCGTCCTGTTCGACGGTGCCGTCACGCTCGCCGCCCTCGCCACGGTCGTGGTGACGGCGGTCCTCTTCGCGAGCGCCCCGGCCGGGCTGCAGTGGCGGGAACTCGCCCTGTGCATCGTCGTGGGGTTCCCGCTGATGCAGTTGCTGACGCGGTTCCCGTTCCAGATCAACACCAAGCACGCGGGCGTCGAGGTGCAGTTCGACGTGGGCGTCCTCGTGTTCCTGCTGTGCTTCCAGCGCCCCACGACCGCGGCCCTCGCCTGGTGCCTGTGCGTCGTGCCGACGAACCTGCTGCAGCGCAAGCGCTGGGTGAGCCGCGTCTACAACGCCAGCATCGGGGTGCTGTTCCTGCCCGTGGCGGTCGTCGTGCTCGACGCCTTCGGCGTGGCCGGACAGGTCGAGGGCACGGACCGTGTCCTCGCGGTCGCCCTGCGCCCGACCCCCACGGAGATCGTGGCCGTCTTCGCGGCCGTGGTCGCCGTCTTCGTCGTCGACGTGGTCGTCTCGGCGGTGTCCGTCGCGATCCAGGAGCGGACGAGCCTGCGTCGCGAACTGCTGCACACGGGGACCTGGCTGGCCGGGGGCACGAGCGTGGCCGTCGGTGGGCTCGGGTACCTGGGCGGTCTCGTGTACTACCGGCTCGAGGGGTGGGTCGCCCTGCTCCTCGTCATCCCGATGGTCGTCACGATGGTCGCCACCCGCGCCATGCGGGAGACCCGTGACGTCGCCCGCCGCACCGAGGCCCTGTTCGAGGCGGCCACGGCCCTGCACACCCAGGGCCGGCGCGCCGACCTCGCGCGCGCCCTGCAGAAGCACGCGCGGATGGTCGCCGGGACCCCCGCCGCGATGGTGCGGTCCGTGGGGGCCGGCGAGGACGAGATCGGCGTCCCCGTCGTCGCGGGCGACGGCGTCGTCCTCTACATCACCGCCCCCAAGCGTCGGGACCCCAACCAGCGCGCGTCCGACGAGAAGGCCCTGGAGGCCCTCGCCTCCGTCGGGGAGGCCGCGTTCTTCCGCGTCAGCGCCAGCGAGGAGATGCACGGCCTCGCCCGCCGGGACGTCGTCACCGGCCTGCCGAACCGCCTGCAGTTCGCCGAGCACCTGGCCACCGAGCTCGAACGGGCCCGCGAGGGCGGCCGGCTGGACCGCCTCGTCGTCCTGTACCTCGACCTCGACGGTTTCAAGGGCGTCAACGACCGGTTCGGCCACGAGGCCGGCGACGAACTCCTGCGCCTCGTCGGGGCCCGGTTGCGCGACACCCTGCGCGGCGGCAGCACCGTGGCGCGGCTGGGCGGGGACGAGTTCGCCGTGCTGCTGCCGGACTGCCTCGACGTCGAGGGCCTGTGCCGGCGCGTGCTCGTCGCCCTGCGCGTCGAGGTCCGGATGCGTGGCCACGTCCTGCGCGTCCAGGGGTCCATCGGCCTGTCCCGCGCCCGCCCCGGCGACGACGTCGGGACGCTGCTGCGCAACGCCGACACCGCGATGTACCGGGCCAAGGCCACGGGCAAGAACCGCTGGGTGGAGTTCCGCCCGGAACTGCTGGAGGAGGAGATCGCCCGCCTGCAGGTGATCGAGGACCTGCAGCAGGCGCCCGCCGAGGCGTTCGTCGTGCACTACCAGCCGATCGTCGACCTGCAGCACGCCGGTTCCGGGGCCGTCGGAGCCCCCGTCGTGGGCCTGGAGGCCCTCGTCCGCTGGCGCCGCGACCGCGGCGGCGCCGTCGAACCCCTCGTCGGCCCGGACGAGTTCATCGGGCTCGCGGAACGTTCGGGCACGGTCGTCGGCATCGGCGACTCGGTGCTGCGCCAGGTGGCGCGCGACGCCCCGCAGATCCAGCAGCACGCCGGCCGCCGGCTGGACCTCATGGTGAACGTCTCGCCCGTGCAGCTGCGCCACCCCGACTTCACCGAACGCGTCGCCGCCGCGGTGCGTCAGACCGGCGCCAGCGGGTGCCGGCTGCACCTGGAGATGACCGAGTCCGTGATGATCGACGACGACACCGTCGACCGGTTGCGCGAACTCGCCGAGACCGGGGCCCAGCTGACGATCGACGACTTCGGGACGGGTTTCTCCTCCCTCGGCTACCTGCGGCACCGGCCGTTCTCCTCGTTCAAGATCGACCGCAGCTTCGTGCGCGACATCGCGACCGAACCCACCGCCCGCGCCCTCGTCGAGGGCATGGTGAAGATGGGTCAGGCCCTCGGGCTGACGATCGTCGCCGAGGGCGTCGAGCACGTCGAGCAGGCCGAGATCCTGCGCGAGATGGGCTGCCACCTCGCCCAGGGGCACCTCTACTGCCGGCCGCTGTCGGTCGAGGAGATCGAGGACGTGCTGTCGGCGCCGCTGGCGCCGAAGCTCACCGCCTGAGGGGATGCCTCAGAAGTACCAGGGGAACGGGGACCAGTCCGGTTCGCGCTTGCCCAGGAACGCGTCCCGCCCCTCGACGGCCTCGTCGGTCATGTAGGCCAGCCGCGTCGCCTCCCCGGCGAACACCTGCTGGCCCACCATCCCGTCGTCCACGGCGTTGAACGCGAACTTGAGCATCCGCTGCGCGGTGGGGGACTTGCCGTTGATCTCGGCCGCCCACTGCAGCGCCGTCGCCTCCAGTTCGGCGTGCGGGACGACCTCGTTGACCATGCCCATCTCGTGGGCCTGCTGCGCCGTGTAGGGGCGGCCGAGGAAGAAGATCTCGCGCGCGAACTTCTGCCCCACCTGCCGGGCGAGGTAGGCCGAGCCGTAGCCCGCGTCGAAGGAGCCGACGTCGGCGTCGGTCTGCTTGAACCGGGCGTGCTCGGCGCTGGCCAGCGTCAGGTCGGCGACGACGTGCAGGCTGTGCCCGCCGCCCGCGGCCCATCCGGGCACGACGGCGATGACGACCTTCGGCATGAACCGGATGAGCCGCTGGACCTCCAGGACGTGCAGCCGGCCGCCCTCCGCCTTGGCACGGACCTCGTCGACGGTGTCCGACGTCTCGCCCTGGGCGTACTGGTACCCCGAACGGCCCCGGATGCGCTGGTCGCCGCCGGAGCAGAACGCCCAGCCGCCGTCCTTCGGGCTCGGCCCGTTGCCGGTCAGCAGCACGCAGCCGACGTCCGGGGTGCGGCGCGCGTGGTCCAGGGTCCGGGCCAGCTCGTCGACCGTCGCGGGGCGGAAGGCGTTGCGCACCTCGGGACGGTCGAACGCGATCCGGACGGTCCCGCGGGCCGGGCCGTCCACGACGCTGCGGTGGTAGGTGATGTCCCGCAGGTCCTCGAACCCGGGCACCTCCGCCCACGCCGAGGGGTCGAAGGTCTCGCTCACACCGGGAAGGGCCGACACGCCCCGAGCCTAGGACCCGGGCCCGGCGGCAGCCGTGCCGGTCCGCGCGCCATGCTGGCCCCGTGCCCGCCGCCCTCCCCGAGGTCCCGCCCCTCGAGCCGCCCGCCCTGGAGGAGCTGCTCGGGCGCGCCCACGTCGTCCGGCTCCCGCTGCACCGCCGCTTCCGGGGGATCCTCGAGCGCGAGGCCGTCCTGCTGGAGGGACCGGCCGGCTGGGGGGAGTTCGCCCCCTTCCTGGAGTACGGGCCGCGGGAGTCCTCCCGCTGGCTGGAGGCGGGGATCGAGGCGGCCTGGCACGGCTTCCCCGCACCGCGCCGCGACCTCGTCGAGGTCAACGCCACCGTGCCGGCCGTCCCGGCCGACGACGTCCCGGCCGTCCTCGCCGCCTTCCCCGGCTGCCGCACCGCGAAGGTGAAGGTCGCCGAGGCGGGGGCCGACGCCGCCACCCGGCTGCGCGAGGACGTCGCCCGCGTCGCCGCCGTGCGCGACGTCCTCGGCCCGACGGGCCGGGTCCGCGTGGACGCGAACGCGGGGTGGAGCCTGGACGAGGCCGAGCGTGCGCTCGGCCAGCTCGCGGTCTTCGGCCTGGAGTACGCCGAGCAGCCGTGCGCGACGCTGGAGGAGATGGCGCAGCTGCGCCGCCGCCTGGCCGCCGCCGGCACGGTCGTCCCGCTCGCCGCCGACGAGAGCGTCCGCAAGGCCGAGGACCCGTTGCGCGTCGCCGGGCTCGAGGCCGCGGACGTCGTCGTGGTCAAGGTCGCGCCCTTGCGCGGGGTGCGGCCGGCGCTCGCGGTCGCGCAGGCGTGCGGGCTGCCCGTCGTCGTCTCCTCCGCCCTCGACACCAGCGTCGGCATCGCCGCCGGGACGGCCCTCGCCGCGGCGCTGCCGGACCTGCCCCACGCCTGCGGCCTGGGGACGGCCGCCCTGCTGGCGGCCGACGTCACCGCCGCCCCGCTCCTGCCCGTCGACGGGGCCCTCCCGGTGGGTGCCGTGGCGGCGGATCCCGATCTGCTGCAGCGGTTCCGTGCACCGGCGGACCGCGTCGAGCACTGGCGCGACCGGGTCCGCGCGGCGCACGCCGTCCTGACGGCGGCGTCGTCGGGGGGCAGCTGACGTGGAGACGCCGGGGCCGGCGCGCGAGGTCCGCGTCGTGGTCGTCGACGACGAGTCGCTCGTCCGTTCCGGGCTGTCGATGATCCTGCAGGCCGAGGGCGACGTCCGCGTCGTCGGAGCCTGTTCCGGCGAGGACGCCGTGGCGCTCGTCGCGCGCGAACGGCCCGACGTCGTGCTGCTCGACATCCGGATGCCCGTCGTCGACGGCCTGACGGTGCTGGCCGAGGTGCTGCGCGGCCCGGAGCCGCCCGCCGTCGCGATGCTCACGACCTTCGACAGCGACCAGCAGGTCGCGCAGGCGATGCGCGCCGGGGCCTCGGGGTTCCTGCTCAAGGACACCGACCCGTTCGGGCTCCTGCAGGCCGTGCGCACGCTCGCCGCGGGCGGCGTCGTGCTCTCGCCGCGGGCGGCGCGCACGCTGCTCAGCGAGCACGCCGAGGCCAGCGGGGTGAGCGCCGAGGCGCAGCGCCGGCTGGCGACGCTCACGGCGCGCGAGAAGGACGTCCTGGGCCTGCTCGCGCAGGGCCTGTCCAACGCGGACATCGGCGCCGCGCTCGACCTCGGGGTCGGCACGGTCAAGGACCACGTCAGCTCGATCCTCGGCAAGCTCGCCGTGCGCAGCCGGATGCAGGCCGCGCTCGTCGCCCGGCAGGTCCCGCCGTCCGCCTGAGGGCCCCGTCGGTACGGACCGGGACCACGGTGGTGCGCGACCGTCGTCCCGCGGGGGGAGGCACCCCCGCCATCGGAGGGGGGTGCGGGTCGCGGTGATCCCTTCCCCAGGCTGACGCGCCACCCACCCGCCCTCGGGCACCGTTCAGGGGAACGGTCCGGGGTCCGGGTCGTCGGGGGACAGCACGGGGGAAGGCGGAGTCGTGAGCACGGACGTGCGCAGCGAGGTGCAGGTCGTGGAGCAGGGGCGGTCGGGGGACGCGCCGGAGGGTCGCTGGGTGGGCCGGGCGCGGTCGGTCGCGGCCCGGGTCGCGACGTGGATCTTCCTGCTCTCGGGGGTGATGTCGCTGGCCATGGCCGTCCACGCGCCCCTGTCCGACGGCGCCCAGCGCGCGCGGCCGATCGTCGTCGACCTCGTCTTCGCCACGGCCTGGCCCAGCCTGGGGTACGGGACGGTCCTGCTGCTGCTGGCCCGGTCGCTCGGCCAGCGCAAGCGCGCCGCCTGGTGGACGGCCGTGGTCGTGTCCGGCCTCAACGCCCTCTTCAACGTCCTGTGGGGCGCGCTCGACGAGGTCACGCTGCCACTGGGCCTGCTGCTCGTGCAGCTGGCCGTCCTCGCCGTGCTGGCCCTGGCGCGTCCGCGGTTCACCGTGCTCCCGTCCCGGCTGGGGGTGCGCCAGGCCGTCCGCATCGGCGGCGGCGCGTTCGCGGCGTGGCTGGTCGTGGGCACCGTCGTCGTCCTGGCGACGCAGGAGCGTGCGGGCGGGCTGTTCGAGCGGGTCTGGTACGCCGCGGCCGGAACGCTCGTCTCGGTCGACAGCTTCGTGATCTTCCCCGACGGGGTGTTCGTCCCGGGGTGGGTGGACGTCGTCCTCAACGCGGCCGGGACGGTCCTCGTCCTGCTCGTCACGTGGTTCCTGTTCCAGCCCGCCGCCGACCCGGCCGCCCTCGGCGCCGACGAGGACCGGCTGCGCCACCTGCTGGCCACCGAGGGCGAGGGCGACGCGCTCGGCTACTTCAACCTGCGCCGCGACAAGACGGCCGTCTTCGCGCCCAACGGGCGGGCCGCGGTCGTGCACCGCGTCGTCGGCGGGGTGAGCGTCGTCAGCGGTGACCCGGTCGGCAACGAGACCTCGTGGCCCGCGGCCGTGGAGGCCTGGCGCCGCCAGCTGGCCGCGCACGCGTGGATCCCGGCCGTCGTCGGCACCTCCGAGGCGGGGGCCTCGGTCTACCACCGGGCCGGCCTGCAGGTCCTGGAGGTCGGGGACGAGGCCGTGATCGACACCGCGGAGTTCAGCCTGGAGGGCCGGGCGGTCCGCTCGCTGCGGCAGGCCGTCAACCGCGCTCGCCGCGGCGGGACGGAGGTCACCATCCGCCGCCAGGTGGACGTGCCGGCCAGCGAGCTCGAGGAGATCGCCGCGTGCGCGGCGACGTGGCGCGAGGGGCGCGAACGCGGGTTCTCGATGGCGTTGGGGCGCCTGGGCGACGCCGCGGACCCGCAGCTGCTGGTGGCGACGGCGCGGGCGGCCGGAGGGGAGCTGCTCGCGGTCCTGACGTTCGTCCCGTGGGGTGAGCACGGGGTCTCCCTGGACCTCATGCGCCGCCGGCCCGAGGCGCCGAACGGCACCGTCGAACTCGTCGTGACCGACGTCGTCGCGTTCGCCCGCGAGCACGCCTTGGCCCGCATCTCGCTGAACTTCGCGGTGTTCCGGTCGGTCTTCGACCGCGGTTCCCGGCTGGGGGCGGGTCCGGTCCTGCGCCTGTGGTACCGCGTGCTCGTCGTGTTCTCCCGCGCCTGGCAGCTCGAGCAGCTGTACCGCAGCAACGCCAAGTACCAGCCGCGCTGGGTGCCGCGGTTCGTCTGCTTCGAGCGCACGGCCGACCTGCCGCGCATCGGCTTCGCCGTCGCGCGCGTCGAGCAGTTCCTGCCCGGGCGCCGGTCGTGACCGTCCTGTGGGCGCGGGCGCGCCCGCGGTTGCACGCCGTGCTGGCCGCCCTGGCCGCGGCCTTCGTCGTGGGTGGGGTGGCGCTGGCGGTGTCGCTGCGCCCGTCGGTCGCCGTCGTGGCCGCCGACGTCGCCTTCGTCGCGGTGCTCATGCTCGTGGCGGCCCACCCCCGACGGGTCTGACGCCTGGCCCATCTGTCTCACCTGTACTACTGTTGGTGTGACAGATGGAGTGATCACGTGGCGGGCGCCCCGTTGATCGACCTGGACCCGACGTCCGAGGTCCCGATCTACCAGCAGATCCGCGACCGCGTCGTGGAGGCGATCGCCGCCGGCACCCTCCCCGTCGGGTCGCCCCTGCCGTCGGTGCGGGCGCTGGCGGGCGGGTTCGGCATCAACACGGCCACCGTCGCCAAGGCGTACGAGCGCCTGCGCGGCGAGGGGTTCCTGCGCACGACGAGCAAGTCCGGCTCCGTCGTCGCCCGCGGCCCCGGCGACCCGCCCTCGCCCCCGCACGTCGTGGACGACTGGCGGGCCCGGGTGCACACCCTCCTCGCCGAGGGTCACGCCCACGGCGTCCCCGACGTCGTCGCCGTCTGCCGCGAGGTGCTGGCCGGCCTCGCCCCCGCCACCCGCGAGCCCGCCGAGGAGACGCCGTGAACCACGTCAGCACCACCGCGATCGGCGTCGGCGCCTGCCTGCTCGTCGGGCTGACGCTGCTGCTCCTCCCGTCGCTGTCCGCCCGCACCCTGCCCCTCGGGGTCTCCGTCCCGCGCGAGCGCGCCGACGCCCCCGTCGTGCGGCGCGCCGTCCGCACCTACCGGACCACCGTCGCCGTCCTGACGGCGGTGAGCGCGCTCGTCGCCGCGCTCGTGGGGTCCCCCGAGGGTGTCCTGCCCGTCGCGTACGGGCTCCTGGCCCTGGGCTGCGCTGCCTTCGTGCTGTGCCGCAGGCCGATCCGGGCGGCCAAGACGTCCGAGGGGTGGTTCCGGGAGGTGCCGGTCCGCCTCACCGCGCCCTTGGGTGACGTGCCCCGCCCGCCGGTCGCCGTGCACTGGTACGTGCTGGCCGCTGCCCTCGTCCTGGCGACGGCGGCGTTCGGCTGGACCCGCTACGACACCCTGCCGGACCCCTTCCCGACGCACTGGGACGGCGACGGCCGGCCCGACGCGTTCGCGGCCCGCTCCGTCTGGAGCGCCTTCGGCCCGCTGCTCGTGGCCGTCGGTCTGACGGTCCTGCTCGCCGCCCTCGCCTCCCTCGTGCGCCGGACCCCGCTGCGTCCGCGTGCAGGGGACGCCGACCCCCTCGCCCGGCCGCTGGCGACCGAGCGCGCCGCCCAGTCGCTGCTGGGGGTCGTTGCCCTGCTCGGCGCGGGACTGGTCTGCGCGATCGTCCTCGACGGGTGGCTGCACCCGGAGCGCCTGCGCTGGGCGGGGTTCACGCTCGCCGTCTTCGGGGCCGCGCTCGCGGTCACCGTCCTCGTCACCGCCGTCCGCAGCCGGGCGCAGGGCCCGGCGCCGGACGCGGGTGCGGTGCAGGCCCCCGACGACGACCGCCTGTGGCGCGGCGGCCTGCTCTACGTCAACCGGGAGGACCCTGTCCTGCTCGTCCCGAAGCGCGTCGGGGTCGGCTGGACGCTCAACGTCGGCCACCCCGTCGGACGGGCGCTCGCGATCGGGCTGCTGCTGCTCGTGGTGGCCGGTCTCGCCGTGGGTGTCGCGGCGACCCTCCAGAGCTCCTGAAGGGTCTCCTGGGCCGTCAGGACCCATGCGCGGCCCGCACGAAGTTCGTGATGCGGGCCGTGCACAGCCGCCGGCCCTCCTCGTCGGAGATGACGACCTCGTGACTGCAGAGGGTGCGGCCCAACGAGATCGCCGTCGCGACGCCCGTCACCAGACCCGAGCGGACCGAGCGGTGGTGGGTGGCGTTGATGTCGGTGCCGAGCGCGAGACCGCCGGGCCAGACGTGCAGGTAGGCCCCGACGGAGCCCAGCGTCTCGGCCAGGGCGCAGCTCGCTCCGCCGTGCAGGAACCCCGCGACCTGCGTGTTGCCCTCGACGGGCATCGTCGCGACGAGGCGTTCCGGGCTCATCTCCTGGAAGCGGATCCCGAGCCGGTCCACGAGGGTGTCCGCGGCGAAGGTGGCGAGGATCTCGTCGATGGACGGCGCTGTTCCGGTCACCGCGGCAGGCTGCCACACGTTCCCAGGCGCACCATGGAGGGGTGAACCCCTCGACCGCCTTCGCGACGGTCCTCGTCGACGCCCTGGTGCGGCTCGGCCTGCGACACCTCGTCCTCAGCCCCGGGTCGCGCAGCGCGCCCCTGGCCTACGCGGCCGCCCGCGCCGCCGACGAGGGCCGGCTGCGGCTGCACGTGCGCATCGACGAGCGCAGCGCCGGGTTCCTCGCCCTCGGTCTGGCCCGGGCGGGCGAGCTCGTGGCGGTCGTGACGACGAGCGGCACCGCCGTCGCCAACCTGCACCCCGCCGTCCTGGAGGCCCACCACGCCGGGGTGCCGCTCGTCGTGCTGTCGGCGGACCGCCCGCACGAGCTGCGCGGCTCCGGGGCCAGCCAGACCGCGGACGCGCAGGCGCGCATGTTCCTGCCCTCGGTGCGCTACAGCGCCGACCTGCCCGCCCCGGTCGACCCGGCCGCGCAGGCCCCGGCGTGGCGCTCGGTCGTGTCCCGCGCGGTGGCCGCCGCTCGCGGGCTGCGCGGTGACGGCCCGGGCCCGGTGCACCTCGACGTCGGCTTCTCCGACCCGCTCACCCCCTCGCCCGACGTCCTGCCGGTCTCGACGACGGGGTTGACGGTCGTCGCAGAACCCGCTGCGCCGCAGCCGGTCGTGCTGGACCGCGGCCCCAGGACGCTCGTCCTGGCCGGTGACGCCCCCGACCCGGCGACAGGCCGGGCGGCGCGCGAGCTGGCCGAGCACGCGGGGTGGCCGCTGCTGGCGGAGCCGAGTTCGGGCGCCCGCGGCGGCGAGCGGGCCGTCGGGCCCTACCGCCTGCTGCTGGACGCCGACGACGGCCAGGGTCGCCTCGGGGACGTCGAGCGGGTCGTCCTGTACGGCCACCCCACGCTGTCGCGGCCCGTGACCCGGCTGCTGGCGCGCGACGACGTCGAGCTCATCGTCGTCAGCCCCGACGGCACCTGGCCCGACGCCGGGTTCCGCGCCGCCCGGGTCGTCCCGGCCGCCACCGTCACGGGGCGTCCGGAGGCCGGCGAGCAGGAGTTCGCCGCTCGCTGGGACCGGGCCGCGAAGCTGGCGGCCGACGCGGTCGACGCCGTCGTGGACGACGAGAGCGCGCTCGCGGGCCCCTGGGCGGCTCGCGAGGTCGTGCGCGCCTGCGCGGCCGACGGCTCCGTGCTCGTCGTGGCGGCCAGCAACGCCGTCCGCGACGTCGACCTCGCCGGCCACCCCCGCGGGGTCCGCACGGTCTCCAACCGGGGGCTCGCGGGCATCGACGGGACTCTGGCGACGGCCGAGGGCGTCGCGACGGTCCTCGGGCCCACCCGGCTGCTCGTGGGCGACCTCGCCTTCCTGCACGACGTGAACGCGTTCCTGCCCGTGCCGGGGGAGACGCGGCCCGACCTCACCGTCGTGCTCGTCAACGACGACGGCGGGGGCATCTTCGAGACGCTCGAGCACGCCGCGGTCGTGGCCCGGCCGACGTTCGAGCGGGTCGTCGCCACACCCCACGGTGTCGACGTCGCCGCCCTGTGCGCCGCCTACGGCGTCCCGCACGTGCGCCCCAGCACCCGCGCGGAGGCGGCCGCCGTCCTGGCGACCCCGCCGTCGGGCCTGCGCGTCGTGGAGCTGCTCACCGACCGCGCCGCCGTCCGCCCCCGTCTGGAGCGCATCACCGCCGCCGTCCGCGCGGCCGTCCTCGACGCCTGACGCCCGCGCCCGCCCCGCCCCTTCCCGCGTGGAAAACACTCTTTCCGCCCCTCAGGGGGGTCCCCCAGGGGCGGAAAGAGTGTTCTCCACGCGGGAAGGGGGCCTCGCGGAGGGCGGGGAGCACACCTTCCGCCCTGCTGTGGGCCCGGGGTGTCCGGGATCACCGTCCGAGGCGCCCGACCCGGCCAGCGGGATCGTCCGCTGCTGCGAGACTGGACGGGTGGTGACCCCGGACGTCTCGACGCAGCGCGAACTGGCCGACCTCAGCAAGCGACCGGCGCAGGTCGCGGGCATGTTCGACGACGTCGCCGAGAAGTACGACCGCACGAACGACGTCCTGTCCGCCGGTCAGGACCGGCTGTGGCGCCGGGCCGTCCTGCGGGCCGTCGACGCCCGGCCGGGGGAGGCCGTCCTGGACCTCGCGGCCGGGACGGGACGCTCGAGCGAGCCCTTCGCCGACCGCGGGGTGCGCGTCGTGCCGTGCGACTTCTCGGCCGGCATGGTCCACGCCGGCAAGCGCCGCCGTCCCGACCTCGGCTTCGTCGTGGGGGACGCGACGCGGCTGCCGTTCGCGGACGGGGTCTTCGACGCGGCGACGATCTCGTTCGGCCTGCGCAACGTCGTCGACCCGGACGCGGGGCTGCGGGAGATGGCGCGCGTCGTGCGGCCGGGTGGGCGGCTGGTCGTCTGCGAGTTCTCGACGATCCCGAACCCGTTGCTGCGCAGGGCGTACACGACGTACCTGCACCACGGGCTGCCGCGGGTGGCGCGGCTGGTGAGCTCGCACGGGGAGGCCTACAGCTACCTCGTCGACTCGATCGACGCGTGGCCGGACCAGGCCGAGCTGGCCCTGCGCATCGGCGAGGCCGGGTGGGAGCGCGTCGCGTGGCGCAACCTCTCCTTCGGTGTCGTCGCGATGCACCGGGCCGTGCGCGCCGCCGGCTGACGGACACGACTAGACTTCGTGAAAACTTTCACGAGCGGAGGGACCATGGAGACGCAGGACGCGGACGTGCTCGTCGTCGGGGCCGGGCCGGCCGGCTCGACGCTGGCGCGGCACCTCGCGGACGCCGGCCGGCGCGTCCTGGTGCTCGAGAAGTCCTCCTTCCCGCGCGAGAAGGTCTGCGGTGACGGCCTGACGCCCCGGGCCGTGCACGAGCTGGACCAGCTCGGCCTGCGCACCGACGTCTCCGACGGCTGGATCCGCAACAAGGGTCTGCGGCTGCTCGGCGGCGGCGTCCGGATGCAGGTCCCGTGGCCGGAGATCACCGACTTCCCCTCCTACGGGCTCGTCGCCACGCGCTCGAGCTTCGACCAGGCCCTCGTCGAGCACGCGCGCGCCGGGGGAGCGACCGTCGCCGAGCGCACGAGCGTCACCGGCCCCGTCCTGGACGAGCGGACCGGGCACGTCGTCGGCGTGACCGCCCGCCCGGTCGACGAGAAGGGCCGCAAGGCCGGCGAGGAGCGCACCTACCGCGCGCCCGTCGTCGTCGCGGCCGACGGGGTCGGCGGTCGCCTCGCCCTGTCGATGGGCCTGGCCAAGCGCGACGACCGCCCGCTCGGCATCGCCGTCCGCACCTACTTCACCAGTCCGCGTCACGACGACGACTGGATGGAGGCCTGGATGGAGCTGCGCGAGGGCGACAGCTCCACCGGTCCGCTGCTGCCCGGCTACGGCTGGGTCTTCGGCGTCGGCGACGGCACCTCGAACGTGGGCCTCGGCGTCCTGGACCCCGGGTCCGGGGACATCGACTACCGGGACCTGCTGCGGCGCTGGATGTCCGGGATGCCGGCGGAGTGGCGCTTCCGCGAGGAGGACCAGGTCGGCCCGATCCGCGGTGCGGCCCTGCCGATGGCCTTCAACCGCACCCCGCACTACACGCGCGGGCTCGTCCTCGTCGGCGACTGCGGCGGCATGGTCAACCCGTTCAACGGCGAGGGCATCGCCTACGCGATGCAGTCCGGACGGATCGCCGCCGGTGCCGTCGACGACGCCCTCGCCGCGACCGACGAGCGCGCCCGCGAGCGCGCGCTGCAGTCCTACCCCGCCGCAGTTCGCGCGGACCTGGGTGGGTACTACACGCTGGGTCGTGTGTTCGTCTCTCTCATCGGCCACCCCGAGGTCATGCGCATCGCGACCCGGTTCGGGCTGCCGCGCCCCGGCCTGATGAAGCTCGTGGTCAAGCTCCTGGCCAACCTGGCCGATCCGACGTCGAAGGACGCCACCGACCGCGTGGTCGTGGCGCTGAAGCGATTGGCCCCTGCCTCGTGAACCCGTCTGCGAACACGTCCGTCACCACCGCCGGGAAGACCTCCGGGCAGGCGCAGGGAGCGCTGCCGACGACGGACCCCGCCCTCGAGGACGCGCTGCGCGACGGCCTCGACGCGGTGGAGGTGCGGCTGCGGCACGCCGTCAGCACCACGGACCCCATCGCCGACGCCCCGGCGCGGCACCTGGTGGAGGCCGGCGGCAAGCGCGTGCGGCCCATGCTCACGCTCCTCGGTGCCCACCTGGCCGCCCCGGGCAGCGCGGTGGTGGCCGACGAGGTGCTCGAGGCGGCGGTCGTCTGCGAGCTGACGCACCTGGCCTCGCTCTACCACGACGACGTCATGGACTCCGCCCCCACCCGTCGCGGAGCGCCTGCGGCGCAACAGCTCTACGGCAACAACACGGCCATCCTCATCGGCGACCTGCTCTTCGCCCGCGCCTCCAACGTCGTCGCGGCGCTCGGTCCCGAGGCCGTCCTGCTGCAGGCCGCGACCTTCGAGCGGCTCTGCCTGGGCCAGCTGCACGAGACCGTCGGGCCGCGCCCCGAGGAGGACCCGGTGCGGCACTACCTCGACGTGCTGAGCGACAAGACCGCCTCGCTCATCGCCACCGCCGGCCGCTTCGGCGCGCTGTTCGCGGGCGGTTCGGAGGACGTCGTGCAGGCGATGGTCCGCTACGGCGAGGACGTCGGCGTCGCCTTCCAGCTCGCCGACGACGTCCTGGACCTGGCCAGCGACACGGGCGAGTCCGGCAAGCGACCCGGCACCGACCTGCGCGAGGGCGTCCCGACGCTGCCCGTGCTGCTGGCCCGCCGCGCCGCCGCCGAGGGTGACGTCCACGCACTCGCCGTCGTGGGCCTCCTGGACTCCGGTCGCCTCGCCGACGACGACGTCCTCGCCGAGGCCGTCGCCGCCCTGCGGGCCCACCCGGTCACCGAGGCCGCCCGCGCCACCGCGCGCGAGTGGGCGCACCGCGCCGCCACCCACCTGGCCGTCCTGCCGCCCTCGCCCGCGCGCGAGGCCCTCGAGGCCTACGCCGCCACGGTCGCCGACCGCGTGGTCTGAGCACCGCTCTCGCAGCTGGTCCCACGCCCGGTCCGACGTGGGTGCGGGCGTGGGAACGGTCCCCGACGCGGTGACGCCGGTCCGCAGGCCACCCACGGGTGTCACCACGTGGACTCACGTGTGGGTGTCCCCGCGGCGTCGCCCCGACGGCGTCGGCGGCACACCCACGGCTCACCCCACGTGGTGACACCGATGGGTGTCCCGTCAGCGAGGACCGGCCTCAGCCCTTCGGCCGCGCGACCATCCCGGAGACCCGCGCCACGACCCCGCGCGGCATCAGCCGCGCCACGACCCCGAGCGCGGTGAACAGCGGCCCGTCGACCACGCTCGGCCCGCCGGACTCCAGCGCGCGCAACGTCGTGGCGACGACGTCGTCGACGGTGCGGCGGGGCAGGCCGCTGTCGGACTCCTCCCCGGCCACCTCGAAGAACGGGGTGTCGGTGGGGCCGGGGCAGACGGCGAGGACGCGAACGCCCGTGCCGCGCTGCTCGGCCCACAGCGCCTCGGTGAACGACAGCACGAACGCCTTCGTCGCGGCGTACACGGCCAGCCCGGGGACCGGTTGCAGCGCAGCGACACTGGCGACGTTCACGACCACCCCGGAACGGCGCGCGACCATCGCGGGCAGGAACCGGGTGGTCAGGTCGACGACGGCGGAGCAGTTGACAGGCACCTGGGCGACGAGCGCGTCGGCGTCCGCGCCGGCCACCGGACCGGCGACGCCGAAGCCGGCGTTGTTCACGAGCACGTCGACGTGCAGCCCCAGGGCCAGCACCCGCTCGTGCAGGTCGCGGCCGGCGCCGGGCGCGCCGAGGTCGGCGGGGACGACGTCGACCCGCCGTCCGTGGGCCGCGCGCACCTGCGTGGCCAGCTCCTCCAGGGCGTCCGCCCGCCGCGCGACGAGGACGAGGTCGGCCCCACGCTCGGCCAGCGCTCGTGCCAGCCCGGCCCCGATCCCCGACGACGCCCCGGTCACCAGGGCCGTGCGTCCGGCGTACGTCTGCGACTCGCTCATGCGGCTGAGCATGGTCCCCCCGGCTGGACGCCGGGTGGGCGGCCCCGCGGGCCCGGTCGGACTCCTACGAGTCTGCTGGTCGACACCTGTGGATCACCGGTGCGAGAGTGTGCGCGCCGTCGCAGGACGCGACGTGCCACGGACGGCGACGACGCCGTGCGCGACGGACGACGGTTGCGAGGACCTTCGATGATGAGACCTCTCGCCCTGCTGGCCCTGGCAGCGGCCCCACTCGTGCTCACCGCGGCGGCGGTGCCCGCGCAGGCGCAGGAGCTGCGGCCCGTGGGCCCGACGACCGCCGCCTTCACCCTCGACGCCGAGGTGCAGGACGGCGGCCAGCAAGTGGTGTCCCTGACGATCGACGTGCGGGGACTCGGCATCAACCCGAGGAGCCTGTCCGACGACGCCTTCAGCGTCCGCGCGAGCGGCACCAGCCCCGACCCCTCCGTCCCGGGCCCGGTGCTCGGCACCTTCGAGGACGTCGACCGCCCGGTCGCCGACGTCCGGCTGGAGCCCGGCGGCCGGCTCGTCGTCGACCTCGAGGACGGTTTCGGCACACCCGGCGCCGGCACGCTCGGCTACTCCGTGGGGGCGGGCCGCAACGTCGAGCTGGACCTGGAGTACACGCTCACGCAGGTCAAGCCCCTCACCGCCCGCGGCGTCAGCGACTTCAGGTTCGCCGCCCTCGAGCAGTCGCGGCTGGTGGACGACGAGGTCGAGGCCTTCGCCCCCGGTGAGGCGAACGGCCTGGCCTACCGCCTGTTCTCCCCGAAGGAGCGTGGCCTGCGTCCGCTCGTCGTGTGGTTGCACGGCGGGGGAGAGGGCGGACGGGAGGGCTCCTACGACAACGACCTCGTGCTGCAGGCCAACCGCGGCGCCCTCGGCTTCGCGACGGAGGAGGCGCAGGACGCCTTCGGCGGGGCGTACGTCCTGGCACCGCAGGCCCCGGACTTCTGGCTCAACGACCCCGCCCGCGGCTACTCCGCCCAGCTCAAGGGCCTCATCGACGAGGTGGTCGCGAGCCACCGTGTCGACACGAGCCGCATCTACGTCGTCGGGGCCTCCAACGGCGGCTACATGACGGCCCAGCTCACCGCCGACAACCCCGGGTTCTTCGCCGCGGACGTCCCCATCGCCGCGGTCCGCGAGTACGACGACGCTGTGGTGCTGACCGACGAGGAGCTGGCGGCGATGAGCAGCACGCCGACCTGGGTGGTCCACGCCGAGAACGACGAGACCGTGCCGTTCGAGCCCAACGGGAAGTACATCGCCGAGCACGTCGACGGCGCGCTGCTGAGCGCCTACCCGGACGTCGCGTACGACGGCATCACGTACGACGGCCACTGGTCGTGGATCTACGTCGGCCGCAACGACCCCACGACGCCGGACGGCACGCACGTCTGGCAGTGGATGGCCGCCCAGCGGCTGTAGGTCCGTCCGCCCGGAACGGCGAGCGGCCCCGCACCCGGGTGGGTGCGGGGCCGCTCGCCGTGGGGACGGGTCAGACGCGGAAGCGGCCGACCAGGGCGTTGAGCTCGCCCGCCATGCGGTGCAGGTCGTCGGTGGCGGCGCGCGTGCCGGCGACGACGTCCGCGGTGGAGCGGGCCGAGCCGGTGATCCCGCGGATGCCCTCGGAGATGGACTCCGAACCGGCCGCGGCCTCGCCGACGGAGCGGCTCATCTCGGCCGTCGTCGCGGACTGCTCCTCGACGGCGGACGCGATCGTCGTCTGGTGGTTGCTGATCTCCCCGACGACCTCGGCGATGCTCTCGATGGCGCGCACGGCCTCGGCGGTGTCGGTCTGGATCGAGCTGACGCGGGCGGCGATGTCCTCGGTCGCCCGGGCCGTCTGCGCCGACAGCTCCTTGACCTCACCGGCGACCACGGCGAAGCCCTTGCCGGCCTCCCCGGCGCGGGCGGCCTCGATGGTGGCGTTGAGCGCGAGGAGGTTGGTCTGCTCGGCGATCGCGGTGATGGCCTTGACGACGTCACCGATCTGGGTCGAGCTCACGCCGAGGCGGGCGACGGTCTCCCCGGCCCGGCCGGCCAGGTCGTCCGCACGGGCGGCGACGGCGGTGGCCTCCGAGGCGCCGGAGGCGATGTCCCGGATGGCGGCCTGCATCTCGCCGGCGCCCATCGCGACGGTCGCGACACTGGCGGCGACGGTGGCCGCGGTCTCGGCGGCGTCGGCGGCGACGGCCGCGGTCTGACCGGCGGTCGAGCCGATGCGCTCGCTGTCGGCGGCCAGCTGCGTCGACGCGGCGGCCAGCGAGGCCGACGAGGACGCGATGGCGGAGACGGTGCTGCGGACGCTGTCGCGGGCCCGCTCGAGCGAGGCGGCCATCTGGCCGACCTCGTCACGGCTCTCGACGCGCGCGGCCACGGTGAGGTCCCCGGCGGCCATGGCCTCCAGCGACTGCGACACCTCCCGCAGGGGGCCGGTGATGGAGCGCACGACGGCCAGCCCGAGCGCGGTGGCCAGGGTCAGCCCGAGCAGCAGCCCGCCGACGACGAGGTTGCGCGAGTGCGCCGACTCGGCGGCGGCCGCCTGCGCGTTGGCCTTGGCCTCCTTGTCCTCGGCGCCCTCGATGGCGTCGAGGGCGTCGGCGGCCTTGCTCACGAGGGGCTGGGCGACGGAGGAGTTCGCCGCGGACCAGGCCACGAGGTCGCCCTCGTCCGACGCCGGCAGCAGCTGGCTGTCGCGGGCCTGGCGCCACTGCGACCAGGTGTCGGTGAAGACCTTCCAGTTCGCCGCGTCGGCCTGCGGCGTCGCCGTGTACTTGGCCGCCCACGTGTCGAGCTCGGCGTCGCTGTCCTTGATCTTCTGCGCGACCGCGGCCTTGCCCTCCGCGTCGGGCGTCGCCGCGTGCTGCGCGACGAGCATCCGGGTCTTGAGCTCCTCCTGGTGCACCCGGCCGAGCGCCGTGAGACCGACGACGCTGTCCTGGTAGAGGGCGTCCGAGCGCGTCGTGCCCTGGTGCAGGGCCGTGAGCGACCCCGCGCTGACGGCGACGGTCACGAGGCCCAGGGCGCCGAGCGCGCTGAGCACCTTCGTGCGGACGCTGCGGTCGGCCAGCAGGGACCGGGTGGGACGGGTGGCGCTGGGGGCGGTGCTCGACATCGAAGGCTCCCGGGGGGTCATCCACCGGCGACAGGACCGGTTCACCCACCCCTTCGGCCGCTGGACGGCCCGGCTTGAACGTTTCCGGTCAGGGGTTCCGGGCCCGGGAGGGCTGCACGCGCTTGGGCTCGCCCGGCATCTTGGGGTAGTTCGGCGGGTACGGCAGGTCCCCCAGACCCGCCGCGGCGTCGGCGTCGGCCAGGGCCAGGAACGGCTCCAGCGAGTGCGCCCGCTCGCCCCGGCCCGCCCACAGGTCACCGACCTCGGCGTACCGCGCGGGGAACGTCGTCAGCGTGAAGTCGTCGGGGTCGAGGTCGTCGGCCAGCTCCTCCCAGCGCAGCGGCGCGGACACCGTGGCCCGGGAGGTCCGGCGCAGCGAGTAGGCGCTCGCGATCGTCCGGTCCCGTGCGTTCTGGTTGTAGTCGACGAACACCGTCTCGCCGCGTTCCTCCTTCCACCACGCCGAGGTGACCAGGCCGTCGGCCCGCCGCTCCACCTCGCGGGCCAGCGCGATCGCGGCGCGACGGACCTCGGTGAACGTCCACCGCGGTTCGATCGTCACGAACACGTGCAGTCCGCGCCCGCCGGACGTCTTGACGAACCCCTCGCACCCCAACTCGGTCAGCAGGGGCCGCAGCACGTCGCGCGCCACGGTCCGCGCCTGGGCGAAACCCGTCCCGGGCTGGGGGTCGAGGTCGATGCGCAGCTCGTCGGGGTGGTCGACGTCCGGGGACGTGCAGTGCCACGGGTGGAACGTGATCGTCGCCTGCTGCGCCGCCCAGACGAGGGTGGCCGCGTTCGTGGGGCGGATGGCGTCGGCCGACCGCCCCGACGGGAACGTCACGTGCACGGTGTCGACGTGCTCGGGCGCGAACTTCGGGACGCGCTTCTGGTAGACCTCCTCGCCCTGCACGCCGTCGGGGAACCGCTGCAGGTACGTCGGCCGGTCGCGCACGGCGGTCAGCAGCGCCGGGGCCACGAGCCGGTAGAACTCCACGACGTGCCGCTTGGTGCCGGCCTCGCCCAGGTCCGGGTAGTACGGCTTGTCCGGCGACGTCAACCGCACCGGGGTGCCGTCGACGTCGAGTTCCTCCGCGGGCGCCTTCGGGCTCACCGCAAGGCTCCGGACAGCACGTCGGCGAGGTCGTAGTCCGCGGGGACGTCGAGCTGGTCGAGCCGGCACTGCTCGGGCGTCTTGTCCGGCCGCCACCGCAGGAACCGCGGGTTGTGCCGGAACCGCCACCCCTCCAGCTGGTCGTACTCGACCTCGCACACGAGTTCCTGCCGCACCGGGATCCAGGAGTTGTCCTCCCGCGCGTTCCACCGGTTCTTCTCGCCCTGCGCGGGTTCGTCCCCCGTGCGCAGCTGCGAGAGCTGCTCGAGCAGTTCCACCCGGCGCTTGGCGGTGAACGCCGCGGCCCCGCCGACGAACGCGACCCCGTCGTCGGTGTGCAGACCCAGCAGCATCGACCCGATCCCGGGAGAACTCTTGTGCATCCGGTACCCGACGACGAAGCAGTCGGCCGTGCGCCGGTGCTTGACCTTCGTCATGACCCGTTCGGCCTGCCGGTAGGTCGCGTCCAGCGGTTTGGCGACGACCCCGTCGAGCCCGGCGCCCTCGAACGTCGTGAACCACTCCGTCGCCAGGTCCGCGTCGTGCGTCGCCGTCGTGACGTGGGTGACCGGACCGCACCCCGCGAGCGCCTCGACGAGCCGGGCGCGGCGGTCGGCGGTGCTCAGGCCGGTGAGGTCCTCGTCGCCGAGGGCCAGCAGGTCGAACGCCACGAACTGCGCCGGCGTCTCCGCGGCCAGCTTGTCGATGCGGCTCTTGGCCGGGTGGATGCGCTGCGAGAGCAGTTCCCAGGCCAGCCGCCCGCCGCCGGGCTGCGGGACGAACAACTCCCCGTCCACGACGCACCGCTCCGGCAGCTCGGCGCGCACGGCCGCCTCGACCTCGGGGAAGTACCGCGTCAGGGGTTTGGTGTTGCGCGAGCCCAGCACGACCTCGTCGCCGTCGCGGAACACGATGCAGCGGAAACCGTCCCACTTCGGTTCGTACAGCCACGCCGGTCCGTCGCCGGGCTGGGCGGGGACACCCGTGGCCGCCTTGGCCAGCATCGGCGAGACGGGCGGGTTCACCGGCAGGTCCATGCGCCTCACTCTGCCGCACCCGGTGCCGCTGCACGAGAGCGAACGGGCACCCCGTCCGGGGGGTCTGGTCTACTGCGGAGGGTGAGCCACAAGACCGTCGTCCTGGACGACGACCCGACCGGGACGCAGTCCGCGACGGGGGTCCGGGTGCTCCTGCGCTGGGACGCCCCGCACCCGCCCCTGGCCGACCTCCTCGCCGACGCCCTGGGCGCGGCGGACGGCGTGTACGTCCAGACGAACTCCCGGGCCCTCGACGAGGCCGCCGCGGTCGCGCTCGTCACGGACATCCGCGACGCCGCCCGCGAGGCGGGCCGGCGCCTGGGGGCCGAGGTGCGGTGCGTCCTGCGGGGCGACTCGACCCTGCGCGGGCACGTGTTCGCCGAGACGGACGTGTTCACCGGCCCCGACGACGTCGTCCTCTTCGTCCCGGCCTTCCCCGCCGGCGGACGCACGACGGTCGACGGCGTGCACCTCGTCCGCAGCGGGGACCAGGACGTGCCGGCGGGGGAGACGGAGTACGCCGCCGACCCCGTGTTCGGCTTCCGCAGTTCCCGGCTCGCGGACTACGTCCGGGAGAAGTCCGACCGCACGCCCGTGCCCCTCGGCGGAGTCGACCAGCTCGCCCGGGCGCTCGACGAGGCCCCCGCCGGCGCCGTCCTGCTGCCCGACGTCCGCGACGACGCCGACGTGCAGGCCCTGGCCGACGTCGTGCGCGCGTGGACGCCGCCGGCGGGTCGCGACGTCGTGGTCCGCTGCGCCGCCCCCCTCGCTGCAGCGCTCGCGGGCGCCACCAGCACCGGTCTCCTCGACCGCCCCCTGCTGCCCGGCTCCCCGCGCGTCCTGGTGGTCTGCGGGTCGCACACCGACGGGGCCCGCGCGCAGCTCGAGGCGCTCGCGCAGGGACACGGTCCCGCCCACGTGCTGTCGACCGCCGCGGCGCTCGAGGATCCCGCCGCAGCCGGGGAGGACCTCGCCGACCGCGCCCGCGACGACCTGGCCGCCGGCGTCGCCGTCATCGCCACCGAACGCGTCCGCTCCGGTGAGCACGGCACGCTCGACCACGGCGAACGGGTCATGACCGCGCTCGTCACCGCCGTCCAGCGGCTCGTCCCCGGCGCCGACGCCGTCGTCAGCAAGGGCGGCATCACCGCGGCCGAGGTCGCGCGGACGGGGATCGGCGCCGACGCGGCGCTCGTCGAGGGTCAGGTCGCGGCCGGGATCTCGCTCTGGCGGATGGACCTCGGCGGTCGTGACGTCCTCCAGGTCGTCGTCCCCGGCAACGTCGGCGGGCCGGACGCCGTCGCCGACGCCGTCGCGGCGCTGGGCCGGTGACGGTGCGCAGACCCCTCCTCGTCCTGGCCGTCGTGGCGGCCGTCGTCGCGGCCGTGGCCAACGCGAACTTCCTCCTCGCCCCGGCCGTGGGGGCCCGCATCGACCTCGCCGTCGGCGTCATCAGCGAGCTGTCCGTCCCCACCGAACCGGGGGCGGTGTGGTTCCGCCTCGGCGACGGGACGGCCGGGGTGCTCGCCGCCGTCCTGGGGATCGTGCTGTGGCGCAGCGCGTTCCGGCACGCCCGCTTCCGGGCCCTGTGCCTGCTCGCCTTCGGCCTGGGCACCCTCGTCTCGGCCGTGGTGCCCGTGACGTGTGCGCCCTCCCTCGGCCCGTGCCCGGCCTCCTCCGAGACCGCCGAGCTCGTCCACGACGGGGTGTCCGTCCTCGCCACCACGGGCGCGGTGCTCGGGGGCGTCGAACTGGCCTGGCGTGCACGGGGAGTGCTGAAGGCGCTCGCGGTCCTCACGGCGCTCGTCTCCGCCGGCTGCGGCCTCTACGAGGTCGTGACGTTCTTCCAGGGCGGCAACGGCGGCGGGGGCAACTCCCAGCGCTGGCAGGTGCTGTCCGTCTCGGCGTGGCTGGTGCTGGAGGCGCTGAGCTGGGGGCAGCGCTCCACCCGTCAGTCCGCCACCCCCGCGCCCGCGTCGAGGTAGCGGCCGGCGAAGGCGAGCCCGTGGGGCAGCAGCTCCCGCGCCGTCGTCCACGTGTGACCCCCGGCCACGTCCCGCCGCTCCAGGGGCCACCCGCGCGCCGCGACGAGCCGGGCGAGCTCGTCGGTGCCGGCGCGTTCGGGGGCGTCGGCGCCCGTGCCGAGGAACACCGGCACCGGCGCGGGCACGGTGACGGTGGGCAGGTAGCGGGCGGGGGAGGCGGCCGCGAAGGCCGCGGCGGACAGCTCCCCGCGCACCGCCGGGCCCGCATCGCCGAAGGGTTCGATCGCGACGAGCGGCCCCCACACGTCCCGGTGGCGCAGCCCCTGGTCCAGCGCGCAGAACGCCCCGGCGCTCTCCCCGCCGAGCAGCCGCGAGGAGGGCCGGGCCAGGGTGCGGAAGCGGCTGTCGAGGGCCGGCACGAGGTCGCGGTAGAGGTACGTCTCCCACTGCGGCCCGCCGGGCAGGTCGAGGCACTCGGTGTCCCCGCCGGCGCCCAGCAGGTCGGGGTCCATGTCGGGCGTGACGACGAGGACCGCGGGCAGCAGGCGGGCGTCGGTGAGGGCGTCGACCGTCCGTGCGGCGCCGCCCGCCGCGAACCAGTCCGTGGACCGTCCCGGGGAGCCCGGCAGGAGCACGACGACGGGGTACCGGCGGTCCGGGTGCTCGGCGTACCCCCGGGGCAGCTGGACGTGGACGGCCGTCGCGGCGACGTCGAGGTCCGGGGCCCCGAGACGGAACGAGACCACCCGCGCTCCGGGCAGGTCGCCGGTGAGGGCGAACCGCGCCGCCTGCACGGTCGGGACGTACCCCGTCAGCGCGTTCGCGGTCGTGGCCGCGACGAGGACGGCCGCGACCAGGCAGGCCGGGACCCACCGCCCGCGTGGACGGCGCCGGAGCAGTCGCACGAGGCAGGCGAGCAGCAGCACACCTGCACCGGCGGCGACGAACGGGGAGTCCACCCAGGCCCCGGGCAGCCGGGTCGCGGCCAGGACCTGTGGTGTCACGTCTCCTCGGGGATCGCCGGCGACCCCGCGAGCACGACCGAGCAGCCGACGACGACGACGAGCGCCGCGACCGTCGGGACCCACCAGCCGGGCCGCACGACGTCCCCGAGCAGCGCGAACCCGGCGACCGCCGGCACGACGACCTCGACCGACCACAGCAGCGCCGTGGCGGGCCCGACGGGCCCCTTCTCCAGCGCCGCGGCGTACCCGAGCGTGCCGGCGATCCCGGCGACGACGACCGCCCACGCGACGGGTTCGGCGAGCACCCGCCAGGCCTGCGACCAGGCGTCCGGCAGCGTGACGGCCCGCGCGCCGAGGGCCGCGACGGAGTACCCCAGACCCGCCAGCACCGCGAAGGTCGCCGAGCCGTACCGGCGCAGCACGAGCACGGCGAGGAGGAGCAGCGCCCCGGTGACGAGCAGCACGACCTGCAGGGCCGTCGCCACGGTGGGGGAGGGCTGCTCGGTCCCGGCGCCCCCGACGACCCCGAGCGCCGCGACGAGCGCGAGGACGGCCGCGGTGTCGCGCGGCCGCAGCCTCGACCCGAGGAAGACCCGGGCCAGGACGACGGTCAGGGCCAGCGAGCCGGCCAGCAGCGACTGCACGGCGAACGTCGGCAACCGGCGCAGCGCCACGAGCGAGAGCAGCCACGCGAGACCGTCGACCCCGAGACCGGTGAGGTAGAGCGGGGAGCGGGTCAGCGCGGCGGCCCCGGACCCCCCGCGCACCCCGACGGCCTGCAGGATCGACCCGGCCGCGTACCCGAGGGCGGCCAGGACGGCGGCCGCCAGCGCGAGCGCCACTCAGGACCCCGTGCTGGCGGACGGGGTGGCGGGGCGGCGGCCCAGGAACCGTCCGACGACCGGCAGTTCGGCGACACCCTCCGCGTCGGCGATCGTGAACCCTTGCGCCGCAGCGAACTCCACGGAGTCCAGCACGACGTACCGCGGTCGCCACTCCGGGTCGTACTTGGCGTTGAACTTCCACAGCGACTCGATCTGCGCGCTCTTGGACAGGGCGTGCAGCGCGCGGCGGCCCAGGTCGGCGAACGTGCCCTCGCGCTCCCCGGCGACGACCTCGCGCAGGACGGCGAAGTTCAGGCCCAGGCCGCGCATCCCGTTCTGCGCCAGGTGCGCCGCGGTCGCGACGATGAGGGCGTCGGTCAGGCCGTTGGGGACGTCCTCGGCGGTCGAACGGCGCATGACGTCGAGGGAGTAGCCCTGCACCAGGGGAGCCGGGACCCACTGGATGAAACCGGCCGGGCGGCCGTCCTCGAAGCGGGCGACGCTCACGAGCACGCCCTCGTCGGAGGGGTCGAACATCCGCGACAGCGTCATCGAGTACCCGCGCTCGCCCTCGCCCTGCCGGGACTCCCCGGAGATCGACAGCAGCTCCTCCTTCACCTGCGCGGGCAGCGTCGCGCCGTCGTGGAAGGTCACCGTGATGCCGGCCTTGGTGACGCGGTTCACCGACCCGCGCAGGCTCTTCATGGACGAGCCCTTGAGGGAGAACTTCGAGCAGTCGAGCACGGCCTCGTCGCCGAGGTAGACGGGGCGCAGCCCGACCGCCTCGTAGGACGGCAGCCAATCCGCCGACGCGCCGACGACCGCCACCGACCACCCCGACCGCTCGACGTGCTCGAGGAAGTCCATGAGCAGGGCCCCGCGCCGCTCCTCGGGCCCGATGGGGTCGGGGGAGACCAGGCACACGCCGTTGCGGACGCTGTGCGCCACCACCCCCTCGCCCTCGGGGTAGGTGGCGAAGAAGAAGTCCTTGTCGTCGCGCAGGGCGAAGAAGTCGAGGGTGTCGCCCCCGTGCGCGGCGACGACGGCACGGGCCCGCTCCCGCAGGGCGATGCGCTGCTCGTCGCTCAGCTGCGGGGCTCGGTGCGGGCTGAACAGCAGCCACGCGAGGACGACGAGCAGCGCCAGCCCGAGCGCCAGCAGCGAGGGGTTCAGCAGCGGCAGGAACACGTGGTCGGCGTTGCCGCGCAGCCGCGGCAGCGGGCGGCTCTCGTCGCCGATGAGCCGCTCGACGACGGCCGCCGTCGTCTCCCGCGGGTTGCGCTCCTCCCCGACGGCCACGACGAGGGCCGCCGACACCGCCAGGGTGACGACCGTCCCGACGACGACGACGCGCACCGCCCGCCGGGCGCGGGCCGGGCTGGGCAGCACGGGGAACGCCCGCGCGTTGGCGACCAGCCACACGAGCGCCACGACGTTGAGCGCGGCCTCCTCGACGTCGATGCCCTTGACGAGGTGCAGGACGACCGACGCGCCCAGCAGCCCGATCGTCGTGCCCCACGCGAGCCGCTGCCCCCGGCGCAGCCCCCCGGCGAGCAGCAGCAGCGCGAGCGAGACGGGCACGAGGACCGTCTTGCTGAGCAGCGGCACGCCCAGCGGCAGCACCTCCAGCAGCGGGCCGAACCGCTCGCGGGCGGGCGGGGTGATCGCGGAGAGGATGCTGAGGACGGCCAGCACGGCGACGGCCCCGGCGCCGAGGCGACGGGTTCGGTCTCGGCGGGCACGTCCGGCCAGGAGCGGGGGGAGCACGGACCTCAGTCTGCTGCCCCGGACGCCTTCACCGCAGGGGCACAGGGCGTCCTGGGCTCAGCCCGTGGGTTCCGGGACCCGGACCCGTCGCTGGTTCCGCAGGGCGTCGACCGTCAGCAGGACCAGCGCGGCCCACACGAGGCCGAAGCCGATCCAGCGCGAGGTCGGCATCGTCTCCCCGAGCAGCAGCGCCGCCACGAACTGCAGGACGGGGGTGACGTACTGCAGCATCCCGATGACCGTGAGCGGGACGCGGGCCGCCGCGGCGGCGAACAGGACGAGCGGCACGAGCGTGGTCGGACCGGCCAGGACGAGCAGCGTCGTGTGCAGCGACCCCTCGCTCGCGAAGGTGAGCCGGTCGCCGAGGACGGCGAGCGCGACGACGGCCGGCACGAGGAGGACACCCGTCTCGACCGTCAGCCCCGTCAGCGGGTCCACGCCGGCGCCCCGGCGGGCCAGCTGGTTCTTCAGCAGGCCGTACGTGCCGAAGGACACGGCCAGGGTCAGCGCCATCCACGGCAGCCGCCCCAGGTCCGCGGTGATGACGACGACCGCGGCCAGCCCCACCCCGACGGCCGCCCACTGCCCGGGCCGCAACCGCTCGCGCAGCACGAGGACGCCCAGCAGCACCGTCAGCAGCGGGTTGACGAAGTACCCCAGCGACGCCTCCAGGACGTGGCCGGTGACGACGGCGAGGCCGTAGACGCCCCAGTTCACGGCGATCGCGAGCGCCGCCAGGGCCAGCAGCCCGCGCTGCACGGGGTCGCGCAGGACGGCCAGGACGCGCGCCCACCGGCGCAGGACCGTGACGAGGACCACCGACAGGGCCAGGGAGAAGACGATCCGCCAGGCCAGCAGCTCGACGGCGCCGGCCGAGCGCAGCGCGTGGAAGTAGAAGGGGAACAGCCCCCACACGACGTAGCAGGCCAGCCCCATGGCCACCCCGGCCGGTCCCGGGGAGCCCGTCGTCCCGTTGCGGGGGCCGTCCTGCCGGTGAACGATCCGTGTGTGCGCCGGGCGGGTTCCGCCCCTGTCGTCGTCCAGGTGGTCCACAGGAGCCATCGTGACGACGGTCGTGTCGGCGCGCGGCGTTAGGCTCACCTACGCACGTTCGCGCTCCACCACCAGCACAGCTCCACCGATCGAGAGGGACACCGAGACCTGTGACCGATTCGAACCGTCCGCTGCGCGTCGCCGTCGTCGGAGCCGGACCGGCCGGGATCTACGCCTCGGACATCCTCTCCAAGGCCGACCTGTCGGGCACCGGGTTCGACGGCGTCGGCATCGACCTCTTCGAGCGGCTGCCCGCGCCCTTCGGCCTCGTCCGGTACGGCGTCGCACCGGACCACCCGCGCATCAAGCAGATCATCGTCGCCCTGGAGAAGGTGCTGTCCCGCGGGGACATCCGGCTCCTGACGAACGTCGACTTCGGCACGGACGTCACGCTCGAGGACCTCCAGCGGTACTACGACGCCGTCATCTTCTCCACGGGCTCCATCGAGGACGCGCGCCTGGAGATCCCCGGTGTGGACGCCCCGGAGAGCTACGGCGCGGCCGACTTCGTCTCCTGGTACGACGGCCACCCGGACCACCCCCGGACGTGGCCGCTGGACGCCGAGCGCGTCGCGGTCCTCGGCGCCGGCAACGTGGCCCTCGACGTGGCCCGCATCCTGGCCAAGCACGCCGACGACCTCCTCCCGACGGAGATCCCGGACAACGTCTACGAGGTCCTGAAGGCCTCGCCGGTCACGGACGTGCACGTGTTCGCGCGTCGTGGGCCCGCGCAGGTGAAGTTCTCGCCGCTGGAGCTGCGTGAACTCGGTCACGTCCCCGACGTCGACGTCCTCGTCGACCCGGAGGACTTCGACTTCGACGAGGGCTCCGAGCAGGCCATCGCCTCCTCCAACCAGACCCGGCAGGTCGTCAAGACGCTGACCGACTGGACCCTGAAGGAGGGCGAGTCGACGGCGTCGCGGCGCATCCACCTGCACTTCCTGCACGCCCCGGCCGAGGTCCTGACCGACGCCGACGGCCACGTGAGCGGCCTGCGGACCGAGCGCACGCGCCTGGTGGGCGACGGGACGGTCGAGGGCACGGGCGACTTCCACGAGTGGGACGTCCAGGCCGTCTACCGCGCGGTGGGCTACTTCGGCTCCCCGCTGCCGGGCGTGCCCTTCGACGCCCTCGCCGGCGTCATCGCCAACCACGAGGGCCGGGTCACCGACCCCGAGGGCGGGTCCCTGCCCGGCGTCTACTGCACGGGCTGGATCAAGCGCGGTCCGGTCGGCCTCATCGGCCACACGAAGTCGGACGCCTCCGAGACGGTGCGGCACCTGGTCTCCGACGCCGCGCAGCTGCCGCAGGCGAGCGAGCCGGACCCGCAGGCCGTGCTGGACTTCCTGCGCGGCAAGGGTGTGGAGGTCCTGACCTGGACCGAGTGGGAGACCCTCGACGCCTACGAGCGCTCGCTCGGGGAACCGCGCGGCCGTGAGCGCGTCAAGGTGGTCTCGCGCGAGGACATGATCGCGGCCTCCCGCCGCGCCGGGGCCGGGGAGGCCTGACGTGCGGGTCGTCGTGTGCGTGAAGCACGTCCCGGACATCCAGCAGCCCCGCTCCCTGCGCTCCGACGGTCTGCTCGCACGGGGTGGGGACGACGACACCCTCAACGAGCTGGACGAGGACGCGGTCGAGGCGGGGCTGCGGACGGCCGAGGCCGCCGGGTTCCCCGGTGAGGGTCACGACGTCACCGTCCTGACCGTGGGTCCCGCCGCGGCCGTCGAGGCCGTGCGCCGCGGGGTCGCGATGGGGGCCTCCGGTGCCGTCCACGTCCACGACGACGCCGTGGCCGGCTCGGACGCCATCGCGACGGCGCGGGTCCTGGCCGCGGCCGTCGCCAAGCTGCACGCCGAGCAGCCCGTCGACGTCGTCGTGGCCGGGATGGCCGCCCTCGACGGACTGACCTCGCTGGTCCCGGCCGCGCTGGCCGAGCTGCTGGGCTGGCCCCAGCTGACGCTGGCCGACCGGATCAGCGTGGCCGACGGCGTCGTGTCGGTGCGGCGCGAGACGTCCACGGACGTGGAGGAGCTCACCGCCCCGGCCCCGGCCGTGCTGTCGGTGACGGACCAGGCCTTCCGGGCCCGCTTCCCCGGCTTCAAGGGGATCATGGCCGCCCGCAAGCACCCCGTGACGACGTGGTCGCTGGCCGACCTCGGCCTCGAACCGGCCAAGGTCGGCCTCGCGGGGTCGGCGACGCAGGTCGTGCACGCCGCCGAACGCCCCGAACGGGCCGACCGCGTCCTCGTCACCGGGGACGCCGAGACGGTGCCCGCCCTGGTGGACTACCTGTCGCAGAAGGGTTTCGCGTGACCGAGCAGGAGAACCGCGCGGCCGGCCGGGTGGCCGTCCTCGTCGACCACCTCGACGGGGACGTCAAGCCGACGGCGCGCGAGCTGCTGACCCTGGCCCGCGGTCTGGACCGCGAGGTGCACGCCGTGTGGACCGGTGCCGGTGCTGGCGTCCAGGCCCCCGCGGCCGAGCTGGCCGCCCACGGCGCGGACGTCGTCCACGAGGTCGAGGTGGCGGGCGCGGACGCGCAGCTGACCGCCTCCGTCGTCGACGCCCTGCAGGCCGTGCTGGCCGCGGTCGGGGACGTGGGCCTGCTCCTCGTGCCCTCCACCTTCGAGGGCCGCGAGGTGGCGGCCCGGCTGGCCGTCCGCACCGGCGCGGGTGTCGTGACCGGCGCGTCGGGCGTCACGTTCGAGGACGGTCGGTGGACGGCCCGCAAGTCCGTCCTGGCCGGCGCGTGGGACACGGCCTGCGCGGTCACGGGCCCGCTCGCCGTCGTCGCCGTCGCCCCGCACGCCGTGCAGGCGGTCGCGCGGGACGGTGCCGCGGAGCCGTCCGTCGTCCGGCACACCGCCGAGGCGTCGGCCGCGGCCCGGGCCGTCACCGTCGTCTCGCGCACGCGCCGTCCCACGAGCGAGAGGCCCCCGCTGGCCGAGGCCGAGGTGGTCGTCGTCGGCGGCCGCGGCGTCGAGGGGGACTTCTCCGGCGTCGAGGAGCTGGCCGACGTGCTCGGCGGTGCCGTCGGTGCGACGCGGGTGGCCACGGACGAGGGCTGGATCGGGCACGAGGCGCAGGTCGGGCAGACCGGCGTCACGATCTCCCCGCGCCTGTACCTCGGGCTCGGCGTCTCCGGGGCCGTGCACCACAAGGGCGGCATGGCGGCGTCCGCGACGGTCGTCGCCGTGAACAACGACCCGGACGCGCCCATCTTCGAGTTCGCCGACTACGGGATCGTCGGGGACCTCGCGGAGGTCCTGCCGGCCCTCACCGCCGAACTGCGCCGCCGCCGCGGCTGACCTGCCGCCCCACCGTTCGCGACCCCACCGTTCGCCTTCCCGGGGCCGGCGGGGGTCCGGGCACGGGGTCACCCCGTGCCCCCTCTCGTGCCCGACGACCGGGCGCGGGAGGGGCACGGGCCGGTCCTCAGGCCGACGTCGGCGCGAAACCCTGCAGGTTCTCGCCGAGCCAGTCCAGGGCCTGCGGGACGAACCCTGCCCAGATGCTCGTGCGGTGCCCGCCCTGCTGCTGGGTCACCATCGTCACCTGCAGCGGCCCGTGCGCGGCCGCGGCCAGGGCCGACGTCGAGGGCCAGGACAGCGAGTCGCTCTTGGAGGCCAGGGCCCACACGCGGACGGCGGGCGGGCTGACCTTGGCCAGGGTCACGAGGTCGAGCCGCTGCCCCGCGGGGCTGTTCAGCGCGAACGGCTTCCACGACCCGAAGTTCGGCTTGAAGTACCCGCCGAAGGAGATCGTCGCCCCGAACCGGTCCGGGTGCAGCATCGTCATCTGGTTCGCGCACCAGGCGCCCATCGACAGGCCCATCGTCGCCCACGAACTGGCGGTGCGAGCGGCCTGGTAGTGGCTCTCGACCCAGTCCGGGACGTCCTTCGACATCCACGTCTCCAGCTGCGGCTCACCGGGTCCGCCGTTGACGCACTCCGTGTCGCGGCCCGCGGGGATCTCCAGGTCGGGGAACACCAGGATGGGCGACACGATCTGCCGGCGGGCGACGGCGCCGTCGACCGAGGGCATGACGTCCATCGCCTCCAGCCACTGCTGCGGGGTCCCGGGGTAGCCGTGGAAGGCCTCGATGACGGGGTAGCCGCCGGCCGGGGCGGGCTTTGTGCCGTACCCGGCGGGGAGCATGACGAGCACCGTCCCGGTGACCCCGGACGCCGGTCCGGGCACCTGCGCCCGGAACACGCGGCCGTCGTAGCCCGCGATCTGCTCGGCCTTCGGGTCGCTCACGGTCGTCGTGCCGCCGTTGCCCCCGCCGGACGTCGTGGTGGTCGCCGCGGACTGCGCGGACTGGATGCCGAGGAGGTCGTCCCAGTCGGAGTAGAGGCCGAACTTGGAGTTCACGACGAGGAACACCGCCACGAGGACGGTCAGGTTGACCGCGATGAGCGAGGCCGCCCGGCCCAGCAGCGCCAGCACCCCCCGCCGCGCCAGCAGCCTCCAGCCGACGACGATCGCGACCAGAGCCGCGCACGCCACTCCGATGGCCACCCACTGGGTGACCGGACTCGCAAGACCCACCGTGGAACTCCCCCCGTACCTGCGAACGCCGGTGGGCGTTCCTCCCGATCATGGGGGAGAGCGGGAGCTGGAGGGCGCGTTCTCAGCGGATGTTCGGTGAACGTGTGGCGCGCTCGGAGGACAGGGCCGTCAGCACGGCGTCGGCGATGGCCCGCTGGCCCTTCGCGTTCGGGTGGTCGCCGTCGTCGGCCAGCAGCGGTGTGGGGTCCAGGCTCCCGTCGTCGCCGTGGAAGACCTGCCGCAGCCCCACGAACGTCACCTGCGCCCCCTTGGCGTCCACCGCGGCCTGCAGCTGGTCGTCGAAGGAGTCCGTCAGCTGGTCCTGGACCGCCTGCTGAGCGGGTGTGTACTGCTCGTCGGCGACCGTCCCGTCGAGCCCGACGGCCCAGTAGTCCAGGACGACGACCCGTGCCCCGGTGGGGACGATGCGGTCGACGGTCGCCGAGACGGTGGCGACGGCCTTGGCCGCCGCGGCGTCGACCTGCTGCTCGTCCGGCAGGGGGTCCGAGCCGTCGGCGAGGTCGGCGACGTCGTTGGCGCCGGCCTCGAGGAGGACGACGTCGGTGGCGGAGAAGTCCGAGAGGTGGTCCTCCACCGTGGCCGCGACGTCGTCGGACGTCGCGCCGTCCTCGGCGAGCTGCTCGAGCCCGACGCGCTGCCCGGGGGCCGCCAGGTCGGCCGCGACGAGGACCGGGAAGGGGGAGCAGTCGCACTGGGCCCCGGTGGGCACGGAGTCGCCGAGGGAGACGACGCGCGTCGGGCGCGGGGGCCCGTCGGAGCGCGCGCCACCCGTGGCCGCGACCGTCTCCTCGGGCAGGGAGGCGGCCATGCTGCCCAGCAGGAGCAGCACGACGGCACCGAAGCGCAGAGGTCTCACGCTCCGCACTGTGACATCACCACCTGTGGTCGACCCGTGAACCGGGGGCGGGACGGACCGGACCCGGCACTCGATGGTCGGCCCACCGGCCCCGTCGCGCCAGCCCGGGACCCCCCTGACGAGGGCCACGCGAGGGTGCCGCCGGAGCGCCGCCCGCCCGTCCGTGTTGCGGTACCCGGTGCGGGGTGGGGTACGTTCGCAGCAGCCATCCAGAGCGACCGAGAGACCTGGCTCGTCGACGTCGCAGCAACCATCCCGTCCCCGACGTGGGGCAGGACAGGTGCTTCCGCCAGGACCGATGGGAGATCTCGTGACCGCTGTGCAGTCCCCCGACGTCCTCACCCGCCCCGGGGCCCGGACGGCCCGTCGTCGCGCGGCCCTCGGCAGCTTCGTCGGCACCACGATCGAGTGGTACGACTACTACCTCTACGGGACGGCGGCGGCGATCGTCCTGGGCCCGCTGTTCTTCCCCGACGTGGGCGGGGCCGTCGGCGTCGTCGCGGCGTTCGCCACCTACGCCGTCGGGTTCCTGGCCCGCCCGCTCGGCGGGGCCGTCGCCGGGCACGTCGGCGACCGGGTGGGGCGCAAGGCCGTCCTCGTCGCCTCCCTGCTCGTCATGGGCGTGTCCACGGCCGCCGTCGGACTGCTGCCGACGCACGCCCAGATCGGCGCCTGGGCTCCGGTGCTGCTCGTGCTCTGCCGTCTGCTGCAGGGCTTCTCGGCGGGCGGGGAGTGGGGTGGGGCCGTCCTGCTGGCCGTCGAGCACGCCCCCACCGGCCGGCGCGGGTTGTTCGGGGCGATCCCGCAGACGGGGTCGGCCGCGGGCATGGTGCTGGCCAGCGGCGGGTTCTGGCTGACCCGTTCCCTCACCGACGACGACGCGTTCCTGGCCTGGGGGTGGCGGCTGCCGTTCCTGGCCAGCGCCGTCCTCGTCGTGGTCGGTCTGCTCATCCGGCTCAAGGTCACCGAGTCGCCCACCTTCGCCGCGGTTCGCGACGCCGAGGCGACCGCCCGGCGCCCCGTCGCGGAGGTCCTGCGCACCAACCGCCGCGGCGTCCTCGTCACGACCGGGATGCGGCTGGGGCAGAACGGGTCCTACGTCCTCTACACCGTCTTCGCGCTCAGCTACCTCGGCAGCGAGGTGCGTTCGGACGGGGCGGACGTGGGGTTGCTCGCGGTGCTCGTCGCGTCGGTGCTGAGCCTGGCGACGACCCCGTTCTGGGGGTGGTTGTCCGACCGCGTCGGCCGCCGTCCGGTCTACCTCGCCGGGTCCGTGCTGACGGCGGTGTTCTCCGTCCCCGCGTTCCTGCTCTTCGACACCGGGTCCACGGCCCTCGTCGTCGGGGCGGTCGTCGTCGCCGTGAACCTCGGCCACGACAGCCAGTACGGCGCCCAGGGCGCGTTCTTCGCCGAGCAGTTCGACGACCGGACCCGGTACAGCGGCGCGTCCCTCGGCTACTCGATCGGGGCCGTCCTGGGCGGGGGCCTGACCCCGCTCGTCGCGGCCTCGCTGCTCGCCGCCGGCGGGGGGTCGCCCTGGCTGGTCGCCGGCTACCTCTCGTTCCTGGCGGTCCTCACCACCGTCGCCGCCGCCTGCACGCGCGAGACCGCGCACGAGCCCCTGGAGGGTCCCGCCACGTGAAACCCCTGCGCCTCAATGCCTTCGCCATGGCCTGCGTCGGGCACCAGGCCGCCGGCCTGTGGAGCCGGCCGGAGGACCGCAGCGCCGACTACCGCACGCTGCGGCACTGGACCGACCTCGCCCGGTTGCTCGAGCGCGGCGGGTTCGACGCCCTCTTCCTCGCCGACGTGCTCGGCACCTACGACGTGTACGGCGGGTCCCGCGACGCCGCCGTCCGCACGGCGGCGCAGGTCCCCGTCAACGACCCCCTCGCAGCGGTGTCGGCGATGGCGGCGGTCACCGAGAACCTCGGGTTCGGGCTCACCGTCACGACGACGTACGAGCAGCCGTACTCCCTCGCCCGTCGGCTCACGACGCTCGACCACCTCACCGACGGCCGTGTCGCGTGGAACGTCGTCACCGGCTACCTGGACTCCGCGGCACGCAACCTCGGGTTCACCGCCCAGGTCGCCCACGACGAGCGCTACGACGTCGCCGAGGAGTACCTCGAGGTCTGCTACAAGCTGTGGGAGGGGTCCTGGGAGGACGGCGCCGTCGTCCGCGACGCGGCCCGCGGCGTCTACGCGGACCCGGCCAAGGTGCACGACATCGCCCACCACGGCCGGTACTTCGACGTGCCCGGCGCGTTCCTGTGCGAACCCTCCCCGCAGCGCACGCCCGTCGTCTTCCAGGCCGGTTCGTCCCCGCGCGGGCAGGAGTTCGCGGCCCGCCACGCCGAGTGCGTCTTCGTCATCGCCCCGACCGCCGCGATCGCCCGCCGTTCGGTGGACTCGTTGCGCCGCAGGGTGGAGGAGGCGGGTCGGGATCCCCGGTCCGTCGCCGTGTACGCGGGCCTGACCCCCGTCGTGCGCAGTTCCGACGCCGAGGCCTACGCGCTGCTCGCCGACCTGCGCGAGCACGCCAGCCGGGAGGGCGCGCTCGCCCTCTTCGGTGGCTGGACCGGCGTCGACCTCGCCGGGGCCGCGCCGGGGGACCGGTTGCAGCACGTCACGACGGACGCGAACCGGTCGGCGCTGCGCAGCTTCACCGACGACCCCGACCGGGACTGGACCGTCGACGACCTCGCGCAGTTCGTCGCGGTGGGTGGACGCGGACCGGTGCTCGCGGGCTCGCCGGAGACCGTCGCCGACGAGCTGGAGGCCTTCGCCGAGGAGGCCGACGTCGACGGGTTCAACCTCGTGTACGCGACGATGCCGGGCACCTTCGCCGACGTCGTGGACCACCTCGTGCCCGAGCTGGCCCGCCGCGGCCGGACGGCGCCGCCCCCACCGCCCGGGACGACGCTGCGCGAACGTCTCGGCACCGGCGACGGCCCGCGCCTCGCGGCCACCCACGCCGGAGCGGGACACCGCCGCCCCTGACGGGCTCCCCGTCAGACGGCGTCGCGCACGGCGAGCACGGCGCAGTCGTCCTCGGAGTTCGCGACGTGCGCGGTGACGAGCTCGCCCAGCAGCGTCTCCAACGGTTCGGTGTGGGTGCGCTCCAGGCTCGAGCGCAGCACCAGGATGCCGTCCCCGACGTCGCGGCCGCGGCGCTCCACGAGCCCGTCGGTGTAGAGGACGAGCGTCGCGCCGGCCGGCCACGGCCGGACGTGGTCGTGCCGGGACCGCCCGGGCGCCACACCCAGGGGCAGGTCCGGGTCGGCCAGCAGCACGGTGCTGTGTCCCTGCGCGTCGACCAGCAGCGGCGGGGGGTGCCCGGCCGTCGTCCAGTGCACCTGCCGCCCCGGCCCGGGCGGGTCCAGCCGCACGACGGCCATGGTCGCCAGCGTCAGGTCACCGAGGGCGTCGAGCACGTGGTCGAGCCGGTGCACCAGCGCCGCCGGGTGCTCCTCGGGGTGGTCGACGGCGAGCGCCCGGAACATCGACCGCACGCGGCCCATGCGGGCGGCGGCCTCGATGTCGTGCCCGGCGACGTCGCCGATGAGGAGCAGCACCCCGCCGTCCGGCAGGGCGATGGCGTCGTACCAGTCGCCCCCGACCTGCTCGTCCGTCGACGACCAGGGCAGGTAGCGGCTGGCCAGCTGCAGACCGGGCAGCGCGGGCAGCTCCGGCAGCATCGCGGCCTGCAGGGTGTGGGCGACGTCGCGGCGCTCGCGGTAGAGCTGCGCTCGGCGGGCGGCCTGCGCGGTGGCGTCGGCGACCGCCGTCACCAGGACCGCCTCGTCCTCGCGCAGGCTCCGCTCGACGTCCCAGGCGATGGTGAGCGCGCCGATCCGGAAGCCCCCGGAGATGAGCAGCGGCAGCACGACCCCGGAGCGCAACCCGGTGCGCCGGTAGGTGTCCGCCGCGTCGGGGAAGGCCTCCAGCAGCTGGCCCAGGCGGTGGAACACCAGGGGTCTGCCGGTGCGCGCGACGCGGTGCGCGGGGGAGTCGACGTCCAGCGGGAGCCGCAGCCAGCGCTGCTCGGTGTCGTCGTCGAGCTGGCCCAGCGCGGGGGTCGTGAGGAAGGGGCCCTCGATCATCGACACCGTCGTGTAGCAGGCGTCGAGGTCCTGGCGCATGAGGTCGCGGACAGCGAGGGCCACGTCCTCGACGCTGTCGGTGGCGGCCAGCGCGGTCGCCAGCCCGAGGAGGGTCGCGTCGCGACGGCCGGTCATGGACGTGACCGTGCTCGCTCCGCTCGCCTCCACCCGCCCCGTCCCCCGGTGAGTCCTGCGCGCCCCCTCGGCGCTTCCTGAGAGTCACTCACAGTCCGGTGCCGTCACGCAACCACCGGATGCGCCGACCCGGTCCTACAGTCGGCGCGTGCCTCTCACCCTCGAGCAGGTCCTCGCCCTCGGTGCGACCTGCGCCGTGATCATCCTCGTCCCCGGCCCGAGCGTGCTGTTCATCGTGGGACGCGCGCTCGCCCACGGCCGGTCGACGGCGCTGCTGAGCGTCCTCGGCAACTCCCTCGGCAGCCTGCTCGCGGCCCTCGTCATCGCGGTCGGCCTCGGCCCCGTCCTGCAGCGCTGGGACGTCGTGCTGGAGGTCGTGAAGATCGCCGGGGCGGCCTACCTGGTGTGGCTGGGCGTGCAGGCCCTGCGCGGGGCCCGGCACACGGGGCCGGTCCCGGAGGGGTCGACTACCGGTGCCCGGCCGGACCGCGCCCTGCGCGACGGGGTGGTCGTCGGCATCAGCAACCCCAAGGTGTTCGTCATGTTCGCGGCCGTGCTGCCCCAGTTCGTCGAGCCGTCGGCGGGGTCGGTCCCGCTGCAGATGGCCCTGCTGAGCCTCGTCCCGGTCCTCATCGGGCTCGTCTGCGACAGCGGGTGGGGCCTGGCCGCAGCGCGCGTGCGGACGGCGTTCGTGGGGAGGCCGTCGCGGTTGCGGACGGTCACGCGGGTCGGCGGCGTGTCGATGATCGGGCTCGGGGTCGTGACCGCGGTGACCGGCCGGCACCGCTGACGCTGCGGAACGCGCGGACCGGCTGCGGCGTTCACCACCCAGACAGGGACTGCGGGGGAAGGGACGGCATGCACCGGCACCACAACGGCGTCAAGACGGCCGTGCTCTTCGGCGCGATCTGGGCCGTGCTGCTGCTCATCGGCGGGCTGCTGGCGTCCTCGTTCCGCGCGCCGGTCATCCTGCTGGTCTTCGTGCTCATCGGCGTCGGGACGTCGGCCTACGGCTACTGGAACTCGGCGACCCTCGCGCTGCGCGCCATGCGGGCACGGCCGGTCTCGGAGGCCGAGCAGCCCGCGATGTACCGCATCGTGCGGGAGCTCTCGACGACGGCGCGGCAGCCGATGCCGCGCCTGTACGTCTCGCCGACCATGGCCCCCAACGCCTTCGCGACGGGCCGCAACCCCGAGAACGCGGCGGTCTGCTGCACCGAGGGGATCCTGCAGATGCTGGACGAGCGCGAGCTGCGCGGTGTCCTGGGCCACGAGCTCATGCACGTCTACAACCGCGACATCCTCACCAGCTCCGTCGCGGGTGCCCTCGCCGGGATCATCACCTCCGTCGCGCAGTTCGGGCTGTTCTTCGGCTCGATGCCCGGCGGCGGCCGCGACGAGGACCGGCCCAACCCGCTCGCGATGCTGCTGCTCTCGCTCATGGCCCCGCTGGCCGCCACCGTCATCCAGCTCGCCATCTCCCGCACCCGCGAGTACGACGCGGACGAGGACGGCGCCAAGCTCACGGGGGACCCGCTGGCGCTCGCGTCGGCGCTGCGCAAGCTCGAGCTCGGCACCCGGCAGCTGCCGCTGCCGCCCGAGCGCGAGCTCGTGAACTCCAGCCACATGATGATCGCCAACCCGTTCCGCGGGCAGGGGGTGGCCAAGCTCTTCTCCACCCACCCGCCCATGGCCGAGCGCATCGCCCGCCTAGAGGCCCTCGCCGGCTACCGCCGCTGAGGGCTCAGCCCAGCCGGGACTCCAGCCAGGTCCGGAACAGCGGGACGATCGGGCCGCCCGGGTCCTTGCCCGCCACGTGGTTCGCGCCGGGGACCAGCTGCTCCTCCACGCTGTCGCCGGCCGCCCGGACGGTGTCGCAGAAGTACTCCGTCTGCGACACGGGGACGACCTCGTCGGACGTCCCCGCCCCGGCCCACAGGGGCATCCGGTACGGGGCCAGCCGGGAGGGGTCGCCGATGGCGAACCTGTCCGGGACGTCGGTGGGGGAGCCGCCGAACAACCCGGCGACGTTGGCGTCCTCGCCGTAGGCGACCGAGGGGTGCAGGACGCCGGACAGCGACGCCGCGAGCGCCGGGACCACCTTCGGGTCCGCGCCCGGGGCCCCCGAGGGCAGCGCGCGCCGGCCCGCCGCCCACATCGCGAGGTGCCCGCCGGCGGAGTGCCCGACGAGGCAGACCCGGTCCAGCGGCAGCGAGAACTGGGTGGCCGCGACGCTCGCGAGGTCGACGGCCGTGGCCGTGTCGGTGAACGTCGACGGCCAGCCGCCGCCGTCCCCGTACCCGCGGTAGTCGACGTTGAGGACGGGGTACCCCCGGCCGACCATGTCGCCGACGAGGTCGTTGATGTCCCGTCGGTCGTACCCGGCCTCCCAGCCGCCGCCGTGCACGACGACGAGGAGGACGTTCCGCCGGTCGCCCGTGGGCAGCCACAGGTCGGAGACCTGCCGGTAGTGCTCGCCGTAGCGGTAGACCGTCCGCTGGGTCGAGCTCAGCCCGTTCGGGACGAACGAGGGGTCGGTGTCGGCGTCCGGGGTGCCGGTCGCCGTCGGGGACGGCGTCGCGCTCGTCGTCGCCGTCGGGGCCGAGGTCGCCGCGGGTTCCGGGTCTCCGCCGGAGCAGCCGGCGAGCACCCCGCCCGTCAGGGCCAGGCCGAGCAGGGCGCGGCGGTCCAGGCCCGCGGGGGTGCGGGGGCTCTGCGTCACGTCAGCGGTAGTTCACGAACTGGAGCGCGACGTCGAGGTCGGCGCCCTTGAGGAGGGCGATGACCGCCTGCAGGTCGTCGCGGTCCTTGGAGCTGACGCGCATCTCGTCGCCGGTGATCTGCGACTTCACGCCCTTGGGGCCCTCGTCGCGGATGATCTTGCCGATCTTCTTGGCGACGTCCTGGGCCAGACCCTCCTTGAGGGTGGCCGTGATCCGGTACTCCTTGCCGGACTGCGCCGGCTCGGACGCGTCGAGGGCCTTGAGGGAGACCCCGCGCTTGATCAGCTTGGTCTGCAGCACGTCGAGCACCGCGTTCACCCGGTCCTCGGAGTTGGCGACCATGAGGATCGACTCCCCGCTCCAGCGGACGTCGGCCCCGACACCCTTGAAGTCGTAGCGCTGGGCGATCTCCTTGGCGGCCTGGTTGAGGGCGTTGTCGACCTCCTGGCGGTCGATCTTGCTGACGACGTCGAACGACGACTCGCTGGCCACGACGGGGGTCCTCCTGGTGCGGTTCGGGATCTCGGTTTCCGAGCAGGGCCTCGGGCTTGCTATCGTCTCACCCGTCACCAGCTCGCTGGTGGCACTGGCGGGTTGCCCGAGCGGCCAAAGGGAGCGGATTGTAAATCCGCCGGCGTAGCCTACGTTGGTTCGAATCCATCACCCGCCACGTCGCGAGTCGCGACCCGGTGCTCCGCGCGGAGCACCGGGTCGCGCCGTGTAAGGTCGTCACCGGCCGCGCACGCGGCAGCACGGCCAGCAACATCGCACGACCTGCACAGCACCGCCCCGATAGCTCAGTGGTAGAGCACTTCCTTGGTAAGGAAGAGGTCTCGAGTTCAATCCTCGATCGGGGCTCGCAGCCGGCGGCCTCCGCCGGACGCACGGCGGGGTAGCTCAGTTGGTAGAGCAAGCGGCTCATAATCGCTGTGTCGCCGGTTCAAGTCCGGCCCTCGCTACAGCCCACGACGCGCTCCGAGCGGTCACCGATCCGGTGGCCGCTCGTCGCGCGTCCGGGCGGCGTGCGCGCATCGCGTACCCTGGTAGGCAGTTCGGCGGAGCAGTCCTGGACACCGCCCGCAGTTGACGACACGCAGTCGCAGAGACCGAGGAAGAGGCACCCGCCGTGGCCAAGACCACCGACGTCCGCCCGAAGATCACCATGGCTTGCACCGAGTGCAAGGAGCGGAACTACATCACCAAGAAGAACCGTCGGAACGACCCCGACCGTCTCGACCTGGCGAAGTTCTGCCCGCGCTGCGGCAAGAAGACCACGCACCGCGAGACCCGCTGACCCTCTCGTCCCGACCGGGGAGCCGCACCACCGTGACCGTCACCGTCGACGAGTCCTTCGCGGGGCGCGTCTACCCGTCCACCGGAACGACCCTGGTGACCGCCGACGCGGTCCGGGCCTTCGCCCGGGCCGTGCGGGCGGCCCACCCCAGCCACCACGACTCTGACGCGGCCCGTGCGGCCGGCCACGCCGACGTGGTCGCGCCCCCGACGTTCGCCGTCACCCTCGCCCAGGCCGCCGAGCAGCAGTTCGTCGCCGATCCGGCGGCGGGCATCGACTTCTCCCGCGTCGTCCACGGCGAGGAGCAGTTCACCCACCACCACCCGATCGTGGCGGGCGACGAGGTCGCCGCCGAGCTGCACGTCGACCGCGTCCGGGTCGTGCGCGGCAACGCCATGGTGACCACGCGCGTCGAGCTCTCCCGCGCCGATGGCACCGCGCTGTCGACGGTCGTCTCGATGCTCGTCGTGCGCGCCCCCGAGCCCGCGACCGCCACGGAGGTCCCCGCGTGAACGACGACGTGCGCCTCGAGGTCGGCGCGGAGCTGCCGACCGCCCGGTACGAGCTCTCCCGCGACGACCTGCGCGCCTACGCCGAGGCCTCCGGGGACCGCAACCCCATCCACCTGGACGAGGCGACCGCCCGCTCGGTCGGGCTGCCCGACGTCATCGCCCACGGGATGCTGACGATGGGGCTGGCGGGCACCGTCGTCGCCGACTGGGTGGGCGACCCGGCGCGCGTCCTGTCCTACGGCACGAAGTTCACCGCGCCCGTCGTCGTCCCGGCCGACGCGCCCGCCGTCGTCGAGGTGGCCGGCACCGTCGTCGCCCTCGACGAGGCCGCCGGCACGGCCGAGGTCGACCTCGTCGTCACGAGCGCCGGGGCGAAGGTCCTGACGCGCGCCCGAGCGGTCGTCGCCCTCCCGTGAGCTCCCCGCTCGTGCCCGCCGCCGCGGCGCTGCGGGCGCGGACGGCGGTCTACGCCGCGTTCGTGCTCAACGGCGCCTTCATGTCCGCGTGGGTCTCCCGCATCCCCTCGGTCCGCGACACCCTCGGCCTTTCCAACAGCGGGATGAGCGTCCTGCTGCTGGCCCTGTCGGCCGGTTCGGTCATCGCGATGCCGCTCGCGGGTGCCGTCGTGCTGCGCATCGGCCCGGCGCGCACGGTCTTCCTCGGCTCGGTGGCCGTCGCGACCGGCCTGGCCGTGGTCGCGGTCTCGGTGGACGGCCTGGGCCTGGTGGCACCGGCGGCGCTCGGGCTCTTCGTCGCCGGGGCGGGCACCGCCAGCTGGGACGTCGCCATGAACGTGGAGGGATCGGGCGTCGAGCGACGGCTGGACCGCGCGATCATGTCCCGCTTCCACGCCGCCTGGAGCCTGGGGACCGTCCTGTCGGCCGGACTGGCCGTCCTGCTGCTGCGCCTCGGCGTGCCGACCTGGGCGCACCTGGCCGGGTTCGCCGTCCTCGTGGTGGCGGGGACGGCCGTCGCCACCCGGTCCTTCCTCGTGGGCGCGGCCCCCGCGGCGGGGGAGGAGCGGCCTGCCGGCAGCATCACCCTCGGCCAGGCCTGGCGCGAGCCCCGCACGCTCGTCATCGGGGTGCTGGTCCTGTGCATGGCCTTCGTCGAGGGCACGGCCAACGACTGGCTGGCGCTCGGCATCGTCGACGGCCACGACGCGACGCACTCGGTGGGCGTGGCCGGCTTCACGGTCTTCGTCATCGCCATGACGACGGGCCGGCTCAGCGGCCCCTGGCTGCTGGAGACCGTCGGACGGGTCCGCGCGCTGCGCATCAGCGCCGCGGTCGCGGCCGTCGGGATCGGCATCTTCGTGCTGTCCCCGAACGTCGGCGTCGCCATGGCCGGCGCGCTGCTGTGGGGGCTCGGCACCGCGCTGGGCTTCCCGACGGGCATGAGCGCGGCCGGCGACCAGGAGGTCAACGCGGCCGTGCGCGTCAGCGTCGTCTCCTCCGTCGGGTACACCGCGTTCCTCGCGGGGCCGCCGCTGCTCGGGCTGCTCGCCGACCACATCGGCGTCATGACGGCCGTGACCGCGGCCGCCGTCGCCGCCGTCGTCGGGCTCTTCGTCGCCGCGGCCGCCGCCCCGCACTCCGACGGCGTGGCCCTCGGGTCGGCCCGCCGCGGTGCGGAGGGCAAGCTGTCCTCGTGACGACCTCGCTGGCCGACCTGACCACCCTGCGCGTCGGGGGACCGGCCCGCCGTCTCGTGCACGCCCGGACCGAGACCGAGCTGGTGGACGCCGTGTCGGCCGCCGACGCCGCGGGGGAGCCGCTGCTTCTCGTGGCGGGCGGGTCCAACCTCCTGGTGGCCGACGCCGGCTTCGACGGCACCGTCGTGCACGTCGCCACCGAGGGCGTGCAGGTGGCCTCCGAGGACGCCTGCGGCGGGGGGATCGTCACGGTCGCCGCAGGGCACCGCTTCGACGACTTCGTCGCGACGGCCGTCGAGCGCGGGTGGGCCGGGGTCGAGGCCCTGTCCGGCATCCCCGGCAGCGTCGGCGCGACCCCCGTGCAGAACGTGGGGGCCTACGGCCAGGAGGTCGCGCAGACGGTCGAGACCGTCCGCACCTTCGACCGGGTCGAGCGCCGCCAGCGGACCTTCGTGGCGGCCGAGCTGGACTTCGGCTACCGGACCTCGCTGCTCAAGCGCTCCCGCGTCGCCCTGCACGGGGACCACCCGGAGAGCCGCTACGTCGTCCTCGACGTCACCTTCCAGTTCCCGTTGCGCGCCAACGCGTCCGAGGTCCGCTACCCCGAGCTCGCGCGACGCCTCGGCGTGCAGGTGGGCGACCTCGCCCCCGCCCGCGACGTCCGCGCCGCCGTGCTCGAGCTGCGCGCGGGCAAGGGGATGGTCTGGGACCCGGCGGACCGCAGCGACCACGACACCTGGAGCGCGGGGTCGTTCTTCACCAACCCCCTGCTCACCCCCGACGAGGCCGCGGCGCTCCCCTCCGACGCGCCGCGGTTCCCCGCCGGGGACGGTCTGGTCAAGACGTCGGCCGCCTGGCTCATCGACCACGCCGGGTTCGGCAAGGGCTTCGGCGCCCCCGGCCCCGCGACCCTGTCGACCAAGCACACGCTGGCCCTGACCAACCGCGGGTCCGCGACCGCCGCGGACCTCCTCGACCTCGCGCGGACCGTCGCCGACGGCGTCGAGCAGACCTTCGGGGTCCGGCTCGTCAACGAACCCGTCCTCGTGGGCGCTGCGCTCACGTGACGGGGCGGCGTGACCGCCCCACCGAGTCCAGGGCCGCCCGGACGACGTCGAGCGCCTGGTCGGGGGACAGCCCTGAGCTGAGGGCTCGCTCGACGAACCCCTCCGCCGCCCACCGGACGTCCTCCTCGACGCTCACCCTGGCGGCCACGACGGTCCCCGTCCGGCGCCGGGAGACGACGGTCCCCGCGAGCTCCAGCTCCCGGTAGGCCCGCTGCACGGTTCCGACCGCCAGACCGAGGTCGGCCGCGAGCGCGCGCGCCGCCGGCAGCCGGTCGCCCTCGCGCAGCGACCCGGTCGTGACGAGGGTCGTGACCTGCTCGCGCAGCTGTTCGTAGGCGGGGACGGCCGACGCCGTGTCGACGAGGACCCGCAGCTCGCTCACGAGGGCACGCGGTCGCGCTGCAGGCCACGGGCCGGGACCAGCAGGACGGCGAGGGCGAGGAGCAGCACCGGCACGCTCGCCGCGGTGAGCACCGCCGCCACCGCGTCCGGCAGAGGCGGCAGGCCCCCGTCGTGCCAGACGAGACGGCCGTCCACGAGGGTGCTCCACGAGCCACCGACCCGGTGTGCCGCGGACCCCCCGACGAGGAGGAGGGCGGCCGTGGTCGCCAGCAGGGCGGCGGTCGTGACTCTCAGCGCCCGGTGGGCAGCGGCGCGGCGCAGGGTTCCGTCCGTGGTCGCGTCGGCGCCTTGGACGGCCGGTCGCTGAGGGACACGCACCAGCACGGCTGTCGTGAGGGCGACCGCCAGTGCCCCGGCCAACGCGATGGGTCCCGAGTAGAAGGCGCCGGGGAACGGTCCCGCCGACGCGCCCCCCTCCGGGTAGGTCACCGAGATCGCCCTTCCCGTGTCGTCCGCGAGCAGCGTTCCCGCCACGCAGACCGACCACGTGAGCGCGCAGGAGGTGGCGAACAGCACGACCATCCCGCGGGGTGCGTCCTGGCGCACGGTGCGGACGACGAGTCGTGCCGACCGCAGCCGCAGCGCGGGCCTGGGCCACGTCAGCTCGCCGACCAGCAGCACACCGGCATGGAGGGCCGCAGCGGCGAGCGGGGACACCGCGACGAGCTGTGTCCGGCGGAGGTCGCTCGGGGTCAGGGTCAGCCCGACGACGGCCAGGCCCGCGGCGAGCGCAAGAGCGACCACCGCGACGACCGAGCCCCGTCGGCGGGCGCGGAGCACGGGCAACGACAGTTCCGTCGACGGCACGCGGCGAGTGAGGAGGACGCAGCCCACGACGAGCGCGCCCGCCACGAAGAGGGTCAGAGGTAGTGACAGGGAGAACAGGCTGAGCACGTGGACCTCCCGGATTCAATGAATCAACTCATTGAGTCAATTACACCGCGACCCCGCGCGTCCCCCGTTCCGACACCTCCGCCGGGCTCGCCAGCCAGGCGTCCACGGCGGCGTGCAGCTCGGCCTTCGTCGTCGCGGGGGCGCGCGAGGCGCTGATGGACGCCTTCGCGAGCCCGGCGAGACCCTCGTCGTCGAAGCCGTGGTCCTCGCGCGCACTGCGGTACTGCGCGGCCAACCGCGGCCCGAACAGCAGCGGGTCGTCGGCCCCCAGCGCGACCGTCGCCCCCGCGGACACCAACTGCCGCAACGGAACGCGCGGCAGGTCGGGGTAGACGCCGAGGGACACGTTGCTCGTGGGGCAGACCTCCAGGGCGATGCCGGCCCGCACCAGCCGCTCCAGCACCTGCGGGTCCTCGCCGCTGCGGACCCCGTGGCCGAGGCGGTCCGGACGCAGCGTCCGCAGCGTCGTCTCGACGTGCTGCGGGCCGAGGAGCTCACCCGAGTGCGGTACGCACGCCAGCCCGGCGTCGCGTGCGATGTCGAAGGCCCCGGCGAACTCGGAGGTGTCCCCGCGCCGCTCGTCGTTGGACAACCCGAACCCCACGACGGTGCCGGCCCCGTCCCCGGCGTGCCGCGCCGCGAGCCGCGCCAGCGTGCGGGCGTCGAGGGGGTGCCGGATGCGGCTGGCGGCCACGACGACCGCGACCTGCGTCCCCGTGAGGGCCGTGGCGTCCCGCGCGGCCTGCAGGACGACCTCCAGGGCCGGGGTGATGCCCCCGACGTGCACGGCGTAGGACGTCGGGTCGACCTGCAGCTCGAGCCAGCGCGAGCCCTCCGCGGCGTCGTCCGCGGCCGCCTCCAGGACGATGCGCCGCATGTCGTCCGCCGTCCGCACGCAGGCGCGCGCGGCGTCGTAGAGCCGCTGGAAGCGGAACCAGCCCCGGGCGTCGGGCGACAGGGTGATCATGGCCTGCGAGCTCAGCGTCGCCGGCAGCCGGATGCCGTGGCGCTGCGCCAGCTCGAGCAGGGTCGACGTCCGCATCGACCCGGTGAAGTGCAGGTGCAGGTGGGCCTTGGGGAGGGTCTCGACCGCGCGCGTCACGCTCCGTGAGTCTGCCACCACGCCCGTCGTCGTGCGGTGGGGTGCCGTCACGCGGGGGGCGGGAGCAGCCCCCGCTGGAACGCCACGGTCACCGCGTGCGTCCGGTCGTCCACGCCGAGCTTGGCGAACGCGCGCAGCAGGTGCGTCTTGACCGTCGCCTCCCCGATGAACAGCTCCCGGCCGATCTCGGCGTTCGTCGCGCCGCGGGCGACGGCGCCCAGGACCTCGAGCTCGCGCGGCGTCAGCGTCTCCTGCGCGGGGGCGCGCAGCCGGGCCATGAGGCGCGCCGCGACCGGAGGCGCCAGGACGGTCTCGCCCCGGGCCGCCGCCCGCACGGCCTCGGCCAGCTCGGTGAGCGGGGTGTCCTTGAGCAGGTAGCCCGTCGCGCCCGCCTCGACGGCCCGCACGATGTCGGCGTCCGTCTCGTACGTCGTCAGCACGAGGACGTGCACGGCGGGGTGCTCGCGCCGGATCCGCTCCGTGGCGCTCGCGCCGTCCAGTCCGGGCATGCGCAGGTCCATGAGGACGACGTCGGGCTGCAGCGACGCCACCAGCCCGAGCGCCTCCAGCCCGTCGCCGGCGCTCCCGACGACCTGCAGGTCCCCGGCCGTGCCCAGCAGCGCCTCGATGCCGCCCCGGACGACCGGGTGGTCGTCCACCACGAGGACGCGGATCACCCGGCACCCCCGCCGACCAGGTCGGCGGTGTCGGTCGGGGACGTGGGGAGGGCGATCCGCACCCGGGTGCCGACCCCCGGCTCCCCGGCCACCTCCAGGACGCCCCCGGCCTCCTCGACGCGCCGCCGCATGCCGGCCAGCCCGAACCCGGTGCCGCCGGTCAGGTCGGCGACGGCCAGCCCCACGCCGTCGTCCCGGACCTCCAGCGACGCCGTCCCGTCCTCGCTGGACAGCACCACCTGCGCCCTGCCCGCCCCGGCGTGCTTGCGGACGTTGGCCAGTGCCTCCTGCGCCGCCCGCAGCAGCACGACCTGCTGGGCCTTGGGCAGGGTCACCGGGTCCCGGCCCGACACCACGACGTCGACGCGCACGCCGCTCTCCCGCGAGACGCGCTCGGCCAGCCGCCGCAGCGCCTCGCCCAGCGTGCCGGCGTCCTCCAGGCCCACCGGGCTCATGGCCGCGACGAGGGTGCGCGCTTCGGCCAGCCCCGACCGCGCGGCCCCCTCGATGAGGCCCAGCGCGCGTCGCGTCGGCTCCTCACGGGCGACCGCGGCGGCGGACTGGGCGAGCAGGACGATGCCGGTGAAGCCCTGCGCGAGGGTGTCGTGGATGTCCGCGGCCATCCGCGAGCGCTCCGCCGCGACGCCCGCCTCGTGGTGCGCCGCAGCCAGTTCCGCGCGGGTGTCCTCCAGCTCGGCGATGAGCTGGGCCCGCTCCGCGCTCTGCTCGACGACGAAGGAGATCCAGACGCCGAGGACGCAGGTGAACCCCACGGAGACGAGCATCGAGACGGCGATGTCCATCGTCGCGGCTGTGGGCCCGTAGCCGGCGGACATGCCGACGAGCCCGGCCGCCGCGGTCGCCACCGTCCACACCACGCCCTCGCGCCGGGTGTCGGTGAGGAACCACGTCTGCGGGAAGGCGATGAACAGCAGGAAGCTCAGCTGCGGGTCCGCCGCGTAGGCCGCACCGAAGCCGAGGACCGCGACGGCCAGGTACGCCCGGGCCCGCCAGTCCCGTCGGCGGGCGCCGGGCACGGCCAGGGCCGCGTAGGCGACCGTGACGAGCCCGACGGCCAGCCCCGCCGCCCCCCGGTCGGGGTCGCGCGAGGCGAGGAGGACCACGGCCGCGATCGCGACGAACAGCCCGAAGGCGCCGTGCCACCCCGGCACGCTGCGCACCCACCACGACCCCGCGCTCTGCGGGCCCGCCGTCGACCAGCGCTCACGGGGTGTCGGCACGGTCCCCATGCTCCCGCCCGCCCCCCCTCGGCTGGTCGACGTCGGCCTCAGCGGACCTCGGCCAGCAGCCGCTGGATCCGCTCGACCCCTGCGACCAGGTCGGCGTCGGCCAGGGCGTAGGACAGGCGCAGGAACCCGCTGGGCCCGAACGCCTCGCCGGGGACGACCGCGACCTCGGCCTCGGTGAGGACGAGCTCGGCCAGCCGTGCGGACGACGTGATCTCGTGGCCCCGCAACGACTTCCCGATGAGCCCCTCGACGCTGGGGTAGGCGTAGAAGGCGCCCTGCGGGAGCGGGCAGTCCACGCCGTCGATCGCGTCGAGCATCGAGACCATCGTGCGGCGGCGGCGGTCGAAGGCCTCGCGCATCTGGGCGACGGCCGTCAGGTCGCCCGTCAGGGCCTGCACGGCCGCGCGCTGGGAGACGTTGGCGACGTTCGAGGACAGGTGGGACTGCAGGTTCCCGGCGGCCTTGACGACGTCGGCGGGCGCGATCATCCAGCCCACCCGCCAGCCCGTCATGGCGTACGTCTTGGCCACGCCGTTGAGGACGATGGTCGTCCCGGCGAGCTCGGGGACCTCGACGGGCATCGACGCGGCGCGCACGCCGTCGTAGACGAGGTGCTCGTAGATCTCGTCGGTGACGACCCAGACCCCGTGCTCGAGCGCCCAGTGCCCGATGGCCCGGACCTCCTCGGGCGTGTAGACCGCGCCCGTCGGGTTCGAGGGGGAGTTGAACAGCAGGGCCTTGGTGCGCGGGGTGCGAGCGGCCTCGAGCTGCTCGACGGTGACCTTGTAGCCGGCCTCGAGCCCGGCGAACACCTCCACGGCCACGCCGCCGGCCAGCCGGGCGGCCTCGGGGTAGGTCGTCCAGTACGGCGCAGGCAGCAGCAGCTCGTCGCCCGGGTCGAGGATCGCCGCGAACGCCTCGTAGACGGCCTGCTTGCCGCCGTTGGTCACCAGCACCTGGCCGGGGGAGACGTCGTACCCGGAGTCCCGCAGCGTCTTCGCCGCGATGGCCTCCTTGAGCACCGGCAGCCCGCCGGCGGGCGTGTAGCGGTGGTTGGCGGGGTCCTGGCAGGCCGCCACGGCCGCGTCGACGATCGCCTGCGGCGTGGGGAAGTCCGGCTCGCCGGCGCCGAAGCCGATGACCGGGCGGCCGGCGGCCTTGAGCGCCTTCGCCTTCGCGTCCACCGCGAGGGTCGCGGACTCGGCGATGCCGCCGACGCGGGCCGAGACCCGGGTCCGGGCCTGCTCGGGAGCGGTGGGCTGGGGACTCGTCTGCGCGGTCACGCGGGTCATCCTTCCACCCCGCGGAGGGGACGGTTCGACTCCCGGGGCTGCCGTCACCTATGGTGGTCGCGGCGGTCCCCGTACCGCTGCGGTGGAGCGCGCCTCACGGCGGGCGATCCGCGAAGGGCAGTGGCGCAATTGGTAGCGCACCGGTCTCCAAAACCGGCGGTTGTGGGTTCGAGTCCCTCCTGCCCTGCGAGCACCACCCGTGGGCCGGTCTCCCGGCCCACGTTCCCAGGAGGCGAGCACAGGAGCGGGGCAGCCGACGTGAGCCAGACGACGAAGGCCGTCACCGAGCCCGGTGAGTCCAAGCGGCGCACCGGCCTGCTCCTGTTCCTGCGGCAGGTCGTCGAGGAGCTGCGCAAGGTCGTCTGGCCGAGCCGCCGCGACCTGCTCAGCTACACCGGCGTCGTCCTCGTCTTCGTCGTGGTGATGATGCTCTTCGTCTCCTTGCTGGACTACGGCATCGGCAAGCTCATCCTGCTGGTGTTCGGGTCCTGACGAGCGTCGGCGCGTCCCCGCCTGGGGCGCGTGAGTCCCGTACCCCGAAGGAAGCAGGTCAGCACGTGTCGGAGCAGTGGGGTCGTCCCTCGGACGACGACCGGTCGGACGAGTCGTTCGACGCGACCCAGTCCTACGACGCCGAGGACGTCCGCGACGACGTCGAGGCGGACGTGGAGGCCGACGACGAGCAGGCCGCTGACACCCCTGACGCCCCCGTGGGCGACACCCTGGGCGCGCCCGAGGCCGAGCTCGACGGCGCCGAGACGGGCGACCTGAGCACCGAGGCGGACGACGTCCTGGCCGAGCACGAGGCGCCCGGGGACGACCAGCCCGAGGGCGAGCCGGCGCAGGACGCCGGCGAGGCGCTCGACGCGGGCGAGGGCGAGGTCGACGAGGCCGCGGAGTTCCGCAAGAAGCTGCGGCGCATGCCCGGTGAGTGGTTCGTCATCCACTCCTACGCCGGCTACGAGAACCGCGTGAAGACGAACCTCGAGACGCGCATGACGTCCCTCAACATGGAGGACTACATCTTCCAGGTCGAGGTGCCCATGGAGGAGGTCGTCGAGGTCAAGAACGGCCAGCGCAAGAACGTCCGCCGCGTGCGCATCCCCGGCTACGTCCTCGTGCGCATGGACCTGACGGACGAGTCGTGGGGCGCCGTGCGGCACACCCCGGGTGTCACCGGCTTCGTCGGCAACACCCACCAGCCAGTGCCGCTGTCGCAGGACGAGATCTTCTCGATGCTGGCCCCGACCATCGCCCCCAAGCCGCAGGCGGGGGAGAAGGCGTCCAGCGGTGGCGGTACCGCCACGGCGACGGCGACCAAGGTCGTCGACTTCGAGGTCGGCGAGTCGGTCACGGTCATGGAGGGTCCCTTCGAGACCCTCCCGGCGACCATCTCGGAGATCTCCGCCGACCGGCAGAAGCTCACCGTGCTGGTCTCGATCTTCGGCCGCGAGACGCCCGTCGAGCTCAACTTCAACCAGGTCGCCAAGATCTGATCCACCTCGTTCCGAGCGAACCCCCTGCCCCGCACCGGGTCAGGGGGTTCGTCCGTTCCCCGGCCGGGCCTCCCGTCGTCTCCGTGTCGGGAGCCCGCGCCCGGGCGTCGTAGACTGGACCACGGCCTCCAACCACTCGTCGCCCGATCCGCGGGCACCGAAGGGCCGTTCACGCATCCGAGGAAGGGATCGCTCATGCCCCCCAAGAAGAAGGTCGCCGGGCTCATCAAGCTCCAGATCAAGGCCGGCCAGGCGACCCCGGCCCCGCCGATCGGCCCCGCGCTCGGTCAGCACGGCGTGAACATCATGGAGTTCTGCAAGGCGTACAACGCCCAGACCGAGGCCCAGCGCGGCAACGTCATCCCGGTCGAGATCACGGTCTACGAGGACCGCTCGTTCACCTTCATCACGAAGACCCCGCCCGCCGCCGAGCTGATCAAGAAGGCTGCCGGCGTCGACAAGGGGTCGGGCGAGCCGCACGTGAAGAAGGTCGCCAACCTCACCCAGGCCCAGGTGCGCGAGATCGCGGAGCAGAAGCTCCAGGACCTCAACGCCAAGGACGTGGACATGGCCGCGCGCATCATCGCCGGCACCGCCCGCTCCATGGGCATCACCGTCTCCGACTGAGCACCCGCTCGGCCGGTCCCAGTGGCAGGGCCCGCGCGGCCCGTCCGACCACGACTCCCCGCAACGAAGGAGCAGCAGTGAAGCGCAGCAAGGCCTACCGCGCCGCCGTCGAGAAGATCGACGGCGACGAGCTCTACGCCCCCCTCGACGCCGTGAAGCTGGCGCGCGAGACCTCGACCGTGAAGTACGACGCGACCGTCGAGGTCGCGTTCCGCCTCGGTGTGGACCCGCGCAAGGCCGACCAGATGGTCCGCGGCACCGTCAACCTGCCGCACGGCACCGGCAAGACCGCCCGCGTGCTGGTCTTCGCCGTCGGTGACCGCGCCGCCCAGGCCGAGGCCGCCGGCGCTGACATCGTCGGTGGCGACGAGCTCATCGACGAGGTGGCCAAGGGCCGCCTCGACTTCGACGCCGCCGTCGCGACGCCGGACCTCATGGGCAAGGTCGGCCGTCTGGGCAAGGTGCTGGGCCCCCGTGGCCTCATGCCGAACCCGAAGACCGGCACCGTGACCATGGACGTCGCCAAGGCCGTCACGGAGATCAAGGGCGGGAAGATCGAGTTCCGCACCGACAAGCACGCCAACCTGCACTTCATCATCGGCAAGGCGTCCTTCGACGACTCCCAGCTCGTCGAGAACTACTCCGCTGCGCTCGACGAGGTGCTGCGCCTCAAGCCGTCCTCCTCCAAGGGCCGCTACCTGCGCAAGGCCACCATCACCACCACGATGGGCCCCGGCATCCCCGTGGACCCGGCCCTCACCCGCAACCTGACGGGCGAGGCCACCAGCGCCTGACACCAGGCGTCAGCTCCGTCCGCAGGGGCGGGATCCCACCCGGGGTCCCGCCCCTGCGGCGTTCCCGGCGCGGACAGGGGACACCCGCGTGGTCGGGACCACCCCGTCACGACGTGTAGGCTGGTCCCGTACCGAAGACCGCCGGTCGCCGCTCCTCCGGGAAGCGGCCGAAGGCCCCGTGCACACGGGCGACCTGCGCAGGTGAGCAAGAGCTTCGAGAGTTCCGACCTTCGACGCCCCGTGCCGCGCCTGCGCCGGGGCGTTTCGTGCGTCCAGGGCCCGACCGGCTCCCCCGAGACGAAGGAAGGAGGGCACCCGTGCCGAAGCCCAGGAACATCGCGGCCGTGAAGCAGCTCACGGCCCTGTTCGAGGCGTCCAACGCCGCCGTGCTCACCGAGTACCGGGGGTTGTCCGTCGCGCAGATCACCAACCTGCGCCGGGCGCTGGGTCCTGACACGACCTACGCGGTCCTCAAGAACACGCTGACCAGCATCGCTGCGAAGGAAGCCGGCGTCACGGCTTTCGAGGGGCAGCTGTCCGGCCCCTCCGCGATCGCCTTCATCACCGGTGACCCGGTGGAGGCGGCCAAGGGTCTGCGTGACTTCGCGAAGGCCAACCCCCAGCTGATCGTCAAGAGCGGCATGCTCGACGGTCGCGCCATCAGCGCCGCTGAGGTCACGGCCCTGGCCGACCTGGAGAGCCGTGAGGTCCTCCTGGCCAAGGTCGCCGGTGTCCTCAAGGCGTCCCAGTCCAAGGCCGCTGCGCTGTTCCAGGCGCCGCTGTCGAAGACCGTCCGCACCGTGGAAGCGTTGCGGGAGAAGCAGGCCGGTTCCGAAGCCGCCTGATCCAGGCGACCGACGAGCTCGACCACACCACCCGCCCGCAGGCGCACACCTGCGGATCACCCCAGCACAGGAAGGACCGCCACCATGGCGAAGCTCAGCACCGAAGAGCTCATCGACGCGTTCAAGGAGCTCACGCTCATCGAGCTCTCCGAGTTCGTGAAGCAGTTCGAGGAGACCTTCGACGTCACCGCCGCCGCCCCCGTGGCGATCGCGGGCCCGGGCGGTGGCGGCGGCGCCGCTGCTGCCGAGGCCGAGGAGGAGAAGGACGAGTTCGACGTCATCCTCGCCGCCGCCGGTGACAAGAAGATCGGCGTCATCAAGGAGGTCCGCGCGCTGACCTCCCTCGGCCTCAAGGAGGCCAAGGACCTCGTCGACGGCGCCCCCAAGCCCGTCCTCGAGAAGGTCAACAAGGAGACCGCCGAGAAGGCGAAGGCGCAGCTCGAGGGCGCCGGCGCCACCGTCGAGCTCAAGTGATGCACGCCCCGGCCTGACCGGGGCGCACCACGCCGCAGGGGCGGCCGGACGACTCGTCCGGCCGCCCCTGTGCGTTTCTCCGCCGATCATCGGGCGGGCGCGCCGTCCACAGCCCGGGGAGTCGCCTTGACGCGGCACTCGCGGCGGAGCATCCTCATCACCGGTCGTCCCTGACCCTGGTACCGCACCGACACCGTCGTCGTGGGTTGCCCCGGGGGGTCCGGCCCGGGTTCGTCGTGGGCCGGGGTTGGACTTGCGCGCGTGTGCACGCTATGCTGCTGTTTTGCGCTGCCCAAAGTCATATGGCCGGTCGTCGCCGTGGGAACGACCGAGTGGGGCGGGGAGCGCGCAACGTTCGCAGGCCCGTGGAAGGACCCCTCTTGGCTGCCTCGCGTCCAGCGTCCGCACCGAACAGCACCGGCACCCTCGTCGTCGGCAACCAGTCGCCGCGCACCGTCTCCGGACGGTACTCCTTCGGCAAGATCCACGAACCGCTTGAGGTCCCCGACCTCCTGGCGCTGCAGACCGACAGCTTCGACTGGCTGCTCGGCAACAAGCGCTGGCAGGACCGGGTGGAGGCGTCCACCAACGGTGGGCTCGCCGTCCCGACGACCTCCGGTCTGGAGGAGATCTTCGAGGAGATCTCCCCGATCGAGGACTTCTCCGGCTCCATGTCGCTGTCGTTCCGCGACCACCGGTTCGAGCCGCCGAAGTACTCGCTCGACGACTGCAAGGAGCGCGACCTCACCTACGCCGCCCCGCTGTTCGTCACGGCGGAGTTCATCAACGGCAACACCGGTGAGATCAAGTCCCAGACGGTCTTCATGGGTGACTTCCCGCTCATGACCGACCGGGGCACCTTCGTCATCAACGGCACCGAGCGCGTGGTCGTCTCGCAGCTCGTCCGCTCGCCCGGCATCTACTTCGAGCGCGTCCCGGACAAGACGTCCGACCGCGACACCTGGACCGCGAAGATCATCCCCTCGCGCGGTGCCTGGCTCGAGTTCGAGATCGACAAGCGCGACACCGTCGGCGTCCGCGTCGACCGCAAGCGCAAGCAGTCCGTCACGGTCCTCATGAAGGCCCTGGGCTGGAGCGAGTCCCAGATCCGCGAGGAGTTCGCCGACTACGAGTCGATGATCTCCACGCTGGAGAAGGACCACACCGCCGGTGTCGAGGACGCGCTGCTGGACATCTACCGCAAGCTGCGCCCGGGCGAACCGCCGACGCAGGAGGCCGCGCGCAACCTGCTCGACAACCTGTACTTCAACCCCAAGCGCTACGACCTCGCCAAGGTCGGTCGCTACAAGGTGAACAAGAAGCTCGGCACCGAGGAGCCGCTGTCCGACAGCGTCCTGTCGGTGGACGACATCGTGCGCACCATCAAGTACCTGGTGAAGCTGCACGCCGGCGAGGTCTCGATGCCGGGCGTCAAGAACGGTCAGCCCGTCGAGACCCGCGTCGAGGTCGACGACATCGACCACTTCGGCAACCGCCGCCTGCGCAGCGTCGGCGAGCTCATCCAGAACCAGGTCCGCACCGGCCTGTCCCGGATGGAGCGCGTCGTGCGCGAGCGCATGACGACGCAGGACGTCGAGGCCATCACGCCGCAGACGCTCATCAACATCCGTCCCGTCGTGGCCTCCATCAAGGAGTTCTTCGGGACGAGCCAGCTGTCGCAGTTCATGGACCAGACCAACCCGCTCGCGGGTCTGACCCACAAGCGCCGCCTGTCGGCGCTGGGGCCGGGCGGTCTGTCGCGTGAGCGCGCCGGCATGGAGGTCCGCGACGTCCACCCGTCGCACTACGGCCGCATGTGCCCGATCGAGACCCCCGAGGGTCCGAACATCGGTCTGATCGGCTCGCTGTCCTCCTACGGGCGCATCAACCCGTTCGGCTTCATCGAGACGCCGTACCGCAAGATCGTCGACGGCAAGGTCTCCGACGACGTCGACTACCTGACGGCGGACGAGGAGGACTCCTTCGTCATCGCCCAGGCGAACGCGCCGCTGAACCCGGACGGCTCCTTCGCCGAGGCCCGCGTCCTGGTGCGCGCCAAGGGTGGTGAGACGGAGTTCGTCCCGAACTCCGACGTCGACTACATGGACGTCGCCGCCCGCCAGATGGTCTCCGTCGCGACCGCGATGATCCCGTTCCTCGAGCACGACGACGCGAACCGCGCGCTCATGGGCGCGAACATGCAGCGTCAGGCCGTCCCCCTGGTGAAGACAGAGGCGCCGCTCATCGGGACGGGCATGGAGTTCCGTGCCGCCGTCGACGCCGGTGACGTCGTCGTCGCGAGCAAGGCCGGTGTCGCCACCGAGGTGTCCGCCGACCTCGTCACGGTGTCGAACGACGACGGCTCCACGACCTCCTACAAGGTCGCGAAGTTCCGTCGCTCCAACCACGGCACCGCGTACAACCAGCAGGTCGTCATCGACGAGGGCGCGCGTGTCGAGGTCGGCACCGTCCTCGCCGACGGTCCCTCCACCGACGGTGGCGAGATGGCCCTGGGCCGCAACCTGATGGTCGCGTTCATGCCGTGGGAGGGCCACAACTACGAGGACGCGATCATCCTGTCGCAGCGCCTCGTGCAGGACGACGTCCTCTCCTCGATCCACATCGAGGAGCACGAGGTCGACGCCCGCGACACCAAGCTGGGCCCCGAGGAGATCACGCGGGACATCCCGAACGTGGCCGAGGAGGTGCTGGCCGACCTCGACGAGCGCGGGATCATCCGCATCGGTGCCGAGGTCCGTGACGGCGACCTGCTCGTCGGCAAGGTCACGCCCAAGGGCGAGACCGAGCTGACCCCGGAGGAGCGCCTGCTGCGCGCCATCTTCGGTGAGAAGGCCCGCGAGGTCCGCGACACGTCGCTCAAGGTGCCCCACGGCGAGACCGGCACGGTCATCGGCGTCAAGGTCTTCGACCGCGACGAGGGCGACGAGCTGCCCCCGGGCGTGAACCAGCTGGTGCGCGTCTACGTGGCCAACAAGCGCAAGATCACCGATGGTGACAAGCTCGCCGGCCGCCACGGCAACAAGGGCGTCATCTCCAAGATCCTGCCCGTCGAGGACATGCCGTTCCTCGAGGACGGCACGCCGGTCGACGTGATCCTCAACCCGCTCGGCGTGCCGAGCCGGATGAACGTCGGTCAGGTCCTGGAGCTGCACCTGGGCTGGATCGCCAGCCGCGGCTGGGAGATCGAGGGCCAGCCGGACTGGGCGAAGCTCATCCCCGAGGAGATCCGGTCCGCCCCGGCGGGGTCCCGCATCGCGACGCCCGTCTTCGACGGTGCCCGCGAGGAGGAGATCACCGGTCTGCTGAGCTCCACGCTGAAGACGCGCGACGGCGACCGCCTCGTCCAGGGCGACGGCAAGGCGCGGCTGTTCGACGGCCGCTCCGGCGAGCCGTTCCCGGACCCGGTCGCGGTCGGCTACATGTACATCCTGAAGCTGCACCACCTGGTCGACGACAAGATCCACGCCCGTTCGACCGGTCCGTACTCGATGATCACGCAGCAGCCGCTGGGTGGTAAGGCGCAGTTCGGTGGTCAGCGGTTCGGCGAGATGGAGGTCTGGGCCCTGGAGGCCTACGGCGCCGCCTACGCCCTGCAGGAGCTGCTCACGATCAAGTCCGACGACGTCCTCGGCCGCGTGAAGGTCTACGAGGCCATCGTCAAGGGCGAGAACATCCCCGAGCCGGGCATCCCCGAGTCCTTCAAGGTGCTCATCAAGGAGATGCAGTCGCTCTGCCTGAACGTGGAGGTCCTCTCCTCGGACGGCATGGCGATCGAGATGCGCGACAGCGACGAGGACGTCTTCCGGGCGGCCGAGGAGCTGGGCATCGACCTGGCGCGGCGCGAGCCCAGCAGCGTCGAAGAGGTCTGACGGAGGAGCGGGTGGGGGAGAGCCCCCACCCGCCTCCGGCCGGACAACGGAGCCCCTCACCAGGGGTTCCTCGGATCAGTCAGACCTCGGAAGAACCTAGAGAAAGAAGATCACGTTGCTCGACGTCAACTTCTTCGACGAGCTGCGCATCGGGCTGGCCACTGCGGAGGACATCCGCACGTGGTCGCACGGTGAGGTCAAGAAGCCGGAAACCATCAACTACCGCACCCTGAAGCCGGAGAAGGACGGGCTCTTCTGCGAGAAGATCTTCGGCCCCACCCGGGACTGGGAGTGCTACTGCGGCAAGTACAAGCGCGTCCGCTTCAAGGGCATCATCTGCGAGCGCTGCGGTGTCGAGGTCACGCGGGCCAAGGTCCGTCGTGAGCGCATGGGGCACATCGAGCTCGCCGCCCCGGTCACGCACATCTGGTACTTCAAGGGTGTCCCCAGCCGGCTGGGCTACCTGCTCGACCTGGCTCCGAAGGACCTCGAGAAGGTCATCTACTTCGCGGCCTACATGATCACCTCGGTCGACGACGAGGGTCGCCAGCGCGACTTCTCCTCGCTCGAGGCCCAGATCGAGGTCGAGAAGCGCGAGGTCGAGAACCGTCGCGACTCCGACGTCGACGCCCGCGCCAAGACGCTCGAGGCCGACCTGGCCGAGCTCGAGGCCGAGGGGGCGAAGTCGGACGTGCGCCGCAAGGTGCGCGAGTCGGCCGAACGCGAGATGGCGCAGATCCGCCGTCGCGCGGACACCGAGATCGACCGCCTGGCGACGATCTGGGACCGCTTCCGCACGCTCAAGGTCCAGGACCTCGAGGGTGACGAGGTGCTCTACCGCGCCATGCGTGAGCGCTTCGGCATGTACTTCGAGGGCGGCATGGGTGCGGCGGCGCTGCAGAAGCGCCTCCAGAGCTTCGACCTGGAGGCCGAGGCCGAGTCCCTGCGCGAGACCATCGCGACGGGCAAGGGCCAGCGCAAGACGCGTGCCCTCAAGCGCCTCAAGGTCGTCTCGGCGTTCCTCACGACGCGCAACTCGCCCGACGGCATGGTCCTGGACTGCGTCCCGGTCATCCCGCCGGACCTGCGCCCGATGGTGCAGCTGGACGGTGGCCGCTTCGCGACCTCCGACCTGAACGACCTGTACCGCCGCGTCATCAACCGCAACAACCGGTTGAAGCGACTTCTCGACCTCGGGGCTCCCGAGATCATCGTGAACAACGAGAAGCGCATGCTGCAGGAGGCCGTCGACGCGCTGTTCGACAACGGCCGCCGCGGCCGGCCGGTGACCGGTCCGGGCAACCGCCCGCTGAAGTCGCTGTCCGACATGCTCAAGGGCAAGCAGGGCCGGTTCCGCCAGAACCTGCTCGGCAAGCGCGTCGACTACTCGGGCCGCTCGGTCATCGTCGTCGGCCCGCAGCTGAAGCTGCACCAGTGCGGTCTGCCCAAGCAGATGGCCCTGGAGCTCTTCAAGCCCTTCGTCATGAAGCGCCTCGTGGACCTGTCGCACGCGCAGAACATCAAGTCGGCCAAGCGCATGGTCGAGCGCGCCCGGCCGGTGGTCTGGGACGTCCTGTCCGAGGTCATCACCGAGCACCCCGTGCTGCTCAACCGCGCGCCCACCCTGCACCGCCTCGGCATCCAGGCCTTCGAGCCCCAGCTGGTCGAGGGCAAGGCCATCCAGATCCACCCGCTCGTCTGCACCGCCTTCAACGCGGACTTCGACGGCGACCAGATGGCCGTGCACGTGCCGCTGAGCGCGGAGGCGCAGGCCGAGGCCCGCATCCTCATGCTGTCCTCGAACAACATCCTCAAGCCGGCGGACGGCCGTCCGGTGACCATGCCCACCCAGGACATGATCATCGGGCTCTACCACCTGACCGCCGACCGGGACGACGTCGACGGCGCGGGACGGCAGTTCTCCTCGCTGGCCGAGGCGATCATGGCCTTCGACGCGCGGCAGCTGCACCTCAACGCGAAGGTGCGCATCCGCCTGGAGGGCGTCGTGCCGGCCGAGGGCTGGACGCTGCCCGAGGACTGGAACGCCGGGGACGACCTCACGGTCGACACCACGCTGGGCCGCGCGCTCTTCAACGAGACGCTGCCCGTCGACTTCCGGTACGTGAACACGGTCGTGGACAAGAAGCACCTGTCCGCGATCGTCAACGAGCTGGCCGAGAAGTACCCCAAGGTCCAGGTCGCGGCCGCCCTCGACGCCCTGAAGGAGGCCGGCTTCCGCTGGGCCACCCGCTCGGGCACCACCGTGTCCATCGCCGACGTCGTGGCGCCGCCGAACAAGCTGGCGATCCTCGAGACCTACGAGGCCAAGGCCGAGAAGGTCCAGCAGCAGTACGAGCGTGGTCTGATCACCGACGACGAGCGCCGCCAGGAGCTCATCGAGATCTGGACGCAGGCCACGAACGACGTCGCCAAGGACCTCGAGCAGGCCATGCCGCAGCACAACACGATCCACCGCATGGTGAGCTCGGGTGCGCGAGGCAACTGGATGCAGATGCGTCAGCTCGCCGGGATGCGTGGCCTCATGGCCAACCCGAAGGGCGAGATCATCCCGCGTCCGGTCAAGGCCTCCTTCCGTGAGGGCCTGACCGTGGGTGAGTTCTTCATCACCACGCACGGCGCCCGCAAGGGGCTGGCGGACACCGCGCTGCGGACCGCCGACTCCGGGTACCTCACCCGTCGTCTCGTGGACGTCTCCCAGGACGTCATCGTGCGTGAGGAGGACTGCGGCACCAGCCGTGGCCTCGCCATGCCGATCGCGGAGAAGGGTGCCGACGGCACCCTGCGCCGCCACGACGACGTCGAGACGAGCGTCTACGCCCGCACGCTGGCGACGGACGTCGTCGTGGACGGCGAGGTCGTCCTCGCGGCCGGGGCGGACCTCGGGGACGTCGTCATCGACGCCCTCGTCGCCCAGGGCGTCGAGTCGGTCAAGGTGCGCTCGGTGCTGACCTGCGAGTCGCGCGTCGGGACCTGCGCGCACTGCTACGGCCGGTCGCTGGCATCGGGCAAGCTCGTCGACATCGGTGAGGCCGTCGGCATCGTCGCGGCCCAGTCGATCGGCGAGCCCGGCACCCAGCTCACGATGCGCACCTTCCACACCGGTGGTGCGGCGTCGGAGTCCGGTGACATCACGCACGGTCTGCCGCGCGTGGTCGAGCTGTTCGAGGCCCGGACCCCCAAGGGGAACGCGCCGATCTCCGAGGTCGCGGGCCGTGCCCGGATCGAGGAGACCGACAAGGGTCGCAAGATCGTCGTCACCCCCGACGACGGTGCCGAAGAGGTCGAGTACCCCGTCACGCGCCGTCAGCGGCTCCTGGTCGAGGACGGGACGCACGTCGAGGTCGGGCAGAAGCTCGTCCAGGGTGCGGTCGACCCCAAGCAGGTGCTGCGCATCCTCGGGCCGCGCCGGGTGCAGATGCACCTGGTCGACGAGGTGCAGGAGGTCTACCGCTCCCAGGGCGTGTCGATCCACGACAAGCACATCGAGGTGATCGTCCGCCAGATGCTCAAGCGGGTCACGATCATCGAGCAGAACGACTCCGAGCTGCTCCCCGGTGAGCTCGCCGAGCGCGCGCGCTTCGAGGAGGAGAACCGTCGGGTCATGGCCGAGGGCGGTCAGCCGTCCTCCGGTCGCCCGGAGCTCATGGGGATCACGAAGGCGTCGCTCGCGACCGACTCGTGGCTGTCCGCCGCCTCCTTCCAGGAGACGACCCGCGTCCTGACGAACGCGGCCATGGAGGGCAAGAGCGACCCGCTGCTCGGGCTCAAGGAGAACGTCATCATCGGCAAGCTCATCCCGGCCGGCACGGGGCTTCCCCGCTACCGCAACGTCCGGGTGGAGCCGACCGAGGAGGCCAAGGCGCAGATGTACTCGGTGCCGGGCTACGACGACGTCGACTACGCCCAGTTCGGCGTGGGCTCGGGCCAGGCCGTGCCGCTCGAGGAGTTCGACTACGGCAGCAGCGACTACCGCTGACGCTGGACCGGGCCGCTCCCTCTCCCGTCGCCGGGGGAGGGAGCGGCCCCTCCGCGGGCCGTCGCCGCTGGCGTGCGCCCGTTTTGACCACTCAGCAACAGCGCGGGTAGTCTCGTGTCCGCTTGACACGAGCGCGCCCGCGACCAGGTGACAGGACGTCACTCCTGCGGGACCTCGACCGAACGACACGCCCGACCTCGTGGGTCGGCGGGGGTCGAGCGCCGGCCCATGACGGGCGGCGCGTTCCCAGGACAGCCGAACCACCAGATCGAGACAGACGGAGACAGGGTGCCCACCATCCAGCAGCTGGTCCGCAAGGGCCGGGAGGACAAGGTCGTCAAGACCAAGACGCCCGCCCTCAAGGGCAGCCCGCAGCGCCGTGGCGTGTGCACGCGTGTGTACACCACGACGCCGAAGAAGCCGAACTCGGCGCTGCGCAAGGTCGCTCGCGTGAAGCTGACCAGCGGCATCGAGGTCACTGCCTACATCCCCGGCGTGGGCCACAACCTGCAGGAGCACTCGATGGTGCTGGTGCGCGGTGGCCGCGTGAAGGACCTGCCGGGTGTCCGCTACAAGATCGTCCGCGGGTCGCTCGACACCCAGGGCGTGAAGAACCGCAAGCAGGCGCGCAGCCGCTACGGCGCGAAGAAGGAGAAGAGCTGACATGCCGCGCAAGGGCCCCGCACCCAAGCGTCCCCTCGTGGTGGACCCCGTCTACCAGTCCCCGCTGGTGACGCAGCTCGTCAACAAGATCCTCCTCGACGGGAAGAAGTCCGTCGCCGAGTCCATCGTGTACGGCGCCCTCGAGGGTGCCCGCGACAAGACCGGTGGCGACCCCGTCGTCGTGCTGAAGCGCGCGCTCGACAACGTCAAGCCCGCGATCGAGGTCAAGTCCCGCCGCGTCGGTGGCTCGACCTACCAGGTGCCGATCGAGGTGCGCCCGAGCCGTTCCACGACGCTGGCCCTGCGTTGGCTCGTCGGCTACGCCCGGCAGCGCCGCGAGAAGACGATGACCGAGCGTCTGCTCAACGAGATCCTCGACGCCTCGAACGGCCTCGGTGCCGCGGTGAAGCGCCGCGAGGACACGCACAAGATGGCCGAGTCGAACCGGGCCTTCGCGCACTACCGCTGGTGACCCCAGCGGTGAGCAGCGCTCGCCGTTCCACCCCCTCGATCCCAGGGAAGAGGCAGTAAACCGTGGCACAGGACGTGCTGACGGACCTGACCAAGGTCCGCAACATCGGCATCATGGCGCACATCGACGCCGGCAAGACCACGACGACGGAGCGGATCCTCTTCTACACGGGGATCAACTACAAGATCGGCGAGGTCCACGACGGCGCGGCCACGATGGACTGGATGGAGCAGGAGCAGGAGCGGGGCATCACCATCACCTCCGCTGCGACGACCTGTTTCTGGGAGGGATCCCAGATCAACATCATCGACACGCCCGGCCACGTCGACTTCACGGTCGAGGTCGAGCGCTCCCTGCGCGTGCTCGACGGTGCCGTCGCCGTCTTCGACGGCAAGGAGGGTGTCGAGCCCCAGTCCGAGACCGTGTGGCGGCAGGCAGACAAGTACGACGTCCCGCGCATCTGCTTCGTCAACAAGATGGACAAGCTCGGCGCGGACTTCTACTTCACCGTCGGCACGATCATCGACCGCCTCGGGGCGGAGCCGCTGGTGATGCAGCTCCCCATCGGCGCCGAGAGCGACTTCATGGGCGTCATCGACCTGGTGTACATGCGCGCACTGACGTGGCGCGGTGACACCGCCAAGGGCGAGGCGTACGAGAAGGAGGAGATCCCGGCCGACCTCCAGGAGAAGGCCGAGGAGTACCGCACCAAGCTCCTCGAGCGTGTCGCCGAGACGGACGAGGCCCTCCTCGAGAAGTACCTCGGTGGCGAGGACATCACGCCCGAGGAGATCAAGGCAGCGGTCCGCAAGCTGACGATCGCCAGCGAGGTCTACCCGATCTTCTGCGGCTCCGCGTTCAAGAACAAGGGCGTCCAGCCCATGCTCGACGCGGTCCTCGACTACCTGCCCTCGCCGCTCGACGTGAAGCCGATGATCGGCCACAAGGTCGGCGACGAGTCGGTGGAGATCATCCGCAAGCCCGACGCTTCCGAGCCGTTCTCGGCCCTGGCGTTCAAGGTCGCGGCGCACCCGTTCTTCGGCAAGCTGACGTACGTCCGCGTCTACTCGGGCGTGCTGTCGGCCGGCACCCAGGTCGTGAACTCGACCAAGGGCAAGAAGGAGCGCATCGGGAAGCTCTTCCAGATGCACTCGAACAAGGAGAACCCGGTCGACGAGGCTCGTGCGGGCCACATCTACGCGATGATCGGCCTGAAGGAGACGACGACGGGCGACACGCTGTCCGACCCGGCGCAGCAGGTCGTCCTCGAGTCGATGACCTTCCCGGAGCCCGTCATCTCGGTCGCGATCGAGCCGAAGACGAAGGGCGACCAGGAGAAGCTGGGCACCGCGATCCAGCGCCTGGCCGAGGAGGACCCGACCTTCCAGGTCGAACTGGACCAGGAGACCGGCCAGACCATCATCAAGGGGATGGGCGAGCTCCACCTGGACATCCTCGTGGACCGCATGCGCCGCGAGTACAAGGTCGAGGCGAACGTCGGCAAGCCGCAGGTCGCCTACCGCGAGACCATCCGTCGCGCAGTCCTCAAGGAGGACTACGTGCACAAGAAGCAGACCGGTGGTTCCGGCCAGTACGCGAAGGTCCAGGTCTCGATCGAGCCGCTGGACACGAGCGACGGCACGTTCTACGAGTTCGTGAACGCCGTCACCGGCGGTCGCGTCCCGCGCGAGTACATCCCCTCGGTGGACAACGGGATCCAGGAGGCCATGCAGGAGGGTGTCGTCGCCGGCTACCCCCTGGTCGGCATCAAGGCGTCCCTCATCGACGGTGCGGCGCACGACGTCGACTCCTCGGAGATGGCCTTCAAGATCGCCGGCAAGATGGTCCTGCGCGAAGCTGTCCGCAAGGCGCAGCCCGTGCTGCTCGAGCCGGTCATGGCCGTCGAGGTGCGCACGCCCGCCGACTACATGGGCGAAGTCATCGGCGACCTGAACTCCCGCCGTGGGCAGATCGAGTCCATGGAGGACGTCAGCGGGGCCAAGCTCGTCAAGGCCTCCGTCCCGCTCTCGGAGATGTTCGGCTACGTCGGGGACCTCCGGTCCAAGACCCAGGGCCGCGCGGTCTACTCGATGCAGTTCTCCAACTACGCTGAGGTTCCGCGGAACGTGGCGGACGAGATCGTGAAGAAGGTCCGCGGGGAGTGACCCGCTCCTGACACACACGGGGGAGCGGTCCACTCCGGACCGCTCCACCGTGGCAAGACCCCTGGACCACACCGCGTGGGCCAGTGACCAGCCAGGTCACCCACCCACCCGTTGAACCGGGTCGGGAAGAAACGACAGTCCGAGGAGGACCCCCAGTGGCGAAGGCGAAGTTCGAGCGGACCAAGCCGCACGTCAACATCGGCACGATCGGTCACATCGACCACGGGAAGACGACGTTGACCGCGGCGATCACCCGCGTGCTGCACGACAAGTTCCCGGAGCTGAACAAGGCTTCGGCGTTCGACCAGATCGACAAGGCCCCCGAAGAGCGTCAGCGCGGGATCACGATCTCGATCGCGCACGTCGAGTACCAGACCGAGGCGCGTCACTACGCCCACGTCGACTGCCCGGGGCACGCTGACTACATCAAGAACATGATCACGGGTGCGGCGCAGATGGACGGCGCCATCCTCGTGGTCGCGGCCACCGACGGCCCGATGCCGCAGACGAAGGAGCACGTCATCCTGGCCCGCCAGGTCGGCGTCCCCTACATCGTCGTCGCGCTGAACAAGGCCGACATGGTCGAGGACGAGGAACTCCTCGAGCTCGTCGAGATGGAGGTGCGCGAGCTCCTCTCGTCGTACGAGTTCCCGGGCGACGACGTCCCCGTGGTCCGCGTCTCGGCGCTCAAGGCCCTCGAGGGCGACGCCGAGTGGGGCGACAAGCTCATGGAGCTCATGGACGCGGTCGACACCGCGATCCCCGAGCCCGAGCGCGCCGTCGACCAGCCCTTCCTCATGCCGATCGAGGACGTCTTCACGATCACCGGCCGCGGCACCGTCGTGACCGGTCGCATCGAGCGTGGCGTCCTGAACGTCAACCAGGAAGTCGAGATCGTCGGCATCAAGCCGACCTCGCAGAAGACCACCGTCACCAGCATCGAGATGTTCAACAAGATGCTGGACTCGGGCCAGGCCGGCGACAACGCCGCCCTGCTGCTGCGTGGTCTCAAGCGTGACGACGTCGAGCGCGGCCAGGTCGTGACCAAGCCGAACTCGATCACCCCCCACACCGAGTTCGAGGGGCAGGCCTACATCCTGTCCAAGGACGAGGGTGGCCGTCACACGCCCTTCTACAACAACTACCGTCCGCAGTTCTACTTCCGGACGACCGACGTCACCGGCGTCGTCTCGCTGCCCGAGGGCACCGAGATGGTCATGCCCGGCGACAACACCGAGATGAAGGTCGACCTCATCCAGCCCATCGCGATGGAAGAGGGCCTGAAGTTCGCGATCCGCGAGGGTGGCCGCACCGTCGGCGCCGGCCGGGTCGTGAAGATCCTCAAGTGAGTCGACCCGTCGCGGGGGAGTGACCCCGCGGCGGACCGCTCGCTGCACACGAAGGGGTGGGTCCACTGGACCCGCCCCTTCGTCGTGGGCGAGCCCGCCCAGCACCGGTCCACTGCAGCTCGATTCGCCAAGGGCCGCCTGCGTCTGGCAGACTGTCGGGGTTGCTGCGCCGCTGGCTCGCGCCTGGATCACGATTCCACCCGATCCGGGGACCGGGCCAGGCCACCGGCCGGCAACCGCGAACGTCGAACGTCTCGGACGGGCGGCGAACGGTTCACCTGGACCTCCAGGGCAACCTGAACAGGACGACAGGACCACACCGGGCAACCGGGAGCGGGTGCAGATCGTGCGAGAGCGCGACACGCCCGACCTCGGGGGTCGGAGCCCCAGCCGGGGCGCCGCGCCGCGCGCGAGTCAGTAGCGGTACGAAGAGAGAGAGTCACACGACGCCATGGCGGGACAGAAGATCCGCATCAGGCTCAAGGCCTACGACCACGAGGTCATCGACAGCTCGGCGCGCAAGATCGTCGACACGGTGACCCGCACGGGCGCCTCGGTCGCAGGGCCTGTGCCGCTGCCGACCGAGAAGAACGTCTACTGCGTCATCCGCTCGCCGCACAAGTACAAGGACAGCCGCGAGCACTTCGAGATGCGGACGCACAAGCGTCTCATCGACATCATCGACCCGACGCCGAAGACCGTCGACTCGCTCATGCGACTCGACCTCCCGGCTGGGGTCGACATCGAGATCAAGCTCTGAGGGACTGCACACGATGAGCGACAGGCAAGTGCGAGGGGTGCTCGGCACCAAGCTCGGCATGACGCAGCTCTGGGACGCGGACAACCGCATCGTCCCGGTGACCGTCGTCAAGGTCGAGCCGAACGTCGTGACCCAGATCCGCACCACTACCACCGACGGCTACGAAGCCGTCCAGCTGGCCACCACGGCGATCGCGCAGCGCAAGGCGAACAAGCCCGCTGCCGGTCACTTCGCGAAGGCGGACGTCGCGCCTCGCCGTCACCTGGTGGAGCTGCGCACGACCGACGCTGGTGAGTACCAGCTCGGTCAGGAGGTCACCGCCGAGGTCTTCGAGACCGGCACGACCGTCGACGTGGTCGGCACCACCAAGGGCAAGGGCTTCGCCGGTGTCATGAAGCGTCACGGCTTCTCCGGCGTCGGCGCCTCCCACGGTGCGCACCGCAACCACCGCAAGCCGGGGTCCATCGGCGGCTGCGCCACCCCCGGTCGCGTGTTCAAGGGCATGCGGATGGCCGGGCGCATGGGTGCTGCCCGCCAGACCACCCAGAACCTGACCGTGCAGGCCATCGACGCGGAGAAGGGTCTGCTGCTCATCACGGGCGCGATCCCCGGTCCCCGCGGCGGGCTCGTGCTCGTCAAGAGCGCGTCCAAGGCGCGCGTGAAGGAGGCCTGAGCCAGATGTCGATCGAGACTCACGCCACCGAGAACGTCACCGTCCCGCTGCGGACGGCTGACGGTGGCACCAACGGCACCGTCGAACTGCCGGCGAAGGACTTCGCCCGTCAGGCGAACGTCGCCCTCATCCACCAGGTGGTGACCGCCCAGCTCGCGGCGGCACGCCAGGGGACCCACTCGACCAAGCGTCGTGGCGAGGTCCGTGGTGGCGGCAAGAAGCCGTACAAGCAGAAGGGCACCGGCCGCGCCCGTCAGGGTTCGCTGCGCGCCCCGCAGTTCACCGGTGGTGGCATCGTCCACGGCCCCAAGCCGCGTGACTACTCCCAGCGCACCCCCAAGAAGATGATCGCCGCTGCTCTGCGCGGTGCTCTCTCCGACCGGGTGCGCCACGACCGGCTGCACGTCGTCGAGGGCCTGGCCGCCGGTGCGGCTCCCTCCACGAAGACGGCGCGCACGCTCATCGCGACGCTGTCCGGCCGCAAGAACGTGCTCGTCGTGCTGACCCGCGACGACGAGGTCTCGCAGAAGTCCCTGCGCAACCTCGACAACGTGCACGTCCTGCCGGCGGACCAGCTCAACACCTACGACGTCCTGAAGAGCGACGACGTCGTCTTCACCCGCGCAGCCCTCGACGCCTTCGTCGCCGGCCCGCGCAAGGGTCGCAGCGCGACCGCGGTGGCGGCGGAGTCCGAAGGGAGCACCCTGTGAGCGCGCTCGGCGGAACCCAGAAGGACCCGCGCGACATCCTGCTCGCGCCGGTCGTCTCGGAGAAGAGCTACGGGCTCATCGACGAGGGCAAGTACACGTTCCTGGTGGACCCGCGGGCCAACAAGACCGAGATCAAGATCGCGGTCGAGCAGGTCTTCGGCGTCAAGGTCTCGGCGGTCAACACCGCGAACCGCCAGGGCAAGAGCCGGCGCACCAAGTTCGGTACTGGGAAGCGCAAGGACACCAAGCGGGCCATCGTGACGTTGCGCGAGGGCACGATCGACATCTTCGGCGGCTCGGTCGCCTGAGCCCCAGGGCTCGCACGACTGCCGTAGACACCTTCGAACCCGAGGAAACGCTGCAATGGGAATCCGCAAGTACAAGCCGACGACGCCGGGCCGCCGTGGCTCGTCCGTCGCCGACTTCGTCGAGATCACGCGGAGCGAGCCGGAGAAGTCGCTCGTCCGCCCGCTGTCCAAGACCGGTGGCCGCAACTCGTCCGGTCGGATCACCACCCGTCACATCGGTGGTGGCCACAAGCGCGCCTACCGCGTCATCGACTTCCGTCGTCACGACAAGGACGGCGTCGTCGCCAAGGTCGCTCACATCGAGTACGACCCCAACCGCACCGCGCGCATCGCGCTGCTGCACTACGTGGACGGCGAGAAGCGCTACATCATCGCCCCCGCGAAGCTGAAGCAGGGTGACCGGATCGAGAACGGCCCCGAGGCCGACATCAAGCCGGGCAACAACCTGCCGCTGCGCAACATCCCCGTGGGTACGGTCATCCACGCCATCGAGATCCGTCCCGGTGGCGGCGCGAAGATCGCCCGCTCCGCGGGTGCGAGCGTCCAGCTGGTGGCCCGCGAGGGCCGCTTCGCCCAGCTCCGCATGCCCTCCGGCGAGATCCGCAACGTCGACGTCCGCTGCCGCGCGACGATCGGCGAGGTCGGCAACGCCGAGCAGTCGAACATCAACTGGGGCAAGGCCGGCCGCATGCGCTGGAAGGGCAAGCGCCCGACCGTCCGTGGTGTCGCCATGAACCCGATCGACCACCCGCACGGTGGTGGTGAGGGGAAGACGTCCGGTGGGCGTCACCCCGTCAGCCCCTGGGGCAAGCCTGAAGGCCGTACGCGGCGTCCGGGCAAGGAGAGCGACAAGCTCATCGTCCGTCGCCGCCGCACCGGCAAGAAGCGCTGATAGGGAGCTAGAGCCATGCCTCGCAGCTTGAAGAAGGGCCCGTTCATCGACGACCACCTCCAGAAGAAGGTGGACGCTCAGAACGAGGCCGGTACGCACAACGTCATCAAGACGTGGTCCCGCCGTTCGGTCATCACGCCGGACTTCCTGGGTCACACGTTCGCGGTGCACGACGGCCGCAAGCACGTCCCCGTCTTCGTCACCGAGTCGATGGTGGGGCACAAGCTCGGCGAGTTCGCCGCCACGCGGACGTTCAAGGGCCACGAGAAGGACGACCGCAAGGGTCGTCGTCGCTGAGCCACCGGCTCACGCGGCACAACCTTTCGAGACCGAAACCAGGAAGCAGGACAGGGATGGAAGCCAAGGCGCAGACGCGGCACCTCCGCGTCACGCCCCAGAAGGCGCGCCGAGTCGTCGACCTCGTCCGGGGCAAGCAGGCCACTGAAGCCGTCGCCGTGCTGTCGTTCGCCCCGCAGGCGGCGGCCGAGCCCGTGCGCAAGCTCGTCGAGAGCGCCATCGCGAATGCGAAGTTCCTCGCGGACAAGCACTCCGAGGCGTTCGACCCGAACGAGTACGTCGTCAAGGCGATCCACGTCGACGAGGGTCCGACCATGAAGCGCTTCCGTCCGCGGGCCCAGGGCCGCGCCGGACGCATCCTGAAGCGCACGAGCCACATCACCGTGGTCGTGGCCCCCGCCGTCGCCGGCGCCAAGAAGACGAGGAGGACCCGCTGATGGGACAGAAGGTCAACCCGTTCGGGTTCCGACTGGGCATCACCACCGACCACCGCAGCCGGTGGTTCGCCGACTCCACCAAGACCGGTCAGCGCTACGCCGACTACGTCAAGGAGGACGTCGCGATCCGCAAGCTCATGTCCAAGGGCATGGAGCGCGCGGGCATCTCGAAGGTGGAGATCGAGCGCACGCGTGACCGCGTGCGCGTCGACATCCACACCGCCCGGCCGGGCATCGTCATCGGCCGTCGCGGTGCGGAGGCCGACCGCATCCGCACCGAGCTCGAGAAGCTCACGGGCAAGCAGGTGCAGCTGAACATCCTCGAGGTCAAGAACCCCGAGACCGACGCCCAGCTCGTCGCGCAGGGTGTCGCCGAGCAGCTCGCCAGCCGCGTCTCGTTCCGTCGCGCCATGCGCAAGGGGATGCAGACGACCATGCGCTCCGGGGCCAAGGGCATCCGTGTCCAGTGCGCCGGCCGTCTGGGTGGCGCCGAGATGAGCCGCTCGGAGTTCTACCGCGAGGGTCGCGTTCCGCTGCACACGCTGCGCGCGAACATCGACTACGGCTTCTACGAGGCCCGCACGACCTTCGGCCGCATCGGCGTGAAGGTCTGGATCTACCACGGCGACATCACCAGCCGTGAGCTCGCCCAGTCGCAGGCGCAGGCTCCGCGCGCGCCGCGTCGTGGTGAGCGCGGCGACCGTGGCGAGAGCCGTGGCCGTCGTCGTCCCACCGCCGAGCAGCAGCCTGCAGCCGAGGCTGCTCCCGCTGCCGCCCCGGCCAGCACCGGATCGGAGGCCTGAGTCGTGCTCATCCCGCGGCGAGTCAAGCACCGCAAGCAGCACCACCCCACGCGGCGTGGTGCGGCGTCCGGCGGCACCCGAGTCACCTTCGGTGAGTACGGGATCCAGGCCGTCGAAGGTGGCTACGTCACCAACCGGCAGATCGAGTCGGCCCGTATCGCCATCACGCGCCACATCCGTCGTGGCGGCAAGGTCTGGATCAACATCTACCCGGACCGTCCGCTGACGAAGAAGCCCGCCGAGACCCGCATGGGTTCCGGCAAGGGTTCCCCGGAGTGGTGGATCGCGAACATCAAGCCCGGCCGGGTCATGTTCGAGCTGTCGTTCCCCAACGAGAAGGTCGCTTCGGAGGCGCTCACCCGCGCCATCCACAAGCTGCCCGTCAAGTGCAAGATCGTGCGCCGCGAAGGTGGTGAGTGAGTTGGCCATCGGGACCAAGGGCCTGAGCGCGGACGACCTGCGTGAGTTCGACGACGCGAAGCTTGTCGACGAGCTGAAGAAGGCGAAGGAAGAGCTGTTCAACCTGCGCTTCCAGTCCGCCACCGGTCAGCTGGAGAACAACTCCCGGCTGAAGGCGGTCAAGCGGGACATCGCCCGCATCTACACGACGATGCGCGAGCGCGAGCTCGGCATCACCGAGGCGCCGATCACGAAGGAGGCTGCGAAGTGAGCGAGCAGGACACCGCCAAGACGTCCGACGAGACCACCGAGCGCGGCTACCGCAAGACGCGCCGCGGGTACGTCGTCAGCGACAAGATGCAGAAGACCGTCGTCGTCGAGGTCGAGGACCGCGTGAAGCACCCGCTCTACGCCAAGGTCATCCGCCGCACGACGAAGGTCAAGGCGCACGACGAGGTCGAGACGGCCGGTGTGGGCGACCTCGTCCTCATCGCCGAGACCCGACCGCTGTCGGCGACCAAGCGTTGGCGCGTCGTCGAGGTCCTCGAGCGCGCGAAGTGACGCACGCGTCCTCGGACGCGTTCGACCGAGGGTGGGCCGCGGTTGCGGCCCACCCCCAGATTCCATGTCCGTTCGGCCAGGCTCGCCCCCTCGCGGGTGGTCGAGAACCGGCGCGACGAAGGAGTAGAGAGTGATCCAGCAGGAGTCGCGGCTCAAGGTCGCCGACAACACGGGTGCCAAGGAGATCTTGTGCATCCGCGTGCTCGGCGGCTCCGGCCGCCGGTACGCCGGCATCGGTGACGTGATCGTGGCCACGGTCAAGGACGCCATCCCCGGCGGGAACGTCAAGAAGGGCGATGTGGTCAAGGCCGTCATCGTCCGCACCAAGAAGGAGCGTCGGCGCGCCGACGGGTCCTACATCCGTTTCGACGAGAACGCCGCCGTGATCCTCCGCGCCGACGGCGACCCGCGTGGTACCCGCATCTTCGGGCCCGTCGGTCGTGAGCTGCGCGAGAAGAAGTTCATGCGGATCATCTCGCTGGCACCGGAGGTGCTCTGACCATGGCGAAGTTGCGCATCAAGAAGGGTGACCTCGTGCAGGTCATCACCCGCGTCCGCGGGCGCAAGAACGAGGACGGCACCAAGACGTCGGACCTCGGCAAGCAGGGCAAGGTGCTCGAGGTGAACGCCGAGACGCAGCGCGTGCTGGTCGAGGGTGTGAACCGCATCAAGCGCCACACCAAGGCCCGTCCGGGTGTGGAAGGCGGCATCGTCGAGCGCGAGGCCCCCATCCACATCAGCAACGTGCAGCTCGTCGACCCGGAGACCAAGAAGCCGACGCGCGTCGGCATCCGCGAGGAGAAGGTCGAGCGCGACGGTCGCACCAAGACCAACCGCATCCGCGTCGCCAAGCGTTCCGGCAAGGACATCTGATGACCACCACCACTGAAGCGCGTGCCCTGCCTCGTCTGAAGCAGCGCTACCGCGAAGAGATCAAGGGTCAGCTGCACACGCAGTTCGCCTACCCGAACGTCATGCAGATCCCCGGCCTGGTCAAGGTCGTGGTGAACATGGGTGTCGGTGAGGCCGCGCGTGACTCCAAGCTGATCGACGGCGCCGTCCGCGACCTGACCGCCATCACGGGGCAGAAGCCGCAGATCACGAAGGCGCGCAAGTCCATCGCCCAGTTCAAGCTGCGCGAGGGCATGCCGATCGGTTGCCACACCACCCTGCGTGGGGACCGGATGTGGGAGTTCCTGGACCGCCTGGTGTCGCTCGCGCTCCCGCGCATCCGCGACTTCCGCGGTCTGTCGCCGAAGCAGTTCGACGGCAACGGCAACTACACCTTCGGTCTCAACGAGCAGTCGATGTTCCACGAGATCGACCAGGACCGGATCGACCGCGTCCGCGGCATGGACATCACGGTCGTGACGACGGCGAAGACCGACGACGAAGGCCGTGCGCTGCTGCGTGCTCTGGGCTTCCCGTTCAAGGAGAACTGACCGTGGCGAAGACCGCTCTGATCCACAAGGCCGCGCGCAAGCCCAAGTTCAAGGTGCGCGCCTACACCCGCTGCCAGAAGTGCGGTCGCCCGCACGCCGTGTACCGCAAGTTCGGCCTGTGCCGCATCTGCGTGCGCGAGATGGCGCACGCCGGCGAACTGCCCGGTGTGACCAAGTCCAGCTGGTGAACTCCCACTCCTGCACGACCCTGATCACTGAGACGCCGAAGGTCCGGCCCGCCCTGCGTGGCGCGGAAACCGCGGCGAGGAAGGGCGGACGAGCCCGATGACGATGACTGACCCCATCGCGGACATGTTGACGCGTCTGCGGAACGCCAACTCGGCGTACCACGACACCGTCGGCATGCCGTACAGCAAGCTCAAGTCCCACATCGCCGAGATCCTCCAGGCCGAGGGCTACATCGCCTCGTGGACGGTCGAGGACGCCGAGGTGGGCAAGAAGCTGACGCTGAACCTGAAGTTCGGCCCGAACCGTGAGCGTGCGATCGCCGGCCTGCGCCGCGTGAGCAAGCCCGGTCTGCGGGTCTACGCGAAGTCGACGAACCTGCCCCGCGTGCTCGGTGGCCTCGGCGTGGCGATCCTGTCCACGTCCTCGGGGCTGCTGACCGACAAGCAGGCCAACAAGAAGGGCGTGGGTGGGGAAGTCCTCGCCTACGTCTGGTGAGGGAGGAGAACTCATGTCGCGCATCGGTCGACTCCCGATCACCGTCCCCTCGGGCGTGGACGTGACCATCGACGGCTCCGCCGTCACGGTCAAGGGCCCCAAGGGCGAGCTGAACCACACCATCGCTTCCCCCATCGCGGTGGAGCGTTCCGAGGACGGGGCCCTCTCGGTCACCCGTCCCGACGACGAGCGCACCTCGCGCTCGCTGCACGGCCTCACCCGCACCCTCATCTCGAACATGGTCGAGGGTGTGACCAAGGGCTACGAGAAGAAGCTCGAGATCGTCGGCACGGGGTACCGAGTCACGGCCAAGGGCTCCGACCTCGAGTTCGCCCTCGGCTTCAGCCACCCGGTCGTCGTCAAGGCGCCCGCGGGCATCACCTTCGCCGTGGAGAGCAACACCAAGTTCTCCGTCGCGGGGATCGACAAGCAGCAGGTCGGCGAGGTCGCCGCGAACATCCGCAAGCTCCGCAAGCCCGACCCGTACAAGGGCAAGGGCGTGCGATACGCCGGCGAGCAGGTCCGCCGCAAGGTCGGAAAGGCTGGTAAGTGACCATGGGACTCTCCACCCAGAAGACCCAGAAGGGCACTGCGCCGGCGCGCAAGCGTCGCCACATCCGCGTGCGCAAGAAGGTCGTCGGCACCGCCGTGCGTCCTCGTCTCGTGGTCACGCGCTCCACGCGTCACGTGTTCGTCCAGGTCATCGACGACGCCGCGGGTCACACCCTGGCGTCGGCCTCGACCATGGAGGCGGACCTGCGCGCCAGCGGCGACGACAAGTCGGCCAAGGCCAAGGCCGTCGGCGTGCTCGTCGGCGAGCGGGCCAAGGCAGCCGGCGTCGAGGCCGTGGTCTTCGACCGCGGCGGCAACCGCTACGCCGGGCGCGTCGCGGCGATCGCGGACGGCGCTCGTGAGGCGGGGCTGTCCCTGTGACCTACGAAGTCGATGAGATGAGGAACGTCTGATGCCTGGACCCCAGCGCCGAGGCGCCGGTGCGGCCGGCGGCGGCGACAACCGCGGCGGCGGCGACAACCGCGGGAACGACCGCGGCCGCGGTGGCCGCGACGGTGGCCGCGACAACCGTGGACGGGGCGACGCGGGCGACCGCGGCAACTTCGTCGAGCGCGTCGTGACCATCAACCGCGTCGCCAAGGTCGTCAAGGGCGGGCGTCGCTTCAGCTTCACGGCCCTCGTGGTCGTGGGTGACGGCGACGGCACCGTCGGTGTCGGCTACGGCAAGGCCAAGGAGGTGCCCGCGGCGATCGCCAAGGGTGTCGAGGAGGCCAAGAAGAACTTCTTCCGCGTGCCCAAGATCCAGGGCACCATCCCGCACCCCGTGCAGGGCGAGAAGGCGGCCGGCGTGGTCATGCTGCGTCCGGCTTCCCCGGGTACCGGCGTCATCGCCGGTGGTCCGGTCCGCGCCGTGCTCGAGTGCGCGGGCATCCACGACGTGCTGTCGAAGTCCCTCGGCTCCGACAACGCGATCAACATCGTCCACGCGACGATCGAGGCCCTGCGTGGTCTCGAGCGTCCCGAGCAGGTCGCGGCCCGCCGTGGCCTGCCGGTCGAGCACGTCGCTCCGGTCGCGCTGCTGCGCGCCCAGGCTGCGGGGGTGAACGGCTGATGGGTCGCATCAAGGTCACGCAGCTCAAGTCCGGCATCGGCGGCAAGCAGAACCAGCGCGACACGCTCCGCAGCCTCGGACTCCACAAGATCGGGCAGTCGGTCGTCAAGGACGACAAGCCCGAGTTCCGTGGGATGGTCAACACCGTCGCGCACCTCGTGAAGGTTGAGGAGGTCGACTGATGGCGAACCAGGGTGACCACGTCCTGAAGCTGCACCACCTGCGCCCCGCTCCGGGGTCGAACACCGCGAAGACCCGTGTGGGTCGCGGTGAGGGCAGCAAGGGCAAGACCGCGGGCCGCGGGACCAAGGGCTCCAAGGCCCGGTACCAGGTGCCCGAGGCCTTCGAGGGTGGGCAGATGCCCCTCCACATGCGCCTGCCGAAGCTGCGCGGGTTCAAGAACCCGTTCCGCGTCGAGTTCCAGGTCGTCAACCTCGACAAGCTCGCGACCCTCTTCCCCGAGGGCGGCACCGTCGGTGTCGACGAGCTCGTCGCGAAGGGTGCGGTCCGCAAGGGCCAGCCCGTCAAGGTCCTCGGCACCGGTGAGGTGTCCGTGGCCCTGCAGGTGACGGCCGACAAGTTCTCGACCTCGGCGGCCGAGAAGATCGCGGCTGCGGGCGGTTCCACGACCGTCCGCTGACGCCCAGCACCACCGCCCACACGGCGGTAGCGGCGAGTGATCGCCTGCTACCGCCGTGTGTGCGTTTGCGGGGGGGTAGGGTCTACCAGAGCCCCACGCGTCCCGCTGGCAGCAGCGGACGGGGGACCTCGTCTCACCCGCTGTGCCCGAAGTACCCTGTTCGGCCCAACCGTCCGACCAGTCAGGAACGACTCCGGCTCCTCCGGGAGCGCGGTGCAGGAGGTCGTAGTGCTCACCGCAATCGGTCGCGCCTTCCGGACGCCCGACCTGCGCCGCAAGCTGCTCTTCACGATCGGGATCATCGTCCTGGTCCGGCTGGGCTCCTTCGTGCCGGCTCCCGGGGTCTCGTACTCCGCCGTGCAGCAGTGCATCGACGTGGCGCGGACCGGCAACGACCTGCTCGGCCTGGCGAACCTGTTCTCGGGCGGCGCGCTCCTGCAGCTGAGCATCTTCGCGCTGGGGATCATGCCGTACATCACGGCGAGCATCATCATCCAGCTGCTCACGGTGGTGATCCCGCGCTTCGAGGCCCTCAAGAAGGAGGGTCAGCAGGGGACCAGCAAGCTCACGCAGTACACGCGCTACCTGACGATCGGCCTGGCCGTCCTGCAGTCGACGACCTACGTGACGATCGCCCGTGAGCCCTCGCGCCTGTTCGGGACGTCGTGCAACGCGCAGGTGCTGCCGGACCAGAGCGTCCCGACGATCCTGCTGATGGTCCTGACGATGACGGCCGGCACCGGCCTCATCATGTGGCTCGGCGAGCTCGTCACCGAGCGTGGCGTCGGCAACGGGATGTCCCTGCTGATCTTCGCCCAGATCGCCGCGACGTTCCCGACCTCGCTGCTCGCCATCGGTCGCGAGCGCGGTTGGCTCACCTTCGCGGGGGTCGTCCTCGTCGGTCTCGTCGTCGTGGCGGCCGTCGTGGCGGTCGAGCAGTCCCAGCGCCGGGTGCCCGTCCAGTACGCCAAACGGATGATCGGCCGGCGCATGTACGGCGGCACCTCGACGTACATCCCGCTCAAGGTGAACATGGCCGGCGTCATCCCGGTGATCTTCGCGTCGTCGCTGCTCTACCTGCCCGCCCTCGTGGCCCAGTTCAACGACCCGAACGCGGCCTGGGTGGCCTGGATCACCGACCACTTCACCAAGGGCGACCACCCGCTGTACATGGCGGTCTACTTCCTGCTCATCATCTTCTTCGCGTACTTCTACGTCGCGATCACGTTCAACCCGGACGAGGTCGCCGAGAACATGCGCAAGTACGGCGGTTTCATCCCCGGGGTGCGCGCCGGACGGCCCACCGCGGAGTACCTCGACTACATCCTCACGCGCATCACCCTGCCAGGATCGCTGTACCTGGGGCTCATCTCACTGCTTCCCCTCATCGCGTTCGTGCTCTTCAATGCCAACACGAACTTCCCCTTCGGGGGCACGTCGATCCTGATCATCGTCGGGGTCGGGCTCGAGACGGTGAAGCAGATCGAGTCCCAGCTCCAGCAGCGCAACTACGAAGGGTTCTTGCGATGACACGTCTCGTCCTCCTCGGTCCGCCCGGTGCGGGCAAGGGCACCCAGGCCAAGCTCCTGTCCTCCCGCCTCGGCGTCCCCGCCATCTCGACCGGCGACATCTTCCGCGCGAACGTCGCGGAGGAGACCGAACTGGGCAAGACGGTCAAGGAGTACCTGGACGCCGGCAAGTACGTGCCGGACTCCGTCACCAACGCGATGGTGCGGGACCGCCTCCAGCAGCCGGACGCGGCCGAGGGGTTCATCCTCGACGGCTACCCCCGCACGACGGACCAGGTGCGCGAGCTCGACGACATGCTGCGCGAGATCGGCGCCAAGCTCGAGCACGTCCTGGAGATCACGGCGGACACCGACGAGCTCGTGCGCCGGCTGTCCAAGCGCGCCGTCGACCAGGGGCGCAGCGACGACACCGAGGACGTCATCCGCACCCGCCAGCAGGTCTACCTGGACCAGACCGCTCCGCTCGTGGAGGTCTACTCCGAGCGCGGCCTGCTGCGGTCCGTGGACGGGCTGGGGGAGATCTCGTCGGTGACCGAGCGCCTCGTCAAGGCCCTCGACCTGCCCGACGCCTGAGGCCGCCGGTGGTGTTCGGACGTGAACGGGTCGAGTACAAGACCCCCGAGCAGGTGCGCGCCATGCGCAAGGCCGGCCTGCTGACGTACGCGGCGTTGGAGAGCGTGCGCTCGGCCCTGCGGCCGGGCGTCACCCTCGCGGAGCTGGACGCCCTGGGGGCGGAGGTCATCCGCACCGGGGGAGGCACCTCGAACTTCCTGGGGTACCACGGCTACCCCAAGACGCTGTGCATCTCGGTGAACGAGGTCGTCGTCCACGGGATCCCGGGCGAGCAGGTCCTGGCTGAGGGCGACGTCGTCTCCGTGGACGGCGGCTGCGTCGTCGACGGGTGGCACGGGGACTCCGCCTTCACGGCGATCGTGGGGGAGCCGGCCGACCCCGCCGACGCCGAGCTCGTCGAGATCACGCGCACCGCGCTCTGGGCCGGCATCGCCGCCCTCGACGCGCGCGGCCGCGTCGGCGACGTCGGTGCGGCGGTGGAGGACGCGGTCGACGGTCGCCTCGGCATCGTGGACGGCTACACCGGGCACGGCATCGGGACGGCCATGCACATGGCCCCCGAAGTCCTGAACTACCGGGTCCGCGAGAAGGGCCCGAAGGTCAAGCCCGGCCTCGTCCTGGCCATCGAGCCCATGTGCACGCGCGGCGGCATCGAGACCGACGTCCTCGCCGACGACTGGACCGTCGTGACGTCGGACGGGACCCGCGCCGCGCACTGGGAGCACACCGTCGCCGTCCTCGACGAGGGCCTGTGGGTGCTGACGGCCCCCGACGGCGGCGCCTCCGAGCTCGCCGCGTACGGCGTCTCGGTCCCCGAGGACTGAACCCCGCCACCCGGCCCCCGCGGTCGGGTGTGCCGCTGGGCCTGGACCGAGCGCCACGACTTCGGTTGCGGCGCAGGCGAGCCCAGCGGCATGATCGCTCGATTTCGCCCACGGCGCGCCGTCGCGTAAGCTTGACCGTCGGTCCGCCATGCCTCCCGTTGGGTCCACCAGCGGGGCCGGGCTGACTCCAACCGACACTTGATGAAAAGCGGAGGACATGCCGAAGAAGGACGGCGTCATCGAGATCGAAGGCACCGTGATCGAGGCCCTGCCGAACGCGATGTTCCGCGTCGAGCTGAGCAACGGTCACAAGGTGCTCGCCCACATCTCCGGGAAGATGCGTCAGCACTACATCCGCATCCTCCCCGAGGACCGGGTGGTCGTCGAGCTCAGCCCCTACGACCTGTCCCGCGGGCGCATCGTCTACCGCTACAAGTGACCACCCACTGGCCGCCGGCCCGTCCCGAGCTCGGGGCGGGTTCAGCACGACCGGAGACACGATGAAGGTCAAGCCGAGCGTCAAGAAGATCTGCGACAAGTGCAAGGTGATCCGCCGTCACGGGCGGGTCATGATCATCTGCGACAACCTGCGCCACAAGCAGCGCCAGGGCTGACGCAGCGGATCACACCGCCGCACGACCCGCAGTCCTCGCCGAGGACGCGCACCCCATACGCAGGACCCGCCGACCGCGCCCGTCAGGGCCGGTGCGGTGACACCCCCGGTCGGAGGCCGGGGACCCGCTCGAGACGGCGGGACCGGTCCTGTGGCAGACCTCCGCGACAGAAGAGGGACCATCCCGCATGGCACGTCTCGTCGGCGTCGACCTCCCCCGCGAAAAGCGGCTGGAGATCGCGCTCACGTACATCTACGGCGTCGGTCGCACCCGCGCCCAGGAGACCCTGGCCGCGACGGGCGTCAGCCCGGACCTGCGCGTCCGGGACCTGACGGACGACGACCTGGTCGCGCTGCGCGACCACATCGAGGGCAACTACCGCGTCGAGGGTGACCTCCGCCGCGAGGTGGCCGCCGACATCCGCCGCAAGGTGGAGATCGGTTGCTACGCCGGTCTGCGGCACCGCCGCGGCCTGCCCGTCCGCGGGCAGCGCACCAAGACCAACGCGCGCACCCGCAAGGGCCCGAAGCGCACCGTGGCCGGCAAGAAGAAGGCCGGTCGCAAGTAACCAGTGCGCGGCCCCCCACCGGGTCGCCTCGCGAACCCCACGGTTCGCCCTCGAAGCCAGTCGTCGCAGTCCACCAGGAGTCCGGAGAGCATGCCTCCCAAGAGCCGTCAGGCCAGTGCGACGCGCAAGCCGCGTCGCAAGGAGAAGAAGAACGTCGCGCACGGCCACGCGCACATCAAGTCGACGTTCAACAACACGATCGTCTCGATCACCGACCCGACGGGCGCGGTCATCGCGTGGGCGTCGGCCGGTCAGGTCGGGTTCAAGGGGTCCCGCAAGTCGACCCCGTTCGCCGCGCAGATGGCCGCCGAGGCGGCCGCCCGTCGTGCGCAGGAGCACGGCATGCGCAAGGTCGACGTCTTCGTCAAGGGCCCGGGTTCGGGCCGCGAGACCGCGATCCGCTCGCTGCAGGCCACGGGCCTGGAGGTCGGCGCGATCCAGGACGTGACCCCCAGCCCGCACAACGGCTGCCGTCCGCCCAAGCGTCGGCGCGTCTGACGAGGGTGCGGCCCTGACCCCCGCCCGCGCGGCGGGGGTCGGGGCCGTCCCGATCGGAACCTTGTTCTAGCAGTCAGACCCCGTCGGCGGACCGATGTCGACGGGCGTGCGGGGCGTCATATGGCGGACGCCCGCGGGAAGGAACCTCCGTGCTGATCGCACAGCGCCCCACCCTCACCGAGGACGTCGTCGACGAGTACCGCTCGCGCTTCGTCATCGAACCCCTCGAGCCCGGCTTCGGGTACACCCTCGGCAACTCGCTGCGCCGCACCCTGCTGTCGTCCATCCCGGGCGCCGCGGTGACGAGCCTGCGCATCGACGGTGTGCTCCACGAGTTCACCTCCGTGCCGGGTGTGAAGGAGGACGTCACCGAGATCGTCCTCAACGTCAAGAACCTCGTCGTCTCCTCCGAGCACGACGAACCCGTCGTGATGTACCTGCGCAAGCAGGGCCCGGGCGCGGTCACCGCGGCCGACATCGCCCCGCCCGCCGGTGTCGAGGTCCACAACCCCGACCTGCACATCGCGACGCTCAACGGCAAGGGCAAGCTCGAGCTGGAGCTGACGGTCGAGCGCGGCCGCGGCTACGTCTCGGCGGCGCAGAACAAGTCGGGTGAGCAGGAGATCGGCCGGATCCCGGTCGACTCGATCTACTCGCCCGTCCTGAAGGTGACGTACAAGGTCGAGGCGACCCGCGTCGAGCAGCGGACGGACTTCGACCGCCTCGTCGTGGACGTGGAGACCAAGCACGCCATCTCCCCGCGCGACGCCGTCGCCTCCGCCGGCAAGACGCTGGTCGAGCTGTTCGGCCTGGCGCGTGAGCTCAACGTCGAGGCCGAGGGCATCGACATGGGCCCCTCGCCGACCGACGCCGCGCTCGCGGCCGACCTCGCGCTCGAGATCGAGGCGCTGGACCTCACGGTCCGCTCCTACAACTGCCTCAAGCGCGAGGGCATCCACACCGTCGGCGAACTGGTCTCGCGCAGCGAGGCCGACCTGCTCGACATCCGCAACTTCGGGCAGAAGTCCATCGACGAGGTCAAGGCCAAGCTGGTCGGCATGGGCCTGCACCTCAAGGACTCCCCGCCCGGGTTCGACCCGAGCGCCGTCGTCAACGACTTCGAGGACGACGACCAGTCGTTCGCCGAGGACGAGCAGCTCTGACCGTCCGCAGCCGCACGCTCTGAGAACGCGCGCGGCAACACCGAGGAGACAACACAATGCCCACCCCCACCAAGGGTCCGCGGCTCGGCGGCGGGCCGGCCCACGAGAAGCTCATCCTCGCCAACCTGGCGACTGCGCTCTTCGAACACCGCAGCATCACCACGACCGAGGCCAAGGCGAAGCGGCTCCGCCCGCACGCCGAGCGCCTCATCACGTTCGCGAAGAAGGGTGACCTGGCGGCTCGCCGCGAGGTCATGAAGACGGTGCGCGACAAGTCCGTCGTGCACTTCCTCTTCACCGAGATCGCCCCGGCCATGGCCGAGCGCAACGGTGGCTACACCCGCATCGTGAAGATCGGTCCCCGCAAGGGCGACAACGCCCCCATGGCCGTGATCCAGCTCGTCATGGAGCCGGTCAGCGCCAAGCAGGGTGTCGTCCGCGAGGCCGAGCAGGCCGCTGCGGCGACCGCTCCGGCCGAGGAGACCCCGGCCGAGGAGACCGCGGCGACCGAGTCGACCGAGGAGACCACCTCGGACACGACGGCGGACGCCGTCGAGGTCGACGCCGCCGAGGCCGACCCGAGCGACGAGAGCACCGAGAAGAAGGACCAGGCCTGAGCGCCTCCTCCTCCGCTGACGAGCCCGTCCACCCCGACACCGGGGAGGGCGGGCTCGTCCGCGTCCGGCTCGACCTCGGCTACGACGGCACGCACTTCGCGGGGTGGGCCGAGCAGCCGGGTCTGCGCACGGTCCAGGGCGAGCTGACCGCCGGTCTGGGGCGCGTGCTGCGACTCGACCCGCCCCCTCGCCTCACCGTGGCCGGCCGCACCGACGCGGGCGTGCACGCGAGCGGCCAGGTGGCCCACGTCGACGTCCCTGCGACCGCGTGGGTGAGCGTGCCGGGGCGGAGCGACGCCCCGCCCGGGACGGCCCTCGTGCGGCGCCTGGCGGGCGTCCTCCCGCCCGACGTGCGCGTCCACGGTGCCAGAGAAGCCCCCGCGGGTTTCGACGCGCGCTTCGGCGCCCTGCGGCGCCGCTACGCCTACCGGGTGTGCGACGACCCCGCCGGCGTCCCGCCGCTGCGGCGCTTCGACGTGCTGCACCACCGGCGCCCTCTCGACGTCACCGCGATGGACCTCGCGGCCCGCAGCCTCGTCGGGCTGCGCGAGTTCGCGGCCTTCTGCAAGCCCCGCGACGGGGCCACCACCGTCCGCGCGCTCCTGGCCTACTCGTGGCGGCGCACGGACGACGGGCTGCTCCTCGCCGACGTCCAGGCCGACGCGTTCTGCCACTCGATGGTCCGGGCGCTGGTGGGTGCGGCCCTCGCGGTCGGTGACGGCCGCCGCGACGTGGACTGGCCCCGCCTCGTGCAGGACCGCGCCGTGCGCGACCCCGCCGTCGCGGTCGTCGGACCCCAGGGCCTGACGCTGGAGGAGGTCGTCTACCCCGCCGACGCCGACCTCGCCGCCCGCGCCGCGCAGTCCCGCGCCGTCCGCACCCTCCCCTGAGACCCCTCTCTGCCCGCGTGGAAAACACTCCTTCCGCCCTCCTGCAACGCTGCACGAGGGCGGAAGGAGTGTTTTCCACGCGGGGCCGGCCGGCAGTGGGCCGGGCGGGTGAGGGGCGGGTGGGGCGCGGGGGCGGGCGTGCGGCAGGCTGGTGCGTGTGCCCACGCTCGTCGTCGTCCGCCACGCCAAGGCCGACTCGCCGGTAGGACTGCAGGACATCGCCCGCCCCCTCGCCGACCGCGGCAAGGCCGACGCGGAGGAGGCGGGACGCTGGCTGCGCGAGCACGTCGGGGCGTGCGACCTGCTCCTCAGCTCGCCCGCCCGCCGAACCGAGGAGACGACGGCCCGGCTGCTCGACGGCTGGGGCACCGCCCCCGTCATCGTGGACGAGGAACGGCTCTACGAGGCCACCCTGGGCGACCTGCTGCGCATCGTCCGCGGCCTGGACACCGAGACGGCCGACGCCACCGTCGTGCTCGTGGCCCACAACCCCGGCGTCAGCGCCCTCGTGGAGGCCCTGACGGGCGAGGTCGTCCAGCTGCGCACGGCCGGCATCGCCGTCCTGGACGTCGCGGGGGACTGGGCGGACGCCGACACGACGAGCTGCGCCCTGCGGCTGCAGCACACCGCCCGCGCGGACACCGACGGTCGGGAAAGCAGCGGCGCGCACTGACCCCGACCCGTCAGACTGGCCGCTCACGCACGACAGGAGCAGGGCAGTGGCTGGAACAACGGGTGGGCACGTCGACGTCGCAGGGCTGAGCCACGAGCTCCCCGACGGGCGGCCCCTCCTGAGCGAGGTGTCCTTCCGGGTCGCCGACGGGTCGACGACCGCGCTCATCGGTCCCAACGGCACGGGCAAGACGACGCTGCTGCGTCTCGTCGCGGGGGACGAACCGGTGCAGGAGGGGGCGGTCGCGCGCAGCGGCGGCCTCGGCGTCATGCGCCAGTTCGTCGGCTCGGTGCGCGACGGCACGACGGTGGCCGAGCTGCTCGTCTCCGTCGCCCCCGCCCCCCTGCGCGAGGCCTTCGCCGCCGTCGAGGCGGCCGAGGCGGCCATGGTCGAGCAGGAGACCGAGAAGTCCCAGCTGCGGTACGCGCAGGCGCTGGCCGACTTCGGCGACGCCGGCGGCTACGAGCAGGAGGTGCTGTGGGACGAGTGCACCCACGCCGCCCTCGGCGTCCCGTTCGACACCTGCCGCAACCGGCTCGTCCGGACGCTGTCCGGCGGTGAGCAGAAGCGGCTCGTCCTGGAAGCCCTGCTGCGCGGGCCCGAGGGCGTCCTGCTCCTGGACGAGCCGGACAACTACCTCGACGTGCCCGGCAAGCGCTGGCTCGAGGAGCAGCTGCGCGCGACGCCCAAGTCCGTGCTGCTCGTGAGCCACGACCGCGAGCTGCTGGCCGCCGCCGCCGACCGCATCGTGACCCTGGAACCGGGCGCGGCCGGGGCGGTGGCGTGGACGCACGGCGGGTCCTTCGCCGACTACGGTCCGGCCCGGCAGGCGCGCGGGGAACGGCTGGAGGAGCTGCGGCGCCGCTGGGACGAGGAGCGCGTGAAGCTGCGCACGCTCGTCGTGACGCTGCGGGAGAAGTCGAAGTTCAACGACGGGATGTCCTCGCGGTACGCCGCCGCCCAGACCCGGCTGGCCAAGTTCGAGGAGGCGGGCCCGCCGCAGGCACCGCCGGTCGCGCAGGACGTCCGGATGCGCCTGCGCGGGGGCCGTACCGGCAAGCGCGCCGTCGTGGTCGACGGGCTGGAGCTCACGGGCCTCATGCAGCCCTTCGACGCCGAGCTGTGGCTGGGGGACCGCGTCGCCGTTCTGGGCTCGAACGGGTCGGGCAAGTCCCACTTCCTTCGGCTGCTGGCCGCCGGCGGGTCCGACCCCGACGCCGAGCACCGCCCGGTCGACGAGCACGTCCCCGACCCCGTGCAGCACACGGGCGCCGTGCGGCTCGGGGCGCGGGTGCGGCCGGGCTGGTTCGCCCAGACGCACGAGCAGCCGGCTCTCGTCGGCCGGTCCCTGCTCGACGTCCTGCACCGCGGCAACTCCCACCGGGACGGCCTCGACCGCGAGGCCGCCTCGCGGGCGCTGGACCGCTACGGGCTCGCCGAGGCCGCCGAGCAGCTCTTCGAGAACCTCTCCGGTGGCCAGCAGGCGAGGTTGCAGATCCTGCTGCTGGAGCTGTCCGGGGCGACCCTGCTGCTGCTGGACGAACCGACGGACAACCTCGACCTGCACTCGGCCGAGGCGCTCGAGCAGGCCCTGGCCGCCTTCGAGGGCACGGTCGTGGCCGTCACCCACGACCGGTGGTTCGCCCGCGGCTTCGACCGGTTCCTGCTCTTCGGGGAGGACGGGCGGGTCGTGGAGACCGCCGAGCCGGTGTGGGACGTGCGGCGCGTCGAGCGCGTCCGCTGACCACCGCGCGCCGCGCGGAGCCGTTTTGACCCACCCGGTGGGCGGCGGGTAACGTCGGTGGTCGTTGTGCCCACGCAGTGCCTGCCACAGGGCGCCGGGATCCCCCGGCGCCGGAGGACTCGAGCGCGGGCCCAGTCCGCAACAAGTCCGAGGAGATGGGCAACCCCCGTGCGCACGTTCACCCCGAAGCCGGGCGACATCGACCGCCGTTGGCTCGTCATCGACGCGGAGGACGTCGTCCTGGGCCGTCTGGCCGTCCAGGCCGCCACCCTCCTGCGCGGCAAGCACAAGGCGACGTTCGCCCCGCACGTCGACGGTGGCGACTACGTCATCATCGTCAACGCCGCGAAGGTCGCCCTGACGGGCTCCAAGCGCGAGCAGAAGGTCGCCTACCGCCACTCGGGTTACCCGGGCGGCCTCAAGGCCACCAGCTACGTCGAGCTGCTCGACAAGAACCCGGAGAAGGCCGTCGAGAAGGCCATCCGCGGCATGATCCCCAAGAACTCGCTCGGCCGTCAGGTCCTGAGCAAGCTCAAGGTCTACGCGGGCCCCGAGCACCCGCACGGCGCTCAGCAGCCCGAGACCTTCACGATCACCCAGGTCGCGCAGTGAGCCGCGGCACCAACCCGGCCAACTGAGCGAAGCGAGGAGCATCGTGAGCGAGTACACGACCACGACGGACGACGTCGTCGAGGACATCACCGAGACCGACGAGTTCGACGGGACCTACACGTCCGAGTCGTCCGCCCCGGCCACCGGCGGCAACAGCATCATCGCCCCCGGCGGGGCCACCGGCCGCCGCAAGGAGGCCGTCGCCCGCGTCCGCATCGTCCCCGGCTCCGGCCAGTGGAAGATCAACGGCCGCGAGCTGGACGACTACTTCCCGAACAAGGTGCACCAGCAGCTCGTCAACGAGCCGTTCCGCGTCACCGCGCTCGAGGGGTCGTTCGACGTCATCGCCCGCATCCACGGCGGCGGCTCGTCCGGCCAGGCCGGTGCCCTGCGCCTCGGCGTGGCGCGCGCGCTCAACGCGGTGGACCTCGAGGCCAACCGCCCGGCGCTGAAGAAGGCCGGGTTCCTGACCCGCGACCCGCGCGCCATCGAGCGCAAGAAGGCCGGTCTGAAGAAGGCCCGCAAGGCGCCGCAGTTCAGCAAGCGCTGATCCGGCACTCGCGGCCGGCCGACGTCGGCCTGCGAGTACCGTCACGACGGCCCCGGGAGCTCTCCCGGGGCCGTCGTGGTGTCTGGGGCCGCGTCCGCAGTGGCGCGGCCCGTGAACGCAGGGAGAGGACGACAGGGTGGGGCGGCTCTTCGGGACCGACGGTGTGCGGGGTCTGGCGAACGTCGACCTGACCGCCGAGATGGCGCTCGGGCTGGCGGCGGCCGCGGCCACCGTCCTGGTGGACGAGGGCGGGACGGCGCACCCGCGCGCTCTCGTGGCCCGCGACCCGCGCGCCTCCGGGGAGTTCCTGTCGGCCGCGGTGGTGGCCGGGCTCGCGAGCTCCGGCGTGGACGTCCTGGACATCGGCGTCGTCCCCACCCCCGCGCTGGCCCACCTCGTCGACACCTCCGGTGCCGACTTCGGCGTCATGCTCTCGGCCTCGCACAACGCCATGCCGGACAACGGGTTGAAGATCTTCGCCCGCGGCGGCTCGAAGCTGCCCGACGACGTCGAGGACCGCATCGAGGCGGCCTACCGCGCCGGGACGCCGCGACGGCCGACCGGCAGCGGTGTCGGCCGCGCCCACGCGGGTCCCGACGTCGAGCAGGACGCCCAGGACAGCTACGTCGACCACCTCCTGTCGACCCTGCCCGGGGGTCCCGGCTCCCTCGCGGGGCTGCACGTGGTCGTCGACTGCGCCAACGGCGCCGCCAGCGCCATCTCGCCCCGCGTGCTGCGAGAGGCCGGGGCGCGCGTCACGACGCTGTACGCCGCGCCCGACGGGCTGAACATCAACGACGGCTGCGGCTCGACGCACCTGGGCCCGGTGACGGCCGCCGTCGTCGAGCACGGCGCCGACCTGGGCCTCGCGCACGACGGGGACGCCGACCGCTGCCTCGCCGTCGACGCCGCCGGCAACGCCGTCGACGGCGACCAGATCATGGCCGTCCTCGCCCTGGCCCTGCGCGACCGCGGTCAGCTCGCCGAGGGCACTCTCGTCGCGACGGTGATGAGCAACCTCGGTCTCAAGCTCGCCATGCAGCGCGAGGGCGTCACCGTCGTCGAGACGGGCGTCGGTGACCGGTACGTGCTGGAGGCGCTGAACGCGGGCGGCTGGAGCATCGGCGGGGAGCAGAGCGGTCACGTCGTCCTGCCCGAGCACGCCACGACGGGGGACGGCGTCCTCACGGGGCTGCAGCTGGCGGCGCGCATGGCCGAGACGGGCCGCAGCCTCGCCGACCTCGCCTCCGTCGTGGAGCGTCTGCCGCAGGTGCTCGTCAACGTCCGCGGGGTCGACAAGTCCCGCGCGGGCGCCGACGCCGACCTGCTGGCCGCGGTCGCCGAGGCCGAGCGCGAGCTGGGGGAGACCGGCCGGGTGCTGCTGCGCCCCAGCGGCACCGAACCCCTCGTGCGGGTCATGGTCGAGGCCGCGCACACGCAGCACGCGCAGGACGTCGCGGACCGGCTCGCGGACGTCGTGCGGGCACGCCTGGCCCTGTGAGGGTGCGGGCACGCCTGGCCCTGTGAGGGTGCGGGCACGCCTGGCCCTGTGAGGGTGCGGGCACGCCTGGCCCCGTGAGCGTGCGGAAACGCCTCGCGCTCCGACGGCCCGTTCTGGCTGACTGGGGACGTGCTCCCCACCCCGACGCTGCGCGCCACGTCCTCGACCGCCCCCGACCGGGCGGCCTGGGCGCGGGACCACTTCGACCGCTGGTACGACGCGCTGGCGGCCGCGGAGGCCGTCGACCGGCCCGATCCCTCGACGTGGCGGCGCGGGGAGCTGCGGGCACTGCTCGAACGCGGTTCGTCGGACGAGCTCATGCACGTGCTCCTCGCGGAGGAGGGCGGTGACGTCGTGGGGGTGGCCGACGTCCGCTGCAGCCTGGCCGACAACCGGCACGTCGCCGTCGTGCACGTCGCCGTCCCGCCCGCCCACCGCCGTCGCGGGACGGGGTCGGCGCTGCTCGCAGCGGCCCTGGGGGTGGCCGCGGCCGGGGGCCGGACCACGGTGCGGGTGCGCGTCGACCGCCCGGCCGGGCGCGACCCGCAGAGCTGGCCGGGGTCCGTCGCCGCGGCGCGCTGGGGGTTCGGGGCCGGCCTGCTCACCGCCCGTCGGCAGCTGCCCCTGCCGCCCGACGCCGACCGTCTCGCGGCGCTCGAGTCCGCCGCCGCCCCGCACGCCACCGGGTACCGGGTCCGCGCCTACGCCGGGCCCGTCCCCGAGGCCGACCTGGACGCGATGGCCCGCCTGACGGCCCGCATGAGCACCGACGCCCCCAACGGCGACCTCGCGGTCGAGCCCGAGCACTGGGACGCCGAGCGCATCCGCGAGGTGGAGGCCGTCCGGGCGGCGCAGGGCCGGCACCAGTGGGTCGGAGTCGCCGAGCACGAGGACGCCGGACTGGTCGCCTACACGGTCCTCGTCCGGTCCGACCACGAACCGGAACGACTCATCCAGCTCGACACCCTCGTGCTGGCCGAGCACCGCGGCCACCGCCTGGGCACGCTGGTGAAACTCGCGTGCCTGCGACGGGCCCTCGTCGACAATGCTGCAGCGCAACGGGTTTCGACGTGGAACACGGTGTCGAACACGCCGATGGTCGCCGTGAACGAGGCGCTCGGGTTCGTGCTCGATGAGTTCCTGGAGGAGCTCGAGGCGCCCCGGGAACGGGTGGTTCAGACCTTGCGCAACCGCACCTGACGCACCGAGTGGTCGGGCCCCTTCTGCAGCACGCAGGTGGCCCGGCCGCGCGTCGGCAGCACGTTCTCGGCGAGGTTGGGGCCGTTGATCTCGTTCCAGATGCCCCGCGCCCGCGCCACGGCCTCGTCGTCGGTGAACGAGGCGTAGCGGTGGAAGTACGACTGCGGGTCCGAGAACGCAGTCCGCCGCAGCTCGAGGAACCGGTCCACGTACCAGGTGCGGACGTCCTCGCTGCGGGCGTCGACGTACAGGGAGAAGTCGAAGTAGTCGCTGACGGCGACGCCCTGGGTCCCGTCGGCGCGCACGCGCGCCGGTTGCAGGACGTTGAGGCCCTCGACGATGAGGACGTCCGGCCGGCGGACGAGGATCTCCTCGTCCGGGACGATGTCGTAGACGAGGTGGGAGTACACCGGCGCCCGCACCTCGGGCACCCCCGACTTCACCGCCGCGAGGAACCGCAGGAGGGCCCGTCGGTCGTAGCTCTCCGGGAACCCCTTGCGGTGCAGGATGCCCCGCCGTTCCAGCTCGGCGTTCGGCAGCAGGAACCCGTCGGTCGTCACGAGTTCGACGCGGGGCGTCTCGGGCCAGTGCGACAGCAGTTCGCGCAGGACGCGGGCCGTCGTGGACTTGCCCACCGCGACCGACCCGGCGATGCCGATGACGAAGGGCGTGCGCTGCACGGCCTCGCCGAGGAACGTCGACGTCGCCGCGTGCAGCGACCCGGCGGAGCGGTCGTACAGCGTCAGCAACCGGGACAGCGGGAGGTAGACCTCCTCGACCTCGCGCAGGTCGACGCGGTCGCCGAGCCCTCGCAGGCGGGCGACGTCGTCGGCGGTGAGGGTGAGGGGGGTGTTGGCCCGCAGGGCGCTCCAGTGCGCCCGGTCCAGGACGACGTACGGGGTGGGCGAGCCGGTGGCGCCGGGGGAGGGGTGGGTCGCGGAGGAAGTCGTCGCGCCCGTTCTCACCGGCGTGAGGCTACCGGGTGACGGACGGGCCTCGGGTGACCGGGACGGGCCCGCCAGGACCGTACCCTCGTGCCCATGTGCGGAATCGTCGGGTACGTGGGGGCACCCCAGCGCGGGGACGGGGCGGGCGTCGAGGTCGTCCTCGAGGGGCTGCGACGCCTGGAGTACCGCGGCTACGACTCGGCTGGCATCGCCGTCGTCACGCCCGACGGCGTCCGGACCCGCAAGAAGGCCGGAAAGCTCGCCAACCTCGTCGAGGAGCTGGCGGCCGACCCGCTGCCCGCCGCGACGACGGCCATCGGCCACACCCGCTGGGCGACCCACGGCGGCCCGACCGACGCGAACGCGCACCCGCACGTCGGGGTCGGTGGCCGCGTCGCCGTCATCCACAACGGCATCGTCGAGAACTTCGCGACGCTGCGCGCGGAGCTGCTCGAGGCCGGCGTCGAGTTCACCAGCGAGACCGACACCGAGGTCGTCGCCCACCTGCTCGCCCGGGCCTGCGAGGCGGCGGACGGGACCCTGGACCTCGCCGACGCCATGCGCTCCGTCTGCGCCCGGCTCGAGGGCGCGTTCACCCTGCTCGCGGTCCACGCGGACGCGCCCGACACGATCGTCGGGGCGCGCCGGAACTCCCCGCTCGTCGTCGGCCTCGGCGACGGCGCGAACTACCTCGGCTCCGACGTCGCCGCGTTCATCGCCTCGACCCGCGACGCGCTCGAGCTCGGCCAGGACCAGGTCGTCACGATCACCCCCGACAGCGTCGTCGTCACCGGGTTCGACGGGTCGCCCGCCCAAGGCCGGCGCTTCCACGTCGACTGGGACGCCGCGGCCGCCGAGAAGGGTGGTTTCCCGTCCTTCATGGCCAAGGAGATCCACGACCAGCCGCAGGCCATCGCCGACACCCTCCTGGGCCGCGTCGACGCGGGCGGGCGGCTGCAGCTGGACGAGATGAACATCTCCGAGGCGGAGATGCGCACGGTCGACAAGATCGTCGTCATCGCCTGCGGCACCGCCGCGTACGCGGGCCAGGTCGCGAAGTACGCGATCGAGCACTGGTGCCGCATCCCCGTCGAGGTCGAACTCGCCCACGAGTTCCGCTACCGCGACCCCGTCGTCTCCGAGCGCACGCTCGTCGTGGCGATCTCCCAGTCGGGGGAGACGATGGACACGATCATGGCCGTGCGGCACGCCCGCGAGCAGGGCGCCAAGGTGCTCGCGATCTGCAACACCAACGGGTCGACGATCCCGCGCGAGTCCGACGCGGTGCTCTACACGCACGCCGGCCCCGAGATCGCCGTCGCCTCCACGAAGGCGTTCCTCGCCCAGATCACCGCCTGCTACCTGCTCGGCCTGTTCCTGGCCCAGCTGCGCGGCAACAAGTTCTCCGACGAGGTGGCCGAGGTCCTGGCCCAGCTGCACGAGGTCCCCGGGCAGGTGCGGCAGGTCCTCGACGGCCTGGAGCAGGTCCGGGAGATCGCCCGGTACATGGCCGACACCCGCTCGGTGCTGTTCCTCGGCCGGCACGTGGGGTACCCGGTCGCGATGGAGGGCGCGCTCAAGCTCAAGGAACTCGCCTACATCCACGCGGAGGGTTTCGCGGCGGGCGAGCTGAAGCACGGGCCCATCGCCCTCGTCGAACCCGGCCAGCCGGTGTTCGTCGTCGTGCCGAGCCCGCGCGGGCGGGACTCCCTGCACTCCAAGGTCGTCTCGAACATCCAGGAGGTCCGCGCGCGCGGGGCCCGGACGCTCGTCATCGCCGAGGAGGGCGACACGGCCGTCGAACCGTACGCCGACGTCGTCATCCGCGTGCCCCGGACGTCCACGCTCCTCTCGCCCCTGCTGGCGGTCGTGCCGCTGCAGGTCTTCGCCTGCGAACTGGCGACCGCCAAGGGCCTCGACGTCGACCAGCCGCGCAACCTGGCCAAGTCCGTCACGGTGGAGTGACCCCCGCCGTCGGGCGTCCGCGAGCCGCGTGGGAACGTGACGCCCGCGGACGCCGTCGGCGGAGGGACAGCACTGGTGATCATCGGCATCGGGATCGACGTCGTGGACGTCGCCCGTTTCAGACGTCAGGTCGAGCGCACGCCGCTGCTGCTCGAACGGCTCTTCGGAGACGGTGAACGCGGTCTGCCCGCGGAGTCGCTCGCGGCGCGGTTCGCGGCCAAGGAGGCCGTCGCCAAGGCGCTCGGGGCGCCCGTCGGTCTCGTCTGGCGCGACGTCGTCGTCGAGCGCGAGGACGGGCACCGCCCCGAGATCGTCGTGCGCGGCAGCGCGAAGAAGATCGCGAAGGAGATGGGTGTGGCCACCTTCCACCTGTCCCTGTCGCACGACGCGGGCATCGCGACCGCGATGGTGGTCGCCGAGTCGAAGTGACGCGCCTCCCCGGGGGGCGCCCCGGCGCGCGTCCGGGGAGGGTGGGTCCGTGATCCCCGCGCTCCGCACCGAGGACGTCCGCCGCACCGAGGCCGCCGTCATGGCGGCCCTGCCCCCGGGCACGCTCATGCAGCGCGCCGCCGCCGCGCTCGCGGTCGCGTGCGCGGACGTCCTGCGCGAGAGCACGGGCGGCGTCACCGGCCGCACGGCCGTCGTCCTGGCCGGCCCGGGGGACAACGGCGGCGACGCGCTGTTCGCCGCGGCCCGGCTCGCCCGTCGCGGCGTCGCCGTCACCGCGCTGCTCACCGCCGACCGCGTGCACGCCGATGCCCTGGTGGACGCGCACCGCGCCGGGGTCCGCAGCCGCGACTGGCGTGCCGGCGACGAGGACGTCTGCGCCGCAGCCGACCTGCTGGTGGACGGCATCGCCGGGATCGGTGGTCGCGGGGGGCTGCGGCCGGCCTTCGAGGGGTTGTCCGCCGTCGACGGGCCCGTGGTCGTCGCCGTCGACCTGCCGTCGGGCCTCGACGCCGACACCGGCGCGGTGACGGGGGAGGTGCTCGCCGCCGACCTCACCGTGACGTTCGGGACGGCCAAACCCGTCCACCTGCTCGGCCCGGCCGCGGCGCTGTGCGGGCGGCTGCTCGTCGCCGACATCGGCCTGACCGACCTGCCCCCGGCGGCTGTCGCGCGCGTGGAACCCGCCGACGTCGCAGCCCGCTGGCGCCGGCCGCGTCCCGAGGACGACAAGTACTCCCGCGGTGTCGTGGGCGTCGTGGCGGGCGGACCGGACTACACCGGGGCGGCCGTCCTCGCCGTGGAGGCCGCCGTCCGCGCGGGCGCCGGGATGGTCCGCTACGTCGGGCCCGCGCACCCGACCGAACTGGTCCGGCACGCCCGGCCCGAGGTCGTCGCCGGGACCGGGCGCGTGCAGGCGTGGGTCCTGGGGCCCGGGGTGTCCCCCGACGACCCCGAGCAGCAGGCCCGCGTCCGGGAGGCCCTGGCCAGCGGCGAACCGGCCGTCGTCGACGCCGGCGCGCTCGCGGACCTGCCCGCTCTCGGGCCGCAGCACGTCCTCACCCCGCACGCCGGGGAGCTGGCCCGCCTCCTCGGCGCGGAGCGGTCCGCCGTGGAGGCCGACCCGCTCACGCACGCCCGCCGCGTCCACGAGGAGACCGGGGCGACCGTCCTGCTCAAGGGGACGGTGACGACCGTCGTCGGCGCCCGGGTCCTCACCGGGGCCGCCGCGCCCGCCTGGCTCGCGACCGCGGGCGCCGGGGACGTGCTCGCCGGCATCCTCGGCACCGCGCTCGCCGGCCTGCGCGACCCCCACGACCCCGAGGCCGTCGCGTTCGCCGTCGCCGACGCCGCCGTCCTGCACGGCCGGGCCGCGGCGCTCGCCTCCGCGGGTGGGCCGCTCGCCGCGCTCGACGTCGCCGCGGCGGTCCCGGCGGCGCTGACGTCGCTGCCGGGGTGGGACGCGCCCTGAGGCCCACCGCGCTCTGACGCCGGCCCCGCCCGCGATGGGGCGCGGGGTCACCCCGCGCGCGGTGAACGGTCGCGGGGTCACCCCGTGCCCACCGGCAGCGCGGGGGCGACGGGCGCCGGGCCGGACCGGTGGGGGCGCGGGTACCGTCGAGGACGTGGACCTGCCCACCGAGCTGCCCACCGACCTGCCGGCCGTGGCGCTCGTCGACCTCGACGCGGTCGCGCACAACGTCGGTGTCGTGCGGAGCCGCGTCGCCCCGGCCGCCGTCATGGCCGTCGTCAAGGCCGACGCGTACGGGCACGGCCTCGTCCCCGTCGCCCGCGCGGCCCTCGCCGGTGGCGCGAGCTGGCTCGGCGTCGCCCACGTCCACGAGGCGCTGGCCCTGCGGGACGCGGGGATCGAGGCCGACGTGCTCGCCTGGATCCTCACGCCCGGCACCGACCTCCTGCCCGCCGTCGAGGCCGGCGTCGACCTGTCCGTGGCCGCCACCTGGTCCCTCGAGGCCGTCGTCGCGGCGGCCCGGGCGAGCGGCCGGCGCGCCCGCGTCCACCTGGAGGTCGACACCGGGATGTCCCGCGGGGGCTCCTCCCCGGCCGAGTGGCCCGCGCTCCTGGACGCCGTCGCGAAGCACGTCGACGCGGGCGACGTCGAGGTCCGCGGCACCTGGGCGCACTTCGCCAGCGCCGACGTCCCGGCCGACCCGTCGGTGCCGGCCCAGCTCGCGGCCTTCGAGGGGGCGCTCGCGACGGCTCGAGAGCACGGCGTCGACCCGGGCCTGCGCCACCACGCGAACTCGGCCGCCGCCTTCTTCGTCCCGCAGGCGCGCTACGACCTCGTCCGTGCCGGCCTCGCCGTCTACGGCCTCAGCCCCGCCCCGGACCTCGCGTCCGGGGCCGAGCTCGGCCTCGTCCCGGCGATGACGCTGGCCGCGCGGCTCGCGCACGTGCGGCGGGTGCCGGCCGGGGCGGGCGTCTCCTACGGCCTGACCTACACCGTGCCCGCCGACACGACCCTCGGCCTGGTGCCGCTGGGCTACGGCGACGGCGTCCCGCGGCACGCCTCCTGGGACGGGAAGCACTCCGGGGAGGTCCTCGTCGCCGGGGCGCGGCGCCGCATCGCCGGCCGCGTCTGCATGGACCAGGTCGTCGTCGACCTCGGTGACGAGGTGGCGCTGCCCGGGGACCCGGCTGTCGTCTTCGGTCCCGGCAGCGCCGGGGAGGCCACGGCCGACGACTGGGCGCAGGCCGCCGGGACGATCTCCTGGGAGGTCGTCACCCGCATCGGCGCCCGCGTCCCCCGCCGCCACACCGGGACGGCCGGCGTCCCGCAGCCCCCGGAGGTGCCCGCGTGAGGCCCACCCTGCCCGCCCTCCCGACGCTGCCCGTCCGGCGGCGCCCCCTGCGCCGTCGCGCGAGCGACCGGCGCGAGGAACTGCTCCCTCTCACCGGCAGCCCCGTCGAGGTCGTCACCGACGACGGCGCCCGGCTGCACGTCGAGGTCGACGAGCTCGACCGCCCGGCCACCGCCGGCACGGGTCCCGCTCCGACCGTCGTGCTGTGCCACGGGTACGCCCTGACGGCCGACTGCTGGCACCTCCAGCGCCTCGCGCTGCGCGGCCGGTACCGGCTCGTCCTGCCCGAGCTGCGCGGCCACGGCCGGTCCGGCCGCGGCCCCGACGGACCCGTCGGCGTCGCCCGCCTCGCCGACGACCTCGGACGGGTCATCGACGCCGTCGTCCCCGAGGGGCCCGTCGTGCTCGTCGGGCACTCCCTGGGCGGCATGACCGTCATGGAGCTCGCGGCGCGCCGGCCCGACCTGCTGCCCCGGATCGCCGCGGTGGCCCTCGTGGCGACCTCGGCGGGCGGGCTCGCGGCCGTCGACCACGGGCTGCCGCTGCTCGGACACCACCTCGTGCACTGGGCCGAACTGGCCCTGGAACGCGCGGGCGGACGCTACGAGGTGCTCGAACGCAGCCGCCGCGCCGGGGCCGACCTCGAGCAGCGGCTCGTGCGGCACTGGAGCTTCGCCGGGCCCGTCGCCCCCGAGCTCGTCCGGCTCAGCGCCCGGATGATGGCCCAGACGCCCGTCGACGTCATCGCCGACCTGCTGCCCGCCTTCGCCACCCTCGACGAGCGGGAGGCGCTCGCGGGCCTGGCGGGCCGGCCCGTCCTGGTCGTGGCTGCCGAGCGGGACCTCATGACCCCCGCCGCGCACGGCCGGGAGATCGCCGACGCCCTGCCCGAGGCCGAGCACGTGCTCGTCCGCGGGGCCGGGCACCTCGTCATGCTGGAGCACCCCGGGGTCGTGACGTCCCGGCTCGAGCGGCTGCTGGCCCGGGCCGCCGACGCGTCGGGTCCGCCGGCCGCGGCGCACGAGGTCGTCGTCCCCCTGGCCCGCCGCGGACGCCGGAGGCGCGCGTGAGCACCGAGCACCTGCTGCGGACGCCCGAGGAGACGGCGGCGTTCGGCGAGCGCGTGGGGAGGGTGCTGCGCGCGGGGGACCTCGTCCTGCTGTCGGGGGACCTCGGCGCCGGGAAGACGACGTTCACCCGCGGGCTCGCGACCGCGCTCGGCGTCCGGGGGCCGGTGACGTCCCCGACGTTCGTCATCGCCCGCGAGCACCCGTCCCTCGTCGGCGGGCCGGTGCTGGTCCACGTCGACGCCTACCGCCTCGGGTCCCTCGCCGAGGTCGACGACCTCGACCTCGACACCGCGGCCGAGGAGGCCGTGACCGTCGTGGAGTGGGGACGCGGGCTCGTCGAGGAGATCGCGGGGGACCGGCTCGAGGTCGACCTGCTGCGCCCCACCGGGGCGGCCCCCTCCTCCGACGGAGCGGGGGCCGAGGCCGAGGCCCCCGTCGAACCGCGGCGCGCGGTCGTGCGCGCCGTCGGCGAGCGCTGGGCGGGGGTGGACCTTTCGTGAGCGGACGGCAGGACACGCTGGCCGGGCGGACCGACGACGACCGCGTCCACGGCTTCTCCCGGCGGCACGCCGTCCGGCCTCGGACGGGAGTGCTCGTCCTGCACGGCTTCACGGCCACCCCGCTGTCGGTGGCCGCCTGGGCGGAGGAGTTCCACGCCGCCGGGTTCGACGTGGAAGTCCCGCTGCTGCCCGGGCACGGCACCACCGCCGCCGACTGCGACCGCACGACGTGGGCCGACTGGCTCGGGGCGGCGCAGGCCGCGCTGGACCGGCTGGACCACGAGGTCGTCCTCGTGGCCGGCATCTCGATGGGCGGCGGACTGGCGCTGCGGCTGGCCGAGCTGCGCCCCGACCGCGTGCACGGCCTCGTCCTGGCCAACCCCGCCGTCCTCCTGGAGCCCTGGAAGCTCGCGGCGGTCCAGGTGCTGGGCCGGGTGCTGCCGCGCTGGCCGGGTGTGGCGGGCGACCTGCAGGACACGTCCGTGCAGGTGCTGGCCTACGACACGACGCCGCTGCGCGCGCTCGTCTCGCAGGCCGCGGGGTGGCGCGACGTGCGGCGCGACCTCGCGCTGGTCCGGCAGCCCCTGCTGCTCCTGCGCTCGCGCGTCGACCACGTCGTGCCCGCCGCCTCCGCGCGCGCCGTCCTGGCCGGGGTGTCCTCGGCCGAGGTCTCGGAGGTGGTGTACGCCAACAGCTTCCACGAGCTGACGTCGGACCGTGACGCGCCGGCGGTGTTCGCCGCCTCGGTCCGGTTCGCGCGCCGCCGTTCCCACCCCGACCACCCCACCGGCCACCCTACCGACCACCCCGGCGGGACGGTCCCCGGACCGTCCTAGACTCCCGGACGTGCTGCTGCTCGCCCTCGACACCGCGACCGACGGGGTGGCGGTCGCCGTCCACGACGGGGAGCGGGTGCTCGCCTCCGCCCGGGCCGGGACGGCCCGCAGCCACAACGAGGTCCTCGTGCCGACCGTCGCGCAGGTGCTGCGCGCCGCGGGCCGCGAACGCCGGGACGTGACCGACGTGGCCGTCGGCGTGGGCCCCGGCCCCTACACCGGTCTGCGCGTCGGGATCGCGACCGCCCGCACCCTCGCCCTGGCCTGGGGGGCGCGCGTGCACGGCGTCTGCTCCCTCGACGCGCTGGCCGCCGCGGCCGTCGCCGAGGGCGTGAGCGGGGAGTTCCTCGTCGCCACCGACGCCCGCCGCCGCGAGGTCCACACGGCGCGCTACCTGGTCGTCGGCGGAGGGGACGGGGTGCGGCGCACGGCCGGCCCGGACGTCCTGCGCCCGGCCGACGTGGTGGTCGACGTCCCCGTCGTCGGGGCCGGCACCCGGCTGTACCCCGAGCTCCTCGGCGGGGAGCGCGGCCCGTTCGACGTCGACGGCGGCGCGCTGGCCCAGGTCGTCGTCGACGCGCTCGCCGGCCGCGGCGCCCTGGAACTCCTGCCGCCCGAACCCCTCTACCTGCGCCGGCCGGACGCCGTGGCACCGGGAGCGCGCAAACGCGTCACGGCGTAGCGTGCCGGGGTCTGGGAAGTCTCGACGAGGAGGTCCCGCCCGTGCCTGCAGCGGTCAGCAACCCTGTCCTGGAGTCGGCCGTCCGGCGGGCCTCCCGCCGGCTGATGCCGATGATCGTCGTCCTCTACGTGGTCTCGTTCCTGGACCGCACGAACGTCAGCTTCGCCGAGCGGGCCCTGGAACTGGACCGCGGGATCTCTGCCGCGGCCTACGCGTTCGGGGCCGGCGTGTTCTTCATCGGCTACGCCATCTTCGAGATCCCCAGCAACCTCGCGCTGCGCCGGTTCGGGGCCAAGGCGTGGCTGGCCCGCATCGCCATCACGTGGGGGATCGTCTCGGCGTGCTTCGCCTTCGTGCAGGGCGAGACGTCGTTCATCGTCCTGCGGTTCCTCCTCGGCGTCGCCGAGGCGGGGTTGTTCCCCGGCATCATCATGTACCTGGCCGAGTGGTTCCCGAACGCCCACCGCGTCCGGATGTTCGCCATCTTCTACCTGGCGCAGCCGTTCTCGCAGATGGTCGGGTCACCGCTGTCCGGCGTCCTCATCAGCCTCGGCGACTCCGTCGACGGGATCGCGGGCTGGCAGTTGATGTTCGCCGTCGAGGGCGGCCTCGCGGTGGTCGCCGGGATCGTCGCGATCTTCGCCCTCGTGAACTCCCCGCAGCAGGCGACGTTCCTGTCCGAGCAGGAGAAGGGCGCGCTGCGGCAGGCCATGGCCGAGGAGGACGACCTCCGCTCGGCCGACGGTCCCGGCGGGGTCTGGGCGGCGATGCGCAACGGTCGGGTCTGGTACTTCACGGTCGTCTACTTCTGCCTGCAGATCGCGGTCTACGGTGTGACGTTCAACCTCCCGACGCAGGTGGCGGGGCTGACGGGACGCGACGTCGGCTGGCAGGTCGGGCTGATCACCGCCGTGCCGTGGTTCGTCGGGATGTTCGCCTGCTACTTCGTCGGCCGGCACGCCACCACGGTCCGCCGTCGCCGCACGTGGGGCACGTGGTTGTTCGTCAGCACCGGCGTGTTCGTCATCGGGTCGGCGGCCGCGGGAGCGAGCGGGTACGCGCTCGTCGGGATCGTCTGCATCTCCGTCGCGGTGGCGTCGTTCCTGTCGATCGGGCCGATCACCTGGTCCTACCCGACGGCGTTCCTCACCGGCGCGGCCGCGGCGGCGGGCATCGGGCTCATCAACTCCCTCGGGAACCTCGGGGGTTTCGTGGCCCCGAACCTGCGGGAGTTCGTCGCCTCCAGCACGGGGTCGGACGCGCTCGGTGTCGCCGCGCTCGGCGTCCTGCCGTTCCTGGCCGCGGTGATGATGTGGGGCACCAAGCGGTTCCGGCTCCGGGCCGACCGGTTGCTCGTCGACGTGCGCGACGGGGCGGGGGACCGGACGCAAGCCTGAGCGCGGGGTCAGGCATCCCACCAGCGCAGGACGCGCAGGGCGAGGAAGGTCACCCAGCGCGAGGGTTCCCCGGCGGGCGCGTCGACCTCGAACGGGACCGCGCCGGGGAACCGGCCCGACCGCGTCCACCGGCCGTCCGTCCGCCGTTGCGACCGGACGACCTCCACGGCCTCGGCCATCCGGTCGTCCCGCACCCCGACGTCGCGGAAGTGGTCCAGGGCGTTCAAGGCGCTGTACCCCCAGCGGAACGGGTACGTGTGGTCGGTGACCCAGGGCGCGAGCAGTTCCCCCGTGCTCGCCCGGCGCAGCAGGCGGCGTTCCAGCAGGTACTCCTCGCCCGCGGCGGCCGACGGGGTCGCCCCGGTGCGGCGCTGGGCGTCGCGCAGCGCCCGGACCGCGGCGAGCGTGGAGTGGAACGAGGACCGCGTCGACCCCTCGACCCACGCGCAGTTCCACCCGCCGTCGGCCATCCGGTGCTCCTCGAACCACCGGACCAGGCCGTTGACGTCCACCCCGAGCCAGCCGCCGTTGAGCAGGGTCCACGCGTTGATGCAGCAGTCGACCTCCCCGCCCCAGTACGGCAGGTCGTCGTACTCCCACCGCGCGTGCGCCAGCCGGTCCGCGGTGTCGCCCAGCGCCCCGGGGTCGACCCCCCACTCCCGCAGCGAGTTCAGGACCCACGTCGTGGCCGTGAACGGTTGCGGGCCGGACGGGTCCGCGTCCGCGGGGAAGAACGCGCCACCGGCCCACCGCCCGTCGGGGTCCTGCAGCGCGAGCAGGCGCGCGCCGAACCCCTCGTGCGGGACGCGGGCACGCGTGGCCTCCCACACGGCCGGGGGTGCCTCCGCCAGGTCGCGCTCGACCTGCCACCGCAGTGCGGGGTCGGAGTCCAGCAACCAGTCCAGCAACCAGTCCAGGACCTGCGCCGGTGCGCCCACCGTTCCAGCGAACCACCGTGCGTCGCGCTGGGGAAGGGCGGCAGACTGCGGGCGTGGAGGAACCCGTCGCGGTCGCCCTGCGACCCGCCGCACCGTCCGACCTGCCGCGGTTGCAGGACGTCGAACGCGCGGCGGGGGAGTCGTTCCGGGGCCTCGGCATGGCGGCCGTCGCCGACGACGACCCGCCCACCCTCGACGTGCTCGCCGCGCACCAGGCGGCGGGCCGGGCGTGGGTGGCGGTCGACGAGGGAACCGGTGCGGTCGTCGGGTACCTGCTCCTCGCCGTCGAACCCGTCGACGGGAACGGCCACGTCGAACAGGTCAGCGTCCACCCCGGACACGCCCGCCGCGGGATCGGCCGGCGCCTGCTCGAGCTGGCCGCCGACGTCACCCGTGAGGAGGGCCGTCCCGCGCTGACGCTGACGACCTTCGCCGACGTGCCGTGGAACGCGCCGTACTACCGGCGGCTGGGGTTCGCGGACGTGGGCGACCCCGGCCCGCAGCTGCGGGCCCTGCGCGCGCACGAGGCCGAGCTGGGTCTCGACGCGTGGCCGCGCCGGTGCCTGGCCCTGGACCTGACCGGACCCGTCGGCGCAGTCCTGCGGGACATGCGCTGGTGGGACGTCGCCGACGTGCACGCCCTGGAGAGCGACCTGTTCGGCCGCGGCGCCTGGAGCGTCGAGGCGTTCTGGGGGGAACTCGCGCAGCCGAACCGGCGCTTCCTCGTCGCCGAGGAGGACGGACGGGTCGTCGGCTACGGCGGGATCGTCGTCGCCGGGGCCGACGCCGACGTCCAGACCATCGGCGTGGCCCGTGACCAGCAGGGCCGGGGGACGGGCCGCGCGCTGTTGCGGGAACTGCGCGCCCGCGCGGTCGACGCCGGGGCGACGCACCTGCTGCTGGAGGTGCGGGCCGACAACGAGCCGGCGCAGAACCTCTACCGCAGCGAGGGGTTCGAGCAGATCGCCCGGCGCGCCCGGTACTACCAGCCCGACGACGTCGACGCGCTCGTCCTGCGCGCACGCATCAGCTGACGGGGTCCACCACCAGCACGCTCTGCCGGCCCGCCACGCGCGTCAGAACGATCGTCGCCGGCCGGGACCCCTTGAGCGCCAGCTGCTTGCGCAGCTGGTCGGGGTCCACCGCGGTCCCGCGCTTCTTGACCGTCAGCGCACCGACGTCGAGGGAGCGCAGGTGCGCCCGCAGGCTCTTGAGCCCGAACGGCAGCACGTCCAGGACCCGGAACGAGCGGACGAAGGGAGAGGAGACCGCGTCGTCCGTCGTGACGTAGGCGATCGTCTCGTCGACGAGCCGGCCCCCGAGGTCGGCCGCGACCCGGCCCACGAGCCCGGCGCGGATGACGGCGCCGTCGGGTTCGTGCAGGAACCCGCCGACCGCGCCCACCTCGGCACCGGGCAGGTCGGTGTCGTCGAGTTCGACCACGTCAGCGCCGCGCACGACGCGGGCGCTGCGGCCGGTGCCGGGCACGGCGAGCGGGCCGCACCACAGCGCGCACTCGACGACCTCGCCGTCGACCGAGGTCCACTGGGCTTCGGCGCCGGCCGGGACCAGGTCGTGCGGCAGACCCGGCGCGAGCTTGGCGCCCGTGGCCGGCACGCGGGCGGCCGTCGCCAGGACGAACGACAGCGGCGGGGACGTGGCCTCGGGGTCGAAGACCCGGCGCCCCCCGGAGGTGCGGCGGGCCGGGTCGAACCACGCGCCGTCGCCCTCCCCGAGCTCGTCCACGACCCCGGCGGTGACGTCGGCGCAGCGGACGGGGACGCCGAGGTTGTGCTCTGCGACGGCCGCCGTGACCGGGTCGGCGTCGACGGGCAGGACGGCGAGCCCCGCGTCGAGGAAGGCCAGGGAGTCGGCGCCGACGCCGCAGCCGAGGTCGGCCACCCGGGCGACCCCCGCCGCGGCGAAGCGGCGGGCGTGCTCGCGGGCGACGACGGCGCGGGTGGCCTGCTCGGTGCCGGCGGGGGTGAGGAGCAGGTCGTGGGCCCGGTCCCCGAACTTGGCGGCGGCCTTGGCCCGCAACCGGGACTGGGTCGTGGCCAGGGCGGCCAGGGCCGGGTCGTGGCCCGCACGCCGCAGCCGGGTGGCCAGCGCCACGGGGTCCTCGCCGGCCGTCCCGGCCAGCTCGGCGAGCAGGGCGCGGCCCGCCGGGGACCGCAGGGCGTCGACGTCGGCGGTGTTCACCCGGTCGATGCTCCCAGAGCACCCCTGCGTCTGGCACTCGGCAGGCCTGAGTGCTAGCGTCTCGCGCAGCGTCGGTGGCACTCCCCGGTGGGGAGTGCCAACGGGGCAGCGGCCGCCCGGCACCCGCGACGACGGTCGTCCGCTCCCCACGTTCCGACCGTCCCGTACGCCAGTTCGCTGAAGCAGAAGGGGAGGGCCGCACCAGTGTCGGTCTCCATCACTCCGCTCGAGGACCGCATCGTCGTCAAGCCGCTCGACGCGGAGCAGACGACCGCTTCCGGTCTCGTCATCCCGGACACCGCCAAGGAGAAGCCCCAGGAGGGTGAAGTCCTGGCCGTGGGCCCGGGTCGCGTGGACGACAACGGAAACCGCGTGCCGGTCGACGTGGCCGTCGGCGACAAGGTCATCTACTCCAAGTACGGCGGCACCGAGGTCAAGTACGGCGGCGACGAGCTGCTGATCCTCTCGGCGCGCGACGTCCTCGCCAAGGTCGCCAAGTAACCGACCAGAGGTCCTGACGCCCCGGGCACCCGATCTCGGGTGCCCGGGGCGTCCCTCGTTGCGCACGTCCACGGAAGGAAGAAGACATGGCCAAGCAGCTCTCGTTCGACGACAGCGCCCGCAAGTCCCTCGAGCGCGGTGTCGACGCGCTCGCCAACGCCGTCAAGGTGACCCTCGGCCCCAAGGGCCGCAACGTCGTCATCGACAAGAAGTGGGGGGCGCCGACGATCACGAACGACGGCGTCACCATCGCCCGCGAGGTCGAGCTCGAGGACCCGTACGAGAACCTCGGCGCGCAGCTCGCGAAGGAGGTCGCCACCAAGACGAACGACGTCGCCGGTGACGGCACCACCACCGCGACCGTCCTGGCCCAGGCCCTCGTCAAGGAAGGCCTGCGCAACGTCGCGGCCGGCGCGGCCCCCTCCGGCCTCAAGCGCGGGATCGACAAGGCCGTCGAGGCCGTCAACGACAAGCTCCTGTCGCTGGCCCGCGACGTCGACGGCAAGGGCGACATCGCCCACGTCGCGACGATCTCGGCCCAGGACGCGAGCGTCGGCGACCTGCTCGCCGACGCGTTCGACAAGGTCGGCAAGGACGGCGTCATCACGGTCGAGGAGTCCTCCACGACCGCCCTCGAGCTGGACTTCACCGAGGGGATGCAGTTCGACAAGGGCTACATCTCCCCGTACTTCGTCACCGACGCCGAGCGTCAGGAAGCGGTCCTCGAGGACGCCTACGTGCTCGTGCACCAGGGCAAGATCTCGACGGTCCAGGACCTGCTGCCGCTGCTGGAGAAGGTCCTCAAGGTCTCCAAGCCGCTGCTGATCATCGCCGAGGACGTCGACGGCGAGGCGCTGTCGACCCTGGTCGTCAACAAGATCCGCGGCACCTTCAACGCCGTCGCGGTGAAGGCCCCCGGCTTCGGGGACCGCCGCAAGGCGATCCTGCAGGACATCGCCACCCTCACCGGCGCGCAGGTCGTCGCCGAGGAGGTCGGCCTCAAGCTCGACCAGATCGACCTCGACGCGCTGGGCACCGCCCGCCGCATCACGGTCACCAAGGACGACACGACGATCGTCGACGGCGCCGGCTCGGCCGACGACATCGCCGGCCGCGTCGCCCAGATCAAGGCCGAGGTCGAGCGCACGGACTCCGACTGGGACCGCGAGAAGCTGCAGGAGCGCCTCGCCAAGCTGTCCGGGGGTGTCGTCGTCATCAAGGTCGGCGCGCACACCGAGGTCGAGCTCAAGGAGAAGAAGCACCGCATCGAGGACGCCGTCTCCGCGACGCGCGCCGCGATCGAGGAGGGCATCGTCGCCGGCGGCGGCTCCGCCCTGGTGCACGCCGTCTCCGTGCTCGAGGACAACCTCGGTCTCGTCGGCGACGAGGCGACCGGTGTGGCGCTCGTCCGCAAGGCGGCCTCCGAGCCGCTGCGCTGGATCGCCGAGAACGCCGGCCTCGAGGGCTACGTCGTCGTGGAGAAGGTCCGCTCGCTGGAGCCGGGCAACGGCCTCAACGCCGCCACCGGCGAGTACGTCGACCTGCTGGCCGGCGGGGTCCTCGACCCGGTCAAGGTGACGCGCTCCGCGCTGCGCAACGCCGCCTCGATCGCGTCGATGGTGCTCACCACCGACACGCTCGTCGTGGACAAGAAGGAGGAGGAGCCCGCCGCTGCGGGTCACGGTCACGGCCACGGCCACTGACCTTCCTCGCCGAACGCGCGAAGGGCCCGGCTCCCCTGGGGGAGCCGGGCCCTTCGTCGTTCCCAGCGTTGTCCCGGCCCACCGGCCGGTCCGTGCGCCGCACCACACCGCGCACGGGGTGGAGCAGGGCGTCAGCCGGCGATGCGCATCCCGCGGCGACGCTCGGTGGCGTAGACGGCCTCGCGGTCGTCCTCGGTCATGCCGCCCCACACGCCGTAGGGCTCACGGACCTTCAGCGCGTGCTTGCGGCACTGCTCCAGGACGGGGCACCCACCGCAGATGGCCTGGGCGGCCGCGTCGCGGTTGCGGCGGGCGGGGCCCCGCTCACCCTCGGGGTGGAAGAAGAGGTTCGGGTCGGCTTCGCGGCAGGAGCCGTCCAGCTGCCACTCCCAGACGTCGGCGACGGGTCCGGGGAGACGGGAGATCTCGGCCATGGTGGTGTGCTCCTCGCTGGGGGGATCGTGCTGACTGGCGGTGCGTCTGACCATGAAGCTACAACCGCGTCAGAAGTTGTTCAAGCCCCTGGGCGAAAGTCGTCCCCGATCGGGTCAGGAACGGGTCCGGACCGGTGGCGCGGTGGTCCCCGGTCTGGTGAACAACTCCCTGAACCAGGCGTGAACAAGGTGCAGAGATCCGGTGTCACCGCCAGCGGAACGGGGCGGACGACGTCGGAGCCACGTGGGACCCACGCCGGAACAACCCGGACCGCCCGCTGAACAACCCTGAACAGCGCTGACGCGGTGGGGTGAGTGGCGCGGCGCGGCGCGCGGCGACAGACTCGTCCCATGCCCTCCGCTGTCGACCCCGCCGGTCAGGGTGCCTCCGTGCCGCCCGCACCGCGCATGACCCTCACCGTGGCCGCCGTCGCGCGCCGCCTCGGGGTCGCTCCCGCGACGCTGCGGACGTGGGACCGGCGCTACGGACTCGGGCCGTCGGAGCACACCGCGGGCGCGCACCGGCGCTACTCCGCGTCCGACCTCGCCCGCCTGGTGGTCATGCGGCGACTGACGCTGGAGGGCGTGGCCCCGGCCGAGGCCGCCCAGCTCGCGGCGACGACGGCCGTCGCCGACGGCGGGTTCGCCCTGGCCAGCGTCTCGACCATCCCGAGCGCGGTCATCGAGGCGGCCGTCACCGACGCCGCCGCCATCGCCGGTCCCACGTCCGGCCTGGTCCCGCACGCCGCCGCGAGCACGCTCTCGGACGCCACGGACGTCGCCGGGGCCACGGAGGTCGCCGAGGCCGGGCGCCCCGACGAGTCCGAGGACGCCGAGGAGCGCCCGACCGCCCGGGCGCACGGGCACGCCGCCGGACGTCCCGCGTTCGACGAGGACGACTGGGCCGTCGCGAGCCTGGCCGACCGCTTCGCCGACGAGGTCCGGGCCCGCGGGGTCGCGCACGCCTGGGACGAGGTCCTCGGGCCCGCCTCGGCCGCCCGCGACGCCGCCATGCACGCCGCCGTCGCGCGGGCCCTGTCGGCGCTGCCCACGGCCGACGGGGAGCGCGCCGTCCTGCTCGCCGGGGCCGGCACCGCCGACGACCGCGACCGCACGCCCGTGCTGCTCGCCGCCGCCGCCGCGCTGGCCGAGCAGGGCACGGGGGCCCGCAGCGTCGGGGACGGCGTGCCCGGGCGGATGCTCGCGGCGGCCGTCCGCCGCGTGCGGCCGCCGGCGCTCCTGCTCGTCGCCCCCGGCGCGACCTCGCGCGAGGACGTCCTGCCCGGTCTCGCCGACGTCCTGCGGGTCCGCCCGGCGCCGCTGGTGGTCGTCCTCGGCGGCGAGGAGCTCGTGGCCGACCTGGAGCGGGCGCGCGGCCAGGCGCGCGGCCCGGAGCGGGACCTGGTGCCCGTCGTGGGGCTGACCGCCGCGGTCGCCGCGTGCGCCGAGGCCGTCTCCGCCTGAGCCGACCAGCGGGACCGAGACCCTCTTCTAGACGCCCTTAGCACGACCAGCAGGCGCCGGTCCAGTCTTCTCCGGTCTTCGTCCGGTCCGCTGCTCAGGTCGGGTCCACAGCGTGCCGACAACTCTTCCGTGACGTGCAGGACGTGCGGCACGGCAGGGCCACGGACGGCCTTGCTCCACCCACACAGGGAAGAGGTTCAGTGGTGGCAACGGTACTGGTCTGCGACGACCTTCCGCTGGCCCGCGAGGCCATGCGACGCATGGTGGCGGCCGTCCCGGGCGTGACCCGCGTCGTGGGTGCGGGCTCGGGCGAAGAGGCTCTGCAGCGGTGGCCCGTCGAGCGGCCCTCGCTGGTGATCATGGACGTGCGGATGCCCGGCATCGGTGGCGTGGAGGCCGCCCGCCGGCTGCTCGCCCGTCACCCGGAGGCGAACGTCCTCATGGCCACGATGGCCGAGGACGGCGACGGGGTGGCCCGCGCGGTCGCCGCCGGTGCGCGCGGCTACCTGGTCAAGGACGTGTCCCGCGAGGAGCTGGCCACGGCCGTCCTCCAGGCGCTGCAGGACGTCAGCCGCCGTCGTGGTGGCGGCCGCACCCGCGCCGTCCTCACCGGCCGCGCGCCGGTGCTGACCGAGCGGGAGCAGCAGGTGCTCGTCGGCATGAGCCGCGGGCGCAGCAACGCCGAGATCGGGCGCGAGCTGTTCCTGTCCGAGGACACGGTGAAGACGCACGCGCGGCGGCTGTTCCGCAAGCTCGAGGCGGCGGACCGTGCTCAGGCGGTGGCTGTGGGATTCCGCTGGGGTCTCGTACGGTAGGCAGGTGAGCCCGGGGGGCGACGAGTCCGTCGATGCGCGCGGCGGCCGGTCCGACGCAGACACCCGACGCACGGACGTCGGACGTGACGGCGGTCGTGAGGTCGGTGCCGTCGTCGTGCCCGACACCCCCCGGGTTGAACGGTCCCCCGCGGGCCTGGAGGTCGACGGCGACCCCGGGACCCTGGACGGACTGCGCATCGACGCGCACCCCGGGACCCCGGCAGACCTTCAGGTCGACGTCGCGGCCGCCGATCAGGACCTCGACGAGGACCAGGACTCCGCGCAGGACTCCGGCCAGGACGACGACGAGGGGGGAGCGGGGACCCGGCACCCAGCGGGAACGACGCAGGGTGTAACGCCCGGTCGCCCCACAGCGATGGACAGTTCGGAAGCCGGGGGGCTCCAGGCACTGGCGGCTCGTGCTCTGTCAGGGGAACAGGGCGCTGTCGCCGACCTCCTGGCAGCGGTACGCCGCCTCGTCCACCGTTACTGCCGGGCCAAGCTCGGGCGCCTGCCCGGAGCTGATCACGCCGCAGAGGATGCGGCACAGGAGGTGTGCATCGCCGTGCTGACGGCCCTGCCCCGCTACAAGGACACGGGACGCCCGTTCGAGGCGTTCGTGTACCGCATCGCGGCCAACAAGGTCGCCGACGCCCAGCGTGCCTCCTACCGCGCCCCTGTCCCGACCGACGACGTCCCCGACGCCGCGACCGCCGAGCCGGGCCCCGAACAGCTGGCCCTCGACGCCTTCGACGCGCAGACCGTCGGCCGGCTGCTCGACACGCTGCCGCCCAAGCTGCGGGAGATCATCACGCTGCGGGTGGGGGCGGGCATGTCGGCCGAGGAGACGGGCCGCGCCCTGGACATGACGGCCGGGGCCGTGCGCGTCGCTCAGCACCGCGCCATGCAGAAGCTGCGCAAGACCGCCCTCGAGGACACCTCCCTGCAGGTGGCGCCGTGAGCGGGGACACGACCGGCGGGCCCACGGGTCGACGCCGGGGCCACCTGCGCGGCGTGCGCGGGGAGGCCGGTCTGACCCCGGAGGGGTCGACCACGAACGACGACACGCACGACGACACGAACGACGACGCGCACGACGAGTTCGAGCTGGGAGGGGGGACCGTGGACGACAACTCCTTCTCCGTGCCCGACCTCCTGGCCACCGACGCGCTGCTGGACCGGCTCGGCCGCCACGAGGCCACCGGCGGTGACCTCGCCGACGCCGTCGCCCGGCTGCTGGACTCCTACGCCCTGCACGCCGACCCCGAGACCGCCGGTGTCCGCCCCGTCGAGCTGCCGGACCTCGACGCCGAGCTCGAGCACGAGCCGGCCCACGTCCCGGCTCCGCGGGTCCTGCTGGCCCGGCGCCGCACGATCCAGCGCCTCGGCCGCGGCACCGTCGCGGCCGCCGCGGTCCTGACGCTCCTCGGGGGGACCGCCGCCGCGGCCGCCACCAGCGTCAGCCCGCTCGGCGGGCCGAACGGGTCCGTGTCGGCCTCGATCGCCTCCCAGCTGCCGGGGTGGTTCCCGGACACCGTCTTCAGCGTCTTCGCCGGGTCGCCGACCGAGCGCGCCCAGCGCGAGATCGTCCAGGCCCAGGCCGCGGCGCTCGCGGGCGACAGCGAGGGGGCCAAGGCGCGGCTGAAGTACCTCCAGCGCCAGCTCGACGACACCTCGGTGGACCCGACGGTCGTGCAGCAGGTCCAGCAGGTCCTCGCCGCCCTCGAGGACGACGACCTCGACAGCGTCGCCGGCGCCGTCCCGACGGGCTCCTCGACGGGGTCGCCGACGGCGTCGCCGTCCCCGACGGGCACCTCGCTGGTCGACGTGGCGACGGTGACGCCCACCCCGTCGCCGAACACGTGGCGCGTGCCGCTGCAGCCCGGTCGCACGACGGGCACGGCCACGTCGGCCCCGTCGACGCCCAGCCCCTCGACCCCGGCGGCCGGCGACCCGGCGACGGGCAGCACCCCGCCGCGCACGTCGACGCCCGTGACCCCGGTGACGCCCACGCCGCCGCCCGTCGTCCAGAACCCGCCCGCCGGGGGTGGCACGGGCGCGCCGTCGACGCCCGTCACCACGGACCCGCCGGTCACGCAGACGCCGGACCCGTCCTCGGGCGGCTCGACGGGGACCCCCACGGGCACGCCCACGGGGACTCCGACGGACTCCGGCACCGGGACGCCCACGGGCGCCCCGACCGACTCGGGGACCGGCACGCCCACGGACGGCTCGACGCCGACGGGGGAGACGGGCGCCACGCCGACGCCCACGTCGACGGACGGTGCGGGCGGGGGCGCGACCGGCGACCCCGGCACCACCGACCCGGTCGTCACGCCCACGCTCCCGGTCGTCGTCGCGCCGACGCTGCCCGTCGTCGCCGAGCCCTCGCCCACCACGGGCGAGGCGCCGGTGCCGGGCTCGTCGACCGACGGCGGGGACCCCGCCGCCACCACGGACTCCGCGGTCACCTCCGGCTCGTAGAATCGTGGGGGTGAGCGCGCAGATCCCCGACGGACAGACGTCCGCACACGACCCCTTCGGCTTCGTGGGCCTGACCTACGACGACGTCCTCCTGCTGCCCGGTGAGTCCGACGTCATCCCGTCCGAGGTCGACACCTCGACGCGGGTCTCCAAGCGCGTCAGCCTGCGGATCCCGCTGCTGAGCTCGGCGATGGACACGGTCACCGAGTCGCGGATGGCCATCGCGATGGCCCGCCAGGGCGGTCTCGGTGTGCTGCACCGCAACCTGTCCGCCGAGGAGCAGGCGGCCCAGGTCGACCTCGTCAAGCGGTCCGAGTCCGGCATGGTCACCCAGCCCGTGACGACGACGCCGGACGCGACGCTGGCCGACGTCGACGCCCTGTGCGGTCGCTACCGGATCTCCGGCGTGCCCGTCGTCGACCCCGACGGCACCCTCGTCGGCATCGTCACCAACCGCGACCTGCGGTTCGAGTCCGACTTCACCCGGCCCGTCCGGGACGTCATGACGAAGGCGCCGCTGGTCACCGCCCCCGTCGGCGTCTCCGCCGACGACGCGATGCAGCTGCTGCGCGAGCACAAGATCGAGAAGCTGCCGATCGTCGACGGCCGCGGCCGCCTCACCGGCCTCATCACGGTCAAGGACTACGTGAAGTCCGAGCAGTACCCGCACGCCACCAAGGACGCGGACGGCCGGCTGCGCGTGGCCGCCGCCATCGGCATCTTCGAGGACGCGTGGAAGCGCGCGATGGGCCTCGTCGACGCGGGGGTCGACGTGCTCGTCGTCGACATGGCCCACGGCCACTCCCGCGCGGTGCTGGAGATGATCTCCCGCCTCAAGAGCGACCCGGTCGCCGCGCACGTGGACGTCGTCGGCGGCAACGTCGCGACGCGCGCCGCCGCGCAGGCCCTCGTGGACGCGGGCGTCGACGGCATCAAGGTCGGCGTGGGCCCGGGCTCGATCTGCACCACCCGCGTGGTCGCCGGCGTCGGCGTCCCGCAGGTCACCGCGATCCACGAGGCCGCCAAGGCGGCCAAGCCGGCGGGCGTCCCGGTCATCGGCGACGGCGGGCTGCAGTACTCCGGCGACATCGCCAAGGCCCTCGTCGCGGGCGCGGACACCGTCATGCTCGGCTCGCTGCTCGCCGGCTGCGACGAGAGCCCGGGCGAGCTGGTCTTCATCAACGGCAAGCAGTTCAAGAGCTACCGCGGCATGGGGTCCCTGGGCGCTCAGCAGACCCGTCAGGGCGGCCGGTCGTTCTCCAAGGACCGCTACTTCCAGAACGACGTCGCCTCCGACGACCGCTTCGTGCCCGAGGGCATCGAGGGCCAGGTGCCCTACCGCGGTCCGCTGGGCGCCGTCGCGCACCAGCTCGTCGGCGGACTGCGGCAGTCGATGTTCTACTCCGGCGCCCGCACGGTCCCCGAGCTGCAGGCGAACGGCACCTTCGTGCGCATCACGCCGGCGGGGCTGAAGGAGTCGCACCCGCACGACATCCAGATGACGGTCGAGGCGCCGAACTACAGCGGGCGCTGACCCGACGGGCCCCGGACCCGGGTCGCGCGGACGGACGCGCGGCCCGGGGCGGGTAGCCTGCTGCCGTGTCTGAGATCGAGATCGGCCGCGGCAAGCGGGGGCGACGCGCCTACAGCTTCGACGACATCGCCGTCGTCCCGAGCCGTCGCACGCGCGACCCCGAGGACGTCTCCACGACGTGGCAGATCGACGCGTACCACTTCGACATCCCCGTGATGAGCGCGCCGATGGACTCGGTCGCCTCGCCGGCCACGGCCGTCGCGCTGGGGCAGCTCGGCGGTCTCGGCGTCCTGGACCTCGAGGGTCTGTGGACCCGGTACGAGGACCCCGAACCCCTCCTGGCCGAGATCGCGGCCCTCGACCCGGCCGTCGCGATCCCGCGCATGCAGGAGATCTACGCCGAACCGGTGAAGGCCGAGCTCATCACGAGCCGCCTCGCCGAGGTCCGCGCCGCCGGCGTGACGGTCGCGGGTGCGCTGTCCCCGCAGCGGACGCAGGAGTTCTGGAAGGTCGTCGTCGACGCGGGCGTGGACCTCTTCGTCATCCGCGGGACCACGGTGTCGGCCGAGCACGTCTCGGGCACGACCGAACCCCTGAACCTCAAGCGGTTCATCTACGAGCTCGACGTCCCCGTCGTCGTGGGCGGCGCGGCGGGCTACACCGCTGCGCTGCACCTCATGCGCACGGGCGCCGCGGGCGTCCTCGTCGGTTTCGGCGGGGGAGCGGCGCACACCACGCGCACCGCGCTGGGCATCCACGCGCCGATGGCCTCGGCTGTCGCCGACGTCGCGGCCGCCCGCCGCGACTACATGGACGAGTCCGGCGGCCGGTACGTCCACGTCATCGCCGACGGCGGCGTCGGGACGTCCGGCGACATCGTCAAGGCCATCGCCTGCGGTGCGGACGCCGTGATGCTCGGGGCGTCCCTGGCCCGCGCCACCGAGGCCCCGGGCCGCGGCTGGCACTGGGGCCCGGAGGCCCACCACGCGGTCCTGCCGCGCGGCGAGCGCGTCCGCGTCGGCACGACGGCCCCGCTGGCGGAGATCCTCAACGGCCCCGGCCGGGTGGCCGACGGAACCACGAACCTCATGGGCGCGTTGCGACGGTCGATGGCCACGACGGGGTACTCCGACCTCAAGGAGTTCCAGCGCATCGAGGTCGTCGTCTCGCCGTACCAGCCCGCCTGACCGCCCCGCGAGGAGACCCGTGAGCCACCCGGACAGCACCCCCTGGACGCCTGACGCGATGGGCCGGCAGGAGGGGCGCACCGTCCTGGTGACCGGCGCGAACTCCGGACTGGGGTTCCACGTGGCGACGGAGTTCGCCCGTCGCGGTGCGGACGTCCTGCTGGCCTGCCGCAACGCCGAGCGCGGCCGGGCCGCGGTGGCCCAGCTGCAGGCCGAGGTCCGCAACTCCGGTGTCGACCCGCACGTCGAACTGGTTTCCCTCGACGTGGCCGACCTGGCCAGCGTGCGGCGGGCCGCCTCGGACGTCCTGCACCGCCGTTCCAGCATCGACGTCCTCGTCAACAACGCGGGCGTCATGGTGCCGCCGTTCGGCCGCACCGTGGACGGTTTCGAGACGCAGGTCGGGACGAACCACCTCGGCCACTTCGCCCTCACCGGACTGCTGCTGCCGGCGCTGCTCGCCGGCGGCGGGGGCCGGGTGGTGAGCGTCGCCAGCGTGGCCCACAAGTTCGGCCGCCTGAACCGGGGGAACTACCAGAGCGAGCGCAGCTACCAGAAGTGGCTGGCCTACGGGCAGTCGAAGCTGTCGAACCTGCTGTTCGCCTTCGAGCTGCAGCGCCGGGCGATCGCCGTCGGCGCGCCCCTGGTGTCCGTGGCGGCCCACCCGGGGCTGTCCGACACGAACCTGTGGAAGATGACGCCGCTGAGCGGGAACCGCGTCGGCGAGGCGTTCGCGCAGGTGCTGGGGCGGGCCGTGGGGCAGTCGGCGGCCCTCGGGGCCTGGCCGCTGCTGCGCGCCGCGACGGACCCCGAGGTCGTGGGCGGGGAGTACTTCGGCCCGGGCGGGCGGCAGGAGTGGCGGGGTTTCCCCGTCCTGGTCCCCGCCAGCCCGCACGCCTACGACACCTCCGACGCCGCCTGGCTGTGGGCGCGCTCGGTCGAGTGGACGGGCGTCGACCCGAGCGAGCTCAGCGCCTGAGACTCACCGCTTGAGCGGGGCCGCCACGGCGGTCACCGCGAGCAGCGCGCCGGCCACCGCGACGACGCCGAACCCGGCCGCGGGGCCGGCGTGCTCGGCGAAGGCCCCGCCGAGGGAGGCGCCGGCCGCGACGCCGAGCACGACGCCGGAGTTCAGCAGCGCCATGAGGAACGCCCCGCGGTCTGCCGGCACGAGCCGCGCGGCGACCGTGTTGACCGTCACCAGGGCGGGACCGACGAACAACCCCATGACGAGGACCGCGCCCGTCAGCGCGCCGAGGTGGGTGGCCGTCGCGGCCATGAGTCCGGCCCCGAGGAGCAGCCCCAGCCCGCAGGCGATCCACCGGGCCCGCAGCCCGAAGCGCTCGGGCAGGAGCACGAGGCAGACGGTCGTGGCGGTCGACCCGATCGCGGAGACGGCGTACACGAGCGAACCCAGCGAGGGCGAGCCGATGCGTTCCGCCGCAGCGGTGACGCCCGTCTGGGTCGCGCCGAAGGTCGCGCCCATGCACACCATGGCCAGGACGGGGACGACGACGGTCCACGGCACCCGGACGTGAGGACGCGCGGTGTCCCGCGGGACGGGTGCGGTGTGCCGGTGGCTGCGGTGGCAGGCGAAGGCGGTGACGAAGACGGACGTCAGCGCCGCGGACGTCAGCAGCGCGGCGGCCGGGTTCCCCAGGACGCCGACCACGCCGACGAGGGCGGGGCCGAGGATGAACGCGGCCTCGTCGATGGTGCCTTCGGCGGCGAACGCGGTCGACAGGTCGTCGCGGTCGGACGTCATGCGCAACCACCGGGCGCGGGAGAACCCGCTGACGGACGGCAGCGTCAGCCCGACGCCGGCCGCGGCCGCCAGCACGACGGGAGTCCCGGCCGCGCCCAGGGCGGTGAACAGCCCGGCGAGGGCCAGCAGGTGCAGGACGACCACCGTGAGCAGGACGGCGCGCTGTCCGCGGCGGTCCGCGAACCAGCCGACGACCGGGACACCGACGGCCTCACCGATCGCGGCGGCCGCGCTGGCGAGACCGCCGACGGCGACCGAACCGCTCGAGGCCGTGACGAGCCCCAGCACGGCGAGGGGCACCATCGTGATCGGCAGGCGTCCCAGCGCCGTCACGGGGAGGTAGGCGGGCCCAGCGATCTGCGGCAGCCGCGCGTAGCGCGAACGCAGGCCGGTGGCAGGGGTGGTGGTCGTGCTCACGGACAGGCTCCAGCCTCGTGGGTGCGCCTCCCCACCACAAGCGCACCAGGGCCCTGAGCTGTGACCCGTCGAGGTTACCCCTCCCCGTGCCAGCTCCGCCACAGGTGCGCGTAGGAACCCCCCGCGTGGACGAGTTCGGCGTGCGTGCCGAGTTCGGTGATGCGTCCGCCCTCCACGACCGCGATGCGGTCCGCGTCGTGCGCGGTGTGCAGGCGGTGCGCGATCGCCACCGTCGTGCGTCCCTCCAGCACCGCGGCGAGGGAGCGTTCGAGGTGCCGCGCCGCGTTCGGGTCCAGGAGGGACGTCGCCTCGTCCAGGACGAGGGTGTGCGGGTCGGCCAGGACGAGCCGCGCGAGCGCGACCTGCTGGGCCTGCGCCGCCGAGAGCGGCAGCCCGTTCTCCCCGACGGCCGTGTCCAGCCCGTCGGGCAGCGCGAGCACCCAGTCCCGGGCGTCGACGGCCGCGAGCGCCTCGAGCACCTCCTCCTGCGAGGAAGTCGGCGCGGCGAGGGCCACGTTGTCGTGCAGCGAGGCCGCGAACACGTGCCGCTCCTGCGTGACGAGGGCGATGCGCGAGCGCAGTTCGTCGAGCGGGAGCCCCGTGACCTCGGCGCCACCGACCTGCACGCTGCCGTCGCTGGGGGCGTTGATGCCGGCGATCAACCGCCCGAGCGTGGACTTCCCCGCCCCGGTCGGCCCGACGACCGCGAGGCGTTCGCCGGGTTCGAGTTCGAGGGAGACCCCGTGCAGCACAGGCCGTCCGGGGGTGTAGGCGAACCCGACGGCGTCGGCCTGGACGACGTCGGACGCCGGCTGCGCCGGCAGCTGGGTGCGGTCGGGTTCCACGGCGGACAACCCGACGACGCGCGCGAAGCTGGCCTGCCCGACCTGGAGTTCGTCCCACCAGGCCAGGAGTTCGTTGACGGGACCGACGAGCTGGCGCAGGTAGAGGACGACCGTCGTCACCTGGCCGATCGTCTGCAGGTCGTGCCGGACGAGGAAACCGCCCCACAGCAGTGCGACGACCACGGGCACGAGGTAGGACATCTCGATGCTCGGGAACCACACGGTGCGCAGGGACAACGTGTAGCGCTCCCGGCGCACGGTCGAGCCGATGACGTCGTCGACGAGCCGCACCCGGTGCTCGGCCAGGCCGAGCGCCTCGACGGTGCGGACGTTCTCGACGTTCTCGCCCAGCGTCGTGGAGATCCGGCCCCACTCGGCGCGTTCGGCGGCGTACCCCTGCGGCGCCCGGCGCAGGTACCAGCGGGTCGCGAAGAACAGCCCGGGGAAACCCGCGAGGATCGCGAGCGCCACGAGCGGTCCGGAGAACACCGCCGCCACGACGGTCAGCACCGACGTCACGAACGCGACGAGGATCGCCGGCGCCCCGTACCGCACGGTGTAGCTGAGGGCGTCGACGTCGTTCGTCGTGCGCGAGACGAGGTCCCCGGTCCCGGCCTGCTCCACGACCGACAGCGGCAGGGCGGTGGCGCGGGTGAGGAACTCCTCGCGCAGTTGCGCGAACACGCCCTCGGCCAGGACGAGCGACCGCTTGCGCGCCAGCCGCGCCAGGACGGCCTGCGCCACGACCGCGGCCACGAGGACCGCCACGGCGATGTCGATGCGGCGCGCGACGACCTCGAAGGCGGTGCCGTCGCGGACGGCGCCCACGACGTCGTCGACGAGGCGGCCCAGCAGGAACGGGCCGGTCAGGCCCGCGACGGCCGCCAGCGCGTGCAGCGCGAGCATGCGCAGCCCCGGGTCGCGGTGCTCGCGCAACAGCCGCCGGACGTCGCGCAGGACGTGCTCGCGGTCGGCGACGGGAAGCGTGGTCCTCACGGGTGCTCCTCGAACGTGCGGTGGTGGGTCCGGGGTGCGGGCACGGTGTCCGGAGCGGGGGCGGCGGCGTCGCGGGTGACGAAGACGCGGTAGCCGGGGTCGGTGGCCAGCAGGTCGGCGTGCCGGCCGGTGGCGACGACGCGGCCGTCGCGGACCCAGCAGACGTCGTCCACCTCGGGCAGGACGAGCGGGCTCGCGGTCGCGACGACCGTGGTGCGTCCCGCGCGCGCCCGCCGCAGGCGACCGGCGATACGGGCCTCGGTGTGGGCGTCCACGGCGCTCGTGGGCTCGACGAGCACGAGCGCCTCGGGGTCGCGGGCCAGCACGCGGGCCAGGGCCAGGCGCTGGCGCTGACCACCGGACAGCGACCGGCCGCGTTCGGTGACGGTGCCGGCCAGCCCGCCGTCGACGAGGTCGAGGACGTCGCGCGCGTCGGCGACCTCGAGGGCCGCGAGGACCTCGGCGTCGTCGTGGACGTGCTCGGGGTCGACCTGCTCGCGGATGGTCCCGCTGAACAGCTGGGCGTCGTCCTCGGCGAGCAGGACCCGCGCGCGGACCTCGGCCACGGACAGGTCCCGCAGCGGGACGCCGCCGAACGTGGCGCGGGTGTCGTCGTCGAAGCGGGCCAGGCGCCGGGCCAGCAGGGCGGCGTCCTCCGGCGGGTCGCAGACGACCGCCGTGAGCCGGCCGGCAGCGGCCGTGACGCCGGACTCGGGGTCGGCCAGCGTCCCGCCGGGGCTGGTCGCGGCCGCCCCGGGACGGTCCACGACCGAGGCCGGGACCTCCAGCAGGGTGATGAGGCGGCGCGCCGCGACGAGCGCGCGGACGTACTTGTCGGCCGTCTCCACCAGCATCCGCAGCGGGGACGTGAGGAACGCGGCGTACCCGTAGAGCGCGACGAGCTCGCCGGGGGTGACGTCGCCGCGGGCGGTGGCCCGGGCGCCGGCCCACACGAGCGAGGCGACGAGCAGGCCCGGCACGAGGATCTGCAGCGCCTCCAGGGCCGCTTCCCACGTCGCCACCCGCACGCCGGCGGCGCGCACCTGCTGGCTCTTGACGCGGTACCGGTCGAGGAAGACCTCTTCGCCGCCGATGCCGCGCAGGATCCGCAGCCCGCGGACGGTGTCGGTGCCGATCGAGGTCAGCTCCCCGGACAGCTTGCGGTGCAACCGCTGCCGTTCCTGCAGCGGGCGCAGGACGAGCAGCAGCAGCGCCATGACGACCGGGACGCCGATGAGGATCACGAGTCCGATGGGCACCGACGTGCGCAGCACGAGCACCGCCACGACGACCACGGCCGCGACCGAGGCCACGGCGCGCTGGGTGACGTCGAAGGCGTCGGCCAGGCGGGGGCCGTCGGAGGCGATGGAGGCGAGCACCTCGCCCTGGGGCAGCTCAGCGGTCACCGCGGTGCCGGCGCGGGCGGTGTGGCGCCCGACCTGCTGCAGCGTCCGGAAGCAGGCCGTCAGCCAGTTCGTCACGCCGAAGCGGTGGCGCACGATCGCGGCCCAGGCGGTGACGACGGCGAGGGCCAGCACCAGCAGGGACCAGCGCGTGAGGGCGGCCGCGTCCCCCTGCCCGTCCGGCCCGACGAGCCCGGCGTCGACGGCCCGCCCGATGGCGGCGGGCAGGACGGCCTGGGACAGCAACCACACGGTGCCGATCGCCGATCCCGCCACCATCGGTCGCCACTGCTGCGCCGCCGTGCGCAGCAGGAACCGGGTGGGGGAGGAGACGTCGGGAGTGCCGGGGTCGCTCAGGGGGAGGGAGCGCACGTCTACCGACGGTAATCGCTTCCCGGTTCCGCTTCCACGTGGTTTTCGGGGGGCCGGGCGCCGACGGCTACCCTTGGGTCGTGACGCCGGACGCGCCCGAAGGCCAGACCACTCCCCCCGCCGATGCACCCGCCGAAGTGGACGCCGAGCGCGCCCACCGGCCGGTCCTGGTCGTCGACTACGGAGCCCAGTACGCGCAGCTCATCGCGCGCCGGGTCCGCGAGGCCGACGTGTTCTCCGAGATCGTGCCGAGCTCGACGAGCGTCGCGGAGATGCTCGCCAAGGACCCCGCCGCGGTGATCCTCTCCGGTGGCCCGTCGAGCGTGTACGCCGAGGGCGCCCCGCAGGTCGACCCCGCGCTGTTCGAGGCCGGTGTCCCGGTCCTCGGCATCTGCTATGGGTTCCAGGCCATGGCCAAGGCCCTCGGCGGCGAGGTCGCCCAGACGGGGCGCCGTGAGTACGGCGGCACGGCCGCGGCCCTGCCCGACCCGGCCGCCTCGACGCTCCTGCGCGACCAGCCGACGGAGCAGTCGGTGTGGATGTCCCACGGGGACAGCGTGTCGCAGGCTCCCGCGGGGTTCCGCGTCACGGCCTCGACGCCGGACACCCCCGTCGCCGCGTTCGAGGACGACGAGCGCCGCCTGTACGGCGTGCAGTGGCACCCGGAGGTCAAGCACTCCGCCCACGGCCAGGACGTCCTCGTGAACTTCCTGCGCTCCGGTGCCCGCATCGACCCCGACTGGACGACGGGCAACGTCATCGAGGAGCAGGTCGCCCGCATCCGCGCCCAGGTGGGCGACGGCAAGGTCATCTGCGCGCTGTCCGGTGGCGTCGACTCCGCCGTCGCCGGCGCGCTCGTCCAGCGCGCGGTCGGCGACCAGCTCACGTGCGTGTTCGTCGACCACGGGCTGCTGCGCGCCGGTGAGGCCGAGCAGGTCGAGAAGGACTTCGTCGCCGCGACGGGCGTCAAGCTCCACGTCGTCGACGCGGTGCAGCGGTTCGCCGACGCCCTCGACGGCGTCAGCGACCCGGAGCAGAAGCGCAAGATCATCGGCCGGGAGTTCATCCGCGTCTTCGAGCAGGCCGCGCGCGACGTCGTCGCCAAGGAGGGCTCCGAGGGCGGCGAGGTGAAGTTCCTCGTCCAGGGGACGCTGTACCCCGACGTCGTGGAGTCCGGCGGCGGCACCGGCGCCGCGACGATCAAGAGCCACCACAACGTCGGCGGGCTGCCCGACGACCTCGCCTTCGAGCTCGTCGAACCGCTGCGCGCCCTGTTCAAGGACGAGGTCCGCGCCGTCGGCGTGCAGCTCGGCCTGCCCGAGGCGATGGTCTACCGCCAGCCCTTCCCGGGCCCGGGCCTGGCCATCCGCATCGTGGGCGCGGTGACGCCGGAGCGCCTGGAGGTGCTGCGCGCGGCCGACGCCATCGCGCGCGCCGAGCTCACCGCGGCCGGCCTGGACCGCGACATCTGGCAGTGCCCGGTCGTCCTGCTCGCCGACGTGCGCAGCGTGGGCGTCCAGGGCGACGGCCGCACCTACGGCCACCCCGTCGTGCTGCGGCCGGTGTCGTCGGAGGACGCCATGACGGCCGACTGGACGCGCCTGCCGTACGACGTGCTGGCCCGCATCTCCACCCGCATCACCAACGAGGTGCCCGAGGTCAACCGCGTCGTGCTCGACGTGACGAGCAAGCCGCCGGGGACGATCGAGTGGGAGTGACCTCCCGCTGAGGAGGCCTCCGGCCGGTCACGCCGGCCGGAGGTGCCGCCCCGGCAGCGGGCTGGAGTACACGACGCTCGTGGTGACCGCGCCGAGCGTCGCGAGGCGTCCCGTGACGCGTTCGAGGTCGCGCATCGACCGGGCGAGCACCTTGAGGACGAAGCAGTCGTCGCCGGTGACGTGGTGCGCCTCCACGACCTCTTGCGTGGTGTCCAACAGGTCGTGGAACGGCTTGTAGTTCCCCGTCGGGTAGGCGAGGCGGACGAACGCCGTGACGGTGTACCCCAGCGCCTCCGGGTCGACGACGGCCGTGAAGCCCGTGACGACGCCGGTGTCGGTCAGGCGGCGCAGACGTTCCGCGGTGGCGCTCGCGGACAGGTTCACCGCCCGGCCGAGGTCGGCGACGCTCGTGCGGCCGTCGCGTTGCAGGTGCTCCAGGAGGGCCCGGTCGGTCGCGTCGAGCGGCGGCCGCGGATTCGTCGTCACGGACGGGAAAATACCGCCGGATCCCCGGTGGAGGTCCCGTTCCGCCGTCGACCGGCCCTGGCCCGCGGGACCGTGCGGCGGTTGTCTGGAGGGGTGCCGAACCCCGTGTCCGCCGTCGACTTCTTCGCGGCCCAGCTGACGTTCCAGACCGACCCCGCCGACCTGGCGGCCGACCGCGCCGCGGGGCGCTCGCCGCTCGTCCTCGACGTCCGCTCGGACGCGGCGTGGGCGCAGGGGCACCTGCCCGGCGCCGTCCACCTGCCGGGGCCGCAGGTGCGCGAGCGCGCGGCGGAGGTCGTGCCCGACCTGGACGCGCCCGTCGTCGTGCACTGCTGGGGCCCCGGGTGCAACGGGGCGACGCGCGCCGCGCTCGTGCTGGCGACGCTGGGGCACACCCACGTCCGGGAACTGATCGGCGGGTACGAGTACTGGATCCGCGAGGGGTTCGCCGTCGTCACCGCGACCGGTCGGGTCCGCCGCGCGCCGGATCCGCTGGCCGCTCCCGTCCCCTGACGAGGCGCCGACCGGTACGTCCCGACCCGCTCGCACCGCGGGGACGGGTCGGGACGTACCGGTTCCGCGACGGGTCAGGCGTTCGCGGCGTTCGCGGCGTCCACGCTGTCGAACTGCTCCTCGAGCGCGTCGCCGAGGGGGCCCAGGACGGCCGCGGGCAGCGCGTGCCCCATGCCGGGAACCGTGACCAACCGGGCGCCGGGGATGGTGCCGGCCAGGTGCCGGGCGGTCGGCGGCGGGTAGGCCGGGTCCTCGGGAGCCTCGACGACGAGCGTCGGCACCCGCACCCCGGCCAGTTCCGCGCCGCGGTCCAGGCCGGACGTTCCGGCGCGGGCGTGCGCCGTCGCCGAGCTGGCGTCGGCGGGTCCGCCGTGGGCGACGGCGCCGCGTTCGAGCGCGAGGACCTCCTCGCGCGGGAACGGGATCGCCGCACCCGCGAGCGCCTGCCAGTGCTCGACGCGGAACTCCATCTCGGCGTCCTCGTCGCGCGTCTCCCCGAGCCGGGACCAGAGGGCGAGCAGGTCGGGGTGCGGTCCGGGCAGCCCCTCGCCGCCCGGGGCACCGGCCAGCGCGCCGGTGCAGAACAGGGTCGCCGACAGCACCCGGTCGGGGTGGTCGAGCAGCAGCAGCTGGGTGAGCAGCCCGCCCATCGACATGCCCACGACGTGGGCGCGCTCGACGCCGAGGTGGTCCAGGACGCGGACGGCGTCGATCGCGAGGTCGCGCAGCTCGTACGGAGCGACGTCCACCGCCCGGGTCGAGCGGCCGGTGTCGCGGTGGTCCCACACCACGACGCGGTGCCGGCGGCCCAGGCGCTCGACGAGCGCGTCGGGCCACAGGACGCCGCTGGAGGCCGCGCCCATCACGAGCAGGACCGGTGTGCCGGTGGGATCGCCGCTCTCGCGGGCCCACAGCTCGACACCGTCGGCGACGGGGACGGTGTGCTCGCGGGAACCGGATCCGGTGGCTCGCATGAGCTCGAGCATGCCCGTCCGGACGCGTGCAGGGCCAGGAGTTTCCCGCGGCCCCTCAGCGGTGGCCGGGGTCGTCGAGGCGGCAGGCCGCCTCGACGACGAAGGCGCGGCGTTGCGCGCGCTCGCCGGAGTCGCCGGGCCCGGCCTACCGCAGTTCCAAGGCGGCGGTGAACTCCGTCACCGTGCTCACCGCCCAGGCGTTGGGGCCCCGCGTCACGGTCAACGCCCTCGCACCCGGGTTGCGCCGCACGAACCTCGTCCCGGGCATGGACGCCGGCGGCGATCCCGGGGAGGCCGCCGCCGGCGCCGTCCGCCTGGCCCTGCTGCCCGACGACGGTCCCACCGGGGCGCTGTGGTCCTGCGACGGCGCCCGCGTCCCCTGGTGATCGCGAACGCAACCCCTCACAACGAGGCGGCGAGCACCTTCACGGCTGCGGGGATCTGCTGCTCGGTGATCGCGGCGTAGCACAGCCGCAGGTGCGCGGCGTCCTCCTCGGCGACGACGTAGTGCCGGCCGGGACCCACGGCCAGACCACGTTCCCGGGTGCGGCGGGCCACCTCGAGGTCGTCGACGCCGCGTGGCAGCCGCAGCCACAACGAGAAACCCCCGCGGGGTCTCGGCCAGCTGCACTCGGGCAGTTCCCGGGCCAGGGCGGTCGAGAGCGCGTCGAGCCGGGAACCCAGCGCGGCGGACAACCCGCGCAGGTGCGCGTTCCAGCCGGCGCCCGTCACGAGTTCCACGGCGGCCTCCTGCAGCGGTCGCGCCACGATGAGGTGGTCGACGAAGCTCAACCCCGCGATGCGTTGCGCCACAGGGCCGCGCGCGACCACGCACCCCACCCGCAGGCTCGGGCCGGACACCTTGCTGAGGGAGTTCACCGTGATGACCCGGCCGTCGGTGTCGTCGCGCAGGAGTGACGGGGACGCGGTCGGGCCGTGGCCGAGCCAGCGGGCGAAGTCGTCCTCGACGATGAACGCGCCGGCCCGCGCGGCGATCTCCAGCACGGGGCGGCGCCGGTCGGGCGCGAGCACGGAACCGTCGGGGTTGGCGTAGGTGGGTTGCAGGTACAGCAGGCGCGCACCGGACTGCTCGAAGGCGCGCTCGAGCAGTTCCGGGCGCACGCCGTCGGCGTCGGTGGGGACGGGCACCGGCACGAGCCCTGCGCTGCGCAGCAACGAGATGACCCCGGGGTACCCGGGAACGGCGACGAGCACGGGGCTGCCCGCGGGCACGATCGAGCGCAGCACCGTGGACAGCGCGCCCTGGCCACCGGGGGTGATGAACACGTCGTCGCGGTCCGCGCCGAGCTGCTGGGCGAACCACGTCCGCAGTTCCGGCACACCGGCCGGTGGCGGCACCGTCCACGCCTCCGGTCGGCGGGCCGCGCGGGCCATGGCCGAGGCCAGGCGGGAGGACGGCTGCAGCGACAGGTCGAGGTACCCGCGCGCCATGTCGAGGACGTCGTGGGACGGGACGGTGAGGGCGGCCAGCACCCCCTCGGTCTGGACGGGGGAGGCCCCGAGGGCGACGCGCTGCCAGTCGGTGTCGACCGTCGTCGTCCGGCTCGCGCGGGCGACGAAGGTGCCCGCCCCGGGGCGGGTCACGACGGTGCCGTCGGCGACGAGCACGTCGATGGCGCGCTGCACGGTCACCGGCCCGACCCCCAGGTCCGCCACCAGACGGCGGCTGCTCGGGAGCTTCGCGCCCGCGGGCAGCGTGGCGGCGACCTCGCGCAGGCTGGCGGTGACGCGCTGCACACTGCTACCGTTGTCCATGAAGAGAGACAATAGCGCTACCAAGCAGCTGACCGGTAGCGGTCGCCGCACCAGCCGCCACGGCGGACGGAGCGACCGGTGACCGCCCTCGTCGTCCTCGCCCTGCTCATCGCGATCGCCGTCGCGGCCCCGCTCGTCGGTGCCGACACCCGCTGGTCCGGGGCGGGGACGCGCCCCGACCGGCCCTCGCGCGGAAAGCGCTACCGACGCTCGTGGGATGCCGCTATCGCGGAGGCGCGGCGCGACGACTTCGACCGCACGAGCTGACGGGGAGCTCCCAGATCCGGCACGTAGCCTGACGGGGTGCCTGACCGTGAGGACCCGGACCGCCCGGCCGTGCCGCGGGGTCGCATCGCGGTCCTGACCGTCGTGGCCCTCGTCGTCGTCCTCGTCTGCAGCGGCCTCGGCGTCTGGCAGTGGCAGCGCGGCAACGTCGTCATCACCGAACCGCCTGCGCGGCAACCCGTCGCCCCGATCAGCGAGATCGTGGACGCCGGTGGCTCGGGGGCGGCGGCGATCCTGTCCGCGGACGAGGTCGGGCACCGGGTGGAGGTCGCCGGCACGTTCGACCCGGCCGTGGACCTCCTCGTCCCCGGCCGCAGCCTCGACGGTGTCGTGGGGTCGTGGGCCCTCGGCGTCGTGGTGCTGCCCGACGGGTCCGGCGTGCCGCTGGTCCGGGGCTGGGTCCCCGAGGGTTCCCCCGCGCCCGCCCTGCCGACCGGCCGCGTCGACCTCGTCGGGGTCGTCCAGCCACCGGAGGCCTCCGACGTCGCGCCCTCGACGGCCGCACTGCCCGCGGGGCAGACGTGGATCGTCAGCGCGGCCGACCTCGTCAACCGCGTCGACTACCCCGTCGCGAACGCGTACGTCACCGACACCGCCCCGGCCGCCGGTCTGCGGGCGGTGCCGCCCGCGGACCCCGGCCAGGCCACCCGGCGCCTGGACTGGCGCAACCTCGCCTACGCGGCGCAGTGGTGGGTGTTCGCGCTCTTCGCCGTCGTCATCTGGTTCCGGGCCGTGCGCGATGAGCGCAGGGAGACGGGGGAGGATGACCCCGAGACGGCGGACGGACCGTCGCACGGTGCAGGAGGACGAGACATGAGTGGTGCCCGGTGAGCGCGGGGACGGCCGGCGGGCTGCGGTCGGACGCGAAGATCAAGGCCGCGCTGACGCGCTACCGAGTGATGGCGTACGTCACGGGTGTGGGCCTCATCGTCCTGACGTGCATCGGCATGCCGCAGGAGTACCTCGGCCTCTTCGGCGGAGGTGACAGCGTCACCCGGGTCGCCGGCATCGCGCACGGCTGGCTGTACGTGATCCTCCTCATCACGGTCTTCGACCTGGGGAACCGGCTGCGCTGGTCCTGGGGCCGCATGCTGCTCACGGCGCTCGCGGGGACCATCCCGTTCCTGTCCTTCTACGCCGAGCGCAAGAACACCCACGCCGTCCAGGCCCAGCTCGGCGCGCGCACCGCGTGAGCGCCCTCCAGCGGGTCGCGGTCCACGTCGCCGTCGAGGCCGGCGGACGCCTGCTCGTGCTCGACGGCGCCCTGCCGTGGGCGCTGCTCGCCCACGGGGAGACGCCGCTGGCCGCCGGCCGGCGCGTCCTCGGCCCCGACCTCGACCTCGGGGAACTGCTGGCCGTCCACGACGGCCGCCGCACCGACAGCGAGGGGGAGGACGGGCTCGACCTGCACACGGTGCACCTCGTGCTGGCCGGGACCCTGCCCGAGGGATCGGCTCCCGCTGCGGCGCAGTGGATCCCGGTGTCCGACGACCGGCCGCTGGTCGCGGACGACCTCGTCGTCCTCGACCCCGCCGAACGGGTGCGGCTGTCCCCGGCCGTCGACAGCGCCCCCGACGGTTCCGTGGGCAGCAGCCCCGCCGACGTCCCCGTCGTCCGCCAGCGTCTCGCCTGCTACGCCGTGGTCGTCGCGGACGGCTCGCTGCTGCTGACGCGGCTCAGCACGAAGACTCCGAGCCCCGGACGCTGGACCCTGCCCGGCGGTGGTGTCGACCACGGCGAGCACCCGCTCGAGGCGGTCGTCCGCGAGGTCCACGAGGAGACCGGCATGGCGGTCCGGGTCACCGGCCTGGCCGAGATCGGGGCCGAGCACTTCACCGGCCGGTCCCCGCGCGGGGTCCTCGAGGACTTCCACGCCGTGCGGATCCTCGTCCGCGCCGAACCCCTCGAAGTCCTCGACCCCGTCGTCCTCGACGTGGGCGGCAGCACCGACCTCGCCCGCTGGGTCCCGCTCGGTGAGGCCGAGGACATCGGTCTGGTGGGCGTCGCCCAGCGCGGGCTGCACATCGCCCTGCAGGGCTGAGGGACGGGGGAGGGAACCGCTGAGGGGTTCCCCTGAGGCGGCTGTGATGGCAGGATCCGGCTCGCCCCCACCCCCCTCGGAAGCGAGCCCATGCGTCCTGGTCGCCCCCTCGTCCGGTTCCTCTGCTCCGGCGCCGCCACCGCGGCGCTCGCGGTCCCGCTGCTGGCGGTCCCCGCGACGGCCGCGACGACGCCCGCAGCCAGCCCCGCAGCCATTCCCGCGGCGACCCCGGGGCAGGTGCCGGACGTCCTGCCGGCCCCGGCCGCCGGGACCACCCGCCTCCAGATCGGGGCGTTCAACGACTTCCACGGTCGTCTGGAAGCCCCCGAGGAGACGGACGACGGAGCCCCGATCGGTGGGGCGGCGCAACTCGCCGGGGTGTTCGACGCGATGCGCGCGAAGAACCCCAACACCGTCGTGGTCTCGGCCGGGGACAACATCGGCGCCTCGACGTTCACGTCGTTCATCCAGCAGGACGCCCCGACGATCGCCGCGCTCAACGCCATGGGGGTGGCCGTCTCGGCCGCCGGGAACCACGAGTTCGACCGCGGGTACACCGACCTCGTCGACCGGATCGGCGTGCAGGGCGAACCGGGTGCGAACGGGGCGAACCCGCTCGCCGCGTTCCCCTACCTCGCCGCGAACGTGCTGAAGGCCGACGGGACCCACGCGCTGCCGTCGTTCGCCACGACCGACGTCGGCGGCATCCGGGTGGGTTTCGTCGGCGTCGTGACGCAGCAGACGGCGAGCCTCGTCGCCCCGGCGGGGATCCAGGGCCTGCAGTTCACCGATCCCGTGGCCGCGGCGAACGCCGTCGCCGCCCAGTTGTCCGACGGGAACCCCGCCAACGACGAGGCGGACGTGATCGTCCTCCTCGCGCACGAGGGGTCGTCGGGCACCGACTGCGCCACCGTCGGGACCGAAGGGGCGTTCGGGAAGATCGTGCAGCAGTCGAGCCCGCAGATCGACGCGATCGTCTCGGGGCACACCCACCTGCGCTACGACTGCGCGTTCCCCGTTGCCGGACGTTCCGTCCAACGCCCCGTGGTCTCGGCGGAGAGCTACTCCACGGCCGTCGACAACCTCGTCCTCGACGTGGACACGACGACGCGCGACGTGGTCGCCGCCGGTCACCAGGTGCTGCCGGTCGAGGGTTTCACCCCGAACCCGCAGGTCCAGAAGATCGTCGACGACGCCGTGGCCTACGCCGACGACCGCGGCAAGCAGCCGGTGGGTTCGATCACCGCGGACATCACCCGCGCGTTCTCCGGTGAGGACGACGACCGCGGCAAGCAGTCGCCGCTGGGGAACCTCGTCGCCGACGCGCAGCTGCAGCAGACGGAGGCCGCGGGCGCCCAGATCGCCCTGGAGAACCCGGGCGGGTTGCGGGCGGACCTGCTCTACGCGCAGTCCGGCGCCGAGGGCGACGGGGTCGTGACGTACGCCGAGGCCGCGGCCGTGCAGCCGTTCGCGAACTCCGTGGTGACGACGACCCTCACCGGCGCGCAGCTCCGTCAGGTCCTGGAGGAGCAGTGGCAGCCGGCGGGTTCGTCGCGGCCGTTCCTCGCGTTGGGGTTGTCGAAGGGTCTGTTCTTCACCTACGACGAGACCGCGCCCGCGGGCCAGCGGATCCGCTCCGTGACCCTCGACGGGGCCGAGGTCGACCCGGCCGCGCAGTACCGCGTCACGGTGAACAGCTTCCTGGCCTCGGGCGGGGACAACTTCACCACCCTGGCGGAGGGCACCGACCGCGCCGAACTCGGCAAGACCGACCTCGAGGCGTTCACCGCGTACCTCGGGTTGCCCGAGAACCAGCGCCTCGCGCCGGACACCGAGCTGCGGTACGCCCCGGCCGCCGCGGCCCCGGCCCCGGTCCCGACGACTGCCGCCCCGACCGCACCGGCGCAGACCGCGCCCGCCGCCGCGCCGGCGCCGAGCAGGACCCCGACGCAGCGTCCGTCGCGGACGGCCGCGGCGCAGCCGGGGTCGCTGGCGAACACGGGGGCGGACGTCGCGCCCTGGCTCGCGGCCGGCGCGGCGCTCGTGCTGGCGGGTGGGCTGCTGCTGACGGCGGCCCGGCGCCGGGCGTCCTGACGAAGAGGCTGGTCGCCCCGAGCGTCGCCTCTCGGCGAGTGGCCGCTCGTAGCGGCTGGAGTTGAGGCCCGGGGACACGTACCGGGGCGACCAGTCCTCACAACCATCGGCACCCGGGGAGCATTCCTGGAGCCCCCCACCTCGACCCCCTGTCCCGCGTGGAAAACACTCTTTCCGCCCTTGGAACGCGTGTCCCGAGGGCGGAAAGAGTGTTTTCCACGAAGGTGGGTGACGGGCGGTGACTCAGTGCGTCGGCGCGGGGGCGGTGGGGTGGTCGGCGGGGTCGCGCCGCTCGAGGGCGGAGCCCTCGACGTCCAGCACCGGCAGCCAGCGCAGCCACCGGGGCAGCCACCAGGCCGCCCGGCCCAGCAGCGACAGGGCCGCGGGCACCGCGATCATCCGGACGACGACGGCGTCGGCGAGGATCCCGACGGCCAGGGCGAACGCGATGGGCTTGATCGTCGCGTCGCCCTCGGGGACGAACCCGGCGAAGACGGCGAACATGATCGCCGCAGCAGCCACGACGACGGGGGCCGCCTGCCGGAACCCCGTCCGCACGGCCTGCAACGGCTCCGCGCCGTGGGCGTGCGCCTCGTGCATCCGGGAGACGAGGAACACCTGGTAGTCCATCGCGAGGCCGAAGAGGATCCCGACCACGATGATCGGCGCCAGGCTCAGCAGCGGCCCGGTCGTGTCGGCGTGGACGAGCTGCTTGAGCCAGCCCCACTGGAACACCGCGGTGGTGGCGCCCAGCGAGGCGCCGATCGTCAGCAGGAACCCGAGGACCCCCACGACGGGGACGAGGATCGAGCGGAACACGAGCACGAGCAGCACGAACGCGAGGCCGACGACCAGCACGAGGTAGACCGGCAGCGCGTCGGACAGCGTGGCGTTGACGTCGACGCTCACGGCCGTCTGGCCCGTCACGTACGCCGGGGTGCTCGAGCCGTCCTCACGGATGAGGTCGCGCATGCGGTGCACGAGGTCGGTCGTCGCCGCGTCGTCGGGGGCGGTCTTGGGGATGACCGTCACGAGGGCGGCCTGCCCGTCGGCGCTCGGGACGGCCGGGGTGGCCAGGGCGACGCCGTCGAGGCGGGAGAGCTCGGTGGTCAGCTCACCGCCGCGGGCCACGGCGTCCGCGCCGCGGGTCAGGACGAGCAGCGGACCGCTCACCCCGGCGCCGAAGCGGTCGGCCAGGATCGCCTGCGCCTTCTCCTGGGTGCTGCCGTCGGGCCAGGAGGTGGCCAGGCTCGTCTGCATCGAGGCGACGGGGATGGAGACGGCGCCGAGCGCGACGACCGCCGCGACCAGGCTCAGCCAGCGCCGGCCGGTGACGAGCCGGCTCCAGCCGCCGAAGAAGCCGCGGCCGGCGGGGTCGGGCTCGGCCGTCGGCACGGCGGTGTGCTTGCCGCTCTCGTGGGCCAGGGCCCGACGGGCCGCACGGGGCAGGGCGCGCAGGCCCACGACGCCCAGGGCGGCGGGGACCAGGGTGAGGGCCACGAGGACGGCGACGACGACGGTCGCGGCGGCCGCGACCCCCATCTCGGTGAGGAAGGGGATGCCCGCCACCGCGAGGCCGGCGAGCGCGATGACGACGGTGGTCCCGGCCGTGAGGACGGCCGACCCGGCGGTGCCGACGGCCAGCGGGACGGCCTCGGCGACCGACCTGCCGGCCAGCAGTTCGTGCCGGAAGCGCGTGACGATGAAGAGCGCGTAGTCGATCCCGACGGCCAGGCCGAGCATGACCGCGAGGATCGGGGTCGTGGACTGCAGGTCGACGAACCCGGTGAGGGTCGTGATGCCGAGGGCTCCGATGCCGACCCCGACGACGGCCGTCAGCAGATTCATGCCGGCCGCGACGAGGGAGCCGTAGGTGATGGCGAGCACGACGAGGGCGACGACGACGCCGAGCGCCTCGGCGGCCCCGCCGATCGTGGCGACGCCCTGGGTGGCGGTCCCGGTGACCTCGGCCGTCAGGCCCGAAGCGCGGGCGCCGTCGACGGCGCGCAGGAGCGCCTGCCGCTGCGCGTCGGTGATCTCCGGCGGGGCGACCCCGTAGGAGACGGTGCTGTAGGCGGCGCGCAGGTCGGGGGAGACGACGGGGTTGTTCGGGTCGAGCGGGTTGCTCGCCCCGCGCGCGCCGGGCAGTGCGCCCAGCGCCTGGACGACGCCCGCGACCTTGGCGGCGTTCTCGGGCGCGGTGATCTGCTGGCCGGCGGGAACCTCGAGGACGACCTGCGCCGAGGCGCCGTCGGCGGTGTCCCCGAACTCCTGGCCGATGAGGCGCAGGGCGGTCGTCGACTCCTGACCGGGGATCTCGAACGTGCTCACGGTCTTGCCGGACAGGGTGGCCGCGCCGACGCCCCCGAGGGCGAGGAGCAGCACCCAGAGCGCGATGACGAGGCCCCGGAACCGGAAGGACCCCCGGCCGAGGCGGTGCAGGAAGGTGGCCATCGGTCAGTTCTCCGTCTCGTGGGGGAGCGCGGCGGCGGGGTGGCCGAGGGCGCCGAGGGCGGCGGCGACGAGGTCGTCGGTCAGGTCGGTCGTGGGGACGTCGCAGAAGGCGAGCGAGGTGACGGCCAGGCCGCCGACGGCACTCGTGATGCGCACGGCGCGCGTGACCTCGGCCGGCGTCGGTGCCGTCCCGGGGGCGGGCACCGCCGCGCCGAAGGCGCGGAAGAGGACCTCGCCGAGGACGTCGAGGCGTTCTCCGGTCAGGACGCCCTGGCTGATCGAGGTCAGCATGAAGGAGACGAGCCCGGGGCGGCTGGCCGCCAGGGCCACGAGCGCCGCCAGCACCCGCCGGTCCCGTGCGGCGCCGGCCGGCGTGCCGTCGACCGCGGCCGCGACGGCCTCGAAGTGGTCGACGGTGTGGGCGATGGTCGCCTCCGCGATCGCCTCCTTCGTCGGGAAGCGGTGCAGCAGACCGGTCTTGGAGTAGCCGACGGCGTCCGCGATGCGCTGGACGGACGTCTGCTCGAGGCCGTGCCGCGCGAACAACGCGGCCGCCGCGTCGAGGATCTCCTCGTCGATCTGTTCCTTCGTCAGCCGGGGCATGGGACCACTGTAGACCGGGATGGACCGAAGTGGTCCGTCGAGGACCGGATCGGACCAACGCGGGCGGCGGGGTCTGTCCGAGGGGAGGCCTACCCTTGACGGACGATGAGCACACTCTTCGACGACCTCCCCTTCGGCGGCCCCTCCGGTTCCGGTGGCGGGCGGGGCGACACGGGTCCCGCCGTCCTCGCCGGTGCCCCCGCGGCCCGGCGGTCGCGGACGGGGCTCGACCCGGCGGCGCTCGTCGCGGGGCTGAACCCCCAGCAGCGCCAGGCCGTCGTCCACGCCGGGTCCCCGCTGCTCATCGTCGCCGGCGCCGGGTCGGGCAAGACCCGCGTGCTGACGCACCGCATCGCGCACCTGCTCGCCGAGGGCCGGGCGACGGCGGGGCAGGTCCTCGCGATCACCTTCACCAACAAGGCCGCGGCCGAGATGCGCGAGCGGGTCGCCGCCCTCGTCGGCGACGTCGTCGGCATGGGCGCGCGCAGCATGTGGGTCTCGACCTTCCACTCCGCCTGCGTCCGGATCCTGCGGCGCGAGGCGCAGCACCTCGGCATGCGGACGTCGTTCTCGATCTACGACTCCGCCGACTCCCAGCGGCTCATGGCGATGGTCGGCCGCGAGCTCGAGCTGGACCCGAAGAAGCACGCCCCGCGCGCGATGTCGGCGATGGTGTCGAACCTCAAGAACGAGCTGGTCGACGAGGACACGTTCTTCGACCGCGCCCACTCCGGCGAGGGCACCGAGACCGAGAAGGTCCTCGCCCGCGCCTACCGGACGTACCAGCAGCGGCTGCGCCAGGCGAACGCCATGGACTTCGACGACCTCATCATGTCGACCGTCCACCTGCTGCAGGCGTTCCCGGACGTGGCCGAGCACTACCGCCGACGGTTCCGGCACGTCCTGGTCGACGAGTACCAGGACACCAACCACGCGCAGTACGTGCTGGTGAAGGAGCTCGTCGGCACGGGGGAGGGGAACGTCCCACGGGGCGAGCTGACGGTCGTCGGCGACGCCGACCAGTCGATCTACGCCTTCCGCGGCGCCACGATCCGCAACATCGTCGAGTTCGAGCAGGACTACCCCGACGCCACGACGATCCTGCTCGAGCAGAACTACCGCTCGACGCAGAACATCCTCACGGCGGCCAACGAGGTCATCAAGGTCAACGAGGACCGCCGCCCCAAGAACCTGTGGACCGCCTCGGGCGCGGGGGAGAAGATCACCGGCTACGTCGCCGACGACGAGCACGACGAGGCCGCCTTCGTCGCCGAGGAGGTCGACCGTCTCCACGACCACGAGGGCGTGACGTACAAGGACGTCGCGGTCTTCTACCGGACGAACGCCCAGTCCCGGTCGCTGGAGGAGGTGTTCATCCGCACCGGCCTGCCCTACAAGGTGGTCGGCGGGACGCGCTTCTACGAGCGCAAGGAGATCAAGGACGCCGTCGCGTACCTGCGCGTCCTGGACAACCCCGACGACACCGTCAACCTGCGCCGCGTGCTCAACACCCCCAAGCGCGGCATCGGCGAACGGGCCGAGGCCTCGATCGTCGTCCTGGCCGAACGCGAGCGCATCGGGTTCGGCGCCGCCCTCGACCGGGCCGACGAGGCGATCGGGCTCGCCTCCCGCTCCCTCAACGCCATCAAGGGGTTCGCCCAGCTCATCGCGGACCTGCGCACCCTGGCCGAGTCCGGGGCGTCCCCGGCCGTCGTGCTGGAGGCCGTCCTGGAGCAGACGGGGTACCTCGCCGAACTGCGCGCCAGCGCCGACCCGCAGGACGAGTCGCGCGTCGAGAACCTCTCCGAACTCGTCGCCGTCGCCGAGGAGTTCGCCGAGGACAACCCCGAGGGCACGCTGTCGGACTTCCTCGAACGCGTCTCCCTCGTGGCCGACGCCGACCAGATCCCGGCCGGCGCCGAGGACGACGGCGTCGTGACGCTCATGACGCTGCACACGGCCAAGGGCCTGGAGTTCCCCGTCGTGTTCCTCACGGGCATGGAGGACGGGACGTTCCCGCACCAGCGCTCGCTGGGGGACCCCGACCAGCTCGCCGAGGAACGCCGGCTCGCCTACGTCGGGCTCACCCGGGCGCGCGAACGGCTCTACCTGTCCCGGTCGGCCGTGCGCAGCGCGTGGGGTGCGCCGCAGCAGTACCCACCGTCCCGGTTCCTCGACGAGGTCCCGCCGACGCTGCTGGACTGGAAGCGCGGGGAGTCGACGTACCAGAACGTCTCCTCGCCGTCGGCGGCCGCGCGCGTCTCACAACGCCCGGGCGTGCGGTCGGCGGGCAACCGGCCCGTCATCGCGCTGAACCCCGGTGACCGGGTGACCCACGACTCCTTCGGTCTCGGCACCGTCGTGCGGGTCGAGGGCGAGGGGGACAAGACCATCGCCCACATCGACTTCCGCACGGAGGGCACCAAGCGGTTGCTGCTGCGCTACGCGCCCGTCGAGAAGCTCTGACGGACCGCCGACGCCACCTCGGCGGGCCGTTCCAGCGGGAGCAGGTGGCCCGCGCCCTGCAGGGTCGTGAACTCCGCCCGCGGGTAGACGGCGCCGTTGAGCTCCCGTTGCGCCCGCGGGCCCAGGTCCCCGTCGGCACCCCCGGCGAGGACCAGCGCGGGGACGTCGAGCCGACCCACCCGCTCCGACCAGTCCTCGCGGCTGCCGTGCTCCAGCCACGCCCGCCAGGCGGCGGGGTCGGTGCGGCGCAGGTCCTCGCGAGCCAGCGCGTCGAGGGCGGGGTCCAGCGGGCCACCGGTGTTCGCGTCGAGGAACTCACCGACGGCGGCACCACCGAGCGGGCCGTCAGCGGCCCAGCCGAGCATCGTGCTCCGGCGGTCCTCCGCCATCGGTTCCGGCGACGGCGGGGACGCGGCGAGCAGCACGACCCCCGCGGGGCGTTCCCGCGGTGCCAGTCCCGCCGCGACGACGGTGGCGACCTTGCCGCCCATGCTGTGCCCGAGCAGCAGCCAGCGTTCCCGCCCCTGCTCGGCCACCACCTCCCGGACCTGCCCACGCACCCACGACGCCATCGCCTCGACCGACGTGCCCGGGTCCAGCGGCGCCCCGCCGAACCCCGGCAGGTCCAGGGCCAGCACGTCGAACTCCGGCGCCAGCTCCCCGGCCAGCGGTCCGAAGGAGCGGGAACTCATCCCGAGGGCGTGCAGGCAGACGATCGTCGTGGTGGTGCTCACGAGGGCATCGTCGCCGTTCCCGTCCGGTCCCGCCCGCGCTGGGGCATCCTGACGGGATGAGCACGACCGCCCTGCCGCCCGCGGTGGACGTCGCCGTCTGCCAGGTCGCCCTCGTCGTGGGGGACCCCGACGGCAACCTCGCCCGCGGACGCGTCGCCGCCGAGGAGGCGGCCCGGCGCGGCGCACGGATCGTCGTGCTGCCCGAACTCCTGCGCAGCGGCTACGTCTTCGCCTCCGCCCAGGAGGCGCGGGACCTCGCCGAACCCGCCGACGGCCCGACCGCGGCCGCGTTCACCGACCTCGCCCGCCGGCACGACCTCGTCGTGGCGGTGGGGTTCGCCGAGCTCGACGCCGACGGATCCCTGCGCAACAGCGCGCTGCTGCTGGACCGCAGCGGGATCCGGACCGTCTACCGCAAGGTGCACCTGTGGGACGCGGAGAAGGACGTCTTCGTCCCGGGCGACGACCTGCCCGAGGTCGTCGCGACACCGTGGGGCCGGCTGGCGCTCGCCGTCTGCTACGACCTGGGGTTCGTGGAGTGGATGCGGCTCATCGGGCTGGCCGGCGCCGACCTCGTGTGCGCGCCGACGAACTGGCCCGGTGCGCCGCGGGGTCCGCACGAACGGCCGCTGGAGGTCGTGCACGTCCAGGCCGCCGCGTCGGCGAACCGGATGTTCGTCGCCGCGTGCGACCGGACCGGGTCCGAACGCGGCGTGACGTGGGTCGGGGGTTCGGCGGTCGTCGGACCCGACGGGCGCCCGCTCGTCGAGGCGCCGGCCGGGGCGGGGGAGCACGTCCTGCTCGCGCGGTGCCGGCTCGGGCGGGCGCGGGAGAAGAGCACGTCGGCGCGCAACGGCGTGCACGCCGACCGGCGTCCCGAGCTCTACGCGGGACTGCTCACGCGCTGACGACGCGGACGCCGGTCAGGGCCGGCCGCGCGCGGAACTCCTCCAGCACGACCTCGACGTGGTCGGCGAGCACGTCGGGCACGTCGAGGATCCGCAGGTGCCCGACGACCCCGGCTCCACCGCGCCACACCACGTCACCGCCGAGGTGCAGCGCGACCGAGAACCGCTCGACCCGCTGGCCGTGGGCGATGTCCTCCCACAGGTCGACCGAGCGCACCGGGAACGCCGAGGGGAACCGCAGGTCCAGGCGCGGGCGGTCGTCGTCCGGGGACCAGGGAGTCCGCCCGTCGACGGGCTCGCCGGCGACGTCGACCGGGCCGCGCGCGTCCGTGACGTCCGCCTCCGAGGCCCGGTCGGCTCCGACGTACCGGCGCACGAGGTCGCCGAGGCCCGCGAGCGCCGCGACGTCGGGGGCGGCGATCCGGCCGCTCGCGGCGGGCGGCACGTTGAGCAGGAAGCAGGAGTTCCCGCCGACGGCGGCGCGCCACAGGTCGAACAGCTCCGCCGCGGGACGCACCCGGTCGTCCTCGGCGGGGTGGTGGAACCAGCCCGGTCGCACGGACGTGTTGACCTCGGCGGGGTACCAGACGCACTCGCCGGCGTACCCGGTCAGCGCGGTGCGGCTGCCGAGGTCCTCCTCGTCGGAGCGCACGCGGCGGGAGAACTCCCCGTCGTCGGCCTGCTGGGAACGGCTGGCCGTGCCCTCGGCGTCCCGCAGTTCGTGCGGCACGACGCTCCACTCGTCGCGCCGGGTGTGGCCGGCCTCGTTCCCGCACCACCGGACGTCCGGGCCGCACACGCTGACGACCGCCTCCGGTTGCAGCGCACGGACGACGCGCACGTAGCGGTCCCAGTCGTACAGCTGCCGGCGGCCGTCGGGTCCCTCGCCGTTGGCGCCGTCGAGCCAGACGCAGAACACGTCGCCGTACCCGGTGAGGAGCTCGGTCAGCTGGGCGACGACGTAGTCGTCGTAGTCCCGTCCCGAGCCGTAGCGCGCGTCGGTGCGGTCCCACGGGGAGAGGTAGACGCCGAAAGCCAGACCGGCTGCGGCGCAAGCCTGCGAGACCTCCGCCACGAGGTCGCCGCGGCCACCGCGCCAGGGGCTCGCCGCGACGGTGTGGCCGGTGTGGGCGCTGGGCCACAGGCAGAAGCCGTCGTGGTGCTTGGCCGTGAGCACGACCCCGCGCATGCCGGCGGCCGCCAGCGCCGCGACCCACTCGCCGGCGTCGACGTCCGGCGGGTCGAACAGCGCGGGGTCCTCGTGGCCGAGACCCCACTCCCGGTCGGTGACGGTGTTCATGCCGAAGTGGACGAACCCGTAGAACTCCAGCGCCTGCCAGCGCAGCTGACGCGGCGAGGGGCGCACGTGGGCGAGGTACCGCAGGTCGGGCCCGACCGTCCCGTCCGTCGTCCCGTCGCTCACCGGGCCCGCCGCCGTGCCGGGCGGACGGCGTGCTGGGCGGGGATGTGGTCGGTGAGGGCGCGGGCGGCGCTGGCGCGGGCGAACGTCAGCTGCGCGACCCGGACGTAGAGGCAGTCGACGACGAGGAGCTGGGCGTGCCGGGCGGCGAACGGCCCCTCCCGGTAGGTCGTGCCGCCGGGGGCCACGGTGAGGACGACGTCGGCGATCTGCGCGAGCGCGGACGTCGGGTCGCCGGTGACGGCGATGGTCGTGGCTCCGCGTCGGGCCGCCAGTTCGGTGGGTTCGACGACCTCGCGGGTGGCGCCGGAGAACGAGATCGCGATGGCGACGTCGGCGGGGGTGAGCAGCGCCGCCGACGTGCTGGCGGCGTGCACCTCCGTCCAGTTCCGCACCGGGACACCGATGCCGAACAGGCGCGAGTCCGTCTCGGCCGCCATGGCGGCGCTGCCGCCCACGCCGTACACGTCGACGCGGTGGGCCCGCGCGACCGCCTGCGCCGCACGCTCCACGGCCTCGAGGTCGAGGCGGCGGGCCGTGTCCTGCAGGCTGCGGACGTCGGCGGCGGCGACGACCGCGGCGACGCGGTCGAGGTCGTCGTCGGGGGCGATCTCCGGACCGATCTCGGCCGAACCCCAGACGGACCCGCCGCCGTCCTTGCGTCCCTGTTCGCGCGCCATCCAGCGCACCAGGCCCTGGTACCCGTCCAGACCGATGGTCTGGCAGAACCGCGTGACGGCGGCCTGCGAGGTGCCGGCCCGGCGCGCGAGCTCGGTGGCGGAGCACTCCTCGACGCTCTCGGGCGACTCCAGCACGAAGTCGGCCACCTTGCGCAGGGAAGGGGGCAGGTCGGCCCGGACCGCCTCGATGCGCTGCGCCGGGTCGAGGGTTTCGACGCCCATCCGGACTCCTCCGTCAGAGTGGATGACTCATCCAGCTGACGCAGGCTAGCACTGCGACCACGCTGCGTGGGGTTCCCGGCGGGATCGGAAAGCCCTCCCAGGACCGGGCTGCGAGCGCAACGAGAACGCAACACGAACGCAACACGGCGATCCCTTGACAGGCCCTCGCAACCGAGTGAAACATTCATGCAACCAGCAACGACGCGGTGAATCGACGACTCAAGGAGAGATGCTGTGCCCCCCTTCGCCGACCGGTTCGCCGGCCACGTCGCCCAGTTCGGCACCGAGGTGCAGGACCGCCTCGACCGCCTCTCGACGCTGGCCACCTCCGGCGGTCTCGACGAGGCCGTGGGCCTGCTCGCGGACTGCATCGCCGCCGGCGGGGTGGTCCAGGCGTTCGGCACCGGGCACTCCGAGGCCTTCGCCATGGAGGTCGCCGGCCGTGCCGGCGGGCTCATCCCCACGAACAAGGTCGCCCTGCGCGACGCCGCCCTCCTCGGGGACCACGAGATCGCGGAACTGACGGGGGAACCCCCGCTGGAACGCGACCCGAACATCGCCCAGGACGTCTTCGACACCGTCGTCCGGGACCCCCGCGACGTGTTCGTCATCGCCTCGAACTCCGGCGTCAACGGGTCGGTCGTCGGCCTCGCCCTGCTGGCCAAGGAGAACGGTCACAAGGTCGTCGCGGTGACGAGCCTGGAGCACACGCTGGCGGTGGAACCCAAGCACCCCAGCGGCAAGCGGCTCTCCGAGATCGCCGACGTCGTCATCGACAACCTCGCTCCCTACGGCGACGCGACCCTGACGGACGTCTCCGACATCGCGGTCGGTTCCGTGTCGTCGCTGACCGCCGCCTACATCGCCCAGCTGCTGACCATCGGCACCGTCACGGCCCTGACCGAGCGGGGCGAGGACGCCCCGCTCTACGTGTCGGCCAACGTGCCCGGCGGTCACGACCGGAACAAGGCCATCGAGGCCCGCTACGGCGACCGCCTGCGCCGCAGCGCCTGAAGACCATCCCGCCCGTCCACCCGGAAGGAACCACCGTGAGCGAGTCCACCACCCTGCAGCGCCGACGTTTCCTGGGACTGGTCCTGGCCGGGACCCTCGTGCCGGCCGCCACCGCGGCCTGCGCCGCCTCCGGCGGGAACGAGGACTCCGGCGACTCCGGCCCCACCGGGGAGGTCAGCGAGCAGAACCCGTTCGGCGTCGCCAAGGGGGCGGCCGTCGACGCCGTCATCTTCGACGGCGGCTACGGCACCGACTACGTGTCCTTCGCCGCTGCGAAGTACGCCGACCTGCACGACGGCGGCAAGCTGACGGTCTCGCCCTCGACCCAGATCGCCCAGGAGCTGCAGCCGCGCTTCGTCGGCGGCAACCCGCCGGACCTGCTCGACAACTCCGGCGCCAACGCCATCGGCCTGGCCACGATCGCCGCGCAGCTGGAAGACCTCACCCCGCTCACCAAGGCGAAGAACACCGACGGCGACGTCATCGCCGACACCCTCTACCCGGGGATGCTCGACGACGGCACCTACGACGGCCGCCTCGTGCAGCTGAACTACGTCCTCACCGTCTACGGCCTCTGGTACTCCAAGTCGCTGTTCGACGCCAACGGCTGGAAGGCCCCCGCCACCTGGGACGACGCGCTGGCCCTCGGGGCGTCGGCGAAGGAGAAGGGCAAGTACCTCTTCTGCTGGGGCAAGGAGGCCGCGTCCTACTACCTCACCCTCGCGGTCGACTCGGCCATCAAGGAGGGCGGGGACGAGGTGCGCGTCGCACTCGGCAACCTCGACGCGAACGCGTGGAGCCATCCCGCGGTGCAGGCCGTGTTCGGCAAGATGTCCGAGGCCGTCAAGGCCGGCTACTTCCGGCCCGGTGGCGCCGGCACGCAGTTCACCGCGGCCCAGGCCCAGTGGAGCCAGGCCCAGGAGGCGATCCTCTACCCCTCGGGTTCGTGGATCGAGAACGAGATGAAGTCCCAGACGGCCGCCGACTTCCAGATGACGGGCGCTCCGCCGCCCTCGGTGACCTCCGGTGCCGCCATGCCCGCGACCGCCTTCCACGCCAGCGCGGGTGAGCCGTTCGTCGTCCCGAGCAAGGGCAAGAACAAGGCAGGCGGCATGGAGGTCCTGCGCATCATGCTGTCGAAGGAGGCGGCGACGAACTTCGCCAAGACCAAGCTGTCCTCCACCGTCGTCAAGGACACCGTGCCGGAGGACGCCTTCGGCTCCACCGCGCTGGCCTCGCAGATCGCCATGCTGAACGCGGCGGGGGAGGACACCTACACGTTCAACTTCAACGACGTCTACGGGTTCACGAGCCAGAACAACGTGCTCTGGAACGGGTTCCTGTCCGGCCAGCTCGACGTCGCCGGTCTCACCAGCGGCCTGCAGCAGCAGTTCGACCAGACCCGCGAGGACTCCAGCATCGTGAAGGTCAAGGTGTCGTGAGCGCGCTGCCCGGCACCCCGACCCGCGTCAGCGGCCGGGGGGCCTCCCGCCCCCCGGCGGCGACGCGGAAGCGGTGGACGTTCGACCGGATCAGCCTCGTGGTCGTCTTCCTCGGGGTGCCGGTCGCGCTCTACCTGCTGTTCGTCCTCTACCCCTTCACGCAGGCGGCGTGGTACTCCCTCACCTCCTGGTCGGGGTTCACCTCGACGCAGGAGTTCATCGGGCTGGAGAACTACCAGCGGCTGCTGACCGACGGGCTCTTCCTCCAGGCGGTCGGCAACAGCCTCGTCCTGCTGCTCGTCGTGCCCGCGGTGACCCTGGTCCTGAGCTTCGCCCTCGCCTGCCTGCTGACGTTCGGCGGCTCCTCGACCGGGGCCGTCCGCGGGCTGTCGGGCTCGTCGTTCTACCGCGTCGTGTCGTTCTTCCCCTACGTCGTGCCGGCCATCGTCGTCGGCATCATCTTCGGGCGGGTCTACGACCCCAGCGCCGGTCTGCTCAACGGGGTCCTCACCGGGCTGGGGCTCGGACGGTTCAAGGACTTCGCCTGGCTGGGCGAGCCCTCGACCGCGCTGTGGGCGGTGGTCGTCGTCATCGTCTGGAGCTTCGTCGGCTTCTACATGGTCCTGTTCGTCGCCTCGATCCGCGCCATCCCGGCCGAGATCTTCGAGGCGGCGCGCATCGACGGCGCCGGCCGCTTCCGGACGGCGGTCTTCATCGCCGCCCCCGGGATCGCCGGCTCGCTGCGGACCGCCTACGTGTACCTGGGGATCTTCGCCCTCGACGCGTTCGTGTTCCTCGCGGCGATGAACCCCGACGGCGGGCCGGGCAACTCGACCCTCGTCATCACCCAGCAGATCTTCTCGACGGCGTTCAAGGAGGGCCGCTTCGGGCTGGCCTGTGCGATGGGAGTGGTGCTGGCCGTGCTGACCTTCGCCTTCACCGGTCTGGTGCTCGGGATCGGCCAGGCGCTGGCCCGCCGGAACGCCCGTGGGGCCCGCGCATGAGCGCCGACACCCGGGTCGCCACCACCGCGGCCCCCGCGCGTCCGGAGCGGCGGGGCCCGTCGGGGGAGCGGACCGTCGCCGTCACCTCGCACACCGTGCTGGGCATCTGGTCGCTGCTGGTCCTGCTGCCCTTCGCCTGGACGGTCGTCTCCAGCTTCAAGACGAACCGGGAGATCTTCGCCTCGCCGTTCTCGCTGCCGAGGGAGTGGCGGTACCAGAACTACGTCGACGCGTGGAACACCGCCGGCATCGGGTCGTACTTCTTCAACTCGGTCGTCGTGGTCTTCTCCGCGCTCGTGCTGACGATGGTCATGGGGGCGATGTCGGCGTACGTGCTCGCGCGGTTCGACTTCCGCGGCCGCACGGTGCTGCGCTACCTCATCGTCGCCGGGCTCACGTTCCCGGTGTTCCTCGCGGTCGTCCCGCTGTTCTTCATCCTCCAGCAGATCGGTGTCCTCAACACGCTGCCGGGGCTGATCCTCAGCTACGCCACCTACGCCTACCCCTTCACCGTGTTCTTCCTGCTGAGCTTCTTCGAGGAGCTGCCGGGGGAGATCGCCGAGGCGGCCTCGATCGACGGTGCGAGCGAGTGGCGGACCTTCTTCCAGGTCATGCTGCCGATGGCCGGCCCGGGCATGGCGGCCGTCGCGATCCTGAACTTCGTCGGGCTGTGGAACCAGTTCCTCCTGCCGGTGGTCCTGAACTCCGACCGCAGCAACTACGTCCTCACCCAGGGCCTCGCGGCGTTCGCGTCCCAGGCCGGGTACGACGTGAACTTCGGTGCCCTGTTCGCCGGCGCCGTCATGACGGTGGTCCCGGTGCTCGTGGTGTACCTGGTGTTCCAGCGCCGCCTGCAGGGTGCGGTGTCGGCCGGCGGGCTCAAGTGACGCCAGCCCCTTCCGGGGTGGTGCTGGCCCTGGACGCCGGGGGCAGCACGACCCGGGCGCTCGTCCTCGACCCGGCCGGGCGGCCCCTCGCCCGCGCCGGGTCCGGACCGGGGAACCCCTCGGCCGTCGGCGTCGAGACGGCCCTCGGCTCGTTGCGTGACGCCGTCACCCGGGCCCTCGCCGAGGCCGACGCCACGGGCGGCGACGTCAGGTCCACCGTGCTGGCGACCGCGGGATCGGACCGGCTCGTTCCGCTCGACCGCCTCGTGGAGCACCTCGGTCTCGACACCGGCTCGCCCTTCCGCCGGGTGTCGGACCTGCTCGCGATGTTCCACTCCGCGACCGACGAGGACACCGGAGCGGCCCTCGTGGCCGGGACCGGGTCGGTCGCCGCCCGCGTCCGCGACGGCGCCCTGGAACGGGTCGTCGGCGGCAACGGCTGGCTCCTCGGGGACGCCGGGGCGGGGTTCTGGATGGGCCGCGAGGTCGCCCGGGCCGTGACCTCCGACCTCGACGGGACGGGCCCCGCGACCGCGCTGACCCCGGCGCTCCTCGCCGAGTTCGGGCTCGTCGACGACCGACGCCCCCGCGAGGGGCGCGCGTTCGTGCTGGGGGAGATCGTCGACCTCGTCTACGGCACGGACCCCGTCCGGCTGGCCCGGCTGGCCCCCGCCTGCTTCACCGCGGCCGACGCGGGCGATCCGGTGGCCGAGGCCGTCGTGACCGCGGCGCAGGAGGAGCTGGCCGCGCTCGTGCGCGCCGTCGACGGGCCGGGGCCTCTCGTCGTGGGCGGCGGGGTGTGGCGGCGCGGTGCCGAAGGGTCCCCGGCCCCGGGCCTGCGCGCGGCCCTCGCCGGCCGGACCGTGCTGCCCGCCGAGGACGGTCTGCTCGGCGCCGCTGCGCTGGCGCTGCGCGCGATCGGCCTGCCGACGCTCGCCCTGGAGGCGCTGCGCCGCGGCGCGCGGTGACCGGGCGACCGGTGGTCAGCCCCGGGCGACGAGCTGGACCGCGAGCACGACCATGACCACCGCGACGACGACGTCGAGCACACGCCACGCTCCGGGGCGGGCGAAGACGGGACGCAGGAGCCGGGCGCCGCGCCCGAGGAGCGTGAACCACGCGGCGCTGCCCAGGGCGGCGCCCGCCCCGAACCACCAGCGCTCGCTGCCGTGGGCCGCCGCGACCGAGCCGAGCAGGACGACGGTGTCCAGGTAGACGTGCGGGTTCAGCCACGTCAGCGCGGCCGTCGTCGCCACCACCCGCGCCAGCGGGACGGGCGCTCCCGAGGTGTCCGCGCGCAACGCCCCGGGCCGCCACGCCCGCCGCAGCGCGAGCGCGCCGTAGGCGAGGAGGAACGCCGCCCCCGCCAGGCGCAGCACCGTCAGCAGGCCCGGTGCCGCCGTGACGAGGGCGCCCGCCCCCGCGACCCCGACGCCGATGAGCAGCACGTCGCTGGCGATGCACACCGCCACGACGGCGCCGACGTGCTCGCCGCGGACCCCCTGCTGGATGACGAAGGTGTTCTGCGCGCCGATCGCGACGATGAGGGAGAGCCCGAAGGCCAGCCCGGTGAGGAGGGTGAGCACGGTCCCGACGGTAGGGACCGCACCGCCCGGACTCCAGCTCAGGAATCTCACGCACCTTTAGCATCGCTTCATGAGCGCCCGCGTGGACTGGGACCTGGCGCAGCTGCGCGCCCTGACGGCCGTCGTCGCCGAGGGGTCGTTCGACGCCGCCGCACGGACCCTCCACGTCACGCCGTCCGCGGTCAGCCAGCGCCTGCGGGCCCTCGAGACCGCCGCAGGCCGGCCGCTCCTCGTGCGCAGCCGCCCGCCACGCCCCACGGAGGCCGGGCAGGCCGTGCTCCGGCTCGCGCGCGAGGTGGACCTGCTGGCCGCCGAGACCGAGCGGGCCGTCCGGCCGGCCGACGCGCCGCCCGTGCTGCCGGTCGCCGTCAACGCCGACTCCCTCGCGACGTGGTTCCTGCCCGCGCTCGCGCCGCTGGCGGGGGAGTTCTCCTTCGACCTGCGCCGGGAGGACCAGGAACGCACCCACGAACTGCTGCGGGAGGGCAGCGTCGTCGCGGCGGTGACGACCGAGGCCGACCCGGTGCCGGGCTGCCGGGCCACCCGTCTCGGCGCCGTCCACTACCAGCCGTGCGCCACCGTGGCGTTCGTCCGCCGCTGGTTCCCCGACGGCGTGACCCCGGCCGCGCTCGACCGCGCCCCCCTCGTCGTCTTCGACCGGGACGACGACCTGCAGGACAGCTGGTTGCGCGGGCAGGGCAGCCCCGGCGGTCCCCGCCACCACGTCCCGGCGACGGCCGACTACGGCGACGCCGTGCGGCTGGGGTTCGGGTGGGGACTGCTGCTGCCCGAGCAGGTCACCACCGGACTCGCGGACCCGCTGGTCGACCTCGACCCCGGCGGCGGGCTGGACGTCGACCTGCACTGGCAGCGCTGGAAGGTGGGCTCGCCCTCGCTCGACCGGCTCAGCGAGGCGGTGCTGGCGGCCTGGCGCTGACGGGCTCCGCTCGCGGCCGGCGACGTGCGGGACGACCCTGACCTGCGTGAGCGAATCCTGCTGGGACTACCCGCGCCCGCCGCGGCTCGAACCCGCGCGCCGGCGCGTGCGCATCCACGACCCCGAGGGCCGGCTGATCGTCGACGTCCTGCCCGACGAGCAGGCGCCGCGGGCCTGGCGCGTGCTGGAGACCTCGCACCCGCCGACGTACTACGTCGCGGGCGACGCCGTGCTTTCCGGTGCCGTGCGTCCCGGGCAGGGCCGGAGCTGGTGCGAGTGGAAGGGGCAGGCGTCCTACGTCGACCTCGTCGGTGAGGACGGCGGTGTCCTGCGACCGCAGGCCGGCTGGTTCTACCGGCAGCCGACACCGGCGTACGCGGCGCTCGCGGGGGCTCTGTCGTTCTACCCCTCCGGGGTGCGGTGCCTGCTCGACGACGAGGAGGTCCAGGCGCAGGAAGGGGACTTCTACGGCGGGTGGATCAGTTCGGAGGTGACCGGCCCGTTCAAGGGGGCGCCGGGCACGATGGGCTGGTGACCCTCGGTCGGGGGCGGCGCGTGCCGCCCCCGACGGGGAGGTCAGCGGGCGCGACCGCGGATGGCGCCGACGATGCCCACGCCGATGACGGCGATGATGACCTGGAACACCAGCTGGATGAAGCTGAAGCCGTTGTTCGTGTTCACGACCGCGCTGGCGAGTGCGGTGCCGATGAAGGCCGCGACGATGCCGATGATGATCGTCAGCAGGATGGAGATGTTCTGCTTGCCGGGCATGACCAGGCGAGCGAGCGCCCCGATGATCAGACCGACGATGATTGCCGTGATGATGCCGGTGGGGTTCACGCGTTCCTCCAGTTCGTCGGGGCCCGTGGATCTCTGCGGGCCCGCACCGGAGGCCGGAAGGCTCCCGGTGCGCCCGAAGGCTTCCACGGTTCACCGGGCTCCGCGCGCTGGAACCGGCCGGACGGGCGGACGGCGGGTGGTCGCCCACCCGCCGTCCGTCGCCGTCGACGCTGCGTGAACGGGACCCCGGTCAGGACCCGGCGGTCGCGTCCATGGCCTTGGCGAACTCCTCCGGTGTGGAGGACAGGCCGAAGAGCTTCTCGATGTTCTCCAGCAGCGCTTCCGCGGCCGTCGGCGAGAGCGCCTGGTCCCAGGACTGCTGGAACGAGGGGGCCTTCGAGGCCAGGTCGTAGACGAACTTCAGCCACTCGCTGTCCTCGCCGCTGCCGAACTCGCTGTCCGAGCCGGTGACGATCGGGACGTTGCCCGACGCGATCCAGGCCTTCGTCGTGGCGTCGGTGACCAGGCCCTCGGCGAAGAACTTCTTGGCGTCCGTCTTGGCCTTGTCGGTGGCCTTGGAGGACATCGCGTAGTACCCCGACGGGTTCCCGACGGTGTTCGCCATGTCGCCCTTGCCGCCGGCGACGGAGGGGAAGGTGCTGAACGCGAGGTTCCCTCCCGTCACGAAGTCGCCGCCGTCGCTCTTCATGGAGCCGTAGACCCAGGAGCCGTGCAGCATCATCGCGGCCTTGCCGCTGTACAGCAGGGCCTGGTCGGCGTTGGAGTCGGCCGTGATCGAGGCGAAGCCGTTGACGAAGCCGCCGGCCTTCACGAGGTCCTGCACCTTGGTCAGGGCCGCGATCGAGTCCGGCTGGGACCAGGCGTCCGGCTGACCCTCGTAGATGGAGGTGAACAGCTCCGGGCCGCCGATGCGGTCGTAGAGGTACTCGAGCCACATCATGTTCGTCCAGCGGGACTGCCCGCCCAGGGCGATCGGGGCAATGCCCGCGCCCTTGAAGACGTCGACCAGCGCCATGAGCTCGTCCCACGTCGTCGGGATGTCGGCGCCCACCTGCTGGAAGAGCTTCTTGTTGTAGTACATGACGATGGGGGCGACCGTCTCGCACGGCACCGCGTAGATCTTGCCGTCGACGGTCGCGGCCCCGAAGGCGCTCGCGAAGAGCTTGTCCTTCAGGGCGGCGTTCTCGGCGAAGAAGGACGTGAGGTCCTCCACCTGGGAGTTCTTGACGTAGTCGCGCAGACCGCCACCACCCCAGGTCGGGATGATCGTCGGCGCCTGGTTCGCACCGATGGCGGTCCGGATCTTGGCCTTGAAGGCGTCGTTCTGGAAGGACGCCATCGACAGCTTCGAGTCCGGGTTGGCCTTGTTGAAGGCCTCGATCGCGTCGCTGCGGATGCCCTCGGCCGGCTGGCCCGTGAGGAACCACATGCTCGCGCCGTCACCTCCGGAGCCGCCGGCGGCGGCGCCGGGTCCGGAGTCGCCGCACGCGGCGAGCGAGACGCCCAGGGGGGCGGCGAGGGCCAGGGCCAGGAAGGTCCGCCGGGCGGCGGTGGGGGACGTCATCGTTCTCTCCCGTTCGGAGTCGGGGCGCGGCGGTGCGGTCCCGTGTATCGATATCATCGCCCGCGACGTCCGGGACCTGTCAAGAGCCGGTCAGGAGCGTCCCGTGGACTCCCGCTCGAGGACCCGGAACGAGACGGTGACGTCCTGCGGGAGCGCTCTCGGGCTGGCGATCCGCCGCCCCAGCAGGTGCACGGCCTGGCTGACGAGCCCGTCGAGGTCGGGGGCCACCGACGTCAGCGACGGGATGTGGAACTCCGCGTCCTCGACGTCGTCGAAGCCCACGACGAGGACGTCGTCCGGGACGCGGACGCCGTGGTCGGCCAGACCCCGCACGACGCCGAACGCCAGGGTGTCGGTGACGCAGAAGATGCCGTCGGGCACCTCGCCCCGGCGCAGCAGGTCGCGGGCGCAGGCGGCGCCCGCGGCCTGGGTCACCCCGGCGTAGGCCGCCGAGGCCTGCAGCCCCTGCTCGTGGACGACCCGGGCGAAGCCCTCGGCGCGGAGCACGAACGCCGCACCCTCGGGCAGGGTCACGTCCTGCAGGTCCGTGAGCGTCGGGAAACCCACCAGGGCCAGGCGCCGGCAGCCCCGGTCCAGCAGCAACCGGGTGGCCGCCTCCGCGCCCGCCACGTTCGGCATGCTCACGTGGTCGACGGTCTGGTGCAGTTCCTGCTCGCCGAGGACGACGACGGGAACCTCCCGGCTGAGGGCGTTGATCTCGCGCTCGGTGAGTCCGAGGGCGGCGATGACGAGCCCGTCGTAGGCGTTGAGCCGGGAGTCGCGGAACGCGGCGAGCTCGCCCTCGCGGCTGGCGTGCGTCTCCTCGACCACGGTCGCGAGCCCGGCCTGGGAGAACGCGAGGACGAGCCGGTGGGCGAGCCGGCTGTAGTAGTGGCTGTCGAGGGTGGGCACGGCGATGCCGACGACACCCGTGCGCCCCTGTCGCAGGCTGCGCGCCGCGACGTTGACCTGGTAGCCGAGCCGGTCGACGGCTTCGAGGACCGTGCGGCGGGTGGCCTCGCTCACGGGGCGCCGGCCCGTCAGGGCGTTGGAGACGGTCATCGGGGAAACCCCGGCTTCCGCCGCGACGTCGCGCATCGTCACCACGTCCGGCTCCTCCTGTTCCGGCCCGCCGGTTCCGAGGGCGGGTCGGGACGAAGCTACCGCCGTCGGTGGCCCCTTGACAGTCCGGGCGGGCGTCATCAGTATATCGATACACACAGAGTGGGAGCCGGTGCTGGTTCCCCTGGACGGCGCGACGAGTCGAGGACGATCGCCCGCCGCCGTCCCCCTCCACCGAACCCTTGCGAGGACACGTGCTCACCGCTGACGAGGACACCGCATCCAGTACGACCACCACTAGTGACGACGTGGTCCCCTCCCGGGTGGTCCGCGCCGTGCTGGAGGCGGACCTGCCCGGCCCGCGCATCAACCGGCACCTGTACGGGCACTTCGCCGAGCACCTCGGCCGCTGCATCTACGGCGGGTTCTGGGTGGGGGAGGACTCCGACGTCCCGAACGAGGGCGGTCTGCGCCTCGACGTCGTGGAGGCGTTGCGCGCGTTGGACATCCCGAACCTGCGCTGGCCGGGCGGCTGCTTCGCGGACACCTACCACTGGCGCGACGGGGTGGGTCCGCGGCAGGACCGGCCCACGATGGTGAACTCGCACTGGGGCGACGTCGTGGAGGACAACTCCTTCGGCACCCACGAGTTCATGGCGTTGTGCGAACTCCTCGGGGCCGACCCGTACGTCTCGGCCAACGTCGGCAGCGGAACCGTCCGCGAGGCGGCGGAGTGGATCGAGTACCTGACCCGTGCCGACGACTCCCCGATGGCGCGCCTGCGCCGGCAGAACGGCCGCGACGAACCCTGGAGCGTCCCGTTCTGGGGACTCGGCAACGAACCCTGGGGGTGCGGCGGCGGCATGGGGTCCGGCGCCTACGCCGAACTCGCCCGGCAGTTCGGGACCTACAGCCTCGACCACGGCGACAACCACCTCTACCGCATCGCGGCGGGCGCGGCCGACGCCGACTACCGCTGGACCGAGGTGCTGATGCAGAACCTCGGCCGGCACCTCGGGGTCGGCGAGGTCACGGGCCACGGCACGAACACCTACCAGGCGGTGTCGTTCCACCACTACACGATCGTCGGGGACACCTGGGACGCCAAGGGGTCGGCGACCCGCTTCGACAGCGACGAGTACTACCGCACGATGGTGAAGGCCGCCGCGATCGAGCGGATCCTCGCCGGCCACGCCGCCGTCATGGACGCCTACGACCCGGAGAAGCGCGTGGGGCTCGTCCTCGACGAGTGGGGGACGTGGTTCGACGTCGAACCCGGCACGAACCCCGGGTTCCTCTTCCAGCAGAACACCCTGCGGGACGCCCTCGTCGCCTCGGTGCACTTCGACGCCTTCCACCGGCACGCCGACCGGCTCGTCATGGCGAACATCGCCCAGACGGTCAACGTGCTGCAGGCCATGCTGCTCACCGACGGCGACGCGCTGGTCCTGACCCCGAGCTACCACGTCTTCGCCATGAACAAGGGGCACCACGACGCGGCCTCGCTGCCGCTGGCCGTCCGCGGGGCCAGCCCGACGCGCACCGTGGGCGACGCCGAGCTCGCGACGTTCTCGGCCTCGGCCAGCACGAAGGACGGGCGGGTCCTCGTCTCCCTCACCAACCTCGACGCCACCGAACCCCTCGTCGTCGAACTCGACGTCCGCGGGGCCCGGGTCGGCTCCGTCGAGGGGCACCTGCTCACGGCGCCGGAGATCTCGGCCCACAACACCGCCACGGACACCCCCGTCGTCGTCGGCGACCTGCAGGACGTGTCCGTCCACGACGGGTTGCTGCGGGTGGCGTTGCCTGCGCACAGCTTCGCCACCGTCGGCTTCGCCGCCGGCGCCTGACCACCTCGTCCAGCCCTTCCGAAGGAGCGACTCCCCGTGACCACGCCCGCCCTGAACCCCTTCCTCAGCCGTCGCCGCGCCCTCGCCCTCGGCGGCCTGGCCGGCGGGGTCGCCCTCACCGCCTCGGCCTGCTCGTCCGGCTCCAGCGGCTCGGGAGACCCGAACACCTTCGAGTTCTGGTCGTTCACCGGCATCAACCAGAAGGCCGACGTCGAGGCGTACAAGAAGCTCGCGCCCGACGTGACGGTGAAGCTGACGGAGGTCGGCAACGCCCAGGAGACCGCCCAGGGCCTGACCACCGCCCTGGCCGGCGGCAAGGTCCCGGACCTCGTCCTCATCCAGGCCGGCGACCTGCCGAAGTTCATGAAGAACCCCGGCAACTTCACCGACCTCGCCACGCTGGGGGCCGACCAGGTCGAGGACGACTACGTCGACTGGGTCATGGCGCAGGCGACGGCGAAGAGCGGGGAGATCGTCGGCATCCCCACCGACGTCGGCGGCATGGGCGTGGCCTACCGCACCGACCTGTTCGCCGCCGCCGGGCTGCCGACGAGCCGGGACGAGGTGAGCGCGCTGTGGCCCACGTGGGAGGAGTTCATCGCCACCGGCCAGCGCTACACCCAGGCCTCCGGCAGCGCCTTCATCGACAACGCGGCGACCACCGTCTTCCTGCAGGCGGTCTCGCAGGGGACCGAGCAGTACTACTCCGCCGACGGGGAGGTCGTGTACGACACCAACCCCGTCGTCAAGGACTCCTTCGACCTCGGGCTGAAGGCCATCGCCGCCGGCATCACGGCCAAGCTGGAGAGCTTCAGCGACGGCTGGAACGCCGGCATGGCCAAGGGCACGTTCGCCGCCGTGGCCGCCCCGTCGTGGATGCTCGGCTCCATCCGCTCGGCCGCCCCGGAGACCGAGGGGAAGTGGGACATCGCCACCATCCCCGGCGGGAGCGGCAACTGGGGCGGCAGCTACCTCGCCATCCCCGCCCGCGCGGCGAACCCGAAGGCGGCGTGGGCCTACATCTCAAAGATGCAGTCGCCGGAGCAGCAGCTGCAGCACTTCATCGAGTCGGGGTCGCTGCCGACGACCCCGGTGAACTACGACAAGCCCGAACTCGTCGACCACACCGACCCGTTCTTCAGCGACGCGCCGACCGGCAAGATCTTCACCCAGGCCGTCCTGGGCCTCAAGCCGTTCCTCAACGGTGAGTACAACACCGAGATCAGCACCGAGCTGCTCAACGCCCTCAACGGCGTCGAGGGTGACGGCGCACCGGCCGCCGCCGCCTGGGACACGGCCGTCAAGGGCATCAAGACGGCGATCGGCGCCTGATGGCCGCCACGCTGACCCCGGGCACCCTCAAGGGGGTGAAGCCCGCAACCGCGACCCGCCCGGTGGAGAAGCGGTGGGAGCGGCTGGCGCCGTACGGCTACGTCGCGCCGTTCTACGTGCTGTTCCTGGTCTTCGGCCTCTTCCCGCTGCTGTTCACGTTCTACGTCGCGCTGTTCGACTGGAACCCGATCGGGGACAAGACCTTCGTCGGGCTGGCGAACTTCCAGCAGCTCGCGGCCGACCCGAGGTTCTGGAACGCGCTGAAGAACACGTTCAGCATCTGGATCATCTCGACCGCCCCGCAGCTGCTCATCGCCCTCGTCCTCGCGCAGGTGCTGAACAGCGCGCTGCTCCGCTTCGCCACCTTCTTCCGGATGGCGATGCTGCTGCCGTACATCACCTCGGTGGCGGCGACGGCGATCGTCTTCGCCCAGCTCTTCAACCGCGACTTCGGACTGCTGAACTGGGTCATCGGCGGCCTGGGTTTCCAGCACGTCGACTTCATGTCGACGCCGCTCGGCAGTCACCTGCTCGTCTCGACCATGGTCGTCTGGCGCTGGTTCGGGTACAACACGCTGCTCTACCTCGCCGCGCTGCAGGCCGTCCCGCGCGACCTGTACGAGGCGGCCGCCATGGACGGCGCGGGTCCGGTCAAGCAGTTCTTCCACATCACGCTGCCCTCGCTGCGGCCGGTCATCGTCTTCACGGTGATCATGTCGACCATCGGCGGGCTCCAGATCTTCACCGAGCCCCTGCTGCTGTCGAACGGGACGCTCACCTGCGGCACGGCCCGGCAGTGCCAGACGCTGTCGCTGTTCCTCTACGAACAGGGCTTCGGGTCCTTCAAGTTCGGGTACGGCTCGGCCATCGGGGTCGCCCTGTTCGCGATCATCGTCGTCGTGGCGTTCATCAACTTCCTGCTCTCGAGCCGACTCGGGAAGAAGGGCTGACATGGCCACCACCACCGGAACCCCGCAGCGCGACTCCGTCCGCGTCCGGACGTCGCGGCCCCGTCGGCGGTCGATCGGCCGGGTGCGCTGGTACACCTACCTGCTGCTCGGCCTCGCCGCGGCGGCATGCATCTTCCCCGTCTACTGGATGTTCGTCGTGTCCTCCGTGGGGTCGCAGGCGGCGACGCAGCTGCCACCCCGTGTCGTGCCCGGCGGGAACTTCCCGGACCTGCTGAGGCTGGTGTTCGAGACGGTCCCGTTCGTGCGCTCGCTGATCAACAGCTTCGTCGTCGCGTCCCTCATCGCGGTCGGTCAGGCGTTCCTCTGCTCGCTGGCCGGTTTCGCCTTCGCCAAGATGACGTTCAAGGGGCGGGACCTGCTGTTCCTCGTCCTCGTCCTGACGATGACCGTCCCGGCGCAGCTCGCGATCATCCCGCAGTACATGATCATGTCGACGCTCGGCTGGGTGGACACCCTGCAGGCGCTCGTCGTGCCGGGCCTGGTCAGCGCCTTCGGGATCTTCTGGATGCGCCAGCACATCAGCGCGACGATCAGCGACGAACTCCTCCAGGCCGCCCGGATGGACGGCGCGAACTCCTGGCAGATCTTCCTGCGGATCGCCTTCCCGGTCGTCCGGCCGGCGGCCGCGGTGCTGGGGCTGCTCGGGTTCGTCAACGCGTGGAACGACTTCCTCTGGCCTTTCATCGTGCTGAAGTCGCCGGACATGTACACGGCGCAGATCGCCATCAAGGCGCTGCAGTCCAACATCTCCGTCGACCTCGGCCTGGCGATGGCCGGCTCCTTCCTCGTGACGGTCCCGCTCCTGGTGCTGTTCGCGTTCTTCGGCAAGCAGATGGTGTCCGGCATCATGGACGGAGCGTTCAAGGGATGAGCACGACGAGCACCACCAGCGCCCCGCTCACCGACGCGCAGGTCGAGCACTTCCTCGACAGGGGGTACGTCGTCCTTCCGGGCTGCTTCACCGCGCAGGACGCGGCGCCGCACGTGGACCGCGCCTGGGAGCGCCTCGGCGTGGACCGGGACGACCCGACGACGTGGGACCGGCCCCGCGTGCACCTGCGCTCCGAGCAGCACCTCGACGCCGCGTCCTTCGCCCCGGCGGCGTACGCCGCGGCCTGCCAGCTCCTGGGCGGGGAGGACCGCGTCGAGACCCCGTGGCGGTGGTCGGACGGGATGATCGCCAACCTCGGGGTCGGCGCCGACCGGCCGTTCGAGGAACCCTCCGCGGCCGTGCCCGGGTGGCACAAGGACGGGGACTTCTTCCGGCACTTCCTGGACTCCCCGGAACAGGGGCTGCTGACGATCGTCCTGTGGACCGACGTGCTCTCCCGCGGCGGCGGCACGTTCGTGGCCACCGACTCCGTCGGGGTCGTCGCGCGGTTCCTGGCCGAGCGCCCCGAGGGCGTCCTGCCCGACGAGCTGCAGCAGACCCGCCTGGTGGAGCAGTGCCACGAGTTCGTGGAACTGACCGGGAAGGCCGGGGACGTCGTGCTCATGCACCCCTTCGTGCTGCACGCCACGTCCCAGAACGTCCTGCGCGCCCAGCGGCTCATCACCAACCCGCCGCTGAGCCTGCGCGCACCGCTGGACTTCGACCGTGCCGACCCCGCCGAGCACTCGCCCGTGGAACGGGCGGTCCTGCGTGGGCTCGGCGCAGAGCGCTACCCCTTCACCCCGTCACGGCCGCGGGAGGCCGTGGTGCCCCGCGGCCGGTGACGGCCCCCTGATCCCGGGTTCCCCTCCGGCGGGCGACGGAGGGGAACCCGGCTCCACGCGCGACGCGGGTCAGAGGATCGGGTTGCCGCCGGTCACCGCGACGCGGGCCCCGGAGACGTAGCTGCCGTCGTCGGAGGCGAGCAGCACGTACACCGGGGCCAGTTCGGCCGGCTGACCCGGTCGTCCCAGCGGCACCTGCTGTCCGAACGTCTCGACCTGCTCCGGCGGCATCGTCGCCGGGATGAGCGGGGTCCACACGGGGCCGGGGGCGACGCTGTTGACACGGATGCCGCGGTCCCCGAGCAGCTGCGCCATCGAGGCGCACATGTTCGCGATCCCCGCCTTGGTCACCGAGTAGGGGATGAGCGTGGGCTTGGGGTTGTCGGAGTTCACCGAGCTGCTGCCGATGATGGACGACCCTCGGCCCATGTGGGGGAGCGCGGCCTTGGAGAGGTAGAAGAACGCGCTGAGGTTGGTGTTCACGGTGAACAGCCACTCCTCGTCGGAGATCTCCTCCAGGGTGTCGTGACTCATCTGGTACGCCGCGTTGTTGACCAGGACGTCGACCTTGCCGAACTCCCGGACGCACGCGTCGACGACGGCCCGGCACTGCTCGGCCTCCGAGACGTCGCCGGCGACGAGCACGGCGCGCCGACCGGCCTCCTCGACCCACCGGGCCGTCTCCTGCGCGTCCTCGTGCTCGGACAGGTAGCTGATGACGACGTCGGCGCCCTCGCGGGCGAACGCGATGGCGACCGCACGGCCGATGCCGGAGTCGCCGCCCGTGACGATCGCCGCCTTGCCGACGAGCTTGTCGTTGCCGCGGTAGGACGTCTCCCCGTGGTCGGGGGTCGGTCGCATCGCGTCGGTGGTGCCGGGGGGTTCCTGCTGCTGGCTGGGCTGGGACACGAGGTGCTCCTGCTCTGGTGCGGGGACGGGACTGACCCGCACCTACCCGCAGGCCCCGGTGGCAACCGCACCGCTGAGTCCCGCCGCTGAGTTCCGCCGCGCACGGCAGTCTGGACGGCATGGACGCACACGAGTACGTCGCGGCCGTCCCGGAGACGCACCGGGCCCTCTTCGAGAGGGTGGACCGCCTGCTGCGCGAGGGTCGCGACGACCTCGAGACCGACCTGTCGTACGGGATCCTGCGGTACCGGCGCCCGGGACCGGCCCGGGCGCGCCGGCCCGCGCTGTACCTGGGGGTGTGGGAGCACGGCGTCTCGCTGTACGGCTGGTCCGCCGACCGCGACGGGGGTTTCGGCGAGCGCCACCCGGACCTGCTCGGTGGCCGCGGCACGCTCAAGCTGACGCAGGCCCGCGCGGGGGAGGTGCCGGACGAGGACCTGCGCGCGCTGTTCGCCGCGGCGCTCGACGGACCGCAGGGCTGATCACTCGAAGCGCGACGGGTCCCCGGCCCCCACGCGCACGACCTCGGGGTACCCCTGCGACCAGTCGACGACCGTCGTCGGCTCGGTCCCGCACTCCCCGGCGTCCACGACGGCGTCGACGACGTGGTCGAGCTCCTCCTTGACGGTCCAGCCGTCCGTGAGCGGCTCCTCGTGGTCGGGCAGCAGCAGCGTGCTCGACAGCAGCGGTTCGCCCAGCTCGGACAGCAGCGCCCGGACGAACGGGTGGTCGGGGATCCGCACCCCGACGGTCTTCTTCTTCGGGTGCGCGAACCGCCGCGGCACCTCCTTCGTGGCGGGCAGGATGAACGTGTACGGGTTGGGCGTCGCGGCCTTGACGGCCCGGAACTGCACGTTGTCGAGGTGCACGAACTGCCCGAGCTGGGCGAAGTCGGAGCACACGAGCGTGAAGTGGTGCCGGTCGTCGAGGTGGCGGATGCGCCGGATGCGGTCGGCACCGGTGTGGCTGTCGAGCCGGCAGCCGAGGGCGTAGCAGGAGTCCGTCGGGTAGGCGATGAGCGCGTCGTCGCGCAGCATCGCCGCGAGCTGGGAGACCGCCCGCGGTTGCGGGTCCTGCGGGTGCACCTCGACGAAGCGGGCCATGGCCCCACTGTAGGACCGGGACCGGCGCGGCGCCGCCGGTGCGCCGAAGACCTGCGTGCGGTGCGCCGCAGCCCTCGATCCGTTTGTCCTGCAGCAGGTCCGGCGGTCCACCGCGAGTTCCCCCGGGGCGGGACGCTGTGGTTCCCTGGGCGTCGCTCCCGACCGGAAGGCCGCCACGCCCGTGTCCCTGTGGACCCTGCTCGTCATCGCCCTCGGCGTCTCCGCCGACGCCTTCGCCGTCGCCCTCGGCAAGGGGCTGCACCTGCGCCGGCTCACCGTGCGCAGCGCGGCGTCACTGGCCCTCGCCTTCGGGTTCTTCCAGGCCCTCATGCCCGTCCTGGGCTGGGCCCTGGGCCGGCAGTTCCGCGGCTACATCACGGCGTTCGACCACTGGGTCGCCTTCGGGCTGCTGGCCCTCATCGGCGGCAAGATGCTGTGGGAGGCGTTCACGGGCGGCGCGGACGAGGAGGAGGACAGCGACGGCATCCCGTTGCGGCAGCTCCTGCTCCTCGCGCTGGCGACGAGCATCGACGCCCTCGCCGTCGGCATCAGCTTCGCGTTCCTCGACGTCGCCATCGTCCCGGCCGCCCTCGCCATCGGCGTCACGACGGCCGTCATCACCGCCGTCGGTGCCGTCATCGGCCACAAGGCCGGCAGCCGGTTCGGCAAGCCCGCCGAGGTCCTCGGCGGGCTGATCCTCATCGCCATCGGCGTGAACATCGTGCTGGAGCACACCGGCGTCCTCTGAGGACCCCGTCGAGGAGCCTCGGTCAGGCCCACCCCCCGGCCGCGGAGGCGGCCACGGCCAAGACCCACAGCACCCACGGCAGCACCGGGCGCACGGGCCCGTCGATCCGCACCGGGGCACGCCGTTCGTGCCGAGCGCCGTCGCGCGCCTGCAGCAGCGCCGCCCGCAGTTCCGGCCCGGTCCGCCAGCCCCGGCGCAGGAACCCGGGCAGCCTCGTCGCCGCGACGGGGACCTCCACCTCCTCCACCGGGAACTCCCCGTGCCCGGGCCCCTCGGCCAGGCCGGGGGTGAAGTCGGTGACGAGGGTGAGCTGCAGACCGCCGCTCTCCACGACCTCCGCCTCGACGAGGCCGTCCCAGCCGTGACGGGTGGCCCGGCCCAGCGGCGGGACGACCTCCAGACCGTCCTCGTCCCACCGGACCCGGGGGCGCAGCCGGAACCACCACACCAGTTCCAGGGCGAGCAGACCCAGCGCCGCGGCGCTCACCGTCCGCAGCACCCCGGGGCCGAACGGCGTGCCCGGCCACCACCCGGCCAGCCAGCCGGCCACCCCGTCGACCCACTCCAGGCCGACGGCTGCGACGACGAGCGCCGGGACGGCGCTCAGCAGCCCCACCCACAGCGGGGTCGTGTGCCGTCCCGCCACCGCCACGACGCCGTCGAGCGGGACCACGTCCTGCTCCGACAGGTCCTCGACCGGGACCTCGAGCAGCGGCAGCCCGTCCTCGTCGACCTCGGGGTCCCGCAGGACGAGGGGCGGACCCCCAGCGCCGTCGACGGCGGGGGCGAGCACCGGCAGCCACGCCCCGTCGACCCGCAGCGCGCACCAGCGGCCCGGCAGGGGCAGGCCCGAGAGCTCGACGGGGACCGGGTCGGGGAGTTCCCAGACCTCCTCGGGTCCCTCGTCCTCCTCCTCGTGCGGAAGGGCGAGCGCGAGCACCGGCTCGTCGTCGGGGCCGGCGTCGAGCGGGTGGACGAAGGCGATCCCCGGCAGCAGGCGGGCGTTCGCGTGCCAGCGCGGCTGCTCCTGCGTGAGGAACGCGTGCCGTCGTCGGTGCCGGGCCTGGAGCGCGACCCCGGTGGCGAGCAGCGCCGCCGCGCCGAACCCCGCCCCTGCCCAGGCTCCGAAGGGGTCGTAGGGCTCGCTGAGCAGGCGTGCGGACCCGTCGTCGAACGCCCACAGCCGGACGTCGGTCCCGACGGGGTAGTCCGCCGGGTCGTAGACGTCCACGGTCCGCCGACCGCCCGCGTCGAGGGCCACGTCCACGGTGAACTCGTCCGTGTCCTGCGCGACGACCCGGCCCTGGCGGACGGGGGCGCCCGCCTGCGCCTCGCCTTCGTGCCACGACAGCACACCGGCGAGCGCCAGCATCGCCACCAGCAGCCCGGCCGCGCCGAGGAGACCCGGGGTCGCCCGCGGGAGCGGTGCGACCTCGGCCGTCGCGGGTGACGTCACGGGCCCCGTCACCCCCGGGTCCGGACGCCGCCGGCGGCGGGCGACGACCGCCGCCTGAAACCCGACGTGGGCGGCCGCAGCGGCCCAGGCCCACCACGGGTTGCCGGTCCCCGCGCTCACGAGGAGCCCGACGACGGTCGCCGCGAGCGCCGTGGGACCGTGCACGGCCGTCAGGACGGCCCCGGCCACGGCGAGCCCGAGTCCCGCGTCGCCCACCGGGTCCGGCGCGCACGGGGCGGCGAGGGTGCAGGGGTCGGCGGGCTCGGAGAAGACGACCACGAGGAACCCGCCGAAGGTCGCGGCGGGCCACCAGGCCCGGGTCCACCGGGGCAGGTGGCGCGAGGGCAGGGTGGCCAGCCAGGCGGTGTCGAGGGACCGTGCGTTCACCCGGCGATCATCGGGACCCCGTGATCACCGCTGGAGCCGTTCGGGCGGATCGTTGCGGGAGCGAGTCCTGCGGCGGACCCGTCAGCGGTCCTGTGGTCCCGGCGTCCGGACCGCCGCGAAGTCGAGCGTCCGCCGCAGGCGGAACCCCAGGTGCTCGTAGAGCCCGATCGCGCCCGTGTTGTGCGCCGCGGCGTGCAGGAACGGCAGCTCGCCGCGCGCCCGGATCCCGTGCGCGACGGCGCGGACGAGGGTCGTCGCCAGGCCCCGGCCGCGCGCCGAGGGGTCGGTGCAGACGGCGCTGATCTCCGTCGCCGCGCCCAGGCGCAGCCGTTCCCCGGCCATGGCCAGCAGCCGGCCGTCCTCGCGGATCCCCAGGTAGCGGCCCATCACGCGCGTGCGCCGCCCGAACGGGCCGGGCCGGGTGCGGTCGACGAGGTCGAGGGCGTCGTCGACGTCGTCGGGTCCGAGCTCCACCAGCCCCGGGACGTCGTCGGCGGCGCGCGAGGCGAACGCGTCGGTCGCGACGAGCTGCACGCCGGGCAGGGCCGAGACGAGCTCGAAGCCGTCCGGGGGAGGGACGGCCAGTGCGGGCAAGACGACCGTCGCGTCCGGCCCGGCGGCCGCGGCGAGGTCCGCCCAGGCGGCCCGGTCGGCCTGGTCGGCGAGGCCGCCGAACGGGGAGACGTCCTCGGGGTAGCGGCGCCCGGCCCCCGCGCCGACGGCGAGCCCGGCGTGCACGCCGGTGAGCGCGGCCCAGACGGGGTTGTCCAGCAGGGTCTCGAGGTCGTCCAGGCGGTCGTCCGGCACCGGCGCATGCTCGCAGACCGCCCGGACCTCTCAAGGTGGGCCCCGGCCCTGCCGAGTCCGCAACGGAGGGCGACCGTGGGTCGCGGGACGAGGGGGACGACCGTGACGAGCGCGCGCCACCGTCCCCTGCTCGCCGGGACCGCCGTCCTGCTGACGACGCTGGTCGGCCTCGGCGTCGCGCAGCTCGCGCTGGGCCGCGGCAGCCACCCGGCGCTCCTCGCCTTCGGGCTCACCGAGACCGTCGTCTCCCTCGTCGCCGGCCTGCTGGGGCTGTGGGCCGCGCGCCGGCTGGCCGCGGGCTGGGTGCGGCGCGCCCGGGGGCTCTTCGCCGTCGGCTGCCTGCTGTGGAGCCTCGGCCAGGGCGTCTTCACGGCGCAGGACGTCCTCGGCCTGGGGCTCGCGGCGACGACCTGGGCCGACCTGCCGTTCTCCTTCTACTACGCGCTCGCGGTCGTCTCGGCCCTGGTGCACCTGCGGGGACGGATCCGCGCCCACATCGGGGTGCGCACCGCGATCGACGGTGCGCTGCTGGGGTTGTCGCTGTTCACCGTCGTCTGGGTCCTGTGGCTGGGGGGCGCCGTCCGCGTCTCCGACAGCCCGCCCGGCGACCTCGTCGTGCCCATCGCCTACCCCGTCGTCGACGTCGTCTTCCTCACGCTGACGCTGGTCTCGCTGCTGGCCACCGGGTCCTCGCGCACCGGGGTGCTCGTCGTGCTGGGCGGGACGGCGTTCGCCGTGGCCGACGTCACCTACTCCTACGCGCTGCTGCACGGCACCTTCGAGACGGGCGGGGTCGCGGACTTCAGCTGGATCGTCGCCTTCGCCTGCTTCGCCCTCGTCTCGCTGCTGCGGCCCGAGCGCCGCACGAGCGCCGTCGCGCCGCCCTCGGAGTCGTGGGCCCGGCTCGTGCCGTACATCGCCCTGCTCCCGGCCGCGTGCGCCGGCGCCTGGCGGTTGTGGGCGGCGATCGACCGCGTCGTCCTGGCGACGCTGCTGGCCGTCGTCGTCCTCGTCGTGCTGCGGCAGTTCCTCACGGTGGAGGACCACCGCCGACTGCTCGCGACGGCCGAGCAGCAGCGCGGGCAGCTCGACACCCTCGCCCACGTCGACCCCCTCACCGGGCTGGAGAACCGCCGCCGGTTCGGCGAGCGGATGGCGGCGGTGGTCCGCTCGGCGCTGCTCACCGGGGCACCCGTCGTCGTCGCCTTCGTCGACCTCGACCGCTTCAAGGCCGTCAACGACACCCTCGGGCACGCGGCCGGCGACGACCTCCTGCGCGGGGTCGCCGACCGGCTGCGCGCCGCCGTGCGCGACGGCGACTGCGTCGCGCGCCTGGGCGGCGACGAGTTCGCCGTCCACGTGACCGACCCCGCCGTCCAGCCCGGTCCCCTCGTCGAACGGCTCCGGCTGGCCCTCCTGGAACCGTTCACGCTCTCCGGGTCCGTCGTCACCGCGAGCGCGAGCACCGGGGCCGTCCGCGGGGAACCGCAGCGGATGGTGGGCGACCTGCCGGCCGGGCTGGACGTGGACGGTCAGGTGGCGGCCCTCGTGGAGTCGCTGCTCGGGACGGCCGACGCCGAGATGTACCGGGTCAAGCGCGGCCGTCGCGTCGTGATCTAGAACCGCCTCTCAGGTCCACCTGGGAGAACGCCGATGGACGGCTGGGTGGGCGCAGTGCTCACAGCCGTCGAACCAAGGCGAAGGTGTTGCGTCGTGTCGTTCTTGCGGAACCTGCGGGTCGCGTCGAAGTTGGTCATCGGTTTCGGGCTCGTGACGCTGCTGCTCGTGGCGTCCACCGTCATCGGGCTGGTCCGGCTGGGCAACGCCCAGGCCGACCTGCAGGAACTCAGCAAGTCCGGCGTCGGGTCGGTACGCACCATGGGCGAGGCCAAGGCCGCCGTGCTGCAGGTCCGGTCCGACGTCCAGAACATCGCGGTCGCCTCGCCCGAGAAGCGCGCCGCGCAGAAGGACAAGCTCGCCACCGACGACAGGCTCCTCGACGACGGGTGGGCGGCCTACCTGGCCAGCAGCCCGCACAGCACCGCGGCGCAGCGGGACGCCTACACCGCGGCCCTCGCGGACTACCGCTCGGCCCGCGCCCAGCTCGTCGACCACGCGATGTCGGGGGACCTCGTGAGCTTCAGCACCTACCGCGAGGCGACGGTGACGCCCAAGGCCACGGTCGTCATGAACACCATCGCCACGCTCATCGACGTCGAGAACAAGGCGGCGGCGCAGCAGGCTAGCGACGGTGCCGCCGCCTACCGCTCCTCCGTCCTCGTCCTGGTCCTCATGGGCGCCGTCAGCGTGGCCTTCGCGGCGCTCGCGACCGTCGTCATCACCCGCTCCATCGTCCGCCCGCTGGGCCTGTCCCTGCACGTCGTCGAGGGTCTGGCCGACGGCCGCCTCGACCAGCGCGTCGACTACGACGGTCGCGACGAGATGGGCCAGCTCGCCACGGCCCTGAACTCCTCGACCGCCAAGCTCGCCGAGGTCGTCCGCGAGGTCACCCGGAACGCGGGCGAGTTGTCCACCTCCTCCCAGCACCTCACCTCCGTCGCGGGGAGCCTGTCGGCCGGGGCGGCCGAGTCCGCCTCGCAGTCGCAGGTCGTCTCGGCCGCGACCGAGGAGATCAGCGCGAACATCGGCACCGTCGCCGCGGCGGGCGAGGAGATGACCTCGGCCATCCGCGAGATCGCCACCTCCACCGCCACCGCGTCCCAGACCGCCGCCACCGCGGTGGCCGCCGCCCAGGACGCCGAGGCCACCATCACCCGCCTCGGGGCCTCCAGCCGCGAGATCGGCGACGTCGTCAAGCTGATCACCTCCATCGCCGAGCAGACGAACCTGCTGGCCCTGAACGCGACCATCGAGGCCGCCCGCGCCGGGGACGCCGGCAAGGGGTTCGCCGTCGTGGCCGGGGAGGTCAAGGAACTCGCGCAGCAGACCGCCCGGGCGACCGAGGAGATCGTTGCCAAGGTGAACGCCACGCAGGCCGACGCCGGGGCGGCCACGGGCGTCATCGCCCAGATCGCCGACGTCATCGCCCAGATCGACGGCCTGCAGGCCACCATCGCCGCGGCCGTGGAGGAGCAGTCGGCGACGACGAGCGAGATGGTCCGCAACGTCACCGAGGTCTCGACGGGGTCCCAGGAGATCGCCGCGAACATCACCGGCATCGCCCGCGCCGCCGGCCAGACCACTGACAGCGCGTCGCAGACGGCGGCCACGGCCGACGAGGTGTCCCGCGCCGCGAACCGGCTGAACGAGCTCGTGGCCGGTTTCCGCGTCTGAGTCCGGTGAGCCGCCCGGGTGAGGACCTCTCCTCCCGGGCGGCCCGACCGCCGAAGCACTGCGCATGAACCGTCGAACCACCGCCGTCACCGTGGGTCTCGTCCTCGCGGCCGCCATAGCGCTGCCCACCGCGGGCAGCGCGTCCGCCGCCCGACCGGCGGGCCCTGAGCCGACCGCCACCAGCACCGCCACGGCCACCGCTCCGGTCACGGGACGGCCGACTGCGCGCCCCACCGTCACCCGCGGGGTGCGCGTGCCGCAGCTCGTCGTGGCCGGAACCCTCACGGCCGTCGACACCGCGGGGAACCGCATCACCGTCGCGGTCCACGGCGGGCGGGACAAGCTCCAGCGCGGTCAGGACGTCGTCGTCGCCCTCACCTCCGCGACCGTGCTGCGCCAGGACGGGGCCGTGGTCACGCCGGCCGACCTGCGGGTCGGGGGACACGTGAGCGTGCGGTGCACCCGTGCCGCCGACGGGTCGCTCACGGCCACCCGCGTCACGGTGGAGACCGGTGAGGACTCGCCCACGAGTTCCCCCACCAGTTCGCCCACGCGTTCCCCCGACGTGACGCGCGGCTGAGCGCGGGCGCGGCGGCCGGGGTCAGGTGCGGGGCAGCAACCCCATCGCCTCCACGGCCGCCCGCGCCGCGTCCAGCGACGTCCCCGGCGCGTAGCCGAGGAGTTCGCGGCCCTTCTCGGTGCTCGCGGAGTGGCTGCGGGACAGGTGCTCCCAGCTCGCCTCGGCGTGCTCGCCGGCCGCGGCGCGGAACTCCTCCCACGTCACCGACCGCAGGTTCGCCTCCCGGCCCCACCACGCCGCGGCCGCGCGGGCGAAACCCCGGACGGTGAGGGCCCGGTCGGACACGGCGTGGAAGCTCTGGCCGGCCGACACCTCCGGACGGGCCACCGCCAGTTCGAACACCTGCGCGACGTCGTCGGCGTGGACGTGGTGCATGGTCTCCAGTCCCAGCCCGGGGACCAGCAGTTCCCCGCCGGTCGCCAGCGCCTCCCAGACCCCCGGGTCGAGGTTCCCCAGCGGGGTGATGACGGGCCAGCCGGGACCGCTGATGTGCCCCGGGTGCACGACGGTGCTGCGCAGACCGCCGGACCGCGTCTCGGCGTGCAGGAACTCCTCGATCGCGGCCTTCTGCGTCCCGTACGGCCCGAACGGTTCCTTCGGGTCGTCCTCGCGCAGCGGGGAGGCGTCCGCGACGCCGTGGACCCAGATCGTCCCGCAGTGCGCGAGGAACGCCCCGGTGGGGCGCAGCGCCTCGACGAGTTCGCGGGCCTGGTCGAGGGTGAAGCAGACGAGGTCCACGACGACGTCCGGGTGCAGGTCCGCCATCCGCGTCCCGAACGTCCCCGCGGCGGCCTCGGCCTCGCGGTCGGCGACGACCGTCTCGACCTGCTCCCACGCGGCGTCGGCGTGGTACGGCTCGCGCGTCCCGCGGCTCACGGCCGTGACGCGGTGCCCGGCGCGGACCAGGCGCGGCACGAGGTAGCTGCCGATGTGACCCGTCGCGCCAACCACGACGACGTGCTGCTGCTCGCTCATCCGGTTCAGTCCTTCAGCTCGTCGGGCAGGGCGGCGGCGGGGAACCCCTGGAACGCCACGGGACGCTGCCACCGGGAGATCGCGGCCGTCCCCACGGACGTCGTGGTGGGGGAGGTGGTGGCCGGCCACGGGCCGCCGTGCTGCTGCGCGGCCGAGACCGTCACCCCCGTCGGCCAGTCGTTCCAGACGACCCGGCCCACGTGCTCGGCCAGCAACCCGGCCACCTCCACGGCCAGCGGGTCCTCGGCCGCGGCGTGGACGGAACCCGTCAGCTGCCCGGGCAGGGCGTCGAGGACGGAGCGCAGCTCGTCCTCGGAGGAGTAGCCGACGACGAGCCCGGCCGGGCCGAAGGCCTCGAGCTCGAGCAGGTGCGGGTTGGTGACCACGTCCGCGGCGGTCACCGTGAACACCTGCGCCGCGATCCCGTCCGGGCCGTCCGCGCCCGTCGCGACGGGACGCACTCCCGGCTGCGACCCCAGTTCGTCCGTCGCGGTCCGGAACCCCTCGACGATCCCGGGGTGCAGCATCGGCCCGGGGACGGGCAGGTCGACGGCGGCCGTGAACGCGTCGGCGTCGGGCACGAGGACCACGCCGGGGTTGGTGCAGAACTGCCCGGCGCCCAGGGTCAGCGACCCGACCCAGCCGGCCGCCACGTCCGCGCCGCGCTCGGCCCACGCGGCCGGGGTCACGACGACGGGGTTCACGCTGCCCAGCTCGCCGTGGAAGGGGATCGGGTCCGGCCGGGAGACGGCGAGGTCGAACAGGGCGCGGCCGCCGCGGACCGAGCCGGTGAACCCGGCGGCGCGGATCCGCCGGTCCCTCAACGCGGTCTTCGACGCCTCGACGCCCTCGATGAGCGCGAAGGCCCCCTCGGGAGCGCCGACGGCGGCCAGGGCGGCCGTCACCTGCCGGGCCGTGGCGAGGGAGAGGCGCGGGTGGCCGGGGTGGGCCTTGACGACGACGGGGCAGCCCGCGGCCAGGGCTGAGACGGAGTCGCCGCCCGCGACGCTGAAGGCGAAGGGGAAGTTGCTGGCCGCGAAGACCAGGACCGGGCCGATCGGGACGACGGTGCGGCGCAGGTCCGGGCGGGGGCCCATGCCCCAGTCCGGGTCGGCGTGGTCGATGCGGGTGGGCAGCAGCGAACCGTCGCGCAGGCCGGCCGCGAACAACCGCGCCTGGAACACCGTGCGGGTCAGCTCCCCTTCCAGCCGGGCCTGCGGGAGGTGGGTCTCCTCGCCGGCCAGGGCCACGAGCTCGGCGCGCGCCCCCTCCAGCGCTCGGGCGACCGCGTCCAGCGCGTCGGCGCGCTCCGCGGGGGTGCTGCGGGCCAGCGGACGGGCCGCGGCGTGCGCGGCGGCGAGGACGGACTCGAGGTCGTCGGCGGCGGTCTCGTGTGCTGCTTCCTGGTGCGCATCCATGGTCACGCCATCCTGGCCCGCCCGTCCGCAGCCGGCGAGCCGGGTGTGACGGGCGTCTCCACACCTGGTCGGACGCGCGTCGGACCGCGGGTCTAGGGTGCGAGACGCCCGTTGGACTGGTGCCGCAGACGGCACGGACAGTCACTTCCGACCGAGGACGAGGAAGACGAGGAACTCCGGTGGACCTCTTCGAGTACCAGGCGCGCGACCTGTTCGCCGCGCACGGCGTACCCGTGCTGGACGGCAGGGTCGCGACCACCCCCGAGGAGGCCCAGGCGGCCGCCGAGGCCATGGGTGGCGGGACCGTCGTCGTCAAGGCGCAGGTCAAGACGGGCGGTCGCGGCAAGGCCGGCGGCGTCAAGCTCGCCCACTCCCCGGCCGAGACGGCCGAGCGGGCCGGCGAGATCCTGGGCATGGACATCAAGGGCCACACCGTCCACCAGGTGATGATCGCCCAGGGCGCCAAGATCGCCGAGGAGTACTACTTCTCCGTCCTGCTCGACCGCTCCAACCGCACCTACCTGGCCATGGCCAGTGTCGAGGGCGGCATGGAGATCGAGCAGCTCGCCGTCGAGCGCCCCGAGGCCCTCGCGCGCATCCCCGTCGACGCGCTCACCGGCATCGACGCCGCCAAGGCCGCCGAGATCGCCCAGGCCGCCGGGTTCGCCCCCGAACTGCAGGACGCCGTCGCCGACGTCTTCGTCAAGCTCTGGGGGGTGTTCACCGCCGAGGACGCGACCCTCGTCGAGGTGAACCCGCTGGTGCGCACCGAGTCCGGCGACATCGTCGCCCTCGACGGCAAGGTCACCCTCGACGAGAACGCGGAGTTCCGGCACCCGGCGCACGCCGACCTCGTCGACGCCGCGGCCGCCGACCCGCTCGAGGCCAAGGCCAAGGAGCTGCACCTCAACTACGTCAAGCTCGACGGCGAGGTCGGCATCATCGGCAACGGCGCGGGCCTGGTCATGTCGACCCTCGACGTCGTCGCCTACGCGGGGGAGAAGCACGGCGGCACCAAGCCGGCGAACTTCCTCGACATCGGCGGCGGCGCGTCCGCGCAGGTCATGGCCAACGGCCTCGACGTCATCCTGAACGACGCGCAGGTCAAGAGCGTGTTCGTCAACGTCTTCGGTGGCATCACCGCCTGCGACGAGGTCGCCAAGGGCATCGTCTCCGCGCTCGGCATCCTCGGCGACGAGGCGACCAAGCCGCTCGTCGTGCGCCTGGACGGCAACAACGTCGAGGAGGGGCGCCGCATCCTCGCCGAGGCCGCGCACCCGCTCGTGACGGTCGTGGACACCATGGACGGGGCGGCCGACAAGGCCGCCGAGCTCGCCAACACCGCTGGGAAGGCCTGAGCGATGTCGATCTTCATCAACTCCGACAGCAAGGTCCTCGTCCAGGGGATGACGGGCTCGGAGGGGCGCAAGCACACCCAGCGCATGCTGGCCTCCGGCACCACGATCGTCGGCGGCGTGACCCCCGGCAAGGGCGGTCAGTCGGTCGAATTCACCGCCGCCGACGGCTCCTCCGTCGCGATCCCGGTGTTCTCCTCCGTGGGTGAGGCCCGCGAGGCGACCGGCGCCGACGTCACCGTGATCTTCGTCCCGGCGAAGTTCACCAAGGGCGCCGTCGTGGAGGCCATCGAGGCCGCCACCCCGCTCGTCGTCGTCATCACCGAGGGTGTCCCGGTCCACGACACCGCCGAGTTCTACGCGATGGCCGCCGCCTCGGGCACCACGCGCCTCGTCGGCCCCAACTGCCCCGGTCTCATCAGCCCCGGACAGTCCAACGTCGGGATCATCCCGGCCGACATCACGCAGTCCGGCCGCATCGGCCTGGTCTCGAAGTCGGGCACCCTGACCTACCAGATGATGTACGAGCTGCGGGACATCGGCTTCTCCTCCGCGGTCGGCATCGGCGGGGACCCGGTCATCGGGACCACGCACATCGACGCGCTGCAGGCGTTCCAGGACGACCCGGACACCGACGTGATCGTCATGATCGGTGAGATCGGCGGCGACGCCGAGGAGCGGGCGGCGAAGTTCATCGAGGCCAACGTGACCAAGCCGGTCGTCGGCTACGTCGCGGGCTTCACCGCCCCCGAGGGCAAGACGATGGGCCACGCCGGCGCCATCGTCTCCGGCTCCGCGGGCACCGCGCAGGCCAAGAAGGACGCCCTCGAGGCGGCCGGGGTCAAGGTCGGCAAGACGCCGTCCGAGACCGCCAAGCTCGCGCGGGAGATCTTCCAGAGCCTCTGAGCCCGGCTCGAACCGTCGGCCCCCCGCTCCCGTCGCCGGGAGCGGGGGGCCGACGTGCGTCCGGGGCGGGTGTCGGTCCCACCCGTCGGGGGTGGGACGAGGGAGCATCGACGGTGATGTCCACGCCCACCGACCGCCCCGCCGCCCGTCCCGCCCCGGGACGGTCCCGCCGGGCGCGCCCCGCCGCCTCCGACCTCGCGCCGCTGTTCCCCGCCGCGGTCCGCGCCGTGCTCACCGTGCTCGTCCCGCTCGTCGCGCTCTGCGTCGTCGGCTGGATCGCCTCGGTCCGCTCGACGTCCTCCCTCGCCGCGGTCGCGCGCGTGGGGGCCGACCTGTGGCTGCTCGCGCACGGCAGCACCGTCGCCATCGTGGGCGGCAGCATCGGCGTCGCGCCCCTGGGCCTGACGCTGCTCGCGGTCCTGTCCGCCCGTCGCGCGGTGCGGATGTGGCGGCGCGACCAGGTCGAGTCCGAGCGCGAGGTCCCCTTCGGCCGCGCCCTCGGCGTCTTCACCGCCTGCTACGGCGTGCTGGCCCTGCTCCTCGCGCTCGTGTCGCGCAGCGGCGTCGGCGCGGCCGGGCTGGTGTCGTCGCTGCTCGGGGGCTGCCTCGTCGGCGGGACCGGCGCGCTCGTCGCGTTGTGGCCGCACCGGCCCCCGGTGCCCGCGTTCGCGGCCGCCGTCGGCCGCCCCGCGCTCACCGCCGGACTCACCCTCCTGGGCGTCGGTGCGCTCGGGACGGCCGCCGCGCTGGTCCACGGCCGCGCCGACGTCCTGGCCCTGCACCAGGCCCTGGACCCGGGCGTCCTCGGCGGGGCCCTGTTGACCCTGGGCCAGGCCCTGCTGGTGCCGACCTTCGCGGTCTGGGCGCTGGCCTGGACGAGCGGCACGGGCTTCGCCGTCGGGACGGGGACGTCGGTGGCCCCGGGCGGGACGTCGCTGGAGGTGCTGCCGACGCTGCCCGTGCTCGGGGCGCTGCCCGCCCCCGGTCCCACCCCGGGCCTGGCGTGGGCGGCGGTCGCGGTGCCCGTCCTCGTCGGGGCCGGCGCCTGGTGGCTGCACGCCCGCCGCGGGCCGGAGGTCGCGGGGCTGCTGCGCCGGTGCGGCGCCGCGCTGCTGGCCGGGCTCGCGACCGGCGCCGGAGTGGCCGTCCTGGCCGCCTTCGCCTCCGGGCCGCTCGGACACGGCCGCATGAGCCAGGTCGGTCCCGACGCGCTGCTCACCGGGGCGGTCGTGGCCGGCGAGGTCGCGGCCGGCGCCGTCCTCGCGGTCCTGCTGACCCGCGCGTGGCGGGCCTGGCGCGGGACGACGCTCGTCGTGACGCTGCCCGACACGGGCGCCGCCCGCGGAGAGGAACCGCCGAGGCTGCTGGGGGAGTAGTCCTCAGCGCGTCGGCTGCGGCGCACCCGCGGGCGGGGTGAAGATCGCCAGCACGGCCCCGTGCGGGTCCGCCAGCTGCGCCATCCGGCCGTAGTCGCTGTCGTGGGCGGGGGTGAGCACGGACCCGCCCGCGGCCGTCGCGGACTCCACCGCGGCGTCCACGTCGGCGACGCCGACGTGGACCAGCCAGCCGGGGGCCGAGCCCCACAGCGGCCCGATCCCGCCGACCGGGTGCGGGGCGTCGGGCGCGGCGACGGTGCCGTAGCCCTCGAACAGCTCCGTCCACGTCCACCCGAGGACGGCCTCGTAGAACGCCGACGACACCCCCGGGTCCGCCGAGCGCAGGTCCTCCCAGGCGAGTCCGCCGGGACCGTTCACCCAGTCCGCGCCGCCGCCCTGCAGCAGCCCGACCTGCGCGCCCGTGGGGTCGGCGACGACCGCGGCCCGGGTGCCCTCGCCGTCCCACGGTTCCCGCACGACCCGGCCGCCCGCGTCCCGCACCCGGACCAGCGCCGCCTCGAGGTCGTCGACGGCGACGTGCAGCGTCCACCGCGCGGGCTCCTCGGACCGGCCGAACCCCGCGGCCGCGTGCCCCTCGACCGTCGCCACGCGCGACCCGTCGGGCCCGGGCGGCCCCGCGCTCCACCCGGTGACGGCGCCGTAGAAGGCGGCGGACGCCTCGGGGTCGGGGGTGTCCAGGTGCGCCCAGCACGGCACACCGGCGGGCCAGGGACGGGTGCGCAGCGGCATGGGCCGAGTCTGGCCCCGCGCCGGGGTGCGGGACCAGGGGCGGCCGGCGGCTAGAGTCCGTGCACGTGCCTGCCGGTGACACCGCCCCCGCCCCCGCGGCTCCCGTGCGGGTGGTGGTCCTCGCCTCCGGGTCCGGCTCGACGCTCCAGGCCCTCCTCGACTCCCCGGACCGCGGCGTCCTGTGGCAGGTCGTCGCCGTCGGCTCCGACAAGCCCGGGGTGACCGCCCTCGACCGCGCCGCGCGCGCCGGCGTCGAGACGTTCACCGTCGCACCCGCGGACTTCGCCGACCGGCCCGCCTGGGACGTCGCCCTCGCCGCCGAGGTCGCCCGGCACGAGCCCGGGCTCGTCGTCCTCGCCGGCTTCATGCGCATCCTCGGCACCCCGCTCGTCGACGCGTTCGCGGGGCGGATGGTCAACACTCACCCGGCGCTGCTGCCGTCGTTCCCCGGCGCGCACGGCGTGCGCGACGCCCTGGCGCACGGCGTGAAGGTCACCGGCTGCACCGTCCACCTCGTCGACGCCGGCGTGGACACCGGCCCGATCCTCGACCAGGCCGCCGTCCGGGTCCTGCCCGACGACGACGAGGCGACCCTGCACGAGCGCATCAAGACGGCCGAACGAGAACTCCTCACCCACGTCGTGAGCCGGCTGGCCCACGATCTCACCCACCCCGAGAGGACGGCACCCCGCTGATGGACCCCCAGGCCACGAAGGTCCCCGTGAAGCGCGCGCTGGTCAGCGTCTACGACAAGACCGGCCTGGAGGAGCTCGCCCGGGGCCTGCACGCCGCGGGCGTCGCCCTCGTCTCCACCGGGTCCACCGCGACCCGCATCGCCGCGGCCGGCGTCCCCGTCACGCCCGTGGAGGAGCTCACCGGGTTCCCCGAGTGCCTCGACGGCCGGGTCAAGACGCTGCACCCGCGCGTGCACGCGGGGATCCTCGCCGACCGTCGCCTGCCCGACCACGTGCGCCAGCTCGCCGAGCTCGACGTCGAACCGTTCGACCTGGTCGTCGTGAACCTCTACCCCTTCGCCGCCACGGTCGCCTCCGGCGCCGCCTACGACGAGGTCGTCGAGCAGATCGACATCGGCGGCCCGTCGATGGTCCGCGCCGCCGCGAAGAACCACCCCAGCGTCGCCGTCGTCGTCGACCCCGCCCGCTACGGCGACGTGCTGTCCGCCGTCGCCGACGGGGGCTTCGACCTGACCGCCCGCCGCCGGCTGGCCGCCGCCGCGTTCGCGCACACCGCGGCCTACGACACTGCGGTCGCGACGTGGTTCGCGCAGCAGACCCTCGACGCCGACGACCAGGGCTGGCCCGCCGTGGCCGGGGTCGCGCTCGAGCGCACCGACGTCCTGCGCTACGGCGAGAACCCGCACCAGCAGGCCGCGGTCTACGCCGACCCGACCGCCGCCCCCGGCATCGCCCAGGCCGTCCAGCTGCACGGCAAGGCCATGTCCTACAACAACTACGTCGACGCCGACGCCGCCCTGCGCGCCGCGTACGACCTGTCCGGCCCGGCCGTCGCCGTCATCAAGCACGCCAACCCGTGTGGCATCGCGACCGGCACGGACGTCGCCGACGCCCACGCCAAGGCCCACGCCTGCGACCCCGTCTCGGCCTACGGCGGGGTCATCGCCGCCAACCGGGTCGTCACCCGCGCCATGGCCGAGCAGGTCGCACCCGTCTTCACCGAGGTCGTCATCGCCCCCGGGTTCGAGCCCGAGGCGCTGGAGGTGCTGCAGGAGAAGAAGAACGTCCGCCTGCTGCAGCTGCCCGAGGGGTACGGCCGGGCCGCGCAGGAGTGGCGCCACGTCTCCGGCGGGGTGCTCGTCCAGGACCTCGACGCGGTCGACGCCGACGGCGACGACCCGGCGGGCTGGACCCTCGCGGCCGGCGAGGCTGCCTCGCCCGAGGTGCTCGCCGACCTCGAGTTCGCCTGGCGCGCCGTGCGGTCCGTGCGGTCCAACGCGATCCTCCTGGCCAAGGACGGCGCCTCGGTGGGCGTCGGCATGGGCCAGGTGAACCGCGTCGACTCCTGCCGCCTCGCCGTCGACCGCGCCGGGGCCGAGCGGGCCACGGGCTCGGTCGCGGCCTCCGACGCGTTCTTCCCCTTCGCCGACGGTGCGCAGATCCTGCTCGACGCCGGTGTGCGGGCGATCGTCCAGCCGGGCGGGTCGATCCGCGACGCCGAGGTCGTCGAGGCCGCGACGAAGGCCGGCGTGACGATGTACTTCACCGGCGCCCGGCACTTCGCCCACTGACGGACGGGCGGACGTCGTGGCCGGCACCGAGCACGTCCCCGCACCGCGTGGTGCGGTCCTGCTGACGCTGGTCGGCGGGATCGTCGCGGCGCTGGCGCTCACGCTGCTCGCCGGCCCGACGGTCGGCGGGGTCCTGCTCGGCACGGACCTCGCCGTGGCCGCCGTCCTGCGGCTCGTCCTCCCGGTGCGGATCGCGGGTGCGCTCGCGGTCCGCTCCCGGGCGGTCGACGTCGCCATGCTGCTCGTGCTGGCCGTGTCGTGCCTGGTCCTCGCCGGGGTCGTGCCGACCCCGGTCTGAGAAGCCGGTCAGTTCGCGTCGAGCGGCAGCAGCACGTCCTTCACGTCCGCGTTCGTGGCGAGGTACTCCTGGACCGCGGGGTCCTGGAACGTCGCGACGAGCGCCTTGACGTTGTCGGTGTCCTTCCAGCGCGACCCGATGGTCAGCTGCCCGGCGAACTCGTCGGGTGCGGTCGGGGCGAAGATCTGCTGCTCGATCGGGATCTTCGCCGCCAGGTAGTACTCGGTGTAGCCGACGGCCGCGTCGAGGTCGGGCAGCGCGCGCGACTGCGCGCCGAAGTCGAGCAGTGTGAACTGCAGGTTCTTCGGGTTCTGCGCGATGTCGTCGACCGTGGCGGAACCGACGTCGGTGCCCTCCTTGAGCGTGATGAGCCCGGCCTTCTCCAGGACGAACAACCCCTGCGACTCGTTGGCGGGGTCGGAGTACAGCGAGACCGTCCCGCCGTCCGGGATCTCCTGCGGGCTCTTCCACTTCGCCGACCACAGGCCGAACCCCCAGCGGAACACCGGGGTCGCGGCCTCCTCGCGGAAGTCGGGGTTCGCCTGCAGCACCTGGCCCAGCCAGAGCTTGTGCTGGTAGATCGTCCCGGCGACCTCACCGTCGCTGACGGCCCGGTTGATGGTGTTCGAGTCGGCGAGCGCCTTGAACGCGACCGTGATGCCGTGCTTCGGGGCGACGTCCTTCGCGACGAACTCGATGAGGGCCTCCTCGCGGGCGTTGCCCTCGGCCGTGGCGACGTACAGCGTCGCGCCCGCCTGGGTGTTCGCGGTGGCGTCGCCCCCGAGGCGCGGGACGACGACCGCGGCGGCGGCGCCCAGCAGGACGACTGCGCCACCCGCGACGAAGGGCCAGCGCCTGCGCTTGCGGATCTCGAAACCGTGGTCGTCGGTCGTGGGTTCGCGGGTCTCAGTGGACAAGGGTCTTCTCCAGGTTCTGGGCGGTGTTCTGGGGGGAGTTCGAGGTGGAGTTCGCGCGGGACGAGCGGCGGCGCGTGCGGGGGTCGGCCGCGCGGGCCAGGGCGTCGCCGGTGAGCTGGACGAGGGCCACGAGCGCCACGAGGACGACGATCGTCGCGATCATCACGGCGTGGTCGAAGCGCTGGTACCCGTAGGTGACGGCGACGTAGCCGATGCCGCCGGCGCCGATGGTCCCCGCGATGGCGGAGTACTCGATCATCGCGATGGTGTTGATGGTCAGCCCACCGATGATGGACGGCGTGGCCTCGGCCAGCTGCACGCTCGTGACGACCTGCAGCGGAGAGGCTCCCGAGGCCTGCGCCACCGCGACGAGGTGCGGCGGCACCGAGCGCAGGGAGTTCTCGACGATGCGCGCGAAGAACGCCGTCCCGGCCAGGACCATCGGGACGACGGCGGCGCGGATGCCGATGTTCGTGCCGGTGACGAACCGGGTGAACGGCACGAGTGCGGCCATGAGGACGAGGAACGGCAGCGACCGGCCGGTGCTGACGACCCAGGACAGGACCGCGTGCGCGGCGCGGTGCTCGAACAGCCCGCCGGGGGCGAGGTTGTGCACGAGGACGCCGATCGGCACGCCGAGCAGGACGACGATCGTCATGACGATGCCCACCATGAGCAGCGTGTCGAGGAGCGCGGGCGCGATGAGCGCGGGGATCTGCGCCAGCGGGGTGTCGAGGTCCGAGGCGGCGGCGACGCTGAGGGGGATCACACGAGGTCCAGTTCTCGAGGGGTCTTCGCCGGGGCGTTCACCGGGGTCTGCGCGTGCAGTCCGCGGCGGTCGAGGGCGGCGGTGAGGGCGGTGGGGTCGACCGTGCCGGGGACGCCGAGGGTGGCGTGCCCGACGGTGCGGCCCGCGACGGTCCCGACCGACGCCCCGAGCAGGGCGAGGTCGTGGCCGAGTTCGCGGGAGGCGGCGGTCAGCCAGTCGGCGGGGACATCGTCGCCGCGGTAGTGGACCTCCCAGACGACGAGCCCGCCCGCGTCCCCCACGCCGCGGCGGGGGAGCAGGGCCGCTCCGACGGGGGAGGCCGGGTCGCGCAGCACGTCGAGGAGGGGCGCGGCCTCGACGATGCGGCCGTGGTCCAGGCGGGCGACCGCGTCCGCCACGTCCACGACGGTGTCCATCTCGTGGGTGATGAAGAGGATGGCGAGGCCGAGGTCGTCGCGCAGTTCCCGCAGCAGGCTCGTGATCGAGGCCGTGGCCTGCGGGTCCAGCCCGGACGTCGCCTCGTCGGAGAGCAGCACGCCGGGGCGCAGCGCGAGCGCGCGGGCGATGCCGACGCGCTGGCGCTGCCCTCCCGACAGTTCGTGGGGGTAGCGGTCGGCCAGCCCGGCCAGCCCGACCCGGTCCAGGAGCTCGGCGACGCGTCGCTTCCGGTCCCGGGGGACGACGCCGAGGTAGCGCAGGGGGAGCTCGACGTTCTGCGCGGCCGTGCGGCGGGTCTGCAGACCGTCGGACTGGAAGATCGTCCCGATGCGGCGCCGTGCCTCCCGCAACCGTTCCGCGCCGAGCTGGGTGAGGTCCTGGCCGCCCACGACGACGGACCCCGACGTGGGCCGGGTCAGCAGCGTCACGCACTGGGCGAGCGTGCTCTTCCCCGCGCCGCTGGGTCCGACGACGGCGGTGATGCTGCCGGCGGGCACGGTGAGGTCGAGACGGTCGAGGACCGTCGTGGCGTGCGGGGGGTCCCCGTACGTCTTGGTGAGGTGGCGCAGTTCGATCACGACGGCTCCTGGGCAGCGTCCGGGCAGGGTCCGGGCAGGGGGGATCGCGGGCCCGGCGAGGCGCCGGGTCCGGCGAGGGGGAGAGCTGGGGTGCGCTCAGCGGGAGCGGGGACAGGCCTTCGACACGGGAACTCCTGGGTTCGTCCTTGACCGCAACGCCTGCGGACCTGGTCCTCACCCGGAGCACCCCGTGACGGATCAGGGTTGCCGGCCAGCGAGCCGGGGCTTGACGCTGGCGCTCATGACCTGGGGGGACTCTGACAGTGGTCCGTGATCGTCGTCAAGCGGTTCCGGGTGACCGGTCGTCGGAAAGGGTTGTCCGACACCTGGTGTGCCGCAACGCAGGCGGTCCCGGTACCGGAACGAGGTCGCGGTGGCCGCGGCGACGACGGGGTACGCTGCGTCGAACCCATCCAGAGCGGCTGAGAGACCTGGCTCGACGACGCCGCAGCAACCCCACGGGGGTGCTACCGCCAGGTCCGATGGAGGACGCGCCACGATGTCCCTGCACGAGCCCCTGAAGTTCGCCTACTGGGTCCCCAACGTCTCCGGTGGCCTCGTCGTCTCGACGATCGAGCAGCGCACGAGCCACGACCCCGCCTACAACGTCGAGGTGGCCAAGGCCGCCGAGCGCGTGGGGTTCGAGTACGCCCTGACCCAGGTGCGCTACCTCGCCTCCTACGGCGCGGACGCCCAGCACGAGTCGACGTCGTTCTCGCTGGCCCTGCTGCTCGCGACCGAGCGGCTCAAGGTCATCGCCGCCGTCCACCCGTTCTTCTGGCACCCCGGTGTGCTCGCCAAGTTCGCCGCGACCACGCAGGAACTCACGAACAACCGCCTGGCGCTGAACATCGTGTCCGGCTGGTTCAAGAACGAGGCGACACAGCTCGGGGTCACCTGGCACGAGCACGACGACCGCTACAAGCAGTCCGAGGAGTTCATCGAGCTGCTGCGGGGGGTCTGGAGCGAGGACGGCTACAGCCAGTCCGGCGACTTCTTCAACGCCACCGACATCACTTTCCGCCCACAGCCGAAGGTCGCCCCGGAACTGTTCCAGGGCGGGAACTCCACCGCCGCGCAGGCCATGGCCGGCCGCGTGAGCGACTGGTACTTCATGAACGGCAAGTCCCTCGCCGGTGCGGCCCAGGGCGTCCGCGAGGTCTCCGCCCTCGCCGCCCAGAACGGCCGCAGCGTCCGCTTCGGCCTCAACGGCTTCGCCCTCGTGCGCGAGACGCGCGAAGAGGCCGAGGCCGTGCTCGAGGAGATCATCGCCAAGGCCGACCGCACCAAGGTGGAGGGCTTCGGCGCCGCGGTCCAGGAGGCGGGGAACTCCACGAAGGACGGCAAGGGCATGTGGGCGGACAGCGAGTTCCGCGACCTCGTGCAGTACAACGACGGGTTCCGCACCGGCCTCGTCGGCACCCCCGACGAGGTGGCGCGACGCGTCCTGGCCTACCGGCTCGTGGGCGTCGACCTGCTGCTGCTCGGGTTCCTGCACGTCAAGGAGGAGGTCGAGGCGTTCGGCGAGCTCGTCATCCCGCGGGTGCGCGAGCTCGAGGCGCGCCTGGCCGCCGGCGACGACCTGCAGCTCGGCGCCGAGCTCGACGAGGCCGTCGTCGCGGCGACCCAGCCCGTCCCGGCCTGATCCGCCCGCACCGGGGAGGGGGACGGACCGTGCCACGCGCTCGTGCGGTGCGGTCCGTCCCCCTCCTCGCGCTGCTGCTGGTGAGCGCCTGCTCCGCGCCCGCGGCTCCGGGACCCCCGGTGCCGAGCCCGGTGTCGAGCCCGGTGTCGAGCTCGGCGTCCAGCACGACGACCTCCGCGTCCTCGACGGCGACCGCGACGCCGAGCCCGATCCCGACCGCCACCCCGACCGCGACGGACACCCGGACCGCGACGGACACCCGGACCGGGATCCCGGCGGTGCGGGCGGCCACCCCCGTCGTCGTGCTGGACCCCGGGCACAACGGCGGGAACGCGACCCACCCCGACGTCGTGAACGCGCTCGTCCCGGCGGGCGGCTTCGAGAAGCCGTGCAACACCACCGGCACCGAGACCGACGCGGGGTACCCCGAGCACGCGTTCACCTTCGACGTCGCCGAGCGCGCTGCCGCCCTGCTGCGCGCCCGGGGGACCACGGTCGTGCTCACGCGCACCGACGACACGGGCGTCGGCCCGTGCGTCGACGCCCGGGCGGCGATCGCGAACGACGCGGGTGCTGCGCTCGCGGTGTCGATCCACGCCGACGGCGCGCCCGCGGACGACACCGGCTTCCACGTGGCCGAACCCGCGCTCGCCCCCGACGGCGGCAACCGCGCCGTCCTGGACCCGTCCGACGTGGCCGCGCGCGACCTGCTGGCCGCCTTCGCCGAAGCCACCGGCCTGCCGCGGGCGGACTACCCCGGGAACCTCGTCGAGCCGGGCCTCACGCGGCGCTCCGACCTCGCCGGGCTGAACCTGGCCAGGACGCCCGCCGTGCTGCTGGAGGCGGGGAACATGCGCAACGCGCGGGAGGCGGCGCAGCTGAGCGACCCGGCCTTCCGGCAGCGGGCCGCGGAGGGGATCGCCGCGGGTGTCGAGGCCTTCCTTGCGCGCAGCACCCCGTGAGACGGCTTACGGTGCGGGGGTGACCCTCGCTCCCGCCGACCCGACCGTCGAACTGGTCGTCCTGCTGACCGAGGACGGCACGCCCTGCGGCACGGCGCCGAAGGCGGACGTGCACCACACGAGCACCCCGCTGCACCTGGCCTTCTCCTGCTGGATCGTCGACGGCGCGGGCCGGACGCTGCTCACCCGCCGCGCGGCCGTGAAGCGCACGTGGCCCGGGGTGTGGACGAACTCCTTCTGCGGCCACCCCGGCCCGGGTGAGGAACCTGCCGACGCGGTGGTCCGGCGGTCGGTGCAGGAGCTCGGCGCCCCCGTCACCGACGTGCAGTCCCTGCTGCCGACGTTCCGCTACCGCGCCGTCATGGCCGACGGCACCGTCGAGAACGAGATCTGCCCCGTCTTCACCGCCCGCCTCGCCGGGGACCTGGCTCTCGACCCGAGCGAGGTCGACGACTACCGCTGGGTGGACCTCGCCCAGCTGCGGGCCGAGGTCGCCGCCGAGCCCGGCCCGTTCAGCCCGTGGATGCGCCTGCAGCTGCAGGAGTTCTGACCGCCGGTCCCGACCCCTCGCCCGGGCCGTCGTCGAGCCGCAGGACCACGGCGCCCGGCAGGTCGGTGTGCAGTCCCGGCCCAGGGGCCAGCAGCAGCACCTGCGTCGTCGGGGCCACGTGCTCGAAGACGGCCGCGAGCCGCCCCAGCCGCTCGGGGTCGGTGTGCCCGAGGGCGTCGTCGAGGACGACGGGCACACCGTCGGCCGGGTCGACGAGCGTCGCGCACGCCAGGCGGACCAGCACGGCCAGCTGCTCCTTGGCCCCCGTCGACAGGTGCTCGTAGGCGACGGTCCTGGAGTGCAGCGTGCGCTGCACGATCCGCAGGTCGTCGTCGAGGGTGATGGCGAACGTCTCGCCGAACACCGTGCGCCCCAGCTCCTCCAGGCGGTCGGTGAACGGCTGGACGTACCGGCGGCGCTGGGTGTCGCGGTGCCGGTCCAGCGTGCGCAGCAGCAGCCGGGCCGCCGCGGCGCGACGCTCCAGGCCCGCCTGCTCCTCGGCCAGCCGCTGCACGCGCGACTCGGCCTCGTCCCAGGCCTCCTGCCGGGCCTCGCCGCCCATGACGGACAGCTTCGCCTCGAGCAGCACGAGGGCGTCGTCGAGCTCGCCCCGGCGCCCCGAGAGCGCGTCGAGGGCCGTCTGCACCTCGCGGGCCCGGCGCAGGACGGTCGCCTCGTCCTGGTCGGCGAGGTCGGCCTCGAGAGCCCGGACCTCCGCGTCCGTCCGGGCCGCCGCGTCGCCGGCCTCCGCCGCGGCCCGTTCCAAGTCGGCGTCGCCGGCGGCGGCCCGGGCGGTCGCGAGCCGCCCGGCGGCGGTCGCCACCTCCGTCCTCGAGAGCTCCAGCCGCGTCTGCAGGGCGGTCAGCTCGTGGGCCAGCCGGTCCGCCGCCCGGGCGAGACCGGCAGCCGTCGTCTGGAGGTGGCGGCCGCGAGAGCGCTTCTCCTGCACCGCCTCCCGCGCGGCCGTCTCGGCGGCGCGCAACGCCGGGAGGTCGTCCTCGTCGGCTGTCGGGCCGGCTGTCGGGCCGGCTGTCGGGCCGGTCCCCAGTTCGGCCTCCAGCCGCTCGGCCTCAGCGCGCAGCGCGTCGGCGTCCGCGTCGGCCGTCAGCTGGGACAGCTGCGCACGGGCGAGGTCGACGGCGGCCTGGGCCGCGCGGCGCTCGTCGTGGGCGGCGCGGGCCGCGGTGACGTCCTCGACGCCCGCGGCCGCCAGCAGCTCGCGCAGCCCGGCCTCGGCGGCCTCCAGCTCGTCGGCCACCGGCGCCGTGTCGGCGCCGGGCAGCACGCGCACGGTGGCGAACCCGGCGACGTCGACGCTGAGGGGACGCGTCGCGGCGTGCTCGGCCACTGTGCCGGCCGCGACGGGACGGCCGTCGACGAGGACCTCGACGGCGGTCGCCTCCACGACGACGCGGGCGGCGACGGCCTCGGCCCGGGCCCGCAGCCGGCGGACGGAGTCGTCGGCGGCCTCGACGGCGCGCACGGTCGCGGCGTCCACGCGCAGCGCGGCGACCGCCGCGGCGGCCGTCCGGACCTCGTCGGCGCTGGCGGCGACGGCGGCCAGCCGTCGGCGGACCCGCTGGAGGGCGGCGCGGTCGGCGGCGCGGCGCACCGCCTCGTGGGCGGCGTCGGCGGCCTCGGCGGCGGCCTCCTGCGCCACGGTGTGCTCCTGCGCCGCCGTCGCCGCGGCGCCCGCCTCGGCCTGGGCGGCCTCGGCCGCGGGACCCAGCTCGGCGGCACGTGCCACGTCCTGGTCCAGCGCGGCCGTGCGGCCGGCCAGGTCCGCCGCCTCCCGACGACGCACCGCGAGGGCGCCCTGCGCGTCCGCCGCCGCCCGGGCGGCCGCGGCGGCGCGGTCCCGGGCCCCGGCGAGCCGTTCGCGGCGGCCGGCCAGGTCGGCGACGAGCGCGGCCAGCGCCGTCGCCTCCTCGGTGCGGGCGGTCAGCTCGGCCTGCACGTCCGCGCGGTCGGCGGTCAGCTCGGCGTGCCGGTCGGCGTCGTCGGACAGCAGGTCCAGCGCCTCGCGCGCCCGCGCGGCCTCGGTGCGGGCGGCGGCGAGCTCCTCGGCGCACGTCCGGTGCCGGCCGGTGGGGCGCCCCGTGGCGGTCCAGAACTGCGCGGCCCGCTCGGCGGCCGCCGCGTGCAGCGACTGCGCCCGCTCGCCGGAGGCGTCCACCGGCGCCGAGCCCGCGGCCGCGTCGAGCGCGGCGGCCAGCGCGGAGCTGCCGCTGAGGGCCGCGTCGGCGCGGGCGGCACCGGGGGAGGCGTCCTGCAGCACCCGCAGCGCGTCCCAGAGGTCCTGGTCGAGGGTCTCGGTGAGGATGTCGCGGACCCGTTGGTGGGCCTCGTCGCCCGTGAGCTGCTCGGCTCGCGGGGCGTGCACGGTCAGCGTCGTGGCGGGCCGGCTGTGCCACTGCTTGCGCAGCGTGAACCGGTAGGGCCCCGTGCTGATCTCGGCCTCGACGGCGCTCGGCGCGTCCCGGTGCACCGGTTTGACGGCCAGGACGGCGGCCTTGCGCGAGCTGTGCTTCTCGGTGAGCAGCATGTCGAGCGCCTCGAGCGTGGAGGACTTCCCGACCTCGTTGGCCCCCTCGAGCACGACGACCCCGTGGTCGGGCAGGACGAGCTCGCGGTGCCCGACGCCGCGGAAGTCGTCGAGCACCAGGCGGTGGATCCTCACCGGGCAGCCCCGGCGAGGCGGAAGACGAGCGCGACGGCGTCGCGGGCCGCGGCGGCGTCCGGCCCGTCGCCGGCGGCGAGGGTGGACAGCTCGGCGACCGCCGCGTCCGCGTAGCCCCCGACGCCGAGGTCGGCCAGCTCGTCGGAGTCCGCCCGCACGACGAGGTCGCTGTGCCGGGCCCAGTGCTGCAGCCCCGCGAGCCGGTCGGCCTGCGCGGCGAGCAGGTCGTCCAGGGCCGCGCCCGCGCGCACGGTCAGCGTGCCCGTGAGCGCGAGGGTGAGGACCGTGCGGTCCTTGCCGGGCAGGGCCTCCAGTCGCCGGCCCAGCGCCTCGACGTCCGCGGCGGAGTCCAGCTCGGCGCGCACGACGGGGAAGGCCCACCGCCCCACGCGGACCGGCTCCACCTTGGGGGGCGAGGCGTCGCTGACGGTGACGACGAGGACGTTGCCCGGGTCCGTCTCCAGGCGGTCGGTGACCTCCTGGGTGCCGGAGTACCAGACGGCGCCCGAGCGCCCCACCTGCGTCGTGGAGTGCCGGTCGCCCAGGGCGACGTAGTGCAGGCGGCCGGCCGCGACGGCCTCCTCCAGGGGCGCCAGCGCGATGCGCGCCGGGTCCTCGCGGTCGGGGGACAGCTCGTCGACCGCGCCGTGGCCCACGACGACGCGCAGCGTCCCGTCCGCCGGCAGCCCCTCGGCCGCGGCCGCGACGAGGTCGTGCGTCGGGTGCTTGGACGTCCACGGCGCGCCGACGACCTCGACGCCCTCGCGCACCGCGACCGGCTCCGCGGTGTCGAGGACGTGCACGTGGCCCAGGCCCGGCCACGCGGCGAGGGCGCGCAGGGGCGAGCCGGCGTCGAGCGGGTCGTGGTTGCCGGGCAGCAGGAACACCGGCGTCCCCGCGAAGGCCGCGAGGGCGTCGGCGGTGCGGGCCAGCACCTTCGGGCCGACGGCGTTGGACTCCAGCACGTCCCCGCACACGACGACGAACTCCGCCTCGTGCTCGCGGGCGACCGCGGCGATGCGCTGCAGCGCGTCGAGCCGGGCCTGGGTGTAGCGGGGCTGGGCGTCGGCGTCCAGGAAGTGCCGGGTCATGCCCAGCTGCCAGTCGGCCGTGTGCACGAAGCGCACCTCACCGGGGGTGGGGTGCGGGCTGTTCGAGCCGGTGTTCGACGCCATGTGCCCGACGGTAGGCGAGCCCTCCGACACGACCCCGCCGACGCGCCGCGGCTCCCTCAGCGCGGCAGGGCGCTGGCCCGCCAGGAGCCCTGGCCGGGGGCGGGCGGCAACCCGAGCACGTGCCGCCGGTCGGCCCACCGCGACGCCGGCGCCGGCACGACCGGGGCGGCGGGCGCCGCGACCACGCCGCTGCGCAGCTGGTGGGTCAGGACGACCGTGAGGGCCGCCAGCTCCTCGGGACCGGGGTTGCCGCGCTCGATGCGCAGCGAACCCAGCAGCTCGCCGATCGACACGTCGTCCTCCTGGCTCACAGCGGGATGTTCCCGTGCTTCTTGGCGGGCAGCGTGGCGCGCTTGGTGGCCAGCGCCCGCAGCGCGCGCGCCACCTGCACGCGCGTCTGGCTGGGGGCGATGACGGCGTCGACGAAGCCGCGCTCGGCCGCGACGTAGGGGTTGGCCAGCTGCAGCTCGTAGTCGTCGACGAGTTCGCGGCGCCTGGCGTCGACGTCCTCGCCGTTCTCGGCGGCGGTCTTCAAGGCGCTGCGCTGCAGGATGTTCACCGCGCCCTGGGCGCCCATGACGGCGATCTGCGCGCTGGGCCAGGCCAGGCAGACGTCCGCGCCCATCTCCTTGCTGCCCATGACGATGTAGGCGCCGCCGTACGCCTTGCGCGTGATGACCGTGACGAGGGGGACCGTCGCCTCGGCGTAGGCGTAGAGCAGCTTCGCGCCGCGCCGGATGATGCCGTTCCACTCCTGGTCGGTGCCCGGCAGGAACCCCGGCACGTCCACGAAGGTGAGCACCGGGACGTTGAACGCGTCGCAGAGGCGGACGAAGCGCGCCGCCTTCTCGGAGGCGTCGATGTCGAGCGTCCCGGCCAGCTGCTGCGGCTGGTTGGCGACGACGCCCACGGGCCGGCCCTCGACGCGGCCGAAGCCCGTCAGGACGTTCGGCGCGAAGAGCTCGTGGACCTGCAGGAACACCTCGTCGTCGAGCACGGCGGCGATGACGGCGGCCATGTCGTACGGCTGGTTGGGGGAGTCCGGCACGACCGTGTCGAGCCGCAGGTCGTCCTCGTCGACGTGCAGGTCCCGCTCGTGCTCGGGGGCCAGCAGCGGCGCCTCGGACAGGTTGTTCGAGGGCAGGAACGACAGCAGTTCGCGCACGTACTCGATCGCCTCGTCCTCGCTCTCGGCGAGGTGGTGCGCGACGCCGGAGCGGGTGGCGTGGGTGCGCCCGCCACCGAGCTCCTCGAAGCCGACGTCCTCACCCGTCACGGTGCGGATGACGTCCGGGCCGGTGACGAACATGTGCGACGTCTCCTCGACCATGACCGTGATGTCGGTCAGGGCGGGGGAGTAGACGGCCCCGCCGGCCGAGGGGCCGAGGATGAGGGAGATCTGCGGGACGACGCCCGAGGCGTGCACGTTGCGGCGGAAGATGCGCGCGTACTGCACGAGGGAGGCGACGCCCTCCTGGATGCGGGCCCCGCCGCCGTCGTTGATGCCGACGACCGGGCAGCCCGTGGTGGCCGCGAAGTCCTGCAGCTCGGCGATCTTGGCGCCGTGCTCCTCGCCGAGCGAGCCGCCGAAGGCCGTGAAGTCCTGCGCGTAGACGCACACCGGGCGGCCGTCCACCGTCGCGTAGCCCGTGACGACGCCGTCGCCGTCGACGTGCTTGGCCGCCATGCCGAAGGCCGTCGCCCGGCTGCGGACGAGCCCGCCGCGCTCGACGAAGGAGTCCTCGTCCACGAGGGCGGCGATGCGCTCGCGGGCCGTCTTCTTCCCTCGGGGGTGCTGCTTGGCGGCCGCGCGCTCGTCGGCGGCCGCGACGGCGGCGTCGGTCCGGGCGTGCAGTCCCGCGAGCTGACCGGCGGTGGTGCGGGGGTCGAGCGGCGGGGACGTCTCGGGGCTGCTCACGGAGCCGCAGCGTACGGGACGCCGCGACCCGGGCGGTGACGGCGCGAGCAGGCGGGAGCGGTAGCTTGACGTCGAGAAGGAGCCGAGTGAGTCGGAGGGGACAGCACAGTGGCCAAGATCAAGGTTCAGGGTCCGGTCGTCGAGCTCGACGGTGACGAGATGACCCGGATCATCTGGCAGTTCATCAAGGACCGCCTGGTCCACCCGTACCTCGACGTCGACCTGGAGTACTACGACCTGGGCGTCGAGCACCGCGACGCCACCGACGACCAGGTGACGATCGACGCGGCGCACGCGATCCAGAAGGCGGGCGTCGGCGTCAAGTGCGCGACGATCACGCCGGACGAGGCACGCGTCGAGGAGTTCGGCCTCAAGAAGATGTGGCGGTCCCCGAACGGGACGATCCGCAACATCCTCGGCGGCGTGATCTTCCGCGAGCCGATCATCATCAGCAACATCCCGCGCCTGGTGCCGGGCTGGACCAAGCCGATCATCGTCGGCCGTCACGCCTTCGGCGACCAGTACCGCGCCACGGACTTCAAGTTCCCGGGCGAGGGCACGCTGACCGTCACCTTCACCCCGAAGGACGGCGGCGAGCCGATCGAGCACGAGGTCTTCCAAGCCCCCGGCGCCGGCGTCTCGCTGTCGATGTACAACCTCGACAGCTCCATCGTCGACTTCGCCCGCGCGTCGCTGAACTACGGCCTGGCGCGGAACTACCCGGTGTACCTGTCCACGAAGAACACGATCCTCAAGGCCTACGACGGCCGGTTCAAGGACATCTTCGAGGAGGTGTTCCAGAGCGAGTTCAAGGACAAGTTCGCCGCCGCGGGCATCACCTACGAGCACCGCCTCATCGACGACATGGTCGCCGCGTCCCTGAAGTGGGAGGGCGGCTACGTCTGGGCCTGCAAGAACTACGACGGTGACGTGCAGTCCGACACCGTGGCCCAGGGCTTCGGCTCGCTCGGCCTCATGACGTCGGTGCTGTCCACCCCGGACGGCTCGGTCGTCGAGGCGGAGGCGGCGCACGGCACCGTGACGCGCCACTACCGCCAGCACCAGCAGGGCAAGCCGACGTCGACGAACCCCATCGCGTCGATCTACGCCTGGACGCGGGGCCTGGCCCACCGCGGCAAGCTGGACTCCACCCCCGAGGTCACCGGCTTCGCCGAGACCCTCGAGGACGTCGTCATCAAGACCGTCGAGAGCGGCAAGATGACGAAGGACCTCGCGCTGCTCGTCGGGCCGGACCAGGCCTGGCAGACCACCGAGGAGTTCCTCGGCACGCTCGACGAGAACCTCGCCGCCCGCCTGGGCTGAGGACTCACGGGGAAGGGGCCGTCGCCGGTGGCGACGGCCCCTTCGTCGTGCGGGGGGCCGGTGCTCTAGAGGGACTGCGCGGCGAAGGTGTCGCACTGCCGCGGGTCACCGGTCCGCAACCCCTGGGTGAACCAGCGCTGCCGCTGCTCCGACGTTCCGTGGGAGTAGCTGTCCGGGTCGGTCGTGCCGTCCCCGAGGTTCGTCTGGATGAAGTCGTCACCGATGCGGGCCGCCGCGTCCAGGGCCCGGTCGACGTCGTCCTGGGTGAGTTCGGAGATGAGCGGGGCGCCGGAGTCGTCCGGAACGGTCGTCGCGTGGTTCGCCCACGCGCCCGCGTAGCAGTCGGCCTGCAGTTCCAGTCGCACGCTGCCGCTCGTCGGCCCGGTCTCCCCGGGCTGCACCTGCCCCGTCGTCCCGAGCAGGTGCTGGACGTGGTGGCCGTACTCGTGGGCGACGACGTACGCGTCGACGAACGTGCCGCCCTCGGCCCCGAACCGCTGCTTCAGCTCGTCGAAGAACGACAGGTCGAGGTACACGCGCTGGTCGGCCGGGCAGTAGAACGGGCCGGTGCCCGAGGAGGCTGCGCCGCACCCAGTCTGCGTCCCGCCGGCGAAGTAGACGGTGCGCGTCGGGACGTAGGAGGAGCCGAGGACGCCGCCCCAGTAGTCCTGGATCGACTCGATGTCGGCCACGACGGCGCACTCCCGGTGCGCGTTCGCGTCGGCGCCGGTCCGGCACTCCTGGGCCAGCTGGGTGGTGTCGACCGTCTGGCCGGACCCGAGCTCGTCGAGGTACGACCCCGCCTGCTGCGTCGGGTCGCTGCCGCCCAGCACCTGGAAGAGCACGAGGACCAGCACCCCCACGATCCCCAGCCCACCGCCGCCGATGGCCACCGTCCGACCTCCACCGCCGCGCCGACGGTCCTCCACACCGCTCGCGTCCAGACTGGCGTCGTCCCGGTACCTCATGCGCGTCAGCCTGTCGGCACGCCCGGCCGGCCGCCACCGGGCGGTCCCTAGGGTGGGCCCGTGACCGAACCCGCACGCCACCAGGTCGTCGTGGACACCGACACCGGCCTCGACGACGCCCTCGCCCTGCTGCTGCTCGCCGGCTCCCCGCTCGCCGACATCGCCGCCGTGACCACCGTCTACGGCAACTGCGTCGTGGAGGACTCGCTGCGCAACGCCGCCCACGTCCTGCGGCTGGCGGGCCTGGACGACGTGCCCCTGTCGCGCGGTGCGGCGGGGCCGCTCGTGGGGGAGGCCCACATCGCCGGGTACGTCCACGGCAGCGACGGCCTCGGGGACCTCGGGGTCGACCGGCCCGACCCGGAGACGACGCCCGACTCCGCGGCCGAGCGCCTCGTGGCGCTCGCGGACGCCGACCCCGGCCGGTACGACGTCCTCGCCCTCGGCCCGCTGACGAACATCGCGCTCGCGCTGCGCCTTGACCCGCGCTTCCTCTTCAAGGTCCGGTCCCTGACGCTCATGGGCGGGTCCGGCCCCTACCAGCCGCTCGGCCGCTCGCTCATGGTCGACGCGAACGTGCAGAACGACCCCGACGCCGCGCACGAGGTCTTCGCCGCGGACCGGCCCGCCGACGACACCGTGACGATGGTCGGTGTCGACGTGACGGGCACCGTCGTCCTCGACGAGGCGATGACCTCCTCGCTGCGGCACGCCGGGACCGCGTGGGGGACCTTCGCCGCCGACGCGCTCGATGCCTACCACCGGTTCTACGTCCACGAGTGGGGCCGGAACGTCGCCCCCGTGCACGACCCGCTCGCCGCCGCCGTCGTGGCCGACCCCTCGCTCGTCGTGCGGCGCGTCAGCGCCCCGGCCGCCGTGACGACCAACGGGTTCGCCACGCGGGCCCGGCTGCTGGAACTGCCGGACGGGACGCCCGCCGCCCTGCCGCAGGAGATCGCGCTGCGACCGGCGACGGCCGTCGTCGAGGTGGACCGGTCGAGGTTCCTCGCCGGGTTCGTCCGGACCCTGGCGCAGGGGCGGACGCGGTGAGCGACGAACCCCTGGACCAGGTCGCGAACCTGCGCGACGTCGCGCACTCCGACCCGCGGCTGCGACCCGGCGTGCTGTGGCGCAGCGCCCAGCCGCAGGTGGGCGACGGGACGCCGCGGGAGGTCGACGCGTGGCCGCCGGCGACCGTCCTGGACCTGCGGTCGGCGGCCGAGGTGCCCGGCACCGGCCACCCGCTGCTCGCGCCCGGGACGGAGGTGCACTCCGTCCCGCTGCTGGACCACGCCGGGGACCCGAACGCGCTGGAGCAGCGGCGCCGCCCCCTCGTCGACGTCTACCTCTCGATGCTCGAGCAGGGCACGGGCCTGCTGCGGGCGGCCGATCTCGTCGCCTCCTCGCCCGCCCCGGTCCTCGTGCACTGCGCCGCGGGCAAGGACCGCACCGGGCTCGTCGTCGCGCTCGTCCTGCGGCTGGTCGGGGTGCCGCGCGAGGCCGTCCTCGCGGACTTCGCCCTGACCACCGACGCCATGCCGGACGTCATGCGGCGCCTGCTCGCCACGTCACCGCTGCCCCCGGGCGCGGACCTGTCGACGCTGCCCGCCGAGTACTTCACCGCGCCGACCGACGCGCTCGCCGCGGTGCTCGACGTGTGGGACGCGCACGAGGGCGGGACGGCCGGGTGGGCCATCGCCCACGGTGCCGCCCCCGACCTCGTCGACCGGCTGCGCGCGCAGCTGCTCTGACGTCAGCGCAGGGCGTGCTCGAGCTCCTCGAGGACGATCCGCGCGGCCGTCGGGCCGGTGTTGAGGAAGAACGCGTCGTCGTCGACCTGGACGGCCCGGCCCGCCCGGACGGCGGCGAGGTCGCCCCAGGTCGGCAGCGAGGTGAGCTCGGCCGCGTCGCCGCCCTGGACGCCGAAGAACAACCGGTCGGCGTCGGCGAGGTCGAGCTGCTCGGCGCTGACGTCGCGGGAGGTGTCGTCGGTGAAGCTCTGGGCCTGCGGCCGGGCCAGGCCCGCGTCCTCGGCGACGGACCCGCTGAAGGAGGCCACGCCGAAGACGCGGACCCGGTCTCCGTTGCGCCGCAGGAAGGACACCGTGGGGGAGGGGCTGGGCGCCAGCGCCGCCGCGCGTGCGTGGTGCTCGTCCAGCCACGCCTGCGCCCGCTGCCGCAGACCCAGGCCGTCGGCCAGGAGCAGGAGGTCCTGCTTCCAGCGCAGGCCCGTGCCCTGGGTGACGACCGTGGGCGCGATCGCCTGCAGCGCACCGAGGACGTCGCCGTCCTTCGCGGTCGCGTTGACGAGCACGAGGTCGGGCGCGAGGGCTGCGACGGCCTCCAGGTTCGGCTGGCTGCGCGTCCCGAGGTCGGCGACGGCGTCCAGGTCGGCACTGCGGTCCGGGAAGCGGGCGCGCAGGTAGTCCGGGACCCGCCCCGCTCCGTCCCCGGCGGTCGCGCCCACCGGGACGACGCCGAGCGTCAGCGCCGCGTCCATCTGCCCCGTCGAGACGACGACCACCCTGGCGGGGCGCGCGGGGACCGTCGTCGACCCCGCGGCGTGCACGACCGTCCGCGGGAAGACCCCGTCGTCCTGCCCGCTGCCCCAGCCGGCGGGCAGCTCACGGGGCGTCACCCAGGCGCTCGCGGTCGTCGAGGCGCTGGACGTCGCGGGGGTGGCGGGGGTGTCCCCGGCGGAGGCGGCGGAGCAGCCGGTCAGCAGGAGGCCAGCCCCGGCTCCGAGGAACAGGCGGCGGTCGGGACGAGCGGTCACCAGGCGAGGGTAGCCTCACCGAAGTCGTGGACGCCCGCGTCGCGCCCCGACGGTGAGGCGCACGGGGTGACCGCGTGCGCGGTGACGGCTCGGGGTGACCCCTTGGCCGCACCCGCGGCCACCCGGGCCGGGGCGTCCGCAGCCCACAGCGGCAGGCGGCACACTGGACCGGTCCCGCGCCGCACCGACGCCCTCACCAGGGAGGTTCCCCATGCCCCGACGTCGTCTCCCGTTGCCGTCGATGGGACGTCGCGGCATGGCCCCGTCCCGCAACCTGGCCCAGGACGGGGCGATCCCCGCGGTCCCGATGTCGCGCGGCAGCAGCCTCATCGACAGCGGGGTCTACGCCGACGGGCACCGCGTCGTCTCGCCGACCGACCTCGTGAGCACCGTCGCCGCGCTGCGGGAGGAGGAGGGGCGCGTCGCCTGGATGGGCCTGTACCGCCCCGCGGAGGAGGAGCTGAACTCCCTCGCCGCGGAGTTCGACCTGCACGAGCTGGCCGTCGAGGACGCCGTGGTGGCCCACCAGCGGCCCAAGCTGGAGCGCTACGGCTCGACGCTGTTCGTCGTCCTGCGCGCGGCCCGGTACGTCGACGAGTCCGAGAAGGTCGAGTTCGGCGAACTGCACCTGTTCATCGGCGCCGACTTCCTGCTCACCGTCCGGCACGCCGAGTCCCCGAGCCTGGCCGAGGTGCGCAAGCGCATGGAGGCCGACCCGGACCTCCTGCGCCTGGGCACCGAGGCGATCCTCTACGCGATCCTCGACGCCGTCGTCGACGGCTACGGGCCCGTCCTGAAGGGCCTGGAGAACGACATCGACGAGATCGAGACGCAGGTGTTCAGCGGCGACCCGACCGTCTCGCGGCGCATCTACGAGCTGTCGCAGGAGGTCTCCGACTTCCAGCGGGCCGTCACGCCGCTGACCGCGATCCTGAACGGGCTCACCGGAGGGTTCCAGAAGTACCGCGTCGACGAGGAGCTGCAGCGCTACCTGCGCGACGTCGCCGACCACGTGACGGTGGCCGTCGAACGCATCGAGAACTACCGCAGCCAGCTGCGCGACATCCTCACCGTCAACGCGACCCTGGTCGGGCAGCGGCAGAACGAGGAGATGCAGGCCATGACCGAGGCCAGCTTCGCCCAGAGCGAGGAGGTCAAGAAGATCTCCTCCTGGGCCGCGATCCTGTTCGCGCCCAGCCTGGTCGGGGGCATCTACGGCATGAACTTCACGCACATGCCGGAACTGCAGTGGACGTATGGGTACCCGTTGGCGCTGCTGCTCATGCTCGGCCTCAGCGTCACGCTGTACGTCATCTTCAAGCGCCGCGGGTGGCTGTAGTCCCGACCCGTGCCTAGCGTGGGCCGATGAGGAGTCCCGCCGCCCGCGTCGTCGAGGCCGCCATCGCCGGCTACCAGCGCCGGATCTCGCCCCGCAAGGGCTGGTCGTGCGCGCACCGCGTCGCCCACGGGGGTGAGTCCTGCTCGTCCGCCGTGCGCGGCGAGGTGCACCGCCGCGGCGTCGTCGGGGCGGTGCTGCCGAGCGCCGTGCGGTTCCTGGCCTGCTACCGCGCCGCGGTGCTGCTGTCGCCGCTGGAGGTGCAGGGGTTCTGCTGCCTCGGCGGCATCCCCGTCCCGTTCCGCTTCGGCGGCCGCAACCGCCCCTGACGTGGCCCCTCCGGGGAGGGGTCGTTGACTCGACGCGCCGGTAGGTTCGGCGTGATGCGTCAACGACCCAGACAGGGGGCGGACGCAGGGTGACGTGTGGCGGGCTGAGGGTCAGCGGAAGACGACGGTCCGGTTGCCGTCGAGCAGCACGCGCTGCTCGGCGTGCCAGCGCACCGCGCGGGCCAGCGTCCGGGCCTCCACGTCCTGCCCGAGGCGCACGAGCTCGGGCGCGGTGGCGCGGTGGTCGACGCGCTCGATCTCCTGCTCGATGATCGGCCCCTCGTCGAGGTCGGCCGTCACGTAGTGCGCGGTCGCCCCGATGATCTTCACACCGCGCGCGTGCGCCTGGTGGTAGGGGCGGGCGCCCTTGAAGCTCGGCAGGAACGAGTGGTGGATGTTGATGGCGCGCCCCGACAGACTGCGGCACAGGTCGTCCGAGAGCACCTGCATGTACCGGGCGAGGACGACCAGCTCGGCCCCGTGCTCGTCGACGAGCTCGAGCAGGCGCGCCTCGGCCGCCGCCTTCGACGCCGCGTCGCCCGTGGTGACGGGCACGTGGACGAAGGGGACGCCGTAGAAGTCGGCCAGCGGCGCGAGGTCGGTGTGGTTGGACACGACGGCCCGGATGTCGACGGGCAGGTGCCCCGACCGGTGCCGGAACAGCAGGTCGTTGAGGCAGTGGCCCTGCTTGGAGCACATGACCAGCGTCGGCAGCGGTTCGTCGGCGGCCGACAGCGTCCACGACAGGTCGAAGCGGTGGGCCACCACCTCGAGGTTGGCGCGCAGCGCCTCCTCGCTCGCCGTCGCGTCGAACGCGACCCGCATGGTGAACAGCCCGGTGTCCGGGTCGCCGTACTGCTGGCTCTCGGTGATGTTCGCGTCGAGCGCGACCAGGGCGCCCGTCACGGCGTGGACGATGCCCGGACGGTCGGGGCAGGACAGGGTCAGGACCCTCGGGCGCGTGCTCACACGGGGAAGCCTAGGGTGGCGACGTGGCAGAAGCCGAAGCGGTAGCACTGGCCGTGCGCGCGGGCGCCACCGTCTTCTCCGGGGAGAAGTCGACGCTGGTGCAGACCGGCCCGCGTCCCCTCGTCCCCGGCGGGTCGGGCCTGGAGCAGCTGCGCCGCACCACCGCCGCCCTCGACGGGGCGCAGACCGGCGTCGTCGCGGCCGGAGCGGTGCCCTTCGACCTCACGACCTCCGGCGCCCTGCGCCTCGGCCCGGCGGAGGCGAACCCGGGGCACCTGACCCTGCCGCTGGTGGGCGGGGGGCGCCGGTCGACCGTCGCGCGCAGCCGCCCCGTCCCCTCCCCGGCGGGGTACGCCGACGCGGTCCGCGCCGCGCTCGGCCGCATCCACGCGGGTGACGTCGAGAAGGTCGTCCTGGCCCGCACCCTGGAGCTCGAGGCCCTCGACGAGTGGTCCGTCCCGGACCTGCTGGCCGAGCTCGTCGCCCGCAACCCCGCCGCCACGGCGCTCGCCGTCCCGATCGACGACCCGGCCGACGCGGGCGCCCGCTGGCTCGTCGGGGCGAGCCCGGAGCTGCTCCTGCGCCGCCGGGGTCCGAGCGTGCTGCTGCGTCCGCTGGCCGGCTCCATCCCGCGCTCGCCGGAACCCGACGAGGACATGCGCCGGGCCGACGCCCTCATGGCCTCCGACAAGGACCGCCGCGAGCACCGCTACGTCGTCGACGCCGTCGTCGAGGCGCTCTCCCCGTTCTGCCGCACGGTGAACGCCCCCGAGCCCGAGCTCGTGGCGACGCCCGCGGTGTGGCACCTCGCGACCCGCATCACCGCGCTGCTCAACGACACCGACACCACGTCGGTGGACCTCGTCGCCGCGCTGCACCCCACGCCCGCGGTCGGCGGGTCGCCGCGCCGGGCCGCCCTGGACGTCATCCGCGAGGTCGAGGGCCTGGACCGCGGCTGCTACGCCGGGGCCGTCGGCTGGCAGGACGTGCACGGCGACGGCGAGTGGGTCGTCGCGGTCCGCTGCGCCGAGGTGCAGGGCCGGACGCTGCGGATCTTCGCGGGCGCCGGGATCGTCGACGGCTCCGACCCCGACGCCGAGGTGGCCGAGACGGCCGCCAAGATGCGCACCGTCCTGGACGCGGCCATCGCCCGCTGAGCGTGGCTGGCCGGTCGGGTCCTGGGCTAACCTGGCCGGGCCGCGACTGGCGTCGAGGTGGGTCACCACCGGGGAGCGGCAACGGGCCCTGCGTGCTGGGGTCCGCCGTTCACGGGGTCGTCCGCCTGGGCTCCGCGTCGCCACCACCGCCCGCCGTACGAGGAGCGACCGTGACCGACGTCCAGCCCACCCGCAGCACCGGCACGTCCGGTGTGACCGACCGTCCCCTCGCCGAGGTGGACCCCGAGATCGCCGCCGTCCTGGACGCCGAGCTCGGCCGCCAGCGCGACACCCTCGAGATGATCGCGAGCGAGAACTTCGCGCCGCGCTCGGTGCTCGAGGCGCAGGGGTCGGTCCTGACGAACAAGTACGCCGAGGGCTACCCCGGCAAGCGCTACTACGGCGGCTGCGAGCACGTCGACGTGGCCGAGGAGCTCGCCCGCAGCCGCGCCAAGGCGCTGTTCGGCGCCGAGCACGCGAACGTCCAGCCGCACTCCGGCGCCACCGCGAACGCGGCCGCCATGCACGCCTTCATCCGCGGCGGCGACGGCATCCTGGGCCTCGAGCTCGCGCACGGCGGCCACCTCACGCACGGCATGAAGATCAACTTCTCCGGCCGCATGTACGACGTGTCGTCCTACGGCGTGGACCCGCAGACGTTCCGCGTCGACATGGACGTCGTGCGCGCCACCGCCCTGCAGGCCCGTCCGAAGCTCATCATCGCCGGCTGGTCGGCCTACCCGCGTCAGCTCGACTTCGCCGCCTTCCGCGAGATCGCGGACGAGGTCGGGGCGCACCTCATGGTCGACATGGCGCACTTCGCCGGCCTCGTCGCCGCGGGCCTGCACCCCTCGCCCGTCCCGCACGCGGACGTCGTGACCTCCACGGTCCACAAGACGCTCGCCGGGCCCCGCTCAGGCCTCATCCTCACGCGCGAGGAGTTCGCCAAGAAGGTCGACTCCGCGGTGTTCCCGGGCCAGCAGGGCGGCCCGCTCATGCACGTCGTCGCCGCCAAGGCCGTCGCGTTCAAGGTCGCCGGGTCGGAGGAGTTCGCCGAGCGCCAGCGCCGCACCCTCGAGGGCGCGCGGATCGTCGCCGAGCGCCTCACCGCGGCCGACGTCGCCGAGGCCGGCGTGTCCGTCCTCACCGGCGGCACCGACGTCCACCTCGTCCTCGTCGACCTGCGCGACAGCAAACTCGACGGCCAGCAGGCCGAGGACCGCCTCCACGAGGTCGGCATCACCGTGAACCGCAACGCCGTCCCGTTCGACCCGCGCCCGCCGATGGTCACCTCGGGTCTGCGGATCGGGACGCCGGCGCTCGCCACCCGCGGTTTCGGCGCGGCCGAGTTCACCGAGGTCGCCGACGTCATCGCGCAGGCCCTGAAGCCGGAGTTCGACGCCGAGGCGCTGCGCGCCCGCGTCGCCAAGCTCACGGCCGAGTTCCCGCTGTACCCCTCGAACCAGGGCGTCCTGTGAGCGCGGTCGTCCTCGACGGCAAGGCCGCTGCGGCGGCGGTGAAGGCGGACCTCGCCGAACGCGTTGCCGTCCTGCGCACGAAGGGGGTCGTACCCGGTCTCGGCACGGTCCTCGTCGGCGACGACCCGGGGTCGGCGAGCTACGTCCGCGGCAAGCACCGCGACTGCGCCGAGGTCGGGATCGAGTCGATCCGGGTCGAACTGCCCGCCACGGCGACGCAGGCCGAGATCGAGTCCGAGATCGCCCAGCTGAACGCCGACCCGGCCTGCACCGGGTTCATCGTCCAGCTCCCGCTGCCCTCGGGCGTCGACGCCAACCGCGTGCTCGAGGCCGTGGACCCGGACAAGGACGCCGACGGGCTGCACCCGACGAACCTCGGGCGGCTCGTGCTGCGGGTCCGCGAGGAGATCACCTCCCCGCTGCCCTGCACGCCGCGCGGGGTCATCGACCTGTTGCTGCGGCACGACGTGCCCCTGGACGGCGCGGAGGTCGTCGTCGTCGGGCGCGGGGTGACGGTCGGCCGGCCGATCGGGCTGCTGCTCACGCGGCGGCACCCGAACGCGACGGTCACGTTGTGCCACACCGGGACGAAGAACCTGTCCGAGCACCTGCGGCGGGCCGACGTCGTCGTCGCCGCGGCCGGGGTGCCCGGGCTGGTGACGAAGCAGGACGTCAAGCCGGGCGCCGCCGTGCTCGACGTCGGCGTCTCGCGGGTGTTCGACGAGGCCACGGGCAAGAACGTGCTGGCCGGTGACATCGCCCTCGACGTCGCGGAGGTCGCGGGTTTCATGGCCCCCAACCCCGGTGGGGTCGGGCCGATGACGCGCGCGCTGCTGCTGACGAACGTCGTCGAGTCCGCCGAACGCGCGGCCGGCCTGCGCTGAACCGCTGCCCGACCCCTCGTGTCCGAGGGGTCGGGTAGCGTCCCGCGCGTGGCTACGAAGACGCCGAGGACGAAGAAGAAGCTGACCGTCGCGACCGTCAACGTCAACGGCGTGCGCGCAGCCGTCCGTCGCGGGATGCAGCCGTGGCTCGACGGCCGCGACCCGGACGTCCTGCTGCTGCAGGAGGTCCGCGCTCCCGACGCCGAACTGCGCAAGGCCCTGCCGGGGTTCTCGCACGTGGCCCACACCGAGGCCGCGGCCAAGGGGCGGGCCGGGGTGGCCGTCGCGTCGAAGGCCGAGTTCTCCGCCGTGCGCATCGGGTTCGCCCACGACCCGCACTTCGAGGACTCGGGCCGCTGGATCGAGGTCGACGTCGACACCGCGGTCGGGCCGATGACCTTCGTCAGCGCCTACGTGCACTCCGGCGAGGTCGGGACCCCGCAGCAGGACGACAAGTACCGGTTCCTCGACGCCATGGACGTGCGGCTGGCCGAACTCGGGAAGGTCGCGGCCGACACGGGCCGCGAGGCGCTCGTGGCGGGCGACCTCAACATCGGGCACACCGAGCGCGACATCAAGAACTGGAAGGGGAACCGCGGCAAGGCGGGTTTCCTCGAGGACGAGCGCGCCCACTTCGACCACTGGTTCGACGCCCTCGGCTGGGTCGACACCCAGCGCAGGCTCGCCGGTGACGTCGACGGCCCGTTCGCCTGGTGGTCGTGGCGGGGGCAGGCGTTCGACAACGACACGGGCTGGCGCATCGACTACCAGCTCGTGACCCCGGGCCTCGCCGAGCGGTTGCGGACGGTCGAGACGGACCGTGCCGCCAGCTACGCCGAGCGGTTCTCCGACCACGCCCCCGTCGTGGCGGTCTACTCCGCCTGAGGGTTCCCTCCCGATCGGCTGGGAGTTGGGTCGGCCACCCCGGTGGTGCGGTCGGCGGGTCCTACGGTGACGACATGGCCTCCCGGTCGGTGGTATCCCCGTGAGCGCGTGGGTGGGCGGGCTGCCCGCGGCGGCGGCCGACCGCGTGAGGCGGCAACGCGCGAGCGGCGCCACGGGATCGTTCCTGTCGGCGCCCGCCGCCGCGGCCGTGGCCGCTGCCGGGCTCGTCCCCGCCGGCGAGGTGTTCGGCTGCCTCGTTCAGAACCTCGGCTGGAGCGGGGGCCTGTGCGGCGCCTGGTCCGGGACGGGAGGGATCGGCCCCGGCGGCTGGGGCTGGACGTCCCCGGTCGTCACGACGGGTGACCCGGGCGGCACCCGCAACGGGTACGGCCCCTACGTCCGGTCCGTCGTGACCGCCTGGCACGGTGCACTGGACCGGATGCTCCTCGAGGCCGCCGCCCTCGAGGCCGACGGCGTCGTCGGCGTCGTCACGAGCCGCACGACCCTCGCCGGCACGGAGGTCGAGTTCACCGCGCGGGGGACCGCCGTCCGCGCGGTCGACCGGCGCGGGCCGACCCCCTCCACGCCGTGGGCCGCGGGCCTGAGCGCCGAGGACTGCGCGGCCGCGCTGCAGTCCGGAGTCGTCCCGCGCGCGCTCGTCCTCGGCGTGTCCGTCGCCACCAAGCACGAGGACCCGCAGCTGGGTCAACAGCGGACGAGCTGGACCGGGCAGGAGGTCGACGGCCTCACCGCCCTCGTCCAGCGCGCACGGGCCGACGCCCGCGAACGCCTCGCCGCCGACGCCCGCCGGCACGCCGCGACCGGTCAGGTCGTCGTGAGCGGGATCGGGCTGACGAGCTTCGAGACGGCCTGCAGCAACGCCCGCGACCTGCACGCCGAGGCTGTCTTCACCGGGACCCTCCTGCGACCGGACCCGGCCGCCCCCGCGCCGGCCGGGGTGGGTCGCCGCGTCCTGTCCGTCCTGCCCCTCAACCGCTGACCCCGGGAGACCCCGTGACCCCGACGCCCGACGTCCCGCCGCTCGCCGACGTCCACCTGCCCGCCGACGCCCGCGAACGGCTGGCCGGGATGCGCGGTGACCACGGCCGGGCGCTGTTCACGTCCGACCTGTCCGTCAACGAGTTCCTCCTCGTGCGCGAGGCCGGGTTCCGCCCCGTCGGTCTCGTCCTGGGGTCCAGCGTCTACCACGTGGGTCTGCAGGTCGGCCGGTGGAATAAGAACATGGAGATGGACAAGCTCACGCAGGCGATGTACCACGCACGTGAACTCGCCATGACGCGCATGGAGGCCGAGGCCGCCGAACTCGGTGCCGACGGGATCGTCGGGGTGCGCCTGGAGATCGAGTTCAAGGAGTACGGCAACGACATCGCCGAGTTCATCGCCGTGGGGACGGCCGTCGTGGCCGACGACCCGCCGCCCACGGGGTCGTGGCGCACCCACCACGGCCTGCCGTTCACCTCGGACCTGTCGGGCCAGGACTTCTGGACGCTCGTTCAGGCCGGGTACGCGCCGCTGGGGCTCGTGATGGGGACCTGCGTCTACCACATCGCCCACCGCGGGGTCCTCGCCTCGATGAGCACGGTCGGGGCGAACGTCGAGATCGAGCAGTTCACCGAGGCGCTCTACGACGCGCGGGAACTCGCGATGAGCCGGATGCAGGCCGAGGCCGAGCAGCTGCGGGCGGAGGGGATCGTCGGGGTGCAGCTCCTCTCGCTGCCGCACCGCTGGGGCGGGCACACGACGGAGTTCTTCGCGATCGGTACGGCCGTCCGCCCGTTGCGGGCCGACCACACCATCGCCAAACCCTCCCTCGTGCTGCCGCTGACGGACGGCCGGTGGTGACGCCGACCACCGCCCTGCCCACCCCGGGGGAGGACCCCGCGGAGTTCCTCGACCGCCTCGCCGGGGCGCTGGGCCGCGCCCTGCCCGCCCCGGACGCACTCGTGGTCGAGCGCCACCGGTCGGTCGGGGACCGTCTGGCCGGCCGCCCCGGCCAGGCGCGCAGCCTGCGCGTGGAGCTGCCCGCCGCGGCGCTCACCCTGCGCGCGAACGGGTCCGGTCTGTCCGCGTCCGTCGAGCGCGTCGTCCGGGGCGTCACCATCGCGCGGCGCGACGTCGCCGTGGGGGAGTTCCTGGAACTCCTCGCGGTGGGCGTCGCCGACGTCACCGCCGCGGTGGCCGGCGACGCGGCCGCGGTGGCGCGGGCCCTCGTGGCGCTCGGGGTGTCGCCGCGCACCGACGTCCTGCGGGTCGACGAGGCCGACCCCGTCGCGAGCCTGCGGTCGTTGCCGGCCCGCGCCGCGGGCCTGCTCCCCGCCGCCACCACCACGGTCGTGGCGCGGATCGCGGAACTGCTGGCCGACACGCTCACCCGCACCGCGCCGGGTTCCGACGCCCGGCTCGCCGTCGAACGCACGGCCGTGCACTACCTCCCGGACACCCTGCGCGCCTTCGCCGTCCTCCCGCGGGACTGGGCCGCGACCCACGACGACGGCCGGGGGACGGCGGAGCAGCTCCTCACCGACCAGCTCGCCGTGCTCCTCGACGCCGTCACCGCCATGCACGAGGCCGCGGTCCGCGAGGACGTCTCGGCCCTCGTCGTCAACGGGATGTTCCTGCGGGACCGGTTCGCCGTCTCGAGCCTCGACCTGGGGTCCTGACGCCGGTCCCGGGGCGACCTCGGGCCCACGTCGCCCGGACGGTCTGCACGAACCACGACCGGTTCCGCACGACCTGGTCGAACGTGAACCGCAGGCTGACCAGGCCCTGACCCGCCAGTTCCGCGTCCCGGCGCCGGTCCTCGGTGAACTGCCCGATCCGCTCGTGCGTCTCGTAGCCGTCGAGTTCGACGACCAGCCAGCCGTCGATGAGGAAGTCCACCCGACCCGCTGGTGCGAGCATGTGCTGCGTCTGCACCTCGAACCCCTCGTCGAGGAGGTCCACCCGTCCCACGGTCTCGAGCGTCGACCCGGACCGGGGGTCGGCCATGCCCAGGAGTGCGCGACGGGAGTCGCTGCGCGGCAGCGACGACCGCAGGTCCTCGAGCTCGGCAGGGGAGAGGAGCCCGCGGCGCAGCGCGTCGTCGACGGGGACGAGGGCGAACCGGCGAGGCAGGCAGTGCAGGCAGTCCAGGAGCGTCGTCGTCAGGTCGGTGCAGCCGTCGAGCTCGGCGACGTCACGGCGGTGCACGACGGCCCGGCCGAAGGTGGAGCGGGATCCTCGGCGAGCGGTGACCTGCGGTGTCAGTGGGGGATCGACGAGGTCGAGGCCCCACGCGGACGCCGCGCTGTGGCACGAGCGGACCCCGCTGACGGCGGCCGCAGCGAGCACGTCGGCCGGGCACCCCGGCAGGTGGTACAGCCCCGGCGCCGGGCGTAGCAGGTCACCGGCGGTGACCGCAGTCTGCAGGGCACGCCGGGTCACGAGCGGTTCGAGGCGGGCGAAGCGCGCTGCGCCGCCGCAGCTGCCGACGGCGTCCACCGGATCCACGGCGGGCACTCTGCCGGGGATCCGGGATCGCTGCGCCGACCCCTGTGGACAACGGCGGTCGTGTACGGGATGTCTGCACGCCGGCGCCGCGACCGCGGTTTTCGGGTCGGTTCCGACTCGGGATGCAGACATCCCGTACACCTCAGCCGCGCAGCTCCTCCAGCGCCGGGAAGATGGCCTCCGACCACGTCGGGAACGCGCGCACGTGGTGCCAGAGCAGGTCGACGTCGAGGCGGGCGCGGACGGCGAGGGCGAGCTCGGCGCCCCAGGAGTCGGCGTCGGGGCCGACGCAGGCCGCGCCGACGAGCACGCCCGCCTCGTCGACGAAGAGTTCGACGGCGCCGGTGACCTCGCGGCGGCGGGACAGTTCGACGAGGGTGGCGCGCTCGACCTCGCCCACCTCGAACCGCGCCGAGCGCGCGCCCGAGGTGGCGCCGACGCAGAACACGGTCGGGTCGGTGTAGACGGCGCGGGGGATCGCGGAGTAGTCCGCGTCCCGGCCGTGGCCGAGGACCTCGCCGACGACGGTGCGGGCCTGGTGGTTGGCGGTGTGGGTGTAGTCGGAGATGCCGGTGACGTCGCCGACGGCGAACAGGCCCTCGACGGGGCCGTCGTCGCCGACGACGCGGCAGCGGGCGTCGGTGCGCAGCGCCCCGGCGTCGGTCAGCCAGTCGTCGAGGAAACCGAACCCTTGCGTGACGGGCTTCCTCCCGGTGGCGAGCAGCAGCCGGTCGAACTCCAGCGACGCGCCGGACTCCAGCCGCAGCCGGCCGTCCTCGACCGCGGCGGCCGGGTCGCCCGTCCGCACGTCGACGCCGTCGGCGGCCAGGGCGGCGGCCAGCACGTCACCGGCCCAGGACGGTTCGCGCGAGAGCAGGTGCGGGCCGCGCTGCACGAGCGCGACCTCGCTGCCGAGGCCGCGGTAGGCCTGGGCCAGTTCGACGGCGACGGGACCGCCGCCGAGGACGACGAGCCGGCGCGGCAGGTCCGACGCGGAGAGCGCCTCCTCCGACGTCCACGTCGCGGCGTCGTCGAGGCCGGGCAGCGGGGGACGCACCGACGCGCTGCCGGTGCCGACCACGACGTGCGCGGCCTCGACGGTGCGACGGCCGCCGTCGTGGAGGTCGACGTCGACGCGACCGGGCGCGATGCGGGTCGCGCTGCCGCGCACGACCTCCACGCCGTCGTCCACGAGCTGGGCCGCGGCGGCCGCGTCGTCGCGGTGGGAGGCGGCCTCGTCGCGCACGGCGCGGGCGGCCACCCAGGACAACCCGGACCGGGCCGAGAGCAGGAGGGACTTCGCCGGGACGCAGGCGAGGAACGGGCAGAACCCGCCGACGTGCCCACGTTCGACGAGGACGACCCGGCGGCCGGCCTGCGCCAGTTGCTGGGCGACCATCTTCCCGCCGGACCCGGACCCCACGACCACGACGTCGACCGCTGCTCCAGGAGGTGTGGTCACACGGTGATGGTTCCCGAAGGATTGACGCGGCGCGCGTCGAAGGGGGGACGCTCCCTGCACCTGGGAGTGCTCTGATGGTCGGGTGGATGGTCCTGCGGGGTTGAGACACCCGGTCCTCGAATGCGTCGACGTCGGCAAGCGCTTCGGCGCGGTGCAGGCCCTCGACGGTCTGACGATGTCGCTGGGCGCCGGTGCGACGGGTCTGCTCGGCGCCAACGGCGCCGGCAAGTCGACGCTCCTGCGCACCGCGCTGGGGCTCACCCGCCCCGACCGCGGCACCGTGCGGATCCTCGGCCTCGACACCGTGCGGGAACGCTCGGAGGTGCGGCGGCGGGTGGGTTTCATGCCCGAGCACCCGTGCCTGCCGAACGACATGTCGGCGCAGGACGTCTGCGTGTCCCTCGCCCGCATGCGCGGGCTCGGCCGCCGGGACGCGGTGCGCCGCACCAGCGAGGTGCTGTTCGCGGTGGGCCTGGAGGAGGAACGCCGCCGCCCCGTCGGCAGCTACTCCCTCGGCATGCAGCAGCGCACGAAACTCGCCCAAGCCCTCGTCCACGGTCCCGACGTCGTCCTGCTCGACGAACCCACGTCGGGGCTGGACCCGGCGGGCCGGGAGGAGATGCTGGCCATCGTCCGCCGGCTCTCGACCGAACTCGGCATCCGCGTCGTCGCGAGTTCCCACGTCCTCGACGACATCGAGCGCACCTGCGACGAGGTCGTCGTCCTGCGCTCGGGAACCCTCGCCGCGCAGCGTCCGGTCGTCGTGGGCCACGACCCGTCCGGGCCGGCTGAACTGCGCGTCTCCGGTGACGTCGGGGCGTTCGCCGCGGCCCTGGAACCCCGCGTCGCGGCGTTCGGGGTGACGCTGGCGCCCACGGCGACCGGGGACATCGGGCTGAGTTCCAGCCCGGACGCCGCCCTCGACGCGGTGCGGGACCTCGCGGCGGAACTCGGGGTCGGGGTGGAACGCCTCGCCCCGGCCGCCCGCGGCCTCGAGGAC